>NZ_JAOQIO010000084.1:0-647525 GCF_025567575.1 Paenibacillus baimaensis | reverse complement strand
CCCACTGGTCGTGGTTGGTGCGTATGCCACTTGGGACTTCTCAACCTCGATAGAACCTCCAGCCGCCGCTTTGTCTTTCTCTTGCTGTCTTGTTGGTTCTGGTTGAACTTTATCTGACTGCGCTTGTTCTGCATTTGCTTGTTCTCCCTGCACAACCGCTTCCTTCTCTCCTTGCGCCCCCTTGCTCTCTTCTTTCTTATCTGTTGAAAGCACCTGTACGTCACGACTTCCATCACGATATATCGTTACACCCTTGCAGCCCAAATCAAAGGCCAGCTCATAAAGTCGTTTCGTTTCCTCTAGCGTAAAGTCCGCCGGACAATTTGCTGTTTTGGAAATCGAGCTGTCCACCCACTTCTGTATCGCGGCCTGGACCCTGATATGATCTTCAGCTGACAAATCCATGGAGGTTACAAAATAATCCGGAAGATCCTCTTCAGCATGCGCATCTTTCCAATCCTGTGCTATCGGTACCAATTGCTTGTCAAAGCCAAGCCGGCTTTGCCTGTAGTATTCGAATGCAAAATAGGGCTCGATTCCGGTCGAAGTGCCAACCATTGTACCTGTACTTCCTGTTGGGGCCTGCGTAATTACGGTCACATTGCGCATACCTTTTTGTTGAATCGCCGCTCCCACCTCGGGATAAACGCTCGTCATCGTCTTCATGAACCCGCTTTGCAGAAAGGGCTCGGCCTCGAAGCGCTCGAAGCTTCCCTTTTCCGCAGCAATATCGGCTGAAGCCAAATAGGCTTCCTTGGCCATAAAACCGTACAGCTGATCCAGAAACAGCAATGATTCCGGGCTTCCATAACGAATTTGCAGCTTGATCATCAATTCAGCCAAACCCATCGTACCCAAACCTACACGACGTTCTCCCTGCTGATTAATTCGATTTTCTTCGAAGTGATAAGGGGTCTTATCGATGACATTGTCGAGGAATCGTGTGGAATGACGCACGACTCTACCCAGGTCAGCCCAATCGACATCCTGCTTCTGCTCATCATAAAACTTGGAAAGGTTGATTGCTGACAGATTGCATACACCCCAGGCTGGCAGCCCTTGCTCACCGCATGGATTTGTACAAATGATCGGATTAAAATACCAGCTGTTCGACATCTGGTTGTAATATTCCATGAAAACAACACCTGGCTCTGCCGACTTCCAGGCGGATTCCATGATAGTGTGCCATATTTCACGCGCTTTGACCGTACGCTGCACATGAACCTGCTTACCGAGCTTTTTCCATTTATCCAGATCGCCATTCCAGACGGTATCGTAATCAGGGTCATTCGTATCCGGGTAAACCAACTGCCAATCCAGATCCTCCTTTACGGCCTTCATAAAACCGTTGCTGACGCATACGGATAGATTGGCGTTCGTAATCTGCCCCATCGTCTGTTTCACCGTAATAAAATCGACTACATCCGGATGCCAATCATTCATCATCAGCATTAAAGCCCCTCTACGACTGCCTCCCTGCTCGATGAGACCCGTAGCATAACTAAATAATCCTCCCCAAGAGACGGCTCCGCTCGATGATCCGTTGACACCTTTGACGATCGCACGCCGTGGACGCAATGACGACAAATTAATTCCGACACCCCCGCCTCGTGCCATGATTTCAGTCATCTCCGATAACGTAGCCATAATACCACCCCGGCTGTCATGGGGAGAAGGTATGACATAGCAATTAAACAAGGTAAGCTCATCACTGGCATCAGCGCCGGCAGCAATACGTCCACCGGGAACTAGCTTCCAATCGTCCAATAAAGCTCTGAATTTCTCTGTCCACTCTGTCTTTTTTTCGGGAGTTGCTTCTACAGAAGCCATTGCCGATGCGAGACGGTCCCACATTTGCTCCGGCGTTTTCTCAATAGTTAAGGTAAGCTTTTCTACAGTCGAATCGACCAGTTCTCCATTACGGAGCTTCACCTTTACCTGGCTGCCGTTCCTGCTAACGATCTCGCCAACTTCCTTTGCTGGAAATTTGGGATCGTCCTTGGTCAGAACCAGCACGGTATCACCGACTTGAGTCATACTCGTATCCGCATTTTTCAAGGCGTAGCGGTCAAGAAAGATTTTTTCACTTAAACCGTGGAGTCTGGAGCTTTCGATTTTATTCAAAGTAATAACCTCCCGAGGAATTAGATACAATTAAAACACAATATGTAGTATGTATGAATCATTATAGTTCACTATATGTAGTTTTTCTAATAGGGTGATGACGAAATACAGCAGTTAGGACAAGATGCGGCGGCTTTTGCTTAATTTTTCTCTTTCTATCGAGGTTTTTCATTCGTTGACTTCTGCCTATCTCCTTGATACCCTATTCATAAGGATAATTCCGGTTATTCCGTTGCGGTAAGGGTTATTTCTAATTTACCATATTACGCCCAGATAATCAAACACATGTTCCCATTCGCTAGGAGGCATTCAATTGTATTTATATCAGCATCAATTTGTACCAAAAGAAGAAGTAGCCATATCGCCTGATGATCGCGGATACTACTTTGGAGATGGAATCTATGAGGTATTCCGCGTATATAACGGAGAGCTGTTTGAAGCCGAGGGGCATTACCGCAGACTGGAAAAAAGCGCAGCAGATGTCCGTATTTGCCTGCCATACAGCATCAAGGAGCTTCATGAAAAGCTGATCGAGCTCATTCAACTTAACCATCTGCAGGAAGGTACTGTCTACATACAAGTAACACGAGGCAGTGCCCTGCGCTCACATCCTTTTCCGAGTCAACCCGAGCCTGTCCTGATGGCGTTCACCACGGAGATGCAGCGCCCTATACATAAGATGGATCAAGGGATAACCGCCGTAACTGCTGACGATATTCGCTGGCTTCGCTGTGATCTGAAGACGTTGAATTTACTACCCAATGTAATGGCCAAGCAGGATGCACTGGACCGTGGAGCCGACGATGTTATTTGGCATCGGAATGGAACCATTACGGAATGCAGCGCCTCCAACTTCATGCTCATTAAGAATGGAGAGCTGTGGACCCATCCGGCGAACAACCTGATCCTGCATGGGATTACACGCGATGTCGTCCTTAAGCTGGCTCGACAGCTTCAACTGGAAGTACACGAAACTCCATTCCTATTAGATGAATTAAAGCTCGCAGAGGAAGCTTTCATAACCGGAACCACCGTTGAAATCACCCCTGTGATATCCATTGATAATGTCCCTATTGCTCAAGGCTTGCCTGGACCGATCACGCGTCAACTGCAGCAAGCTTTCAGAAAGCACATCGGACTGGCTTAGGATTTTAATAACTTCTAATCTTGTATTTACCCTGAACTTTGTATATTTAAAACAGCTTTTGCTAGAAAAAACAAAAAAAACCTCCGAAGCCTATTATCTCCGGAGGTTCCATGTTTCATTAGCGTATTTATCTGCCATTAGCTGCTCGGCCAATGCTCTCTCGTAATCCGTTAACCCTTCTTCCACTAGCTCAACTCCCAAGCCTTCGGCCAAACCGATTCGAAAAGCATCCTCCACTTCAGGCAATGCTACAACAGCTCTTCCAAGATCGCGACACAGATCATTGATCGCTACCGCTTTATGTACAAATTGCTGCCGCAGCCGCTCCTGCAATCGCTCGCTTCTGAATAACAGCACCCGAAATAGCTGATCCACATCCATATCCAGCAAAATAGACCCATGCTGCAGCACCACCTGCTTTTGCCTCGTTTGCGCGCTGCCTGCGATTTTACGTCCCTCGACAACCAGCTCGTACCAGGATGGAGAATCAAAACAAGCCGCTGACCCCATCGACTCATATTTGCGCTTATCGTCTTCACTTGCCAGCTGTACCATTTCGGCATCCAGTCCCAGCTTGCGAAAGCCAAGCACAAGCCCTTCACTCAGAACCCGGTAGGCCTCAGTCACACTCCGTGGAATGCCCGGATAATTCTCAGCCACAATAATACTATAGGTCAGCTCCTGATCATGCAGCACCGCGCGCCCTCCCGTCGGACGTCTAACGAATCCCAAACCTTCCTGCTTTAATTGCTCAAAATTGATTTCCTCAGCTGCCCGTTGGAAGTAA
Source organism: Paenibacillus baimaensis (assembly GCF_025567575.1). Taxonomy (NCBI): domain Bacteria; kingdom Bacillati; phylum Bacillota; class Bacilli; order Caryophanales; family Paenibacillaceae; genus Paenibacillus; species Paenibacillus baimaensis. The sequence goes on along the minus strand of NZ_JAOQIO010000084.1, from coordinate 643,467 downwards.
CCAATCGACAGTGTAGCCGGATCCCAGCCATAGAATCGTACCGTTGGCGGCACCTTACCTTCACTATGAGCCGTCAATATTGCTTCATCCACTGCCATATTATAAGCAGGATGCTGCCTGCCTGATGAAAGAAACCGCCATTGCTTAGTCATATTCCTGCCTCCTCTTGAGCTTTATTTAGTGCTACCCACTATCATAATGCATCCGAACTAGTTATGAAAGTGCTTCTTTTCGTCCATACTACTACGTAATGCTAGCCTTCTACCAAGGTTCTTCCGAACGAGAAGCATGAAAGGAGACACTACCTGTGCAACCATCCGGCCCTAACGAATATATACGTCCCTTTAACGACCATGTCCAGCTGCATTTTGGACGTGACTGGTTTGAAGAACTACACACGAAAGCGATGCGCAACGGGCCATGGGATGATTGGACACTGTACCAGCTTGCCTATGAAGCTGAACAGGCCAGCCTGATTTCGAGCTTTGACGAGCTTCAATGCCTTGTGCACATTCAGAATGTGACTCCAATGAGCCATCAAATCGATACCGCCAAAAAAGTGCTGACCGAGATGCGCGGCCGTGCGATTCTTGCCGATGAGGTCGGATTGGGTAAAACCATCGAAGCTGGTCTCATTTTAAAAGAGTATATCATCAGGGGTCTCGTCAAAAAAGTGCTTATTCTGGTACCAGCCTCTCTCGTACTGCAATGGGTTCGTGAGCTGAACCAGAAATTTGCAATCCCTGCGGTTGCCCACAAAAAAGCCTACATGTGGGAGCAGGCCGACATTGTCGTCGCATCGATGGACACCGCCAAACGGGACCCGCATCGAGACATCGTACTCGGTCTCGAATACGACATGCTCATAATTGATGAAGCTCACAAGCTTAAGAACAAAAAGACGACCAATTACCAGTTCGTTACCGAGCTGCGCAAAAAATATTGTCTGCTGCTGACCGCAACTCCCGTGCAAAACGATCTGAAGGAGCTCTACAACCTCATCACCCTGCTAAAGCCAGGTCAATTAGGCGGACAAAGCAGCTTTCAGAGCAATTACGTAGTCGATAAACGCATTCCCAAAAACGAAGATCAGCTTCAGCACGAGCTGTCCAAGGTAATGATCCGCAATCGCCGCAGTGACGGCAATATTCATTTTACAAAACGAGTTGTCCGGAACCTGACATTAAAGCTGTCACCGCAGGAGCAAGCGCTTTACGAGGGCGTGACTGCATTCGTAAAAGGGCGGTTTGAGGATTCAGGCGGCGACTTCAGCAGTGCTTTATCACTGGTAACGCTTCAAAGGGAGGTATGCAGCAGTCGTGATGCCGTATTCCTTACACTTGTGAACATGTTTAAAAAAACACCTGAGGATTCCCCAGCACGGCCCCGCATTTGGGAGCTGATCGAGCTGATCCGCAGCATCAAAGCAAATACGAAGGCAGAGGCCGTTATCGAGCTCATTAAGGAGATCAACGATAAAGTCATTATTTTCACCGAGTATCGCGCTTCACAGGAATATTTGATGCACTATTTAAAGGAACACGGATTCTCTGCAGTACCTTACAGAGGTGGGATGAATCGTGGCAAAAAGGATTGGATGATGGATCTGTTTCGCAATCGGGCACAGGTGCTTGTCGCTACAGAAGCAGGCGGTGAAGGGATCAATCTGCAGTTTTGCCATAACATGATCAACTTTGATTTGCCATGGAATCCAATGCGGGTTGAGCAGCGAATCGGGCGTGTGCATCGGCTTGGGCAGACACATGATGTACATATCTACAATTTGGCCACAGAAGGAACGATAGAACAATATATTTTGTCGCTGCTTCATGAAAAAATCAACATGTTCGAGCTCGTAATCGGTGAGCTGGATACGATATTGGAACGCTTTGACAAAACACAAACGCTAGAAACCCATCTAGCCAAAATGATATTAACCTCCCGCAGCGATGAGGAGATTCGTCGTCACATTGATGAACTGGGACATTCGATCTCGTCTATTCGTAATGAGGCCCTCCAGCAGGTGCAGGATGCCGCTCCGCTCACCATGATTCTCGATGCCTTAGGACAACCGATCATCCACGACACGGAGGTGCTTCCATGAAACCTGAGCAGATTGAACGGTTCGTTATGCGTTTCCTGCAAGCCGAGAAGTGCGATATTATCGAAAAGCATCCGGCTTATGTCACCGCCAAGCTTTCCCCTTCAGCCGATAAGGAGCTTACCTTCCGCCCTTATTATTGGAGCTTTGTGGAGCGAACCGGAGTTGTACCAGAGACCATGACTTGCACCTTTATCTTTGATCCCGATGCGCACAAGGCAGTAACCCAGTCTGCACAACCAGCTGCGAATCAACAACCGCAGGCCGTTGCCGGATATGTTACTTCTGGTGGGGTATCCCTATCTGCAGCTGCTGCGGTACCATCAACTGGCAGTCCCGTATCGCCACAACCACAGCCGCAGCCGGACAGCATCCTTGGGCGATATTTTGGATTTGTCCCCACCCAGATCACCGCAAGGATTCCTAAGGATGAGGTCACCTTCGGGAGCCGTCGCTTGCTGCAGCTTTTTGATGTTGTCCGCAGTAAAGGTAAATTTGTTCACCTGTATGAGCAGTTTATACCGGATCAACCCAAATCACGTACTACCTCCGCCTATGAGAACTGGCTGCAAGTCAATTTCAAGGTAGAATTGGCCTGTGATATGAAGCGAAGCGAGATCCATTCACTCGGCATTCATTTGGGTACTGGCGAAATTCGCAGACACTTTCAAGAGCTGCTGCTAACCAGGCAGTTAACACCTCGTTTGCCTGCACACGTATTTCTGAATCCGGATACCATTACATTGGCACGCGCTGTCCTGTATCTGGAGCAGCACCTGGAACAGCTGCTGCGAGGATATGATCATCGATGGGCAGAAGAAGCAGGCAGCCGCCTGCAGGAGGAAATAGACCGCATTGACAGCTACTACAAGCCCTTAATCCAGAGCACTGAGCTTGAGCACAAGTCTGATATTGAACAGCAGTATACGAACCGGAGACAGGAAATCGAATGGCAGTATCGGCCGCGCATCATGATATCCGTCATCAACTGCGGTCTTTTTCATTTACAAACAGTGGGCATACACAGTAGATGACGTATTGTGCTACGTGACAGCAAAATAAGTAACAAACTTTGTTTATTTGAGATACAGGTTGTAACAAAATAATTAACACATATTCAGTACAATAGATGCATAGCGAAGCAACAGGAGATGTCGAATATCACGAGGACATCTAGAAAGCAGGTGAATTTATGGATAAAGCAAAACTATGGGTCATTTCGTTACTGCTATGGACAAGCCTTTCACTCCCATCTTCACTCTCTTCGGCCGCATTGCCGCTAGCTGCCCAGACCGTGCCTGTACCCGCTGCCATGCAGACCCCGCCTGATTCCAATAGTATTGTGCAGGCACCTTCCTTCATGGAAGCTGTCCAGCAATGGATGAAGCAGCTGTCAGCTGAACCAGGCTACAGCGCGTGGAAGCAAGCAACCTGGTCGGGCTACTCACTCGGACCCGGAACACACGGCTGGATTGTCCTCATACAATCTGATGGTCGTGATGCTGGCTATATGGTCATTCACGCTGCCGATCCGGCTAATCCCAACAAGTACCAGCTTACCGAATACGGCAGCGGCGGGAAGCCGCTGTTCAGCCTGCAAACTCTGTACCGTTCACTGGTACAGCTCGAACTTATACATAGCTCTTATACAGTTCAGCCTTGGTACGTGAATCCTTTATATGCCCTGTGGATTGTAGAATCTGGTGGTACTTATTATTACCTGGATGCCATCACCGGAGAATCCTTGCCCATTGATCAGATTGACCTTCTTCAGAAAAATACCGATCCAGCAAACACTGCTGACACGTCCTTGCTTTCCGAGCATACGATAAAGCAGAGACAGGCAATTCCTTCCTTTGACCCTTATGAGAAGCTTCCGTGGATACAAGTTGTATCCGCCAGCTTCACATCCTTTACTGAGCTTCAAGGTGAGCTTCAGCAGCAGCGAAGGCTAACCTACACGACAGAGCTTTACCAAACCAAAATACGCATGGTAGCCGCAGTTATCGGCTTCCATCAATGGTCCAATGATGAAGCATTTCTACTGCTGGAACAGGATGGGCATCGTGCGATTCCCTACTCCTTCTTATCCCAATCTGGAAACCTCTTCCGATCCTCCCCTTAGGTTATTCTCCTCCTCTATATAGAAAAGCTTCCTACCTGCTGTAATCGACTTCCCAGTCGATCAGGATGGCAAGAAGCTTTTCATTTTTTATAATATCAGAATGTATAAGTTTTCAGCAGAGCTGAATATTCTGATATTGCAAGAAAAGCTACATTTAAAACACGGATGTATCTTCCTCGAATAGGCTTCGATCAGAAGCTTTTCTTATTAAGCAGCCCTTTGAGCCACATTGCTATTGCATAAGGTACCATTCCAAACCAACGATACGGCCAGGGCTCACGTACCTTCCGGTGAATAGCTCTTGTTTGCTTGCGAATTTTTCTTGGGGTTTCCACATAATCCAGCAGCTTCTCTGTAACGTATGTGACCCATTCTTCACCCTGTGCCAAACCTCAGTCACCCCCGTATTTCAAGTGTAACCGGGATCGTCTGTTTACAAACCTCTCAAGAAAGGGAACATCCTGATATAAGTCTCCATCACTGCATGGATTTGCTGACATCCTAAAGCTGCCAGAATAAAGAGCCTGCAAGGAGTGACAATGACGTTTACTTTATCATCTTATCCCTCTGCAGGCTCTCACCAACACATGTATCTATCTACTTTTTCATTACTGCGTACTGAATTACATTTTTTCCGGTGCTTTCAACCCAATTAAAGTTAGCCCGTTGCGAATCGTAATTTGTGTACATCTTACCAAAGCCAATCTTGCTTGTCGAAGAGCTGCATCCTCAATCAGTATCGGGCTGTCATGGTAGAATCGGTTAAAACTCTGCGCCAAATCAACCAAATAACGGCTGACTACAGAAGGCTCCAGCTTCTGCGCCGATTGCTCCAAACGTTCCTTGAATACATACAACTGTTTCAACAGGGCTTGCTCGGAGGCATTTACCAGCAGGTCGGCAGCATGATTCTCCAGCTTCAATGGTAGCTCCTCGCCAATTACTCGCTCTCCAGCTTTGCGCAGCACACTGCTCGCTCTGGCATGGGTATACTGGACATAGGGTCCAGTCTCACCCTCAAAATTCAATGCTTCCTCCCATGAGAAGACAATATCCTTGATCCGGTTATTGCTTAAATCGCTAAAAATAATGGCACCCACGCCTACTTCCTGGGCGATCGCAGCTTTATTGTCCAGATCCGGGTTCTTTTGCTCAATGATTTCACTCGTTTTTTCAATAGCCTGCGTAAGCAGCTCTTCCAGTCGAATCACATTGCCCTTACGCGTAGAGAGCTTCGCACCTTCAAGACTAACCTTGCCGAAAGGCACATGCACAAGACGATTATGCCAATCGTAGCCCATCAGCTCGATGACCTTGAACCACTGCTGGAAGTGAAGACTTTGCCCGGCGTCAGTCACATAAATACATTTTTCAAAATCATAGGTGGCCTGGCGATAGACAGCCGCGGTCACATCACGAGTATGATACAAGGTACCGCCATCTTTTTTGATCATCAAGGCTGGTGGCATATTGTAGTCATCCAAACGCACCAATTGCGCGCCTTCATCCTCTTCAAGAAGGTTCTTAGCCTTCAGCTCCTCAACAAAAGCAGCCATTTTATCATTATAAAAGCTTTCGCCCGTGTACGCATCAAACTTCACGCCGAGCAGCTCATACATTTTTTCAAATTCCTTAAGACTGATCTCCACAAACCATTTCCATAGCTTAATCGCTTCCTCATCACCTTGCTCCAACCGAACAAAGCACAGACGCGCCTCATTTTCCAGCTCAGGATTCTGCTCCGCTTCATCATGGAACTTGATGTACAAACGCTGAAGCTCTCCAATGCCTTCTGCTTCAACGGTAGCCTGTTCTCCCCATAGCTTGTACGCGACAATCAGCTTGCCGAACTGCGTACCCCAATCACCCAAATGATTGATACCCACACAATGATAACCTAAGAATTCGTGAATCTTGTAGATTGCATTGCCAATCATCGTTGAACGCAGATGTCCAATATGAAACGTCTTTGCAATATTAGGTGATGAAAAATCGATGACGATATTACGGCCCTGTCCGATATTTTGCGATCCGTAGCGATCCTGCTGCTCCAGAATCTCGCCAATTACACTCGATGCCAGATGCCCAGGCTGTAAAAATACATTGAAGTACCCTGCAACCGCTTCTACCCGCTGAACGGCCGGATGCTCCTTCCAGCTTGCAGCCAGCTCTTCAGCTATCGCTTGCGGCGCTCTGCGCAGCAGCTTGCTGAACTTGAAGCATGGCATCGACAAATCCCCCATTTGCGGATTCGGTGGGTATTCGATCAGTTCCATGATCGTCGCTTCATCTACGCCCTCTAATTGTGAGCCTAATTGTGTTGCTAACAAATGCTTATAATCCATGAATGATATGCCCCTCTCTACAACAACTGCTTGTCCAACGATGAAACTGCCTTGTATGCAATAAAGCACCCCGGGACGGGGTGCTTGTTAGACTTCAGTCCCAAAATACCGTTAATTGTCTATGAACATTATAGCTATCCGCAAAAATCGAGTCAAGCAGCAAAGTAACAAGAACCCTTTCAGCCTTAATCAGCCAAACGAGCAGTGAACATCGATTTGGCCATACGGGATCCTTCACAGTAGATTTCAACCTCGATCTTGCAGTATCTTCGACTAAGCTCAATAATGTTAGGAACCAGATCAATCACACTATCGATGGGTATAGGCAACAGAAAAAAGTTCGATGAGCTGTCCAATATCAGGTTTCCCCTCTTCTCTTCTTTAACTATACGCATGGCAGCCTGACTCATCAAAGTTGTCATTAATCCTTCTGATACCATACCGACATGATTGGTCATTTGTGCTGATATCGTTCGGCGATAGAACAATTGTCCGTTCTTGTCACGCATTTTCTCCACACTGGACCAGAGCTGATCTTCAAAGGTTTCCCCGTTTTGCGGCTGTGTCTGTGCAAATTGAAGCGCCTTTAATACATCTTTACGGCTGATGACACCAATCATTCTACGGTCTTTTCCGACTACTGGCAGCAGCTCTATCCCTTCCCACACCATCGTGTGGCTGACATAAGCAACAGAGGCTTGCGACTCGATCGTCAGCGGATTTTTAGTCATGAATTGATCGACAGTTTGATCTGGCTCTGAGCCCCATACGTCTCTCGTCGTAATCATCCCGATAGGTCTGTACTGCTCGTCGACTACAGGGAAACGCGTATGTCCTGACTCTTCTATTAATTGCTGCACATCCGATACCTTATCTTTGGCATGGAGGACATACACTGGAGTATCTGGATCCGTTCTGAGTATGTCTTGAACCAGCATGATTTTCTTTTTAATCATTCTATCGTCAATGGCCCGATTGATCATGGTAGCCACTGTAAAAGTATCATAACTAGTAACGATGATAGGAAGTTCCAGCTCATCTGCCAGCTCTTTGGCTTCATCCAAGGGATGGAACCCCCCCGTAATCAGCACGCCTGCCCCCTGCCCCAATGCATACACATGAGCCTGCGTTCGGTTACCGACAATCAACAAATTATCCGGATCGATATAGCGTTTCATCGCTTCGAGCTGCATCGCTCCAATGACGAACTTATGTAACGATTTATGCAGTCCCTTGGCTCCACCAATGACTTCGCCATCCACAATATTCACGACCTCGGCAAACGTCAGTTTATCGATTTTCAAATACTCTTTTTTCTCCACGCGAACCGTACCGATCCGATCTTTCGTGCTGACGATACCTAAGCTTTCCGCTTCTTTAATAGCCCGATATGCAGTTCCCTCGCTTACTTCAAGCGTTTGAGCGACCTTTCTAACCGAAATGCGCGTGCCAACACTTAATTCTTCTATATATTGAACAATTTGTTGATGTTTAGTGAGAAACTCCTGATTATCCTCGTTCATGCTTTTTCACCTCACGCTACCGCTGTATCACTCTGTTTTTATATTATACGATAACAGCACAAAAAAACAGTTCCTTTCCACATTCGGAAAAAGAACTGCCTTCAACATCAATCATGACCGTCCCTACATTATTCCTTCACTGCTGGGTAATTAAGGGTCAAATAGACCGGTGATAACGGATAAAAGGTAGTTTCTGTGCACGCATAACATACGGTGTAATAACAGTCAGCGAGCTCTTCCAGCTTCTCCCCGCATTTCGAGCAGCATTTATCAGGAAGCGATTCATAAAAAGTGCTTGAATTAACCAACATCCATCCCATCTCCCTAATAAATAGTCATTGATCCTACAAGCCAACACTGTATTAATACAGTTTATATTTTATTTTTTTATTGTATAACAAAAACTCAATCTGTACAATACTGTTTTACATATATTTTTTTGTTGTATAACAATGTAAAAAAGGCAGATCGAATTTACTCATTCGTCTGCCTTTTTTAATTTCGAATATGAATCAAGTGAAGTATGTGCATGTTGAAACAACAAAAAAACCTTCAAAATGAATCGAAGGTTTTTCAGTACATATGATGCGGTCAAGAGGACTCGAACCTCCACGGGGGGTTAGCCCACACGGACCTGAACCGTGCGCGTCTGCCAATTCCGCCATGACCGCTTGTAGCGACAAGAGATAATATATCACGATATATTACTGATGTCAACGTTGTTTTTAATTTTTTTGTAAACAGGTTCATTTACACCAAATCCACACTAACCATCCAGCAACAATCCAGATAGGAAGCGTGAACAAAAGTCCGAATATGGTTCCTTTTAACGCTGAGCCATTGTCCGACATGCCCCCGCCCCCCTGTTTCCATATAGAGAATCATACCGCATTCCATACATTGTTGATGTATCCTATGCAGGCTTTTAAATTCGTATGACACATTCATCATGTTTGCATACAGGCTCCATATAATAGTCAAGAAGGGGGCGAATATATATGGTACTGCTTCAGTTGATGATCGGCATTACTGCTGCTTTATTTATATGGGGCTTTATTCGGATGTCATTTCACAGCTTGTTATGTGTCATCGGTATTACTTTGGTAGTTAGCTTGCTAATACCCGGCGCTTTTGCCTTCATTAGCGGAATTTTGCTCATTTTCATCGGCATGCTGGCCGCGCTAGGTGTGCTGTTTATTATCGGGTCCTTTAAGAATTAGAGCATCGGATCGTTATGACTCAGATTAGACGACGTATCTATAGCCATTCGTTATAGCGCTCCTCCGTGTAGGGCTGATAATGATATTTACGGTTCAGCTTCACGACATTACGATTCTGCTTACGGATGGCCACTGTATCGTCATCCCAGGCGACCACGATCCCCCGAACATCATTCTTCGGATCAGCATCCCTGACCACGCGAAGCTTTGTGCCGTCTATGCGGTATTGATCCAACTGCTCTTCACTAATCATGATTTGTACGCCTCCCTTACATCCGTCATTAAGTATAGAATACACCAATCCGAGCACACAATAAACAGGACACGCTACATGAACCCATCAAAGGAGAATGTTGACTTGGACAAAAAAAAATATTATGTGACCGTTGGCTCCAGCGAGATACTAGAACCACAAGAAACCATCGGTAATTTTGATTTTGAGATATTGGCCACCGAAGAGGAGATCGACCAATTGCAAGAGCTATTCGAAGAATCCGAGGACGCACAAGACGATACTTTTTTCAGGGCACACATCCCTATCCGGTTGTACCATAATGACAAAGAAAATGACGTGGCTGATTATTATCTCTCTCAGATCTACAGCAAGCTGTATGAGCTCGGTACAGATGAAACCAAAGCCCATATCAAGAACATGAACATTCTGCCTCTACAATAACCAGTATGCTGATACAACAAAAAACCTATTCCCACCAAGGAGAATAGGTTTCCCTACTATGGATCGTACCCAAATACGATTAGCTGACATGTTCTTTGGAATCATTGGTTTCAAACCAGTAATCCAATACCTTGCTCGACATTACGCGCTTGCTGATGTAATCAACTTGCTGTTCGGAAAAATTCTGCTGCCACTCTACCCCAAGCTCATTGCACAACTTCACGATGGTCAACAGCTCGGACCATGCCACATATCTTTTGTACCAAAAAAATTGAGGATGTTCAATCATATAGGGATACAGATCATCAAATTCTGTATGTTTACAATCGAGGGCACGTTCAAAGTGAATTTTCGCTTCGCTTAACTTGGTCATGAAAAAATCGTTTGGAATTTCATTCCCCATAGCAAATGCCTCCTCTCTTATGCATAATAGTATTATAAATGAAAATGCGTTCAGATGGAAGGCTTTCCAACTTTGAAAATTATTCATCCCAACACGAAAATTATTCGAAAATAATGTTTCCATGCTCCATTGAAGCGATGCTTACCAGCGATTCAACTCTGATTCCCGACTCCCTGATTGTTCGTCCGCCAGCCTGGAACGTTTTCTCAACAGCAATACCTACCCCTACCAAATGGGCTCCTGATCTGCGAATAATACGGATCAGCCCTCTCGCCGCGTCTCCATTCGCAATAAAATCATCGATCAACAGGATACGATCCTCTGCAGATAAAAACTCGCGAGCTACCATAATATCGGTAACAAAGCCTTTGGTAAAAGACGGAACACGCTCACTGTAAATTTCGGTCGTGTCTGAGCTGACCGGTTTTTTACGACGGGCAAACACCATAGGTACATTCAAAATCTGTGCTGCCGCAAAAGCAATGGGAATCCCTGACGATTCAATCGTCAATATTTTCGTTACACCCTCTTCGGCAAATATAGTGGCAAATTCCTTACCCATCGCTGTTGTGAGCACAGGGTCCACCGCATGATTCAATATGGCATCCAGCTTGATCACTTCATTGGAAAGAACTTGGCCAACCTCTCGTATACGCTGCTTTAATAATTCCATCTCATATCCTCCATCCGAAAAATCCTTACTCGTTAACTTATCATAATGATATTCCGCGTTTCAAGTCCCACATCAATAAACTTTTGTAAGTTTCGAAACTTTCTGAGGGGGTAATACGTCAGATACAGTATATAGTGCCACAAAACAGCAGTTTTTTTCCAAATTGTCTGGAATTGGTCAAATTTACGCTTTGTTCTGGTCCCCTGTACAGAGTATGATTAGATTGGTTTCACATCTTAATGGAAGGCAGGATGCAGATGACAACGAAATCCAAATTACATACCTTGTCGCCAGCTACTATCGTCCTCATCTTACTATTATCAGGCTGCACCTATCCGACATCCGAGTCCGCACATCAGCATCAACCCGGTACGCAGGATATGACACCTCAGCCCTTAACACTTGCAGAGCCTACACCTACTTCTCCATCGTCGCCTGCGGCTATTGACGAACCAGCACCTGCTACGCCTCCTGCAGCGTCCAACGCCAGTGACAAAGTATCCTTGGCAAGCGTGGAGCCTGCGGTCAAGTCGGAACCATCGGTTAGCGAGGTCAAACCTGCACCTGCTAAGCCTAAGATCGACATTCGTGACCCCTACAATCAGGCAAAGCCAACGCTGCTCGGATTAACCTTGAATAGCTCGAAGGAAGGCGTCACGACTCGTTATGGCAAACCCTCTGAGCAATTCGTGATGGATGAGGATACGGATCCGATAACTGTACTTGATTACAAGGACTTTCTAGTCGGATTTAACAAAAAGAATCAACTAACCTTCATCGACATTCGTAGCGCCGAAATCAATCCTGGATTGAATGGGCTGAAATTAGGGCAATCGACAAGCCAGGTCTATGAAGCGTTAGGCAAGCCCGATACCAATACTAGCTTTGTCTTAACCTACAAATCGACAGGTGCCGTCCTCAAGCTTGATATCGATCCCAAAACCGATAAAGTGAACTCGATCAAGTTGTTCACCCTTCAGGAGTAACACAAAGAAAAAGCCTTAATCGGATTTCTCCGGTCTTGGCTTTTTCTTTATGTTACTTGGTGAGAGATTTGGTTTTCCGGACACGCCAATAAATAATTAGCCCCACAACGACTACTACAGCAATGATAATACCGGTTATCCCCAAATAATGATGAACGACCCCCATAATTCTCGGCGCGTTCACTCCAATAAAATGCCCCAAGGTCAAAAATGTCATACACCATATGAGCGCTCCGCATCCTGCAAACAACAGATAACGCCATAATTTCACACCACTTACACCTGCCCAATAGCAAGTAAAGTGCCTTATACCCGGTATATAGTAACCGAACACAACCGTCCACAGACCGTATTTTTTAAACCAGCTTTCGACAAGATCCAGCCTCTCAGGCGTTAACTTCACCCATTTTCCGTATTTATATAAAAAGGGCTTGCCAACTGTATTTCCCAAGTAGTAGCTGACTATCATTCCAACCATCGTACCCGCAAAGCTGGCCAAAAGTGATTTCCCAAAAGAAAGCGGCCCGTCAATCGTAGTCAAAGAACCCACAGTCGTCATAAGAATTTCATCAGGAATAGGTATACCCACAATCCCAACAGCCAGTAAACCAAATAGAGCGATATACCCATAACTTTCAATTAGTAGTAAGATTTCATCCAGCACCAGGACACGCTCCAGCATAAGATATGGTATAACGAATAAATTGGCATTCATAATCAAGTGGACATCATCTATTTTAACAGAAGTGCGCCAATTACCCAAATTCATGTCATGATATCATCCAGTCATTCATACCTTGTACTGTTCTGCATAGAACAAGCTGTATGAAGGGTGGACATCATTGCATGAGAAAGCTTGGACGCATCATACAAGTTGGTTTTACTTACGCCGGTACAGTTGTGGGTGCCGGGTTTGCAACGGGTCAGGAAATATTGCAGTTTTTCACCAGATACGGTTGGCCTGCTACCCTAAGTATCTGCCTGTCTACTTTATTGTTTGTTTCGCTCGGGATCAAGCTGATGCTGCTTGCTCATGATCTTAAAGCCCGTTCCTATGAGGATATGAATACTTTCTTATTCGGGCGTTCTATCGGCAGGTGGACCAATCTGTTTACACTTTTTACGATGCTGGGCGTCTCCTCTGTCATGCTTGCGGGTGCCGGATCGGTGTTTGAAGAACAGTTCCATTTGCCTTATCAGTGGGGATTGTTCATTACGTTGTGCTTATCCTATTTGATTTTGACTAAAGGTATGCAAGCCATTATGGCCGTGAACTCTGTTGTCGTACCGCTCATGCTCTGTTTTATCGGAATGGTGGTTTGGCACACTTGGAGCTTGCCCGGCTCTGGTAACTGGCTGGAGCTTACCTCTGACTTCAGCCTCGGACAAACCGGTCTTTCTCCCCTGCTGTACGCTGCTTTTAATCTATCGATGGCACAGGGAGTGCTCGTCCCTCTCGGCGGCCAAATTCAGGATCGTCATACGCTATATTGGGGCGGAGTAACGGGAGGACTGATCATCGGACTGATGCTCTTGGCTGGACACTTCGCCTTATCAGCTCAAATGCCTGGCATTGCTCAATTCGATATACCGATGGGACAGCTCATTTCCAGTATAGGGTGGGTATGGCAGCTGCTTTTTGCATGCGTCATCTACGGTGAAATCTTCACTACCTATATTGCTGATTTGTTTGGAATATCCAGACAAATGGAGCAGCATCTCCAAATTTCACGCGTATGGATCGTGCTTTCTCTATTATTATTTACCTATATAATCAGTCAGTTTGGGTTTAAATCGCTCCTCGCCACCTTGTATCCGCTCTTCGGGCTGTTCAGCCTTGCCTGGATGTTCATGCTTATCTGGCCCAGAAAGCGTGGATTCCACACGAACTAATGAGAGGACAAGGGATAACCTCAGCACCATAAACAGCATCCCAAAAAGCATGAATACAAAGCCGCATACCAGATATCCGTAATGGTACAAAGGGTAGCTCTGGGCATCACGAATCACGGCCAGCACATCAGCTAAAAGAAACAAGCTTCCAATCGTAAAAACACCAATTAAAGCGTAATCAAAATAAGTCCACCTCAGTAAATGCCGAAAGCTGCCATCCAGAAGTTTGCCATTCACCGTCTCTTGCTTGCGTCTTTCCTGAAGCTGATTCATGGTGAGCCAAGCCATCAGCACCGCAGATCCGGTTACCAATAGCCCAATCAACCCGGCTATTATGGCCAATGTCTGGTTCATTTCCTAAACACCTCTCTATCTTCATTCACTGTGACTGCATAGATAATACATGTATAAGCCATAAGGTGCAAGTAAAAGTTAAAATTGGAAATATCCATAATAGCGCCAGCATGATACCCATAGGGTATGTGCCGGCGTGCCCCCACACAAATGCTCTATTAAAGCGGTGCACCCACGGGATTTCCGCTGCTGGCTCAGCCGTTTGCCTTGTATACGAAGTAATAACTCCCCGTTTCCAGCCAATGTGGTAGGTGATTTCCCTTTCTCTGTGCTGCTTCGGCTCCATCATTGCGCCCCCGTTCGAATTCCTATATACTATAGTATTTAGTTACACCCAAAAAAGCAATCAGTTTATGAGAAAGTTTTCAATTTACGAGGAGCGTTGTGTCATGTGGTTTGTGTTTGCAGCCGCTTCAGCGGTCTGCTTCGGTTTAAGAGGCATCTTGTATCAATGGACATCGCAGCGTCCCATTGACCGTAATTTACTGCTGCTGGGCGTTTATTTGTCTGGATCAATCATCGCATTCACCGCTAACCTGATCGTAGGGCAGCCTGGGTCGTTAGGAGCTTGGATAGGCGTCCTTATGGGCTTGTTCTCCTTTATATCCAATGCCTCCATGTACCGCGGCTTTGCTGTAGGCAAAGCATCATTGGTGGCCATGTTTACCGGACTCCCCCCCGTTGTAGTCGTGATAGCAGCCTACCTGATATGGGGGGAAAAGCTGAGTCTTTGGCAATCGCTCTCCTTTGTTATTATCGTTTTGGGTCTGTTATTAATCCGTTATTCCAATGATATATCGTGGAGAAATCTCAAAGGTGCTGGCTGGGGAGCTCTAGCCATGCTTGGCTTCGGGTTAACCGATTTATCCTCCAAGCAAGCTACCCTGCTCGGCGCAGAAATTCTGCCCACCCTGACCGCCATGTATATAACAGGCACAATCCTGTTCGGTATTGCATGGCTGCTTAACAAGCGAAGGCTGTCGGTTATCCAGAGAGAAACGGCGGCGGCTGTTGAAGCGAATCCTTCAGGTAAGGACCCGGCTGAGGCCTCACATTTCAGTCAAGCAGCAGCGGAGCTTAACACTCCAGTCTTGTGGAGCACAGCCAAGACCTTATTGTGGGGCCTTGTCATTGGCCTGACCAATATATCCGGCATGATGCTGGTCATGCCTGCCTTTAAGCTGGGGGTAACCGGACTTGTATCTGCAGTAATTGCGATGAACGTCATTCTCGTATTGTTATACGCTCGATTTGGACTTAAGGAACGTTTTAGTCCGTTGGAGACATCTGGTCTATCTCTTGCTCTGATCGGCATTATCGTGCTCCGTTTGGCTGGCTAACGGCACAAGAGACAGTGAATTCATTTATCCAGGGCTAACGTTATCGACACGACAAATAAACTGCATCCTGGTGATGGCAGTTTATTTGTCATGTCGATAGTAAACAACTATTCTTCTTTTCGGTAGCTCCTGTAAACCGTCTTCAGCTGTTGAACCACACGAGACATGGAATACGTATTTTTGGCTTTATCCCATGCGATACGGCTTAGATTGTAGCGATAGGTTGGATCACCTGTCACCTTTTCCAGAGCATTCGTTAATGCAGCCACATCGTCGACAGGTACAAGCAGACCATTTTGCCCGTGAATGATTTGCTCAGGAATACCGCCAACATCGGTCCCGATTAAGGCAAGCCCGCACAACGCAGCCTCGGCAAAAACCGAACCGAAGGACTCCGCACGGGAGGGCAGGACGAACACGTCAAAAAACGGCATAAAGTCCTCGGGATGCAGCATATAGCCATAAAAAATAATTTCCTCGTAAATATTCAGTTCAATGGCCATCTGTTCAAGCTCAGGTCGAATCGGTCCATCGCCAATGAGATGCAGAACAAAAGCTTGCCCGCTCTTTTTCAGTTCTGCACAGGCAAGCAGCAATATATCTATGCCTTTGGCCGGAACTAAACGGCATACCGTAATCAGCTGGGGGATTTTGTTTTCATGAGGAACCGGACGAAACCGTTTTTCGTCAAATCCGTTAGGTATGACACCTATGCGCTCGGGTTCCTGTACAAATTCACCCAAATATTGCTTGAAGGAATTCGACACGGTGAGCAGTTGATCCACCTTATCTTCCAGCTCACAGTAGATCGAGGTCAGGAATGCATGCTCAACTCCATTTGGCTCTATTTTACCATTAAGGATAAGCTCCTTCTCATAACTGGAATGCACCGTCATAATGACCGGAGTGTCCGGATACAGCTGCTTCATCACGAGTCCTACAATAGGATGGTGAGCATGAATCACATCATAGGATTTGGTAATCCGAAGCTTCGTCCACCATACATAATCCTTATAGGTTTGAATATATTTATCGACAATCGGATTGCCCGCGTACATTTCCCAATCGAAGGTTGCAAATTTTACCGGCTCAGTTCCCTTGCCTCGTACCCGTTTCGGAAGTGAAAAGAGCTCCATCTCCCAACCACGCTTGTTAAACCGGTCCAGAATGAAAGGAATCATGGAAGATACGCCACCCGGCTGCTCTGGCGGAAAAAATAATGCTTGTAATATATTCATGAGTGCCCTCCGTAGTATCACATCTTAATTTTAAATTTTATGACATATGCCTGCATCAATGATATCGTATCAGGTATGTATGACCACTACAAGCGTATTCGCGAAAAGAAGAATGTTGACCAAAACGAATGTACGTTTCTATAATAAAGGATATCTCTCCATGAATGCGAGGCTTATATCACTAATGAATGCGCTAAATTTATCAGATTTGTGGATCGGGACTTTGGGAACCATTATTTCTTACACGATTATTGTCGTTATTCTGCTGCTGACCCTGCTCGTTTCCTTTCGGTTGCTGGTCAATCGCAGAAAGATCGGTTATCTTTCCATGATGTTGTCATTAGTTATTCTGATCGCACAGTATGGGCAGTTGATTCAGTTTCAATTGTATCCGACCCCGAATGAGACGGCGGTATTCATTGCACTCATTTTGAAAGCATCGGCTTTTTTATTGGTCAATATCGGTATTTTTCAGCTTTACAATCCTACAAAGGCCAAAGATGGAATCATCATTGGAGTCATCTGTGGCATCATGGCGCTCGTTGCAGCTACTTACTGGTATATTCCTGGCAGCTTTGAGGGCAGTCCAGAGCAGATTAAACAGCTTCAGCCGCTCGGTCTGGAACTATTCATGTTCGTGATCATTTTTGTCAGCTTCATGCTCGTTAATCCACGAATAGGGCAAAATGGCAAGTTCCAGCTTATGCTGACTCTTTACTTTTGCTCACATATGATTTACATGACGAACAAGTATTTGTTTAACGGGACCCAGGGGGTTCTCACCAAGCTTGAACAATTGTTTCCCATGGCCTTTCATATTGTGCTGTTCCTGTTTATTTTCGAACGTATTATTGAAATGATGCAGGCGATTTATAATTCTTCGATCCGTGATGGATTGACGGGACTTTATAATCGCAAATTTTATTACAATCGTGTGAACCAGCATCTAGCGCAGCATATTAAGGTATCCGTCATTTTCAGTGATATCGATAACTTCAAAAAGCTTAATGATACCAAGGGGCACCATATGGGCGATCAGGTGCTCAAGCAGGTGGCTCAGATCGCCAAGGAGGTTGCTGAACCCGATGGAATTTGCGGCCGTTATGGCGGTGAAGAAATTGTGGTGATGGTTATTGGCGACAAAGATGAAACGTCTGAAATCGCTGAAAAAATTCGGGCGCGGGTGGAAGCTGAGACGATCGTAACCGTGAGTGTAGGCTTTAGCTGTTACAGTAAGGGCATCGGTGCTGACGAGCTCATCAAGCAAGCGGATGAGGCGATGTATAAAGCCAAAACGACCGGTAAAAACAAAGTCATCGCTTACGCATGACAACAAACAAAAGGGCGAGGATGCATGGTCATGCACCTTCGCCCTTTTGTTTATTTACAATTATCCGGATGTACTGGATACCTTGCCGTTACGGAACGTTACTTTAATAGAAGTTCCTTCTTTAGTCTTATACTCATAGGTTTGTATTTTGTTAACGCCGCCATCGTCCTGCGATTCGCTAATCAATTTCCCCATTTGACCCATGACTTTAGCTGCCTCATCATATGTCATTCCAAATTCGACTTTTTCTAATTGACTCAATGTAGCAGTGGGCTGCTCCTTTGCCCCATCTGGTCTTGGAACCTCAGGTGCCGCTGGCGTAGTTCCAGTTGGTGGAGTTGTAGCCGGAGGTGTCGTTGTACCTGCCGCAGGTGGCGTTGCTGTGCTTGGTGCTGGTGTCGTCGTTGTAGGAGCCGGTGTCGGTGCGGGCACTGGTGTAGTAGGTGTCGTAACCTCTCCTGGTTTTGCTGCTGGTGTCGTGTCTTTCGTGCATCCGGAAAGGATGATGGTCAAAGCAGCGACTAGTATAATAAGTTGGCGCAAAGAATATCTCCTCCCTTTCTTCTAAGTTGTCAGGAATATGATTCCCAGAGGTTATATTTTTCAAACCTCGTACCTATTATAACGCAATATGATTAGGGATGCGAATTCCACCAGCCGCTTCACTATGCCAGCTTATTGATTTACTGTTCAATGACAAACAATGCATCGAGTGGCTGCTCCAGAAGCTCACTGAGCTTCTTGGCCGTGCCGGGACCAACTGACTTCACAGAACGCTCCAAAAGGCTGATATAAGAAGGACTCAGACCCGACTGCTTGGCCAGCTCTCGTTGGGACAAGCCTTTGAATACTCGGGCTCTCACAAAAGCATTGGTATTGGTACGAATTCTTTTCATCTGTAAGTAGTCACTCCCCCTCTTTTCCTTCTATTTCCCATATTATCATTATATTTTACTTTTGGAAATATTTTATTTACTTTTGAATACATTTGTGTGAGCGTTGAAATTACAGAAGTTTACTGATATTATATCAATGTTAACCATTGTTTACTTATGAAAATGCAGGTGTCCCTTATGAATTTTTATGAGCAGCTGCGCGATATGCGCAAATTGAAAGGTTTTACTATTCGCGAATTGGCGGATCGCTCCGGCGTGTCTTCAGCCTACATTTCCCAAATGGAAAATGGCAATCGTGGAGTGCCTTCTCCGGATGTATTGATGAAGCTATCAGAGGGTTTGAATACCCCCTACTCCAACTTGATGGAGATCGCCGGTTATCTGGAGCAGCCCCAAGATAGTGAGCGCAGCAAGGATTATGTAAAACCTCGTGTGAACCTGAGACGATTTTTACGTGATAATGAATTGAGCTTTGATGGTGTTGAACTCACCGAGCAGGATAAGGAATGGATAGAACGGATGTTGACCGTCTTGTTTTGGAAAGACAAAAAGAAAGATGAGAAAACTGAAGTCTAAGCAGTCGTTCCGCTTTAATTAACAATTAAACAAACCAGCCCGAAGGCGCAGATTAAGGCTCTTACAGTCCTTAATCCGAACCCTCGGGCTGGTTGTAATTTTGCAAACTAGTGAACCCAATCTGCTTCGTAATTGATTTCTTCAAATGGTTGATTTTGATACAGCATAATGAGATTGAAGGATTCAAAATCTTTTTCCTTGTCCATTTCCTGCATCATCAGCTTCGCAATCGACTCGCGATCCACGGAATCTCCCGGCTCACGAAAATCGATAAATCCTTGCAGCTGACGATAGCTGGCATCAATCGTAGCTCTCCCGATTGGCAACCCCCCGTGTGACTGCTGGTAAATTTCGAAGATATACGTATCGCCATTGCCTTTGGTACGAACCACCGTATAATCTCGTTCATCCTCATCGACTAACGCTGCCGAAGCCGAAGGTGCCGAATATCGTTCAACAGCAGCTTCTTCGTCATGAATTGAACCTTCTAAGCCCATCACATATTCATTTTGTTCTTCGGCATTTTCATCCTCAAAGCGTTCGTATTCCATCCAGTCATAGTCGTAGTCATAATCTTCCTCAACGTCGACCCAGTCTGATTTCTCCATGCTTGCAAAAAAGAGTGGATCAAGCTCGCTGTAAGATACAGTTACCTCACAAGTTCGGGCACCTAATGCATAGGTTAAGGACTCCAGGTGCGCTTGTACAAAGGTAATTACCTGCTGTCTGGCATGTTCGGGATATACCGCTTGCTCCAATTGGACGGCCCCGGTAATCCGGTCTGCCTCACGATAAACGAGCGTCATAATTCCGATACATTGATGTTTCCACATAATGTCGTTTACTTCTCCACTCGCTGTCTTCAAATCGGTTCTAAGCCAAACATCGGTCATCCAAGCTCGCCTCCAATGGACTTGATATGTGTGGTTGCCAGATGTCAGAAACCATCAATGATTAGCGTGTCCCATCCCGCCCAAAATATGAATCATCAGGATAAATGTCCATGCCAAGCATGATCTTTGTCATATTAAGATGTAGACCATTGAAAGGTAGGGCAAGTAATTCCAACGTACGTATTTGACCACCCTTGTGAAGCGTACTCGTTCTACCCAATTGTTGACTGTTCAATATGGAGTATGGGAGGAATCAGCATGTCTGCAATCGGAGGTTTGCACACGAGTACTGGTGCTATTCTTGTATTATACATCTTGTTAGTCATCATTCTCAGCGCTGGTTGGTTGTAAGCCCGCTCAAAAAAAGACCGATATGCTGTGCAATCACAGTCATTCGGTCTTTTTGCCTTTATACGTGGGCAAGCTGTAATTGGGCAAGCTCGATCTCCGTCAGTTCGCGATAAGCGCCGGGCGCCAAGTACTCATCTAGCAGCAGCGTTCCCATGGAAATTCTTTTGAGAAACACGACCCGTTTGCCAACAGCTTCAAACATCCGTTTCACTTGATGAAATTTACCTTCCTGAATCGTCAGCTCGATTTTGGCAACGACACCTTTATCAGGATCACCGGCTTCCAAAATATTCAACTGGGCCGGCATGGTGAGGTATCCGTCATCCAGAGTCACTCCGCTTTGGAAAATCTCCTGGTCCTTCACCGTTACCAAACCATCCACCTCGGCAAAATACATTTTGGCCACATGCTTGCGGGGTGAAAGTAAATTATGCGCAAGCTTACCATCATTGGTCAGCAGCAGCAAGCCCTCTGTATCCTTGTCCAGACGCCCAACAGGAAATAACTCATAATGGGCATACGATTCATCCAGCAGATCCAGTACGGTTCGCTCACGGCTATCCTCTGTCGCTGAAATGACGCCTTGCGGCTTGTTCAGCATCAGATACATAAACTCACGGTAACGTACGATTTGTCCGTCCACAGTGATCCGATCCTGCTCCGGATGAACCTGCATCCCTCCATCCTTGATCGGACGGTCATTGACTTGAATAAGACCATTCTTGACCATTCGTTTGATTTCACTTCGTGTGCCATGGCCAGCATGAGCCAACAGCTTTTCCAGACGCATTGTTTGCTTCAATTATGTCCACCTCCAACCCGGGGGATATTCATTCTTCAATATACCATCCTGCCATTTGCCCCAGCCTACAGGAAAACCATCGATAAGAACGAGGCAATAACCTTTGAATGCAATGTCATGATTACGCCTCTGAATGGCAGATTCGGCCACCTCCAGCGTCTCTCCCCTCAAATATCGGGCTGCGGCAGCAGATGTGGCTTCCAGTTCAATCGTACGAACGGCATCCTCTTTACTGAGCCCCATAGCCATCGCATGGGAGGGTTCAAATCGCTGTTTTTTTAATGTACCGATGTACCATCCAGGACGAATGATGCGAATGCCACTTAGATCTGGTAATCCGATCGGTGATGCATAAACATGCTCGCCATGCAGCGTTACTTGTGAAATCCCTACTTCCGGAGCATGTTCAGTCATGAAACGATACAACAGCTGCAAATCAACCTCAGACTGCTGCTTACCAGCTGACTGTAAGCTAGGAGAATGCTTGCCCTTTAACGACCTGGCAGACTTGTTCGGTTTCATGGTCGGACGAGCTGCCGCGGACTGAAGATTCGCTTCTGGTTGAGCAGCGGCGCTGGCAATTCCATTATGCAGCAGTACAGCCACAAAATGCCCTTCGCCTTCCAGCTGATGAGGCCACAGTCTTACCGTCCCTTTTACAGCCTCTCTCGCACGATCTGAGAAGCTATTAAGCTGTCCGGATAGTTCTGTGTCATATCCCTGAGATAATCCATCCACAGCCGCCACAGGCACTACCATGAATTCGGGGTGCTTATCCAGAAATTCAGCGATCATCGCCTCATTTTCTTCCAATGAAAACGTACAGGTAGAATAGACCATACGACCTCCCGATCGTAGCATAGAAGCCGCTTGGTCCAACAGCTCTCTCTGCATAACGGCGTAACGTTCTACCCAATCAGGCTCCCAGGCTTTGGCCATATCCGCTTCCTTACGGAACATCCCCTCACCAGAGCAGGGTGCATCAATTAATATTTTATCAAAAAAATGCGCAAAGTTATGCTTAAGCTTTTCTGGCTGCTCGTTCAATACGACGGCGTTCCGTACTCCTGACAGCTCAATATTTTTGACCAGTGCCTTCACACGATCGGAATGAATATCGTTCGTCACCAGCATACCTTGACCCGCAAGCTTAGTTGCGATTTGTGTAGACTTCCCTCCAGGCGCTGCACATAAATCAAGTACCCGTTCACCAGGCTGAACGTCCAGAAGCTCTACTGGCGCCATTGCACTGGGTTCCTGAATATAATATAAACCGGTGTGGTAGTGGAGATGCTTGCCCGGTCTGCTGTCCTCTTCATAATAAAAACCACTGGATGCCCACGAAATTGATCTTAGCTGTAATAAGGTCAGCTTTAAGAACAGCTCCGTAGTACACTTTAAGGTATTAATCCTGAGTCCATACACTCTGGGTTTGTCATAGGAAGCAATGAACGCCGGGTACTGCTCTCCCAACAGCGAGCTCATTCTAGCCACAAATTCCGCAGGTAAATACCTGCCTTGTATTCCATCACTTTCTGTCAATAGGTGTCCAACTTTCCTTAGTATCATAGATGAATGCAGCCGAGCTCGTGAACTGTACCTATTATATTTCTTATAGCTGGATGCTGCAACATGTCATAATTCATTCATTTTTGAAGGAAACAGCAGCAGGAAATCACGATCCTTTTATCGAAATCCTTGGATAGCCAAATGATTTATCATATAATGATAGAATTCACAAGTAGAGAGGATTATACCTGAATGAAAAAGATTGCGATTTACTTATCCATCATTGTTGTACTTTTCGCAGGGTTATATGTCGTGAACCAACAATCGGACAAAGCCAAGAATAGCAAATTCGCCAACAATGTATACGGCATGGCACCCGACAAAATGAATCCTGAAACCGTCAAGCAGCTTGATGATCCCAATTATCAGAATATCATTTTGCCGGCAGAGCTAGATAAAAAGCTGAACGCCAAAGAAGACTTTTTTGTATATTACTTTGCCTCTACCTGCCCGCACTGCAAAAGAACAACTCCGGTTCTGGCCCCGCTGAGCAAGGAATTGGGAATCGATGTCAAACAGTTTAATCTTGAAGAATTCAAAGATGGCTGGAGCAAATACAATATTCAATCCACACCTACTCTGATCTATTATAAAGCAGGTAAAGAAGTGGAGCGGATGGTTGGCGGTATCGCTGAAGCCGGTCAGCAGGGTTACAATTCGGACTCCTTCAAACAATTTTTGCAAAAGTACAAAGCCAAATAGAGCAGATGAGCGAAAGCTCCTGCTCTATTTTTTTATAATTAGGTCTGGACAGTACGCTATGGACAGCATCAATGCTCTTCTTCCTCAACACCAGGTATTGGCGGATTGGCTATAAGAACCCCTACCGCTTCGTCCAAATTCGGATCGATGACCCTAATGTTCAAGTCATAGAATGTGAACGGCTGTTCAGCCATTCGTTCCAGCTGCTGCAAGTAACGCTGACTATCCGCGACCAACAGAGCCAGGTCGATCCCCATTACCTCCGCTTGGCGACCCGCCAGCTTCTCCAGTGCCGCTGTGAATAGCTTGATCGCTCCACTCACATTTCCATTCCGATGATGATACAAACCAACGGCTACCTGAAGCAGTCCTTGGTATAAAGGAGCCCTTCCTTCCTCAAGCCAGAGCTCTTCCATCACCTCATGGCACTCAAAATAATCGCGTTCCACATTAAAATAATAGATGAATTTCACGTACAATCGGTCATATTCCGGCCTCGCAGTCAATGGAAGCACCTCCATTTCTTATGAAGCCGCTATCCTTTTTTGGCACGAGTGATAGCATCATCAATCTCCATGGACAGCTCCCTCAAATATCTGATATCCTCAGTCTCCCAATGCTCGTTAAACCGAAATTGAAATTGTACGGCTTCACGAACCCGATGGTAAAAATACAGCTCCTGTATCCCGTTGAGTATTCGCGATACAATATTCGAATTATCCTCGAACAGCTGCTGCGCTTCCATAATCTCATCACGGATGCTGCTCATCTCCTGATCCAGCAAATAGGCTGCCTCGGCAGCTTTACTGAGTCGTTTGATAACCTCCGGTGGCAAACTCTCCCGGTATTTATAGTTCAGAGAATGCTCGATAGTGGCCCAGAAATTCATAGCCAATGTACGGATCTGAACCTCAGCCAGCACCCTTTTCATCCCAAGCGCCGTTTGTACGGGATATTCCAATATCATATGGTAGCTGCGATAGCCGCTTGGTTTCTTGTTCAGTACATAATCCTTTTCATACAATAACGTCATATCCTGCCGGACGCGAATCAAATTAGCCAGCCGCTCGATATCCTCCACAAACTGGCACATGATGCGAATGCCGGCAATGTCTTCAATCCCGGTTTCCAACTGCTCCATAGGAACATTCAATCGCTTGGCCTTATCAAGGATGCTTGATATTTTCTTGACTCTGCCGGTCACAAATTCGATTGGTGAATATTCATCACGGCTTTTCAATTCCCCGCGTAACGTTTTGAATTTGACCTTTAATTCTTCAACAGCCTGGTCATAAGGCATGAGAAACTTTTTCCAATCGCGTCCATCCATCCATACCCCTCCATTTTACCGATGCCGATGTGCTGAACCGACTGCTTCCGTAATGTTAGCAAATCCGTCCTTATGCAGCAATTGTTGCAAACCCTCATTCAATCGCCTTACCAGTGAGGGGCCCTCATAAATCAAAGCCGTATAGATTTCTACCAGACTGGCTCCCGCACATATTTTGTCATACGCATGTTGGGCTGTAAATACACCACCAGAGCCAATAATCGGCATTTTGCCTTCCGTAAGCTCATATAAAGTATGAATAAGCTGTGTGGAACGTTCGGTTAACGGCTTACCGCTGAGTCCACCAGCTTCTCCCTTATGACGATGGGTCAGACCTTCTCTGGAAATCGTCGTGTTCGAGGCAATGATCCCGGATACCCCGCTTGCTACAATCGTTTGCACCATATAAGTAATTTCATCAGTCCCAAGATCCGGTGCTATTTTGACCAAAACCGGCTTCGCGGCTCCTCCATGCTTTTGATGCTGGAGTTTCATCTCGTCTTGAACGGCAGCCAGCAATCGAGATAAATCGTCACCATGCTGAAGGCTGCGCAAATCCGGTGTATTGGGCGAACTGATATTCACTACAAAAAAATCTCCGTACGTATACAATCTGGTAATACAAGCACGATAGTCGTCTTCCGCGTGTTCGTTTGGTGTCAGCTTATTTTTGCCGATATTCACTGCAACCGGGATTGTACGTTTGGCAGTCTGCTCCAAATGCTTGGCCATCACATCAATGCCTACATTATTAAACCCCATGCGGTTAATTAATGCGGTGTCCTCAGGAAGTCTGAACAACCGCGGCAGCTCATTCCCAGCCTGAGGTTTGGGTGTAACGGTGCCAACTTCCATAAATCCAAAACCAAGATTAGAAAACCCGGCGACTGCTTTCGCATTCTTGTCGAGCCCTGCGGCCAGTCCTATCGGATTGGCAAAATGAATTCCCCATAACGTTGATTCCAATGCTGCCGTTTGCTTGACCCCATACAATCCTTCAAGCAAGCTATTAACTCCTGGAATCGTCGAAGCCGTATGAAGCCCATCTATAGTAAGATGATGTGCCTTCTCCGCATCCATTCGAAAAAGCAGCGGTTTTAACATATTTCTGTATAACATTCCTATTGTCTCTCCCTTAAACAAACGATAACTTATTCTCTTTGAACAGTTTATCGTTTTATGCAAGAAAAATAAAGAGCAGAGGCTATACAAAATGTTGTTTGTTCGCTGCTACAGTATGATAAAATATTCATAAATCCATCAAAAAGGCAGGGCGACTCCTATGCAACGAAAAAAACCAACTTATTTACGACAACGTAAACCTCAGGATACCGTCAACAAAAAACGAATCATAATAGTATGCTCCGTTTTTGCTGCCCTGATCATTGCCATGGCTCTATTACTTCTATTGCGTTAGGAAAGCGTTTTATTTTTATCTACATCAAGCTAATCAAGCCATTTGTACACTTTCCCCGGATTGGTTTCATTGCTGGTCAGGGGAAGTGTAAAGACGGGCTCCCCACGCTTTATCTCTGAGGGCAGCAAGCCCTTGCCAATCGTAACCGGTGTCCCGATCGGTGCCATATCGAACAATTCCTCGATATCTTCCTTCAACATACGTACGCAGCCTAATGACTCATCCTTGCCTATGCTATTAGGTTTATTCGTTCCGTGAATAGCGTATAAAGGGTTGGAAAGCCCCATGCCTCTGCTGCCAAAATCACCGTTCGATTTTCCATTCGGATTTCTTACTTTCTCCGCTATTTCAAAAGTTCCCTCAGGGGTACGATCTGCACCCAAACCAACGGGATAGCTCCTGACGATAATCGTTCCACTAACCAAAGCCAGTCGATGGTTAGTCTTATCCACAATAATCCGCAGTGGATCTTTAAGAGGCTTCTGAAGTCCAGACGCTGACGCCTCTTGACCATTCCCGGAAGAGCCAGAACCTTGACTTGGCGGTACCGTTGTTGGCGTTCCTGATGCTGATGGGCTCCCCTGAGGAGTAACCGTGTCCGTTAATTGGGCTTTATCCTGCTCATATAGCTGCTCCATGAAGGGAGTAACCCCGGGAAGTATATTTTGCGGATGCGGCTGGTTCAAAGCTTGCAGATTCTCAGGAAGCTTCCCATTCATACGACGGTATGCATCTATAGCTGAACGAAGCACGACTTCCTGCTCACGCTGCCCCATCCAGGACTGATAGATAGATTTGGGCTTCGAATCCTCTGTCGGCACGCATTGACAGCTTTCTGCGTCGTGATATTGGATTTGCTGCTGGGCAGCATCCTGCTTGCCTTCGACGGAAAGCAGAATGTCGGGAGGCTGCAGCCAGGATATCCATTTGCCGTCTTCTGTCAGTTTACCCGATGCCAATATAGCGTAGCTGTTTATCCGCTCCTTAATCAGCATCTCCTGTAAAGCCGCCCCTACACGCTCCTTCGTTTTCGCACCCGCTATGTAATACACCTTGGTTTGCTGTACCTGTTCGAGACTTACATCCTTCGGTAATGCCGGAAGAGCAGTCTGCGTCTCGGGCTCAGGTGCAGGGGCAAACGCAGGAAGGTATGCGATCCCGAATACAATCATGGCCAGCAAAACTGCCAGCCGCGCACGACTCAGCCAGCGTTTCCGTTTGCCCCGTCGATCCAGCTGCTCCAGCGCCTCCTGGGATTCAAGAGATACTGTAATCGTTTGGTTTTCAAAGGCTTCATAAATCTCACCGGCTTGTCCATAACAGTACAAGGCTTTTCCACGTTTGCCCAGACTATCATATTCCCTTCCCAACAAGTACCAGGCCATTTTATTAGTAGGATGCTCACGCACATATTTTTTCAGTCGCATCTGATCGTCCAAGGTATTGTTATTGAAAAATTGCCTCAGCTGTTCCTCATGATCCTTTGGTTTCACGGTATCCCTTCTTTCAACCTACTTACTGCAACCTTCTCATTGTAATATCGGCACCATCCTTCATTTTGTAAAGAGTCGAGGATAAACGGCTACGCCGTCCTTCATGGACGAGTGCGTTTACCCAGAAATATATGCATTTTATAGAGTGAATCATATAAATTCTTATATTTTGAAAAAAACACCTCCGCTCCATAGTTGAAGTGAGGTGCTTGTGATTGTTATTCAAATATATAAGGGGGATCGATCTCCCCGCCCTTTAAGTAATTCCGCGCTTGCATCACATTTTTAAAAGCCTCAACGACCACAGGGTCAAAATGCGAGCCCTTGCAGCGCACAATTTCTTCCACACCTTCCTGGCAGCTGATTCCTTTGGAATAAGGACGATCGGTAGTCATTGCATCAAAAGCATCGGCAACTGCGACAATACGCGCATAAAAGGGGATACTTTCACCCCTCAGTCCTTCCGGATAGCCGCTTCCATCCATTTTTTCATGATGGTACTTCGCAACCTCCGTCGCTTGAATCATCCGTTCCACAGGTTCTACCTTCGACAGAATACGTGCACCTATCAGGGTATGAGAAATCATACTTTGAAACTCTTCGTCATTCAGACTTTCTGCTTTCAATAACACCCGATCTGGCACGCCAATCTTGCCAATATCATGCATCAAGGCAGAACGATAAAAATGTTTGCATTCTTCTTCGGATATTCCAAGCTCCCTTGCAATCCACAAAGAATAAAGGGCTACACGCGATGAATGTCCCGACGTGTAGGGATCTCTGGAATCCAAGGCAAAAACCAATGAATGTATCACACTTATCGGAAAAGGGTGGTCCATCGATGTCAAACCGCTTTTTAATTCTAATGCCGACTCCAGCAACAGGGTAAGATCTCGATTACGTTGTTCCAACTGTTCCAGTTTGTCTTTGAGCTGCTGAATATCGGACACGGTTATGCCTCCAACTGAATCGCTTTTTCTCATCATAATCGAAAAGACCTACTATGTGAAGTGAAGAATGCATCTTCTCTGCACACAATAGGTCTTTGGAATGAAGCTTTTAACGGGTAATCGTTGATTTAGTTCTTAAAATCGCTGTTCGGGCTGCATCATTCCACTGAACATCCAAACCAATTTCCTCTGCAAAAAAACGAACTGGAACATATGTGTGATCTTCTTTGATGTAAGGTGCGACATCCGTTTCCTTTACAGCCGAATCCTTACCCTGCACGATACGTTTAACGCCTGTCTTATCAATGTACAATTCGATGGTAACACCATCTTTGGCCAATTGTACACTTCGGTTCGCATCGTTAAAGGTAACAGTATAACCAAGTGCTTCCGTTATGGCACGAACCGGTACCATCGTTCTTCCGTTGTCAATTTCCGGTTGTACATCGAACTGAATCCACTGAGGTCCATACACTACTTTTACGTTAGCATCCTTGGGTAAATTAGCTGGGAGCTGGTAGGCGCTTATTTTACGTATTTTATTGTTGTAGGCATCTGCGACGATGATATTGCCATCGGATGTGATCGCAACATCAACAGGGTTTTTGAATGCAGCACTGCGTTCAACACCGTCAGTTTCACCACCGCGTAAACTGGCAGCCCCAGCTAGTGTTGTGACTTGGCCTTTATCCAAATAACGGATGGAGTGATTCAACGAATCTGCAATGACCAACCCGCCATCTGCAGTAACAGCAAGTCCTCTTGGAGAATTGAATAGAGCTTTATTGGCCGGACCATCCGCATAATCACCAGGCGCGTAAAGTGCCGTTTTCGAATATACAGTGCCTTTATCATCGATCGTACTGCTACCTGCAACCGTTGTTACCGTGTTCTGTTTGAGGTCAATATAACGAATTCTTTGGTTCCCTGTGTCACTTACATATAAGTTCCCCTTGCTGTCCAGGGCCAGTCCTGTTGGCTCGTTGAACTTTGCCATTTGCAGGGCTCCATCCAAATAATCGCCTGCTTGAACGACCTGACCAGGTGTCACTTCAATTAAACGTCCTGATAAAGCATTCAATGACTTGACCTCGCCGTTTGGGCTGATACTCCGAATCAGATGATTAAGCGTATCCGCTACATACAGGGTTCCATCTGCAGCAGCTACGACATCTGACGGACGATTGAAGGTAGCAGTGCTACCCGTTCCGTCCTTCATTCCAACCTCACCGTTACCAGCAATTGTAGTCACGTTACCTTCGCTGTCTATTTTCCGTATCGCATGATTTCCTGCATCTGCTATAAGGAGGTTTCCTTTGCTGTCCAAGGAAAGTCCCATCGGTTCTTGAAAAAAGGAAGCATCTGTCTTTCCATCATAACGTCCGCCGACCGGAAAACCCTTTGCGTCTTTGAGAAGATTCAGTCCGGCAAATGTAGTAACCTGTCCGTCTTTCAGCTTCCTAATGACATGATTACGAGTATCAGAGATAAGGATCGATCCATCCGACAAAGCAATCACGCCGGACGGGTTTCGAAATGAGGTTGAAGCCGAGGCTCCATTCTCATTTCCGAAATCACCGATACCGGCCAAGGATGTAACATCGGTTAATATTTGATCGTTGCTTCCTTTTAAGCTATCCACCGAGAATGAAGCGCCCCATACAGTCGATGTGCCCATCAATAAGGATGATATAAATGCCGTGGCAACGATTTTGCTAACTTTTTTCATAGTTTTCCCCTTCCCGGATCATTCCTTACCTTGTAGTAACACTTATAGATTTGGGTACGTTCGGCAAGCTTGATCCCAATTCATACACCGTAGCTCCTGTTTTATTAACAATTTTCACATAAACCAGATCTACCACAGCGGTATTGGAAGCAGTGCTGTTTACGGTCAACGGAATCGTTACTAGCAGCTTCTGTCCGCTTACAGAAAGATTATTGATGGTCCCGGTCGTTGCAGTCGTTTCGAATTGTGAAGCTGCATAAATGAGTTCGTTTTGTGTGGAACCTGCATGCTGTGTTAACGTTTCTGCCATATTCGAACCATCGAAAACGGTGCCTTGAACGTCAGCTATAGCCGATGTACCCGTATAGCTCAAGGAATTGTTATAAACCAGATGTGCTTCCACCGCATAAAATTGGCTGGCATCCACAAAGTCATTTAAATTCAGGTTAAGATTGATGATATTGCCGCTCGGTCCACCTGCCTGAGAAATCGTGATATTAGCAGGACTAGCAGGACTGCTGCTAACTGTAATTTGTGGAATCGGTACTGCCATACTAACTTTACCTGCACGCTCAGTTTGAGCCGTTAAGTTGTATATCCCTTTTGCTAAAGTAATATTGAAAACGACATCCGTTTCCCCTTGTCCAGGTGCACTTGCAAGTAGGGTAGTACCATTCATGATTTGAATCGTTGATGTCGTGGCAGCCCTCAATTTCAGCTCGATATTGCCATTCGCACTTGTTATTAGCTGCGTAGGACTGATCAGTGCAGGGACCTGCGGAACCGAGTTGCTGTTGTTATTGTTGCTACTTCCACCCGTGCTTCCTCCGGTACTTCCGCCTGTGCCCCCTCCTGTATTTCCACTTGTTCCGCTTCCTGTTTGTGGAGGTGTGGTAGACGTATTGTTTGATTTGTTCTGTTCGTACGCTGCCCTCTCAGCAGCAGACAACTGCTTGAGGTATTCTGCTTCCGCGAGCTTTGCAGCCTCTTCTTCTGCTTTTTTGTTAGCTTCTTGCAAACGTTGCTTCTCTTTGGCTAACGCGTCCAGAATCGCTTTATATTTATCGAGCTTCTCCTGTTCAAGCCTTTTCTGTTCAGCAAGCTTACGCTCTTTTTCTGCTTTCAACTGTTCTAACTCGGCCTGTTTTTGTTTTTCTTTTTCCGGATCCAAGCCTGCAGTGCGGTCAAGAGGTTCAACTTTATTCAAATCGATCTTTTTGTCAATATCAATAATCTTGACATTAGCATCAGCCACGATTTGATTCATTTTATCTGGATCGATTTTCTTTTGATCTAACGCTGTCTTGACAATGTTGCCAATAATGTTATCCAAGTTTTTGCTAATCTTGTTCAAAGTCTCAATATCGTTGATCGTCAATGCCGAATTGCCTGTGTCCGCTTTATTTTTTTCAGCAATTTCAGCTTTTTTCTTTTCAATAAACTCCGCGTTTTCTTTATCGATTTCCGCTTTGTTCTTGATGATAGCTTCCAATAATTCAGGAGAGGATCTTTCTACCAATTGAAAAATATCAATAATCTCCGTCTTCGTAGCCACATCTGTTATTTCGTCACGACCTGTTAAGTTGATTTGCTGTGTAGGCAATAGCAATGTCGTATTGGTATTCTGCGGATTGCTGGTATCCGGTTGTTGGTACGTAGTTGTTGTCGTCAGAACGGCACCCGCTCCAACCACGACAAAAGTCTCACCCGTTACTGGATTAACACCTGTGTAAAATTGCGTACCTTTGACCCCCATCGTTGCCGTAGGTGTCTCAACTTCGAACTCATCCTCTGCACCAACCAATGATTTAACCTTTACCCACATGGAACCCGCCCAAGAGGATACCTTGGACTGCTTGCCGTTGCCCTCGTTAGCCAAGTCAGTAACACTCACCTCGGCATTATCTCCAATAGTAATTTCATCATCATGGTCAGCTATTCTTACAACAGCTGAAGAGCTTGCTCCCGTAGAAATAACATCCCCTTGATTCAAAGTCATGTCACCATAGGCCGTGTAAGACTTGGAGCCCCCTGATTTTTTAACGGTTACATTACCTTTAACATTAACAATTATAGCCGTCCGTGTGCTCTTGGCCTGGATGGGCTCAGATAATACGACAGACAGCAGGGAAAATATCATACTAAATGCTACAAATAAAGACAAAAATGATTTGCTGCTACCCATCCTTATCCTGTTCCAATATCCCACAATGAATCTCCTCTCATCTTCTATCTGACTATGTTTGAATAATCTGACTCTCTCTTCCAATTGTAATTTGAGAGACTTCAAATGGCAATGCAAAATTTGACACATTATGAGACCTTGTCCTGCTTTTTCCCCTCTACAGGAGCCCCTGTTATACGGACTACTTCAAACAGTTTGAGTGGAGCACTTTTCCCCTTCATCAGCTTCTCCCCAGCGAATTCATATTCGAAATAATCCTTCGTTAAATCGTAGGTAGATTCAGAAACCCAAACCTTGTTTGGACGCGCATTGGATTCAATTCTCGCGGCTGTATTTACATTGTCTCCGATGGCCGTGTAGTCCACACGAAGATAAGAACCGATATTGCCAACAACAACATCACCGGTATTGATCCCGATCCGAATGCTCAAGGTTACACCATATTTGGCTTCAACATCTCTGCGGATCTGCTCCATCCCCTCCTGTATTTCAAAGCCGGTTTTGACTGCGTAGTAAGCATGATCGGGCACATCCAACGGTGCATTGTACAGGATCATTGCAGCATCACCGATAAACTTGTCAATCGTCCCACGGTTCTGCAGGGTAACCTCGGTAATCAGGTTAAACATCATATTCAGAAAGTCGACGACCTCTTCCGGCTTCAGCTTCTCTGATAGCGGTGTAAACCCGCTGACATCCAGAAACAACAAGGACAATTCCCTTTTGATACCGCCAAGCTGAATTTCCGAGTCACTTTTAGCAATTTCTTTAACCAGATCAGGCGAAATATAGCGTCCAAATTGCTTGGTGATGTAATTTTTTTGCTTCGTCTCAAAATAGGTTTTCATCGCGATATTGCCAATGTAGGAAATTAATCCGCTTAAAACAGCTCCAATAGTGTCCAGATATTGATCGTTGTATGTGAAAGTTATGTATTGCAGTGCCAAAAGACCCAAGGATACACCAAACACCAATACGATGCTTGTAATCGGTTTAAGTCTCCATGTGAGGAAACCGAACAGCAAGATCATCAGAGCGGACATCGCCAACGTAATCGCACCGCTGACAGGAACAATGACCTTTTGATTCAAAACTTGATTCAGGATGTTCGCATGCGCATAAACCAGATGCATGTGACGTTCAATAGGCGTGATCCCTTCATCGGAACCAGGTGCCGTATACCCAACCAGAATAATACGATCCTTGAATACCTGTGGAGGAATTTCCCCCTTCAGTACCTTGGCGAATGGAATGGTCTCAAAATCAAACTCCTTTCCTTCCCATTTGATCAGCATTTCCGACTTGGGGCGATTTTGAAGCACGGGGAGGTTCAAATACTTCGATACATCAACTCCAGCCACCTGTGCCAATGCCAGACCGAGCGTCGGAAAAATGCCATCAGGTGTATTGATTTGCATCCAGTTAGTGCGAATAACTCCGTCCGTGTCAAAGGCCGCATTGATGTGTGCCTTGTTGACTGATTTTTGAATCATCGGAATCGGTTGATCTGTTTTGCGGGCCATAATCAGCTCGCCTTCCTTAACCTTGCTTGATCGGTCAAAGTCACCCTCCAAATCGGCGTGGGAAGGAAAAATAATATTTTTGTGCTTGGTCAGCTCATCTGCAAGCAGCTTATCGCTTTCCGGGAAGTTGCTCTCGGTATAGAGCTCAATATCAAAGCCGATCGCTTTGGCACCAGCCGCTTCAAGCCGACTGATCAACTGAGCATACACTTTACGATCCCACGGATATGGGCCGACTTCTTTAATAGAGGTGGTGTCGATCCCG
This sequence comes from Paenibacillus baimaensis, assembly GCF_025567575.1. Lineage (NCBI taxonomy): Bacteria > Bacillati > Bacillota > Bacilli > Caryophanales > Paenibacillaceae > Paenibacillus > Paenibacillus baimaensis. The sequence continues at coordinate 608,579 of NZ_JAOQIO010000084.1, read as the reverse complement.
ATTACCAGAATATCTTCATGTGGAGCCCCGGACATCGATTGTTTCATATTGATGTCGAAAACTTGGTCAGACAGTACCTTCCACAGTCCGAATACGAGAAAAACCAGACAAATAAATACAACAAGTGCATTACCTATAATTATGACGGCAGATTTGCTGACACCTTTTTTCATTTTTAGCCCCCCTACCCAAAGATTCGCTCTAATATTACCATACTTTTTTCCCTAAACACATAAATTTCGCATAACTTCACAAAAAAAAGACCTTTCTCCCAGGGCTTAGCTCCCTGTAGAAAAAGGCTTTGGTAAAAACTAATATGAGATGTTCAAAAATCTCTCTTGAACACGTTCTACTTAGTTGAATGGTGTATCTGCAACTTTGATTGAATCTGTAGGGCAGCCATCTTGAGCATCCTGCAAATCATCGTACAAATCATCCGGAATTTCGGTTACACCTTTGTTGCCATCATTGTCGAAAATGACTTCCGCCAATCCTTCATCATCGTAATCATAAATGTCTGGTGCTGTAGCACCACAAGCGCCACAGGCGATACAGGTGTCTTTTTCTACCCACGTATATTTTGCCATTGCTAGTTTCCCTCCTAAATTGTAAGCTCATCCTAGAATATAATATAAAACAAGCAAAAGTTCAATTAAAAAAGTAAATTAAGCTTACATACGACCTTGAATCCAACCTGCTATGGAAGCCAAATCATCAGGATCAAAAAAAGGCACTCCTTCAATACTATATGCTTTAAGAACCTCAGGAGCTACAACAGCAATAGGCACATGATTCAATTCAGTGAGAATATCTGCCTGCTCCTTATCGCGAAACAATGCGACTTGATCATGATTCCCCTTTTTGAACCCTTCTATTAGGATCAGGTCAAATCCTTCCGCTTGCAGCCTAGTCAGCATGACCTCCAGCGTGATGGACTCTCTTTGAATCCTAACGTAAGAATCAGGGGAAATAATTGCCACTGCTGCTGCACCAGCCTCTACAAATTGGGCGGAGTCGGCTCCAGACGCTTCTGTATAATGTCCATGAGCATCATGCTTCACTACTGCACATCGTATGTTCATGTGTGTATAGTAGCTAACGAGTCTGGATATCAGACTTGTTTTGCCGCTGTTGGAAAAACCTGCGAAGCCAATCACAGCTGCCATGCCTATTCCTCCTCGAAACGTCGCTGCTTTAAGTGATCCATCTGCAAGGAAGTCCCTCTCAGCTTGTGGTTGCGAATTAAAGTGGATGGATCGTCACCCAGCATACCCGCAGTTAAAACTGCATTTTCTCCGAACTTGTCACGCAGAGCATCCAGGGTTTGGACCAGCTTATCCTTCATTGGCTGCTTCTGGTAGTCGAACAAATCCAATTGTACAGCAGCTTCTTTTTTGTCCAGCAAGTTTTGAAGGGTAATGCCCAGTAAGCGAATCGGCTTACCTTGATGCCAATGCTCATCGAACAGCTTGCACGCTGTCCTGTATATATCTTCACGGATTTCGGTAGGGGTTGACAGTGTGGCCGCCCTTGTTATCGTTCGCATATCGGGATCACGAATCGTGATTGAAATCGTTTGAGACAGCAGCTGCTGTCTGCGCAATCGACGTCCCACCTGATCCGCCAAATTAAGAAATACTCTAAAAATCGCCGTTCGGTCCGTAAAATTAGTCGGTAATGTCGTTGTATGTCCTATGGATTTGCTCTGTTCTCGCTCTGAGTGAACCTCTGAAGCATCCTCTCCATTGGCAGCGTTCTTCAATATAGCTCCCATAATACCAAAGTGCTCAGAAAGCAAGTGATCATCAGCCTTGGCGAGCTGGCCTAAAGTCTGAATATTCAACTGCCTCAGCTTGTCCGCAGTTTTACTTCCAATCCCGTAAAGCTGATTGCAGGGCTTGTCCCACAATACTTTGGAAACATCCCTTTTACGCAAAATCGTGATTCCATTGGGCTTCTTCATATCCGAGGCCATCTTGGCCAGCAGTTTGTTGGGTGCTATTCCTATTGAACAAGGTAGTAATAATTCCCTACGAATCCGGGACTGGAGCTGCTCTGCAATTTCAATCGGAGTCCCAAATTGCTTGGAGCCGGTAATATCGATATAGCACTCATCAATGGACATCGCCTCAATCAGAGGGGAATAGTCATAAGCCATTTTCATAAAACGTCTGGAAAATTCACGGTACAGATCAAAGTCAGGACGAATAAGTATCAGGTCAGGACATTGCTTAAGTGCTTGCCCTACCTGCATACCAGTCTTGACACCTTTGGCACGAGCAGCATAGGAGCAGGTTACGACAATACCTTTTCGAAGCTCTACACTCCCGGCAACCGCTGTAGGCTTATTGCGATAAAGCTCAGGGTCTACAGCCTCGTGCACTGAGCAATAGAAAGCGTTCATATCGATATGCAAAATAACTCTCCCGTTTACCGGGTAAGCTTCATGATTTGCCTTAATCATATTCGGTACAAATCGTTCGACAAATTAAATTCTAAAAGGGACGAGCCAGGCATATATTTAAATGTGATAGCTCTGGTTGCTTGAGTAGACAACAGTCATGCACCCCCATGAGTTAGCCTTACTTACTTAAAATTAAAAAGCGTTTCACTCACAAGCATACCTTTCCATGGGTATGAGGTCAACTGCCCAAACCGTCTATTTTGTGAAAACAATACCTTATCGATATTTGTTGTGGTATAATACTACATTATATTTCGTGAAAGCGTTCCAGGATCAGGAGGACTAGTTATGGCTAATTTCGTGAAAATTTTTGATACTACTTTAAGAGATGGCACCCAAGGTGAAGGGATTAGCTTATCGGTCGAGGACAAGATGAAAATCGCCCGTAAACTGGACTCGCTCGGTGTTCACTATATAGAGGGTGGATGGCCAGGCAGCAACAACAAGGACATTGAGTTTTTTATGCGCGTGCATGAGCTTGAATTAAAAAATGCAAAAATCACCGCATTCGGAAGCACACGCCGTAAAGGTATCCTTCCCGAGGATGATGTGAACCTGAATAGAATTCTAGAGGTCGGTGTTCCTGTCGCGACGATTTTCGGGAAATCATGGGACTTCCATGTTCATCACGCTATCCAAACGACACTTGAAGAAAATCTTGCGATGATTTACGATTCCGTTCACTATTTAAAAAGCAAAGGCCTTGAAGTCATCTATGACGCCGAGCACTTCTTTGACGGCTATAAAAATAATACCGAATACGCGCTACAAACCATCAAGCAGGCTGAGAAAGCCGGAGCTGATTGGATTGTATTGTGCGATACCAACGGCGGCTCACTGCCCCATGAGGTCACGGAAATTGTCACAGAGGTCAGAAAAGCTCTTTCAATCCCAATCGGAATTCATGCCCATAATGATTGTGAGGTTGGCGTAGCCAACAGCCTGGCTGCTGTGATGGCAGGAGCAACGCAAGTACAAGGTACAATCAATGGCTTTGGCGAGCGCTGCGGCAACGCTAATTTGTGCTCGATCATTCCCAATCTGCAGTTAAAGCTGAACTATTCCTGTATCAGCGCTTCACAGCTTGAAAGCCTGACAAGCGTAGCCAAATATGTCAGTGAGATTGCTAACATGCATTTGCCTGTCAATCAAGCTTATATCGGCTCTGCAGCTTTTGCCCATAAAGGCGGTATTCACGTCTCGGCGATTATGCGGAACGCAAGCACCTATGAACACATCACACCTGAGCTCGTCGGAAACAAACAGCGTGTTCTTGTATCCGAATTGGCAGGTCAGAGTAATCTGGTGTTCAAGGCACAAGAGCTTGGCATTGACTTTAACAGCAGCAATCAGGAGTCTCGTCAGCTTATTGAGCAAATCAAAGAAATGGAGCATCAAGGCTACCAATTCGAAGGTGCCGATGCTTCTCTCGAGCTTCTGATTCGTGATGCCTACGGAAATTCCGAGGAAGTTTTTGTGCTCGAATCGTTCAAGATTATGGTTGTGAAGACGATCAACCAGCCGGTTGTGACTGAAGCTATCGTGAAGCTGAAGGTCAATGGCGAGTCCGTCTATAATGCCGCAGAGGGCAATGGTCCCGTGAACGCTCTGGATAACGCATTGCGCAAATGTTTGTTGCAATATTATCCTGCTCTGGAGAATATCCATCTAAGCGACTACAAGGTTCGCGTTCTGGATGAAAAAGATAATACAGCGGGTAAAGTCCGCGTCCTGATAGAATCTTCTGACTTTGACAACACCTGGAGCACGATCGGTGTTTCTGCCAATATTATCGAAGCCAGCTGGCAGGCATTAACCGACAGTATTCGTTACGCATTAATCGGTAAACCAAGAACACAAGTACAGCCAGAGGAACAAAAAGAACGTTTGGGGCTCGTTAATCACTAAGTTGCAGCCATTCATATGTATTCAAAAAACCGCCCTTGTGATGCGCTTCATCACAAGGGCGGTTTTTGGTCTTTATCGAGCAGCAGTCTGATTTTGGCCTCTAATGCTTTTGCTGGTAGTACATGAATGACATCGACCAGAACACCCTCTTTATTTATTAGAAAGCTCGTAGGCACAACCTGTAGCCGATAGCGTTCTGCTGTAAGTCCCTTCGAGTCCAATAGCACTGGAAAAGTCAGCCCGTATTGCTTCACAAAACCTTGTACATCCTGTAAACGATCTCCCTTCGTCACATTAACCGCATAAATATCCAATTCATCCTTATAGGCTTCATACATACGATTTAGATCTGGTGCCTCTTCATGACAAGGACCGCACCATGAAGCCCAGAAATTGATTATAAGCGGCTTATCCCTTGACCCTCCTACATGATAACTCTTACCGTCCAAGCCTTGTAAATCAAATTCGGGGGCTGGCTGATTACGTGCTGCGGCCGGACCGAACCTTGCTGCGGCCAAAGATTTGTGGGTATTCAGCTTGTCCAAACTCACCATTTCCCCCATCAGCATCAAAACAATCATCACCGCTATTGTTGTTAGCTTCACTACCCTACTCCCTTTCCGAAATCAGTTTATGCCGTTATTATGGCCCAAAACCGCGAAAAGAATGACTTTATAGGTAATGGGGTACTTTAGTGGTATCAAACCTTATAAGGGAGATTGACGGATGGAACAAACAAAAAAAAGAAAGCTTGGCATATCCTTCGAAAACAGCAAGACGCCTGACTCCCAAAGCTCCAAAGGACACGGCCGAGAGTTTACAGCCATTGCAAGTGTTCCTATAGTGCTCGTACTTGGCAACTCCATGCTCGTTCCTATTTTACCTGATTTACAGGAAAAGCTTGGGGTGAGTCAATTTCAAAGCAGTCTTGTGATTTCCTTATTTTCGGTAACGGCTGGACTCATCATCCCGATCTCGGGATATTTATCGGATCGTTTCTCCAGGAAAGCGATTATGATCCCATCTTTGATTATATACGGCGCCGCTGGTGTCTTGGCAGGTTTGGGAGCCGTCTGGAACTCTTACAGCATTCTCATTATAGCAAGAGCAATTCAGGGTTTGGGAGCTGCGGGGACAGCCCCCATAGCCATGGCCTTGGCAGGTGATTTATTCAAAGGAGCCACAGAAAGCAAAGTACTTGGCTTAACCGAAGCTTCCAATGGATTTGGTAAAGTGGTTAGCCCTATTCTCGGCTCACTGTTAGCTCTTATTGTTTGGTATGCAGCTTTTTTTGCTTTTCCGGTATTTTGCTTGCTGTCCTTGCTGGCTGTTATTTTTTTCTTGAAGGAACCGGCCAAAGAAAAGCAGCCACCAAAGCTCAAGCCTTATCTGAAAAGCATCGGCGCTATTTTACACGAAAAGGGACGATGGCTCATCACTTCATTTTTTGCAGGATCACTTGCCTTGTTCGTCTTATTTGGCGTGCTTTTTTATTTATCAGACTTGCTTGAGAAACCACCCTATCTGATCGATGGCGTCAAAAAAGGCTTCGTTTTAGCCATTCCTTTATTGGGTCTGGTCATTACTTCCTATACAACAGGAACGTTGATCAAGAAAAACGGAACCCTCATGCGATGGCTGATGAACATCGGCCTTTCCTTAATGACCCTTTCACTTGGTGCCTGCATTCTGCTGCACGATAAAAACTTACCGCTCCTGATCGGATTGCTTACCCTCAGCAGTGTTGGTACCGGCCTTTTACTGCCTTGTCTGAACACCATGATTACCGGCTCTGTCGAGCGTGAGCAGCGCGGTATGATCACATCGATCTATAGCAGCTTGCGTTTTCTTGGAGTCGCTATGGGACCGCCCTTGTTCAGCTGGATGATGGATATTTCACACCGAATTATATTTATATCTGTGACCTCACTATGCCTGATAGCTCTAGCCTTTGTCTTTTTTCTTGTTAAGCCCGAAGGCACCATTAGCTAACAGTTTTCTTTCTAACCTTAACCCATTCAGTTATACTGAGAGTCATACGTCACTGCCTAAGGATGTTGACTCTCATGTATACATCAATCCAATTAACTAGCTCCGTCCGGGAGACATTCATCAGTCATTGCATAGCAAATAAGCCGATGGAAGCATGCGGCTTTCTATTGGGATGTATCGAAGTCACTCAGATCCGTATTACCTCTTTTGTACCTGTTGCTAATGCTTCCAGGAATCCTGAGAGACAATTTTCCATGAACGCTTCGGATATGATCCCCGTTGTATTAAATAATACCTTCACTATTGTGGGGATTCTTCATTCCCATCCAAACGCCGCGGCCACTCCCTCTTCAGAGGATCTGTCAACAACCTGGTATGATATCCCGTCTCATTGGATCGTATCGCTGCAGCAGCCGACGATCGAAATCGCCGCTTACCAGTACACACACAATTATCAAAGCCCAAATAGCTTTACAGAAACACAAACTACCAAATTCCCCAAGAAGCAGGCTCAATATTATCCTATCCCGATCATTTTAATAGAAGATGAATGACGAGCTGCGTTCCAAGCAATAAAACACCCCCCATCCGGTCTATACAAGACCCGTGGAAGATGTTTAATGGTTACCAAGATGCGTATATAAATCACCCAGTGAATGAATGTCTCTGGACCTGATCTCATTCATGTAGCTGCTCCATAGTTTAGCGGTCATTAAAGCATCCTCTAGAGCATGGTGACGCAGCGAAATATCAATACCGTATAATTGCAGCAACGTATCCAAATCATATTTGCCCAGCTTCGGATTCAACCACTTACCGATCATCATCGTATCAATCATCCGGTGAGACAGACTTACCTTTGATGTCTTCCATAATGCCGAGTTTAAGAAATGTTTATCATGACCCGTTCCATGAGCTACCAACACCTTCTGCTGTACAAATTCCAGAAAAGCTCTCAGTCCCTGGTACAAATCTGGCGCTTGATCAACCATCTCGTTCGTAATTCCTGTCAGCTCGATCACCTGTTCGGGAATCAACCGTTTCGGATTGACAAGACTATAAAAGCTCTGATCCTCCATTATGGCGTCACCGTTGACGGCCACTGCACCTACAGAGATAATCTCATCACCATTGTAAGGCGAAAATCCAGTCGTTTCCAGATCAAACACGACCAATTCTACCGTATCCAGAGGGATATCATAAAGTGAATTTTTCCTCTGTTCCTTCATCATCGACCGCATGAAAGCCATCTGTTGAGCACTCTGGACATCAAACATTGAAGTAAGGGCAGGTGTAATCCCCCCCATTTTATATAAATGCCACATCCTGCCTGCAGGTCTCATATCCTTCATAGTGAGGTTCACCTAACCTTTATCCAGCTCTTTGGATATCATCTTTTTTACATATTTTTGCAAATCATTGCCAATTCGCAAGCACAGCTTTAATTCATTAATCCGTTGTTTGGTAAGTCCTTCCGCGGTCAGCTTGCCTCTGGACGTGTATTGGTTTTCCTCTAATTGAAAAGGAGTTAAAGAACGCAGCTTCAAAGCAATCGATAATGCCTCAAGCCAATCGCAGGCTATTTCCTCTTCTACATGCCCATACTGCTGCAGCTTTAAAATTCTTTGCTCAGTTGAAGATTCATTCACATCAGCCTGAATAGCTAATAGACGGACTCCATTAACAATAGGGATATAAGCACCGTACTTGATATCCACGCCTCCTGCATCCTCACCATATCTCTCTTTAATCAATTGTCCGAACAAACCAAGTGAAATCTTATGATGAAGCGTGTTGTGCAGCATGTGTTCCAGCATAATAGGATGCTTGTCGATATAAGCAAACAACTCATCCATGAGATCATTAACCAAACCTTCATTTCCATAAATAAATCGCATGTCCGCCAAAATAAGCAAGTAACGAACATTTTCCCAATGGGGATCCTGCAGCCATTCATGAAGCATCGATTGATAGCCGCTGTAGGTATTTCTCCATCGATCATTTGTACAGATCACATCGCCCGAGCAAGGAGGATAACCCAACTCAATCAGCATGCTGCTAATGCGCTGCGTCAATATTTTAAAATATAAATCCGCCCGCTTTGAGGCTGTTTCGTCTGCAGGCTCTGCATAGATCAAACCATTATCCTGATCACTCCACAACGTCTGCTCACGTCGGCCTCCACTGCCAAAAAGCACAAAGGCATAAAGCTCCGGAGAAGCGCCATGCTCAGCATGAACAACAGCTTGTGCAAGCCCAATCGTATGATGGATCAACCAGTCATGGACTTGATTCAATTCACGGTTCCAATCCAGTGAATGAGAAAGAAGGAGACGTTGCTCGAATTCCTCATGCAGCTGATCCCGTAAATGTCGAAGCTGCTCCATATCGCCAGCTTTCTCGATTTCAATACGAATCATATCCAATGAGAGAGGTTTCATGCGCGTCTCCTTCAATCCACAAGTTATTTAATTAAGTGTTTCACAAATTCAAGCTTTATGCAGACGTTGTACCCGCTTGAACCGCTTTTTTCATTTGTTCCGGATAGCCATAAGTCCCATGCTCGGAAAGATCCAGACCAATAATTTCTTCTTCTTCAGTAACTCGCAAGCCGATAGTTGCTTTCAAAATACCAAGAATAATGAAGGAAAGTACAAGTACGAACAAGAAAGCACCGAATACGCCGAGAGCTTGAATACCTAATTGGTGGAATCCACCGCCGTACAACAATCCAGCTCCACCTACACCAACTGATTCCGCCAATTGTGGTGTAGCAAAAATTCCTGTTGACAATGTTCCCCAAATCCCTGCGATACCATGAACCGAGAAAGCATAGATCGGATCATCAACACCCATCTTTTCAAACCATTGAGCCGTAAAGAATGTAATAATACCGGAAATCGCACCGATGATGATAGCATCACGAGGAGTTACGAATGCGCAAGCTGCTGTAATCGCCACAAGCGCGGCAAGTACACCGTTCAACATGCTAGGAATGTCCGCTTTACCAAAGTACATCCATGATACCACCAGCGCTGCTACTGCACCAGCTGCTGCTGCAAGGTTCGTCGTCAAAGCTACATAACCGAAGAAACCATCGCCAGTTGCACTTAGCGTAGAGCCAGCGTTAAATCCAAACCAGCCGATCCAGAGAATAATAACACCAAGGACCGATAATACTTGGTTATGTCCGGGAATCAGATTAGGCGTTTTATCTTTATTATACTTGCCAATCCGCGGTTTAAGCAGGATAGTGGCTACCAATGCTGCTGTAGCGCCTTGTAAGTGAACAACTGTCGAGCCTGCAAAGTCCTGCATACCCAACGCACCAAGCCAGCCGCCGCCCCATACCCAGTGAGCAACCACAGGATAAATCAGCACAGTGAACAATATACCGAAGATGAAGTAAACAGGAAGCTTACCACGTTCTGCAAAGCCACCCCAAGCAATTGCAAGTGACACTCCAGCAAAAGCTAATTGGAACAAGAACAGAATACTGATTGGAATCGGAGATCCAGCAAACACACTGATTGAAGCTGCTGTTTGCTCGGCCGTTCCATCCAGGAAGAACCCGCCAGTACCTACAAAGGCGTTACCATCTCCGAAAGCTAAACCGAACCCTACCGCCCAGAAGGCGATCGCACAAAGACCGAAGGTTAAAATTGTTTTACCGGCGACATGACCAGCATTTTTCATTCGTGTCGAACCTGCTTCCAGCAATGCAAAACCTGCTTGCATGAAGATAACCAGTATGGCACCTAACATGACCCAAACGGAGTCAATCGCAGCCGCTAGCTGTGCAGGTGTTTTATCATCTGCAGCAAAAGCGAGGGTGGGTACTAGCAGCGACATGGCGCCAGTGGAGAATATTAACTTCTTTAACATGGTCGACACTTCCTTTTTAATGTTAGTTTATATAACATGTTCTGCAACTCTTATTGCCATTATAACCAGCTTTGTTGGATTTGACAATAGGATTTTATTGAATAAATAGTTAAAAACGAAAAATAACCTGACATGAATTAAGCATAATTCGGTTTTTCTAGTAATATGATAGCAAATTCCAAGCAAAATCAGCTTTATATATGACACGAACCCATTAATTTATCGGATATTTTGTATTTGTTTAGCTCACTTGATGTCAGGTTTGTTCATCATCAGCTCTTTCTTTTTCCAAAATAGCATAACGTTTGACTGTATGGTTTGCTTTCAGGTATCATAAATACTAAAGAACGACATGATTACATACTTTAATGTAAGTCCTTCTTATTATAGAGGGGCTTGCCGTTATTGAATTTCATTAGGGGTGATGTGAATGGGGATATGAAATTGTATAGAATCGGTGAGCTGGCACGCTTATCTGAAGTCAGCCCCAGAACAATCGACTATTACACCAAAATCGGGTTGATCGATCCGGAGACGAGATCCGATACCAACTATCGCTTGTATAGCGATGAAACGTTAATGCGTCTTAAACGTATTGAAATTATGAAAAAGGACAAATATACTTTGGAAGAAATCAAGGCAAGCTTATTATCCTGGACCAAGGTGAGCCACAATGAGCTTGTAACGGATAAGCTAACTTCTATCCAGGTTCATCTCCAACAGCTGCAGCGGGAAGTTCAAGAGATTCGTCCTATTATAGATAAGATGAAACCTGCGCAGATGAAAAAAATGAACAAGGTACTCACTCCTCACACGGTGGCCTGCATCGAAGCCTTGCTCTTACTTCTGGGTAAAAGTCCCCTATCTTAAAGATACTGGAGGTCTAGCAGCATGTTTTTTCACCCTTTGGATTATTTGATCATCGTTGCTTTCATCCTTTCCTTATGGGCCCAATTTCGAGTAAAAGGAACTTTCAATAAATGGTCTCAGGTTCATGCATCTGCAGGGCTCACAGGAGCCGAAGCAGCCCGCCGCATGCTCGATGCCAACGGTTTGTATGATATACCTGTCGAGCCCGTTCAAGGCAGTCTTACCGACCACTACGATCCAAGCCATCGTGTCGTGCGTTTATCGGAGCCGGTGTATTACGAAACGTCCATTTCAGCCATATCGGTCGCTTGTCACGAGGTCGGTCATGCCATTCAGCACAAACTGAGCTATCCTATGCTTTCATTCCGGCACTTTATGTTTCCCGCCGTTAACTTCGCATCTGGCATTGCTCCATTTCTCATCATGGCAGGATTGTTTTTTCAGCAATTTAATTTCCTGCTCGGTATTGGCATCATTTTCTTTTCCGCAGCAGTTGCCTTTCAACTCGTAACGCTTCCGGTGGAGTTCAATGCAAGCAATCGTGCCAAAGAGCTCATGATTTCCCAAGGCTTTATTCGTAATGACGAGAAAAAAGGGGTTTCCAAGGTACTCAACGCTGCTGCACTTACTTATGTAGCCGCTGCACTGATTTCTCTACTTCAGCTTCTCAAGTACATCATGATTTTCAACAACCGTAGGGATTAAAAAAAGCTGGTCCTCCAACGCTCAAACGAGCAGGAAGGCCAGCTTTTTCAGTTTTCTAGTTCTCTTGAAAATGATCAAATAAAAAATGCTGAAACATTTCAGCAACAAGCGGCAGCTTGTCCCCGGTTCTTTGAATTAACCCTACACTACGAGTCACCAGCGGTTCAATAACTCTCACCTTGGCTGGCTGCAACTGGCTAATTTCAGTCAATGCCATCTCTGGCAGCAGGCTTACCCCCACACCCGCAGCCACTAATCCACGGATCGTATCCGTCTCTTCGCCCTCAAAACCGATCCGCGGGACAAAACCTGCCTTTGCACAAGCTTCCAATACAATATTTCGAAGTGAATACTCATCACTAAACATAACAAACGATTCTTCCCTGAGCTGCTCAAGCCTGATGGTCTCATTGTCTGCCAGTTTATGTCCTTGTGGCAATATAGCATACAACTCCTCCTGCAAAAGCAGTCTGCCGCTTACATAAAGATGCTTTTCCGGAAAAGGAGAAATAAAAGATAAATCAATCTCTCCCTTCATCACATCACGAATGAGACTGTTATACGTTCCCTGTCGCAGCCTGAATTTCACATTGGGATGCGATTGACGAAAGCTCGCAACTACAGTCGGTAGCAAGTAGATCCCCAGGCTATGCGGGAAACCAATACGAATCTCCCCCGCCTCAGGGTCCAGAAATTCCCTAACCTCACTGACCGCACGCTCCATATCAGCCAAGACCACTTCGATGCGTTCAAGAAACAACTTACCCACTGAAGTGAGCTGCAGATTGCGTCCTTTACGAACAAACAGAGGTACCCCCAATTCTTCCTCAAGCTGATGAATTTGTCGGCTAATCGCTGATTGTGCAACGTGTAGCTCTTCTGCGGCATTGGTTACATGCTGTTTTCTTGCCACTTTCACAAAATATTGAAGCTGCCTTAACTCCACACGATTGATCTCCCTTCGATTGGACAAATTCCTTTTAAAAAGTTTATAATAAAACTTGGTGAAATACCAATCATTCTCATAAGATAATAAGGAGGCCCAATTAACATGGCACAAGAGCGTACAGGTGTAGCAACCCTGAAAGGCAATCCGATAACTTTAGTTGGCAATGACGTTAAGGTAGGCGACAAAGCTCCAGATTTCACTGTTAACAAAAATTTGTTGGAGCAAGCAACACTGGCTGACTATGCAGGCAAAGTCAAGCTGATCAGCGTGGTTCCTTCTCTTGACACAGGCGTTTGTGACGCTCAAACTCGCCGATTCAATGAAGAAGCAGCTAAATTGGGCGATAATGTAGTCGTATTGACAATCAGCGTTGATCTTCCTTTTGCACAAGCCCGCTGGTGCGGAGCAGCCGGTATCGATAAAGTTATTACACTTTCCGATTACAAAAACCATTCCTTCGGATTAGCATATGGCGTATTGATCAAGGAGATTCATTTATTGATGAGATCTATCTTTGTTCTTGATGCGAACGATAACGTACAATATGTTGAATACTTAGGCGAAATGACAGAACATCCTAATTATGAAAATGCCATCGAAGCTGTTAAAAAGCTCGTATAATTCAATTTAGTGGAAAGTCTAACTTTCCATGACATAAAAACAGCGGGAGAAGCCAAGCTTCCCCCGCTGTTTTTATGTAAACCTACATTAGATAGCCTTACAAACCTTGCAATCAACTTGCCTGCTTTTTCAATTAATCCTCTTTGTAAGCGGCAAGCCTTTTGTCTAGCTGTTTGTATATTTCCAGGATGGTGCGGTAATTGGATCCAAGGTCCCCGAGCGACCCTCGAGAAGCCGAATAAATATCGATAGCTGTTTTTAGTGGGTTTATCCCGAATAAGGTTAATGTAATATCTTGCGTCCGACCTGTAACTGTCTTTTTCTCTACAACGATTTCCCCTACATTTCTTACCTCATGGAGAAGCTTGTACCCATTCATTTTCTTAAACATATTGGTAACTTCATCCCAAACTTGATCCATAGAAAGCTTATAATACCGGGTCTTTAATGCCGGATCCTTGGCTTTCTCTCCTGTCCCATCGTGACTGCGAATTAGGCCGATTAAGGTTCGCTTTAACAAAGCTTTCCCCCCTCATGAGAAGTGCAAAATATAATCTGTAAACACTATCTTTAATCATACCATTGTTTGTTCGGTTGAGAAAGTATTATTTCACACTTTAGACAAACTATGTGATTCATATTAAAATTCTTTACAATTTTATGACAGTTATTCGATTTGTATGGCACATGGAGCAGGATTTCATAAATTCATTGCGAATATATGTATAGAATCATTTGTTTATTAAATAAACAAAGTTCCTATATTACATTTCGAGGTGAACCCCATTGACTTACTTTTTAGGTATTGATTTAGGAACATCAGCAGTCAAATGTATTTTGGTTGATGATCAGGGAAAGGTCAAAGCAAGCCATAGTGAGGAATATCCACTTCTGCAGCCTGAACCCGGCTGGGCCGAGCAGCACCCCGAGGATTGGTGGAAAGGTACAGTGGCAAGTGTAGTGGCCTTACTAGCAAAGGCATCGGTTGCGGGCGAAGAGGTCGCAGGCATCGGATTATCAGGCCAAATGCATGGCTCCGTATTCCTTAATTCCGAGCTGCAGGTCGTACGTCCTGCCTTATTATGGTGCGATCAGCGTACAGCTGCAGAATGCGACTTCATCGAGCAGGCAGTCGGAGGTCAGGCTGAGTTAGGCCGATTAACAGGCAACAAGGCACTAACCGGCTTCACAGCACCCAAGGTGATTTGGCTTCGAAATCATGAGCCTGAGCACTATCGTCAAACTCAACATTTATTGCTGCCAAAAGACTATGTACGTTTACAGCTGACAGGGGCTCTTGGTATGGATGTAGCCGATGCCAGTGGTACTTTATTGCTGGATGTTGCCGAGCGCAAGTGGTCTGAGGATGTCGTCAATCGTCTCGATATTCCGATGGAGTGGCTGCCTCCCTTATTCGAGAGCAATGAAGTAGCAGGCTATCTACTCGCTGAGATTGCCGAGCTGACAGGGCTCAAGACCGGTACACCCGTCGTGGCAGGTGGTGGAGACCAAGCATGCGGTGCGGTAGGTGTTGGTGTTGTACGCGAAGGAATAGCTTCCGTAGCTCTCGGTACTTCCGGTGTTGTGTTCGTTCATGATGACAGCTATCAGATGGATCCCGCTTGCAGGCTTCACTCCTTTTGCCATGGGGTTCCAGGAAAATGGCATCGGATGGGTGTCATGCTTGCTGCCGGAGGATCATTTCAATGGTGGAAAAACCATTTTGCATTTGAAGAGCTGCAGCAGGCAGAGGCTGAAGGACGCGATGTTTATGAGTTTTTAACAGCACTTGCCGAAAGTGCTCCTTTGGGCAGCGAGGGACTGCTCTTTATGCCATATTTGACGGGAGAGCGCACACCTCATCCCGATCCTAAGGCCCGTGGAGGCTTCATAGGCCTGAATCTTCGACATGGTAAGGCTCATTTAACAAGAGCTGTGCTCGAAGGCATTACATTTGGGCTGAGAGATTCTATGGAGCTCATCAAAGCCTCAGGCATTGAGATCAAGGAGCTGCGTGTAAGCGGCGGTGGTGCGCGCAGCTTATTTTGGAGACAGATGATTGCTGATATATTTGGTTATCCAGTGATCACAGTTAATTCAACGGACGGACCCGCTTATGGCGCTGCTGTCATGGCCGCCTCAGGCGTGCTTCAACAAGAGATTAGCGACCTCTGCGAACGTTGGATCGAAACCGTAGAACGGGTTGATCCAAATCCGCAGCGGCAGGCTCAATATGAGAAATATTATGAGGTTTATCAGACGTTGTATCCCACATTAAAAAACACGATGCATCAACTCAACGATCTCGTTTCCTCATAATCTCAACGATCTTACTGTTACTCCATTTCCAAACAAACAAAAACCAGTCACAACACGACAATTCAGTGTTGGACTGGTTTTTGTTTGCTCTGTCATTTTAAAATACCAGGATATCGAATCTTGCGTTTAAAGCAGCAATAATTTCCGAGGAAATAATATGCACTTGGAACCTATATGGCTGAATTATAAATCTCCGTTAATAGGACGCAAAAAAACCCGCAAATGCCGTCCGGTTTAGCGCTTCAAACCCGCTCTCGCAGGTGGGTGTCCGCAAAACCACTTTTGAGGTCCCTTTTCGAGGGCATGTCAGCCATGGTTTGATGTAGGTCTCCCAAGAAACAGTCATTGGTTCAAAACAACTTAAAACCGTAACGAACATCGCAGGATTTTTTTGTACCCTTATTATATGATTTTGAGGCATAATTGTAAACCTCAGTGCTCGCATTGATTATATCCAGGTCAGGGTAGTTATGGTTTATCCGTTTTGTTTTCTTCTAAGTCTTTTTTGTCCAGGTTTATCGTCGGCAGTAAATGGCTATCCTGATCATTCTCTGATGTTCCCAGTGCTTCATCACCCGATTCAGCTTTCGCTTTACGAGCAGCCTCCTCGGCCTCCTCAGCAGCTTTCTCCTCCATGGCCTGCTGCTTGGTCTGCAGCTTGCCGAATATGAGATTAAAGTGCCAAAACGAAATAACCGCGATTAGACTTCCCATAAAGAATGGAATTAAAAAAGTAAATTGTGTAAAACTGATATACACCACAAATCCGTTACAAATGATCATCGACAAGGAACGAATCGGATGCCCGATCGAAATCAATATCGCATTTTTCAGGACTTGAAAAAATTTCATGTGCAAATGGCTAATGATCGAAAAGAAATGGAAGAACGAAACTCCAATTAAAGCTGTAAGCGTCAACACTAAAAACTTTAAAACACCAAAGGTTCCTGTTTGACTCCCGTAAAATTTAAAGTTCGTATACAGGATGACAGCGATTAAAGCATACACAATACCACCAAGCATGCTCTGTACGAAGTTCTCTTTGTAACCTCTGAAAAAGGTTTTTAATAAAGGTGCATCCTCTTCACCAGTCAACCATTTCCGAGCAACGGCAAACATCGCAGCGGTTGAAGGAAACAAGGTAAATGGCGATACAATGGCAATTAGAATCAAAGTCGACATCAACTGATCCAACGATTCCGTTTGCAATAAAAGCAGACCTAACAGGAAGAAGGGAAGCGCACATATTACCCATAATACGTTAATAACAGATAACCGCATAATCCATTCCGATATACGGTAAAACCCTCCCATGATACCTCTAAATTCCAAAACAATGCCCTCCTCGTTCATATGCGTAACTGAAAAATTCGTATATCGTATATTATAGCTTATTTTAGCATTGGAAGGTAGCAAAACAAAAGGTGAAGCTTGAAACGCAAGCTTCACCTCGAGAGCATTAGTTTTTCACAAGATCTTCATTGGGACGAGCAGATGTGGTGCGGTTAAAACCACGATCCCGACCGTAATCACGGCCTTCATTGCGATTGCTGCTGCCACGGTTGTCGCGACCTTCACGTGAGGAGTAGTCACGGCTTCCACCGCCGCTGCTGCCACTGCGTGGAGGTCTCGAACCGCCACTACTGGAACCAGAAGAACGATCATAAGGTCTGCCGCTGCCACCACTGCGAGCGCCTGCTGCTGTGCCGTAGCTGCCAGTCGGCTTGCGTCCGGAGCTGCGTACATCTTGTCTTCTCTTCTTGGCACGTAACGGCTCTTCAGGAGTCAATTCAATATTAACTTCTTTCTTGTCGCCAGTTAACAATTTCAATGCTGCAGCCAACAGGTGAACAGAATCATGCTGCTCCAGCAATTGAATAGCCAGGCCTTTATATTCATTGTGATCGTCTTTGTCCAACAGATCCAGGATACGCTCAGCTGTCATTTTTTGCTTGCCTTCGATGGCTTCAGCAATACTTGGCATTGGCTTCTTGGCAATCTTTTGACGAGTCAACTTCTCAATAAAGTTCAGGTGATCGATTTCTCTTGGTGTAACGAAGGTGTAAGCTGCGCCTTCTTTACCTGCACGGCCTGTACGACCGATACGGTGAACATAGCTTTCAGGATCCTGCGGCAAATCGAAGTTGATTACATGAGTAACACCGGAAACGTCCAGACCACGAGCTGCAACGTCGGTAGCTACCAATACATCAATACTTCCGTCACGGAATTTACGCATTACATTATCGCGCTGATTTTGTGACAAGTCACCGTGTAAACCTTCTGCTGTATAGCCGCGTTTTTGCAAGCCTTCTGCCAATTCGTCAACCCGGCGTTTTGTACGTCCAAATATGATGGCCAATTCCGGTGAGTCCATGTCAATCAAACGACACAAAGTATCGAATTTTTGTCTTTCCTGCAATTCAATGTACGATTGATCGATCAAAGGTGCACTCATTTGCTTAGGAATTACAGATACATGCTCTGGATTGCGCAAAAATTGTTGTGCCAATCTTTGGATGTTGGTTGGCATTGTTGCTGAGAACAGCATCGTTTGACGTTCCGAAGGAACCAGCTTCAGGATGGACTGGATGTCCTCCATGAAACCCATGTCCAGCATTTCGTCTGCTTCATCAAGGATAACCGTTTGTACGTCATCCAGCTTGATTGTTTTTCTGTTGATGTGATCAAGCAACCGTCCAGGTGTACCGATAATGATTTGCGGTCTTTTTTTCAAAGCACGAATTTGCTTCACGATATCTTGACCGCCATAGATTGGCAAAGAGCGAATGCCCTTAAATCTGCCGAGCTTTTCGATTTCTTCTGCAACCTGTATGGCCAGCTCACGAGTCGGGCACATAATCAAAGCGACGATTCTGTCTTCTTTAACGTCGATTTTGTTTACTAATGGAATACCGAATGCCGCCGTTTTCCCTGTACCGGTTTGCGCTTGGCCGATTAAATCGCGATTGTCCATTGCGATAGGCATAGCTTTTTCTTGAATCGGTGTCGATTCCTCAAAGCCCATCTCTGTAATGGCACGCAATACCGTTGGGTCCAAGCCGAATTCACTAAAATTTTTCAAATGTTTTCATTCTCCTTTTAGGGTGTTGTTTGTATATACCCTTAAGTGCGACTCCTATATCCTTTTTTGTATCTATAAAATGCGTCCGAAGCATTCGTAATTACATACGCAAGGCCGTACTTAAGAATATCTTTAGTATTGTACCATAAACTCTAAAAATATTCCAGAAATTTCAGATGACTATGAATAATAATAACCCGTTTGAAACCTGCACTACCTCTTAGTCGTATATATTAGTTATAATGTTTGTTAAGTCGTTATTTATTCAAGGTTGTATAAAGGAGAAATTGCCCATGTCGATTTGGAAAAGAGTCGGCTCTATTCTGAAGAGCCAAAAGGAACAACCTCCTGTGCAGGCATCCAATCCGATGGAGGACACTGTGGTTGGTGACATTGTGAATGTTGACCTTGAGGAGTATATTGTATCAGGAAAGCAAATTTATTTTGACCGCGGCTTCCCTCCCCATCGGATAGCTTATTATTTGCAAAATGGTAACACCATTTCCTGCCTGCTGGTCGAGAAAGGCCGCACGTATGAATGCTTTATTTGCGAATTCGTTGAAGGAGCTCTGGACAGTCCGAATGATGTTCCAACCTCCTTGGAAGTTAATGGGGGTATTACTTACACTCTGGAAAGCCAGCGCAGTGATATGGTTCGAATTGAGGGGAACACTGATTTCCGCGGCAGTGAAGATGTTATGCTCTGGCGATACTTTGGTCCGGATGGACAATATTTCTTCCTGCAATGGCAGGATGGTAAATTTGTTGCGATGGAAGGCACCAAGACACCTGCAGGCCAAATTAAATTTATGAAAGGCGGCCGTTAGTATACAGTTCACAATACGGTTAAATGCCGTATGGAGGTGATTCAATTTGAATAAAAAAATGGTTTCGTGGATAGCCGTCACTATCGTTTTTGTACTTATATTTTCTATGATTGCAGGTTGTAGCGATGCGGGTAATTATGTAAAAGATAATTATTCGCTTGTTGATGTTCAAGGACAAGGAAAAACTACAGCCAAGGTTTATTCCGTAGAAGGCAAGGACGTTCCTACGGTATCTAACGAGATAGCAGCCAATGAAAAACCAAAGGAAATGAGCAAGGAATCATTAGATCAAATGTTCCTTGTTTATAATAGTAGAATTATCAATGTACAAAAGGATCCTGACAAAGAAAATAACACTTTAGTTGAAATCGACAGCATTGAATACGCCAAAGAAAACTATGATTCATCCTTTCTTCAGGGGTACGTAGCGGCTTCGGTGCTGCAATCATTACTTGGAAGCAGTTGGTTTAACGGAAATCGCTCAGGTTCTGATTACAAGGGTTACCGAACGACCCAGCGTTATGATGATTATGGCAAATATCAACAACCAGCAGCCAAGCCGCAGGCACCAGCCAAATCGACACCTGCACCGACGACGACAGATCGCAAAGGAAGCTTTGGAACTACGCCTGCGACGCCGGCTCCATCTTCCAACAATAGCTCGAACAGCAGCTCGAAGCCAACAACGCCTGAACCGGGTAAATCGGCTACACCATCTGTATCGGATAGCAAGGGCAGCTTTACAAGCCCATCATCATCGAAGCCATCTGGTTCGACATCAACAAAACCGTCTACATCATCGAATAGCAGCAGCTCATCCAGCAATATCAGGAAAAATGACGGCTCTACTTCGTCCAACAAATCTTCAAGCAGCTCAAAACCCAGTACGAGCACACGCTCGGGGTCTTTTAAAAAGAAGTAATTTTAACCATTTCTATTTAGTCTCCTTGTGCTATAATAAAAGAGTAATCTCATTCATATCTTCAGCTTTACCTTTGTTCATCGTAAGTCAAACCTGATCTTCTCAAATAAGACGAGGAAGGGTGTTGCTTGTGGAAACAGTGAAGTTATCGACGATCGTGATGAGATTGACTCCCGAGTTGTATCCTTTCCTGACAAGGTCCGAGCTCGAATTTGAGATTGTACTTAGGAACGGGATTGAAGCGTTGGAAGCGGGAGATGCTATGGAAATCATTCAACACAGTATTTCGGAACAACAAAAAGACGCCTTTCTCCATTAAGGGGCGTCTTTATTTTAGATCATAATTAAAGTGCGCGTTCAAAAAGTCAACATTTCAGCACCAAGGAGGTTGCAAGAAGGTGAAGAAGGAGGAGCGGAGTTTAGGCAATATCTAAATGAGCACCGCACTTCGAGCCTGAATGCAAGATTCGATGCCGAGTAATCATCCTGCGTGACTTCGTGATCAAATGGGGACTTTTTGAACTACCTTTGAAATTGTTATGGTTTCGTAATAAATGACTGCTATGATATAATAAAAACATGTTATGATAGGTTTGTTAAACAAAATCGGAGGTGTATTACGTGGGAGCTTTATCTCCATGGCATATCATATTAATCGCACTTGTTGCACTGCTGCTGTTCGGACCCAATAAATTGCCTGAATTAGGTCGCGGCTTCGGAAAAATGTTTCGCGAATTCAAAGAGGCAACTTCCGGTAACGGGTCTTCCTCAGATGAAACGACACCAACCCCGAAAAAAGAGCTGCATGAGGTTACTCAGGATTCCAGCAATCAGCATACCAAATAATGACAAATTGAATTAGAAAAAGCTTCGTTGAACGTTCAACGAAGACTTATACGACCAGCTGATTTCAAGGAATCAGTTGGTTTTTTTTGCTCTCAGCGTAAGAATGTGAGTACCAAGGAAAAGTACTGCAGCTAATGCTGTCATACAAGCACCCAGTAAATACATCCACTGTCCACCCCACAGATCCTTGATATAACCACCTACGAAACCTCCCGTAATACCTGCCAATCCTAAAAAAACTGCTGAAAAAAGGGCTAATCCCGTGGAACGCATCTCTTCCGGTACCAATCGAACTGCATACTGCAGCGCCACGATCCAAAAAATCGCGAAAGTAAAGGAATGCATCATCTGCATAAACATCAGAGCTGTTGGATCTGTAATCCAGCCGTACAGCAGCCAGCGTATGGTATACAGAATGGATACCACGCCGAGCAGCGCCATTTCGTGATAGCGATTCATATATCTGCTCAGCAGGGCAAATGCGGGTATCTCGCCAACAGCAGCTATAGCCCATCCCCACCCCGCCATCGAGTCGCTCCCCCCAAGATCCTTCAAATAAAGCACAAATAGTCCGTCATTCATCCGGTGAGGAACCATCAATATGAAAATCAGCAGTAAAAACCAGAGAAAGGGACGATTATTCACGATGCTGCCGACTTCTTTTAACGAAATTTTTTTGCCGCTTGTTTTGTCGTCTTTCAAAAACAACAGCAAAATCAAAGGTAATATCCAGGCAGTCCAATAAAGCCAGGCGATATGCTGCACCCCACCCAGTGCTTCAAGAATAAAGCCGGATATAACTGCCGCTACCGTAAAGCCAATAGAGCCCCACAGTCTTACAGATCCGTACGACTTCCCACTTTGGGCAGCCCCCTTGATTGTAATACTGTCGAGCAGCGGCACTGCTGACAGCATAAAGAAATAAAGCATCAACATAAAAACAAACGCCCAAACATAAGCGTCCGTCTGAAAAATCCCTACACTAGAAGCAACGGTCAAGGCCCATAACCCGAAAATAATAAATTTGAGTGTGTTATAGCGGTCACTTAAATAACCCCACAACGGCTGCGCGAATATGGCCACGAAAGGACCTACCATCATCAGCAAACCGATTTGTGATGAAGAATAACCTTTTAAGCCAAAATAAAGAGGGAGAAAAGGCATCAGGACAGCTGAAGTTGCATAGTAGGTTAAGTTAAGGCCGCGCAGTGTCCAAATTTGTTTATTCATAACACCTATCCTTTGGGTAATATGTCACTATATCCGAAAATTCAACACAATCCGTTATTTTTCCCTATGATGCACCAAGCTTCTCTATTATAATAGAAAATATCATTCTGGCAAGGAGAGATTAGGCAACCATGGAATTATTACTAGCTTCATTATTAATGATGATGAGTCAAACTGGTGCAGATCATCCGGATGTAAGCTTTGATCAGCTCGTTCAGGCATCACTAGACTCGAAAAATGCGGTTGTGCAGCAAGTTTCACCACAGGCATCAGCAAATGCAAACACGACAGCTGACCGTTTGCGCCCTGTGAACAAGATAGACCCGCAAAAGGAAGCCCCGAAGGTAAAAGGCGTATATGTTACAGCTCATAGTGCTGCCGGTGCGCGGATGAGCACACTTCTGAAGCTGATGGATGACACTGAACTGAACTCGATGGTCATAGATATTAAAGACGATTGGGGATATATTACCTATCCGACAGGAAATCCCGAACTTGAAGCTTTGGAATCCACTCAAAAAATTATTGCGGATATGCCGAAGCTCATGAGCACACTGCAAGAGCATCAAATCTATCCAATTGCTAGAATCGTAGTATTCAAGGACACAGTACTCGCCAAAAAACGACCTGAGCTTTCATTTGTAAACCCTGACGGTACCCTATGGAGCAATGGTAAGGAAAGCTTTGTTAACCCGTATAGCAAAGAAGTCTGGGATTATAATATTAACATTGCCAAAGAAGCGGCTAAAGCAGGTTTTAAAGAAATTCAATTTGATTACGTACGTTTCCCCGAGGGCTTCGAAAAACGTGCCGACATCTTAAAGTATGATAAGGATGAGCGTTCAAGAATCGATGCTGTATCCGAATTCGTTAAATATGCCAGAGAACAGCTATCTCCTCTTGGCGTGAGAGTATCCGTTGATATTTTTGGCTACGCGGCAGCCGTTCCAGCCGCTGAAGGTATCGGTCAGGATTTTGAGAAAATCTCGGAAAATGTAGACGTGATAAGTCCGATGATTTATCCAAGTCATTACAGTACCGGATGGTACGGCTCCAATGTGCCGGATGCTGCACCTTACCAAACGATTAATGGAGCCATGAAGGATACAACCAAGAAATTGGAGCCGATCCAGTCATTGAATTTAAAGCCTATTGTCAGACCATGGATTCAGGACTTCACAGCGTCTTGGGTGAAAGGTTATGTAAAATACGGCAAGCATGAGCTGGATGAGCAAATTAGAGCGTTAAAGGATAACGGCGTGGAAGAATATTTATTATGGAATGCAGTCAATACGTATACGGGAGATGTCAACTACGGGGGATGACCCTCCCAAACCCTCCCTGCTAGGGAGGGCCCCAAAGGACGCTGCCCTCTGGACTCCCATGGGTGGGACGCGGAGTTTTGTGTTCTCGGGGCGCTTATCGTCCCTGCGGGACACGCTTGACTTTGGGTGCTATGGCTGGAGCGCGGACTTTGGTTTTCTCGGGTCGCTTTGGCCCCTCCGGGACAAGCTTGACTTTGGGTGCGAGGACTTGAGTTCGGGTTGAAAGGTAAACAAGAGAAGGCCTTGCTGACGCAAGGCCTCTTTTCGTTTGCTAAACGTGGGTTATGGTGGATTATATTTAAATAAAATTATAAGTTCGGAAGCTGCCAATCGATCTCTGTCTGACCTATACTTCGCAGAAAGTCATTGGTTTGCGAATAAGGTTTACTTCCATAAAAGCCTCTATGCACGGACAATGGACTTGGATGTACAGAACGTAGTATGCAATGACGCTCATTCGTTATCAGCTGAGTCTTTTGCTGGGCGTTACTGCCCCACAGGATAAATACCAGCGGCTGCTCACGCTCGTTAAGCTTGCGTATAATTTGATCCGTGAAGCGTTCCCAGCCTTTGCCTTTATGCGAATTGGCCTCTCCCTCCCGTACAGTCAACACCGTGTTAAGCAGCAATACCCCCTGCTCGGCCCAAGGCACCAAATAACCATTGTTCGGTATTGTGCAGCCAATATCGTCACGAAGCTCTTTAAGCATATTTTGCAGCGACGGCGGCTGTCTCACCCCCGGTTTCACCGAGAAGCTTAGCCCGTGAGCCTGTCCAGGTCCATGGTAAGGGTCTTGGCCGAGAATAACTACCTTGGCTTTCGCATAAGGCGTATAGTGCAGCGCATTAAAAATATCATGCATATTCGGATAAATCGTTCGTGTGCTGTACTCCTGCTTCAAAAATTGGCGCAGCTCCAGATAATATGGTTGTTCAAATTCAATTGCAAGCTGCTCGGCCCAGTCATTGCTTAATATGGTCATTAGCTGATTTCACCCCAAGCTTGAGTTATTGCTTGATCGAACTGAAAGTCTCGACCATTTTCACAAAATATTGCAGCGTATGTAATACACGTTCACGCGTTTTCTGATTGGCCGGTTCACCTTCAGGCGTAAAGATCCGGTTCTCTCCACCAATCGAAATCCATTCCGGGCAGTTGATACCATGTACATTACGAACGATCGTTTGCAGCTGCTGCAAGGAGCTTACTCCTACCGGACCACCAGTCGAGCTCGCCGATAGCACCACTTTCCCGTCAAATTGGGCAAACCCTGTATAATCCAACGCATTTTTTAACACACCGGATGGTGCACCATGGTATTCAGGTGTTGCCAAAATAATGCCATCCGCTTCATTCAGACCATTTTTGAATATGGCAAGATTCGCGTCGTCGCATTCGACATCCGGTGAATAGAGCGGTAACGGCAAGCTGTACAAATCCAGAAAAATAACCTGACATCCTTTATTCACCAACACTTGTTCCAAATGTCGGCATAGCTGTGCAGTTGTTGCCTGTTTACGATTACTTCCGCAAATGATAGCAATTTTTGTCATGTTATGATATCTCCCTTAATCATCTAGTTTTCATACATTTTAGTACACTCAAATAACGAGGTCAATCTTTGGATGCTTATTCGGGCTCAAAACTTGCATGTCATTTCTGTTTGTCGTTACAATAGCAGAAGATCTACTTAAAGGAGATGAAGCTCCATGCTGGCAATTGGACAACAAGCACCGTCTTTTAACGCTGAGAGTACACAAGGTCCGTTGCACCTGAGCGATTATTTTGGCAAACAGCCTGTCGTGCTGATTTTTTACCCTAAGGATGAGACACCGATTTGCACCAAACAATTGTGTGCTGTTCGCGATTCCAAAACCAAGTATGCCGAGTACAATGCATTGGTAGTGGGAGTAAACCCTGGTTCACTAGCTGAGCACAAACAATTTTCTCAAAAGTTTCGATATGATTTTCCGTTAATTAGCGATCAGGGAGACCAAGTGCGTCATTTGTATGATGTCGGTAAAATGTTTCTTCTTGGCCAGCAGCGCTGTGTTTTTGTAATCGATAAGGATGGAATCATTGTGTATGCCAAAAAAGGAAATCGGCCGACAGCGGAAATTTTGAATGCGCTGAAGCTGCAGCAAACCAAATAGATAACAAATTGACATATCGTTCATCAAACAAACAGGCAGTCCTCTTCTTTTGAAGGGAACTGCCTGTTTGACGTATAGATTATTGGGACAAGCGCTTAGCCAACTCGTACAGCTCCATGTTGAACTGTTTTTTGGTATTAACGACTTTTTCGATATCAGTAATCGTAAGCTCACCCTTGATAATTCCGCAGCCTTTGCCGGACTCACCCTCGATTAACATTCTTACTGCAAAATCTCCAAGGCTACTAGCCAGGATACGGTCATTATGCGTAGGCGCTCCCCCACGTTGGATATGGCCAAGTACGGTTACACGCGGTTCAATCGAATCCTTGCGTCTGGAAATCTCATTAGCAATATCTTCGCCTTTACATACGCCTTCGGCAACAATAATGATACTGTGACGTTTGCCTAATTTGAAGTTCGTTTCCATCCGATCCGAGATTTCATCCAAATCAAATGGAACTTCCGGCACCAGAATCGTTTCTGCACCGCTTGCCAGACCGGCATACAAGGCAATATCTCCACAATAACGTCCCATAACCTCGACTATCGAAGAACGTTCATGAGAGCTCATCGTATCACGCAGCTTGTTAATCGCATCTACGACAATACTAACCGCTGTATCGAATCCGATTGTATAATCGGTAAAAGGAATATCGTTATCAATCGTTCCTGGAAGACCCATTGTTTTAATTCCAAGCTTGCTCAGCTTATTCGCACCTTGATAAGAGCCATCGCCGCCAATGACGACAAGACCGTCAATTCCTCTTTTCATTAGGTTGTCGGCACCCATCTGCTGACCTTCAGGTGTTATAAACTCTTTACATCGAGCCGTTTGCAGTATTGTTCCGCCGCGTTGAATAATATCTCCCACGCTTCTAAGATCCATTTGACGAATATCATCATTGATCAAGCCGGCATAACCCCGTTGGACTGCATATACCTCCAATCCATGATATAGACCGCTGCGCACGACCGCACGGACCGCTGCATTCATACCTTGTGAATCTCCACCGCTTGTAAGCACTGCTATTTTTTTGACTGTCATGTATGGTTTCCTCCCTAGGAAATGAACAATTAGTATCTTTTACGAACCAGTATGCTGTTTGCAAAGAAGAAGAGCCTCGTCCAAGGACTTCCCTTCATTAATTTTCGCGATATTGCCTTCACCTGTCTCTGTTTACTAACCTTCGGATCTGACAAATAGAGCGCGAGCAGTCCCTCAATAATCATCTGATGAAAAGCCGGGTTGACCAGCCGTTTGGTTCTCATTCTGGCTTCAATAACAAACGAAGCTATACGTTCTACGGTTTGCTCCATATCCGCATAATAGCTGCAAAAGTTCAGATCGCCTCCAAGCTGATCCTCCTGCTGGTCAATCAAATAATCAAGTAAAATGTGTAAGCCGCAAATATAAGGAAAATAGACTTCCTGGATAATGTCAACGAACCGGAGCGTTAAGGATGATTCTGAAGCTGCCACAAACATCATAAACACACCTAAAGTGGACCCTGTTGCCGCAGCAAACTCATTCCAGCTAATGTCCTTATGGCTGCTCTCATACTGCCCCCACCATTCCGCCAGCGCCTGCTCCCTGAGGTCCTGCCGAATATGCTTGTACACCTGTAAATCACAATACAATCCAACCCATTTCAGCACCGAATCCGTGACCAGCGCATAGGAGGGCAGCATGCGAATACTTGCCTGGCATGTTTTGACAAGCTCATTTAAATAACCGCCATCTTCTTGTTCCGTTCGATATGCATAATAGTCATGGAGTGGCTGAGCCGGATTAATAGCATCAAGCATCGATTGATGGAGCCTGCGAAAATCCTGAGGGTCCAGCGAGGTGCTTCGATCACACAAATTATCCAGATAGTCACTGATCGTCTGAAACGCAATAATCAACGGAATTAATACATGACGCATAGGCAAATTAGCAGTCGCATATACCGCTCCGCCTTGACAATGAAATTGTTTACTTGTCAAGCTGTCAAGTGCTTGCTTCTTTAACTCTTGGTCTGGCATAGCTTCCGCCTTATTACGCCAATACCGAAGCTGCTCCTGAACCTCCGGAAGCACATAGCGATACATACGCAGCATCAACTGCATGGGATGGCGTGGGGTAAGCCGTGTGCGGCCAGCTTCAAAAATCAAAAGCTGTTCCTCCACTCTTATCATAGCAATATTGCAGCAGGAGCTTGATTTCAATCCATTGAATATGCTGTAAAAGCTGTTCAGCATTGTCATCCCTTGCAACCGTTACCTGCTGCTGAACCAGATCGACGAAACCGTAAGGGTCCCATGACGAGCTCGAAACGAGTTTGTCCAGTCGGCCCTTCAGGTTATCGCTGCTAATGGATTCATACTCTGCATGGGATTGTCGGTAAATCTCTTTCACTTGTTGAAGTAATAGAGTAAATACAGGGTGATCCCCTACCTGACGAAACCAATATTTCGAGTTGCTGTAGTCGCCCTCCATCCGATGCATGATCCCATGCCAATAGCTCCCTGTGGTATTGTGAATATCCTGCGAGAGCGTGTGTGACTTGTCCAAGCTTTCATTCAACAAGTGCAAACCCGACTGAACGGCATGTACGTAAGTTAATTGATCCGTGTTCGTGCCTTCCTTCAACAGCTTCGCAATTTTGATATCCAGCAGATCATCCCACTCCTCCGTAGGATAGAGCGAAGGCCGATGCTCTTTCAACACAAGCCACAATCTACTTACTCCTTCTGTCCACGACAAAACATTTCCACCTTCCTTAACTTGATTCCAGTCGAAACCCATACCCTACATTATAAT
The DNA here is from genome assembly GCF_025567575.1 of Paenibacillus baimaensis. Lineage (NCBI taxonomy): Bacteria > Bacillati > Bacillota > Bacilli > Caryophanales > Paenibacillaceae > Paenibacillus > Paenibacillus baimaensis. Next base: position 579,671 of record NZ_JAOQIO010000084.1, on the reverse strand, counting down.
ATAAAGAATCGGCAATGCCCACCATAAATAAACCGAATCGACAAAATGAATCCCAATTAACCTGCCTTAGTGATGCGCAGCTGAGGGTGCAACGTCCTGATTGACTCTAAACCAAAGGTTTAATTCATTAATCGTACCCGCTAATTCGGCTATTTCGGAGTTAAGCTGACATGACAGCTTAAAGTTATCCTCTACATTCAGATGATTTTGCTTCTTAATGATGATTTGCTCCAGCTTTTTTATATGATCAGGTATCGTACCGCGAATTTCTTCCCAGCGCAGTAAAATAATCGAACGTTCTTCTTCCGAATAGTCTTCCCAATCGTTATCAAAGTGTGGCAGCGGGATGCCGAGACGTTCATCGGTTACGAAGCTCCAAGCCATACGGCACAACACCTTTCCATGCAATAGAGATGTTTTGTATGTACACTAATGTACCATGAACCCCTTTCCTTCTGCCAGAGGTAATAGACAAATTTTCGCATTGAGTTATCGTAAAGTGTGCTATACTGGGAGGAATGATTTGAGAATGGGTTCAAATAGGAGATCCTTATATGAGTAACGATCCAGAAACTAAAGTGTCCTTTCGACAGCTATTATCTTTTTTTATCCCGCTTGGTATTTCCGCAAGTTTGATAACAATCTCTCATTTGATCATTAACAGTACGCTAGCAAGGTCCGCACATCCTGAAATTATTATTGCCAGCTATGCGCTACCCTTCAGTATTTTGGCTATTACCGAGCGACCTGCAATTTTGCTAAGACAAACCTGCTCTGCTCTCGTCAGGGATCGGGTCTCGTTCAGGGCCGTATCCATCGTGAGCCTATATATCTTCTCCAGTATCCTGCTCATGGGCGCTCTCATCTCCTATACGCCTATTGGCAAATGGGTTTTTTTCTATTTGTTCGGTGTTGATGACGACATGCTTGGACCGATGATTGATGTGTACCGGGTATTGATGTTTGTGAGCATTTTTTCCGGCCTGCGCTGTTTATTTCAAGGTGTCATTATATTTAACATGCGTACGAAATGGCTGACCATAGGCATGATCGTGCGTCTGCTCGTGATGTATCTGGTTTCTTTATATTTCATTAAGACCAATGGCGTAACCAGCGGGCAGGTAGGTGCGATTATTTTCTTATCGGGTATGATGGTTGAAGCGCTGATGAGCTTCCTCGAAGGACGCGTGCTTCTGAAAAAAATTCCCGAGAAAACTCCTGAGCATACGATTGAGCGTCCAGGTCAAATTTTTCAATTTTATAAGCCCTTGCTCTACTCTTCCATTATTGCGGTCATTATTGGCCCGGCGATCAATTCCTTTATGGGTAAAACGTCCGACTTTCAACTATCTGTCGCATCGTTTACGATCGCTGCAGGTTTGACTCAGCTTGTACAGAGCTTTTTCTCGTATATTCACCAGATTGTGTTGAACTTCTATAACAAGGATGCCAAGGCTGTCCTTCGATTTACGATTGTGTTGTCCTGCATACCCGTTCTGCTGCTGACGATCTTGTGCTACACCCCTCTTGGCATGTGGTTTATGGAGCACGTCATGGGTGTAAACGAACGATTGATGCATGCAAGCTTAAATACATTGAAGATGTTTATGATTATGGTGTTGGTCTTTCCTTGGCTCGATTATGGTAATGGACTGATCATGCTGCGTGGTGAAACGAAGGTCATGGTATGGTCGCAATCGGCAAATGTGCTCATTACGCTAATCACGTTGACCTTGTGCATTGCTGTAAGTCCAGGAATGAACGGAATGATCGGGGCCTTTGCCCAGTCGCTAGGCATGGTAGCCGAGGCTGTCGTCGTAGGGCTTGTACTGAGAAATATACGCAAATCGGGAGACCGCTCTCCCTTCCATATGAAACTTAATTCGAGAAACGAGTGATAGGTTTGAACAACGCTTTACCGCACCAGCAGCCGAGGTATGCCATCCTGCGAGGCTTCAGCTTTTCTTCTTACATGACCATGGCGGTCATCGTCTCTTACTTTCCTTTGTATTTCAAATCCATGGGCTATTCCACCGTGCAGATCGGTTTGCTGTACTCAATTGGACCGATGATCGGCATTTTTTCCAATTTGTTCTGGGGCTTGATCAGTGACAAATACCGTACGGTTAAAAAGATATTAATCGTCGTTCTGATCGGGCAGTGGATTATGGCGCTATGTGTATTTCAAAGTACTCAATTCGGCGTGCTGCTGCTGCTCATGGCCGTTTTTTTCTTTTTCCAGTCCCCAATCAATTCGCTGTGTGACAGCTTGACGCTATTGACGATTCAGGGCTCTACCAAAAGCTTCGCATCCTTTCGGGTATGGGGCTCTATCGGCTTTGCTGTAGCTTCCCTGGCATTCGGTATGGTGTTGAAGCAGTATGGTGCGGATCTGACGATTTATTTGTGCTTGGGGACCATTGGCTTGTCACTAATCATATCGACAGGTCTGACAGACGGTCGAAGAACATCACATAAAAAGCTCGTATTTGCCGATTTGGCCAAGGTCATTCGCTCCAATGGTTTCCTGATGTTCATGCTTATTGTGCTGATCGCCTCAGTGGCCCACCGCTTTAACGATGGATTTTTGGCTTTGTTTCTGCAGCAATTGGGCGCGGATCAAACCATTATCGGCTGGTCCTGGTTGGTATCGGCGTTAAGCGAGGTTCCTATATTTTTTCTGCTCAGCAAATATGGGCATCGCTACAAGGAGCTGCCACTGCTCGTCGTTAGCTCCTTTGTTTATGTGATTCGTTTCCTATTCATGAGTCAGGTGGAAAATCCGTTGTGGGTCATCGCGATTCAAGCTATGCACAGTATTTCCTTCGGCATCTTCCTGTTCACCGTTATCCGCTACATTCAGGGTATGATCCCCGACGAATATCGGGCGACCGGACAAGCGTTGTTCGCGGTGACCTGGTCGGGCCTTGCCGGCTTATTCAGCGGTGCCTTGGGCGGCTGGTTGTTTCGTGATTGGGGACCGCATGTCATGTATGGAGTGGGCGCTTGCCTGTCAGCCGTAGCGATGGTGAGCTTTTTCGTGCTGCATTTACGATCCCGGGATGTCGAATAAATCTGTTTTTTTCAAAAAACAACAATTTCTGCAACACAATGGCCGATTCGTTCGTCTTACTATTGTACATACAAAGTCGATAGTAACGGAATTGGCTTCCATAGGAAGCTTAGTCGATGCTTACGAAGTTAGCTTCCTACGGAAGCTTTTAGGAGGAATCACGTGCTTGCAGTAGAAAATCTGTCTCACCGTTTCAATAATGGCGCTGAAGAAACGCCAGTACTCAACGATATTCATTTTGTCATTAATAAAGGAGAAATAGTCGCACTGCTTGGCAGCTCGGGCTCCGGAAAGTCTACCCTACTCAATCTGATGGCGGGGCTCATGAAGCCTACCCAAGGAAGCATCCTCATTAATGGTCATCCTATCGAGAAAATGTCGGAAAATCAGCTCGCCGAGTTCCGTAGAACACAAATCGGTTTTATTTTCCAATCCTATGAGCTTATCCCCCATCTCACTGTTCGTGAAAATGTAGAGCTGCCCTTGATATTTCAAGGTACCAAAGCCAAGATCCGCAAGGAAAAAGCAATCGCTTTATTAACAAAGGTAGGATTGGAAGAAAAAGGCGATATGTTTCCCTCCCAGCTATCAGGCGGACAGCAACAGCGAGTCAGTATCGCACGGTCTCTGATCACCTCCCCCGCTATCGTTTTTGCAGATGAACCGACCGGTAATCTCGATACGAAAACCGAAAAGGAAATTATCGATCTGCTGATCGAATTAAATGAAACCTTGTCCATCACCTTTGTCATTGTGACTCACGAACTGGAAGTGGCCAGACGCACACAAAGAGTGATTCAGCTGCGCGATGGTTTTTTGGTTGAAGGGGAGCCATGGGTCGGTGAAGACGAATGAATATATTTGATTATTTGCGACTCGCCTGGGACCAGCTGAAAAGGCGGGTCGTGGTTACGGCGTTATGTACGATGGGAATCGCAATCGGATCGGCCTCTATTATCGTTGCGCTGTCGTTCGGCGAGTCCATTAACCATTACAGCCGTGTGCAGATGAGCCAGTTTATGAAGACAGACGAAATCACTATACATAGCGGAAACCCTCCATCAAGTACAAGCAGCAGAGATCCGAATGAAACCAAGGCTTATGAGATAACCAAGTCCAAAATTGATATCATGCGAACCTTTCCTAATGTCAAAGCCATTGCGACTTACCAAACACTGAATTCAATGCAATTTGAGGTTGATCACAAATCCGGTTACATTAACAACTTATTTGCTACGGAACTGGATACATTGAGCGACTTCGGCTTCGAATTTCAACAGGGTGGCCCTACGGATCAAGAAAACACAATTATTTTGAGCTATGGAGCGACGATGGGACTTTTTGATGAACAGCTCTCACGCTCTAATCAGCAGGCCATGCGCAATAATTCGGATTACGATGGAGGCAGTGGCGACAGAAATATCCAAGCGCGATTAATCGCTTACCCTCTGTATCAAAAACAGGTGATATTGAAGCCTAATCTCTATGGTCCAAGTGGAATGACGTCAACTAATATTCAATTTCCACTTCGCGTGATCGGAATATTAAAAAAGCCGGAAGGCATGTCTGACCAAAATGCAAGTAATATGAAAACGGCATTCATCTCCCCGTCTTTAGGGAAGAAACTACAGGAAGCGATCACGAATGCAGCTAATACCAATGTTAATGGAAGCAATCAGGAACAACAGCCAGTACCTGAGTTCAACGAAGTCAAAATTAAAGTAACGGATAGTACCCATGTGAAGAATATCGAGGATGGGGTCAAGAAGCTGAAGCTCTCGTCCCAAACCAACCTTCATTATGAAGAGCAAATGCAGGGACAGTTAGTTATTTTACGGTTTATATTTGGCGGCGTCGGCTTATTCATCCTGTTCGTGGCCTCGATATCTATTATCGTTGCCATGACCATGTCTACCCACCAGCGACGCAGACAGATCGGGATTATGAAGGTGCTCGGAGCCAACCTCAGTCAGATTCGGAATATGTTTATTGCAGAATCCGCGATGCTGGGGCTCTTAGGAGGTGCCTGCGGCATTTTACTATCGTATTGGGTCATCTGGGGCATTAATCTGGCTGTCATTCAATTTTCCCCTTCCCAGTCAGGCAGCGATCTGGAAATTTTATTTATCAGCACGTGGATTTTACCTGTCGGTTTATTTTTTGCCGTCATGACCGGAGTGCTTTCAGGCATTTATCCGGCTATCAAAGCATCCCGAACCGATGCCTTAACCGCAATCAAACGAGACTAGGAGAATCTGAGCATGAAAAAGAAAACATGGCTGCTCGCAGCAGCCGGATTATTCATAATAGGAATAAGCGTTGCCTTGTATGTCCTGAGTCACACTCCCAAGCAAACTCAGCAAAATGGATCAAAAGGTATGTCCAGCCTGACCTTTAAAGTGACCCGTGAGGATTTGGTCAGCTCCGTAGAAGTCAAAGGGAAATCATCCTATCAAAAGGAAACCTATGTCAATGCGCCCTTTTCAGCCGATGTGAAGGTATGGAAAGTAAACGAGGGCATGCAGGTAGCCAAAGGAGACCTTTTGTTTCAGCTGGACGATTCCTTACTAAGTGATGAAATCGCACAGATCGAATCCAATCAAAAGAAAACCGAGATGGATATCCGTTTAAGTCAGTTTCAACAGGAGAACCTGAATGGAGTGGACCTTCAAACTGCCGGTATCTCCGAAACGGAAGCGAAACAAAAATATGCGCAAACTCAAAGCAGAAAAATGCAGGAGGACATTCACCGGCTAAATCTGGAGCATATGCAAACGCAATTAGCTCAAAAACAGGAAAAGCGCAAAGCTGCACAATTTACATCTCCCGAGAATGGCATCTTTTTGTTCGAAAGCACCAAGGAGCCGCAGTCATTAAAAGAAAATGAACGTGTCGGCAAAATCGTTGACCTCACCAAGCTGCAACTAATCTGCCTCGTCGGCGAATACGATCTATTTCGCATTAAAGTAGGCATGCCAGCAGAAATCAAGGTCGATGCCCTTAGAAATACCGTGCTGCAGGGTAAGGTCGAAAAGCTTTCCAAATTTGCAAAGAGCAGCACCTCCAATTCAAGCAGTACCGCATCCGCACAATTCGAGGTTATCATTTCCCTGGAGCCCAATGATCAATTAATAGCCGATCTCAGCCTGACGGCAACCATACATGCGGATAAAAAGCCCAATACCTTGTTAGTCCATACGCTTGCTGTTCAACGCGACAAGGATAAGTATTATGTGATGAAGGATAATGGGCAAGGCGCACCAGTTCGGCAAGACATCACGATCGGCTTGGAAACACCGGAGAAGACAGAAATTCTAAGCGGGTTGAATGAAGGAGATACCGTCGTACTGGAGTAACCTACAGATACAGCCATGCTTGCCATTCTTCCTGGTTGTCTTCCAGCATGAAAACCGTTATAATCATCGGTAGATCTTAGTACCAAGTCATAATTAATGCAGGAAAGCTTAAGGGGATGAACCAATCATGCAATATGAAGATTTCAAAACAATACTCATGGAACGAAGAAGCATTCGCCGCTTTACAGAGCAGGATGTCTCTATTCAGGATATCAAGGAATTAATCGACTGCGCGCGTTATGCCCCAAGCGATACAAATTCGCAAACATGGCAATTCATTGCCGTTGTCAATCGCGAAAAAATTAAAGAAATTGAACAAATGACCTGGGACCAGCTGCATAAAAAGGCGGCTGAAGCCGAGACGCGCGGATTGAGCCGTGAAGCCCGTATGCTTGTAAAGTCATTCGGTCCTTACGCTACCGCATTCGCCGATGCACCTGTGTTGATCATCTGTTTGGCAACTCCGTATGCATCGAAATTTCGCGATAAAATCTTCGATCCTATCCAGCTTGTCCCTGACTCCGTATGGGATGAGGAAGGCATTAAAAGCAGCTGTCTCGCTGCACAAAATTTGATGCTCGCTGCCCATGCGCGTGATTTGGCCACTTGTCCGATGACAGGACCGGTCCTGCTTGCTGCCGAGCAGATGCGTACTTATCTGGACATCCCTGCGGAGTGCCAGATCAATATGGTCATTTCCTTGGGCTATCCGGTCGATCGACCAGGACTGATGGCGCGTAAGGAAGTTAACGATATTTTAAGAATTGTTGACTAGACCGGAATAACAAATCAGCAGTCAGTGAAATTAAGCATATATAAAAAGGATGTACGGAGCAGCTCCTGAGTTGAGCTTGTCCGTACATCCTTTTTGCTTCGTGCTTGTACTTGTGTGATAGGCATCTGCTATCCAGCCTGAAAATCCAATAAGGTTAACCGATGCGTGACATTTCTTCCTCTTCGATTTCGTAGTTGGAGTACACATCCTGTACATCATCCAGATCATCGAACGAATCCATCATTTTGATCAGCTTCTCAGCATTCTCGCCTTCAACCTTGATCGTATTTTGTGGTGTCCAGCTTACCGAAGCCTCGGTGAATGCCAGCCCTTGCTTTTCCAGCTCGGTTTTCACCTTTTCAAACTCATGTGGATGCGTTATGATCTCGAAGCTTTCTTCCTCGGTCCTCACATCTTCAGCGCCAGCTTCCAATGCTTGCATTAACAGCTCGTCCTCATCGAGCGAATGCTCCTCGCGGTCAATGGTAAGCAGCCCCTTCTCGTCAAACATGTACGATACACAACCGGACTCTCCCATATTACCACCACGTTTGTTGAAAACCGCACGAACATCAGCAGCAGTCCGATTACGATTATCTGTCAGACATTTCACCATAATAGCGACTCCACCGGGTCCGTAGCCTTCGTACATGATGACTTCATACTCCACGTTGTCACCATCGCCTGTCGCCTTCTTGATGGCACGCTCGATGTTGTCCTTGGGCATGTCGATCCGACGTGCGCTCTCGATGGCTACCTTCAAAGCAAAATTGCTATCAGGATTCGGACCACCTGCACGAGCCGCCACGAATATTTCCCGTCCTAATCGAACAAACTGATTATTTTTCGCTTGGTCTGCTTTACCTTTGCGATCTTTAAATAACTTAAATTTCATAATATAGCGCTCCCTATGGAAAAAGTATCAAAGGTATCTTACCATTTTGCAAGGGTACGGGTCAAAGAAAATGATAAAAACAGCTGGAGAAAACCGAAGTTTTCATCAGCTGTTTGAGGTTTACTAGCTATCGAGAAAAGCCTGGATCTTATAATTTAACGACGTTAGCTGCTTGAGGACCACGGTTACCTTGAGTGATTTCGAACTCAACGGATTGGCCTTCATCAAGTGTTTTAAAGCCTTCGCCTTGAATTGCGGAAAAATGAACAAATACGTCTTCGCCGCCATCAACCTGAAGGAATCCGTAACCCTTTTCTGCGTTAAACCATTTAACTGTACCTGTCATCAAAAACTACCTCCTAGAAATATCGCCATTCGAGAGCGAATAGGATAATTATAGCATCGTAAATGGCATAAATCAATCTGTAAAGTAGCTCCCCACGCCTCTTTACAGCTTATTTCGTTATGCATAAAAGCTCCGAGGAACCGGGGATGAACGGAAGCTCAGAGGGTATCAGCTCCGTCATGAAGCCTTGTTTTTCAAGCGCTGCCCTTAACTGCTCCAGGTGCGGGTAGACATCCCATTGCAGCGAACGAAGCGGATAAATCCGAACCTGTCCGCCAACACGGCAAACACGCAGCAATTCTTCAACAGCACTGAGATGGAATTCGTAATCGAACTGTTCGTGATATAGAAATAAAAAGTGGCTGCACAGCACAACTGAAAATGCCTCATCATCAAAAGGCAGCTGCAGAAGTCGCGCCGAGTTATAACGCCCTGTCCCTACCTGCAAGCGATAATCATCTATGAATTTCTGAAGAGATTGCTCCCTCTGTATCCTATGATTGTCCAGACTACCATAATAAGTCCAGTCAAAGGAGCCTTCCAAGCGTGACAGCTTCTCGGTCGAGGTTGCAATTTCCTGTGTTCCGTGCTCGTAAATTGATTCGGGGTTCATATCATACAGCGGATCTACGGCCTGCGCATGTATGCCCCTCGCGCACGCCTCTGCAACGAAGGATGACGCACCTCCAGCAACATCCAGCACAGGACCATCCTGCAGGGATAATTGCCTGAGCACAAACATGCTCTCATACTCCGCAAACGATCGGCACGTCATGGCTACACCGATTTGTTCATACCTCTGAATACTCATTTCTCAACTCTCCTCAACTATACTGGACTTGGCTTCAAAGCCACAGCCCGCCTATGCGAGCTTAATGGAGAGTTTAACACACCTAATTCATACAAACAATACCATTTTATACAGCAAGCCCTCACTCCTTCGGGAATGGGGCTCAGCTCGTTATGGTTCTGTTGTATGCTTAAACAAGAGGTTGCTGGATTAGAGTAGCGAAATTCAATTGATGTAAATGACCATCGTTAAGTGTAGTCATTCCTTTTACGAAGTGAACATGTTTACCGTTGCCAACAGGAATTGCAAGTCCGGTTCTGATTCTTTTGAGATTATGAAAATGGTTCAAGAAATCGGTATGAGTGAGATCTATTTCATGAACATGACTGTTACCTACACGAATCACTTGCCCCGTAACTCCTGCAAAACGATGATTATGTCTATCCGCACCTTGTTCTGCTAGTTTAGTACTTCCTTCAAATTCATGGACATGTGTCTGTCTCGACCTTTTCACTAATCTTTTTACCGATTTCTGCTTATTCATACGAGCTTTGCCTCCTCTTGACTATAAATTCAGTGTATACTATGTAGAAATGGGAAGAATTTGTGTTAGGCATGAGCCGGAATTTTCCTTGGACGAGCAGGAGAACGCAGCTTATTAGAAGCTCTATTAAGCGTATACCTTCTTTGAGGATTCTGTCAGCTACCAGGGAATTTACAGTTTAGAATGGAAACCTGTTAATTTTGATGAAGGGCAATTGAAATCGAGCAAGCTTTGATATACACTAAAACAACGAAAAAAGAATTGGCCATCAAGGGGCAGTGAAAACATTCGATGATATGTTTCGTCTGTCCCCAGTTCGTACCCAAAAAAATTGAAGTGAGGGAAAAGATTTGTCTAACCACGGATTCAAGAAGCATACGATATACAAAACGGATAAATGGAACATGATGACGGTTGAGGTACAAGGGAAAACATTGATTTTGCGTGAAATATCCGATCAATGGGGCGAGGAAAGCCATACCTTTTTAAGCCGACCTGAGATGATGCATTGGGCCGAGAATCGTTTCTCCGAGGAGAAATATGCAGATCGTTCAGAAGAACGGGAAGCGATACTCGCTGCCTTCAAGGAAATCTAAGCTGCCATAAGCTGGACTTGACTTGGTGCTTGTCCTTCTATTATACTAAAGTCAATTACATAAGGATTTCCTCCAAAGGGGAGTAGCTGTCACAGTAAAGTCGTCATTACGGGTGTAAACCCCGGCTTTATTGGCAACGTAACGTTGTTAGCAAGACCTTTGCCTATTAGGTAAAGGTCTTTTATGTTTGAAATGACCTTTACCATTACGGTAGAGGTCATTTTTTATGTAATCAAACCTATTGAGGAGATGATTCGAATGGAATGGTTGGATGCAGCTTTCTTCACGGCACTACTAAGTATTATCCTTATTGATTTGGTGCTTGCGGGTGACAATGCAATCGTGATTGGAATGGCCGCGAGGAATTTACCCAAAGAACATCAAAAGAAGGCTATTCTCTGGGGGACTGTCGGGGCGATAGGCATTCGTATCGCTGCTACCTTAGTGGTCGTTTGGCTGCTGGAGCTACCTGCTCTTTTATTATTCGGTGGTCTTGTTCTCGTGTGGATAGCATATAAGCTGTTAACAGATAAAAAAGATCACAATATCCAGGCTAAATCTCGACTGTGGCCAGCGATCCAAACCATCGTGGTTGCTGATGCTGTCATGGGATTCGATAATGTGATCGCCGTAGCCGGTGCCTCCCATGGTAATTTTCTTCTGGTCGTCCTGGGACTCCTGATCTCCATCCCTATTGTTGTCTGGGGAAGCACTTTATTCATCTACTGGATGGACAAATTTCCTTGGATCATGTATATCGGGTCAGGTGTACTTGCTTTTACAGCAGGTAAAATGTTGACAGGAGATCCGTTGGTAAGCGTATGGTTCGCCGACAACCCTGTCATGAGATGGACGGTTCTCCTTGTGATTACTGGTGGCGTACTACTTGCTGGTATGTTCAAAAAAATGCAAAGAGCTTTTGTTTCCATCAATGAAAGCGGACATTTAGCCATCCCACAGGAGCTCGTTGTGGAAGCTGGGATAGCTCAGGATGATAGCTTCAAAGCTAGTCGTGATGAAAATGGCAAGCTGGTGCTTATCAAAATGAACAGCTAAAAACAAGGAGTTTGGGACAGCACGGCGAAACCATTAGGAGAGCATTAGCCGATATCACAGACGGTGCATGCGATTCCATCGTAAGAAGAGGTGTTTTTTTAGGTGAGCAATTCCGCTTCCATCCTTACTTTTATTATTGTTGCATTTTGTTTCGCCTTGATCCTGATCTTAAAAAAAGATTCGTTACCGAGCGGCGTCAAGCGCCCTCTTGCCATTATGGCTCTGGTCATGGTCGCCTTTGCTTTCACCTTGATCGTGTACAGTTTCTTCTCATTGCAGTGAGAAGAAGTGATGAGAGTGTCGCGGTCGCTCATCCAAGTTTTACTTCGATAATAAATTCTCTTTATGATGAGAGCGTAACTACCGGAATTGCCTTCGTTCATCAGCAAGAGAACCTACCTTAGAGACGCGGTCGCTCACCTTTGTTTTACTTCGATACAGGTTTCTCTTATAATTAACTTACAATCGGGTCATACTAGGGGAAAATTGCAGGGAGCGTGAGCATAATGCGTTTTTTCCCCATAGTCATGACAGGTATTCTGCTTACAGGTACGATTCTTTCATCCCCCGTAACGGCGGACGGCAATACCAAACCATCCAAATTATCGAGGAGGGCTCCCATGAGTCAAGTTGTTAAACGTACGGATGTTCCTGTAGAACAGCGCTGGAAGCTGGAAGATCTTTTTCCTAATCAGCAAGCATGGGACACGGAATACAAGGTAGTTAAAGAAGCTTTGCAGCAAATCAGCGAATTTCAAGGCAAGCTGAACAAGCCTGCTGCGATCAAGCAATGTTTTGAATTGGAAGACAAAATTTCTGTACATATGGAACGTCTATACGTATACGCCAACATGAAGCATCATGAAGATACAGCCGAACCAACTTACCAGGCATTGTCCGATAAAGCCAAGAAGCTCAGCGTGGAATCAGGCGAAGCCTTATCCTTCATTTCCCCGGAAATCTTAAGCCTGTCGGACGACGAACTGCAAAAGCTGGTGAGTCATCCGGAACTTAGCTTTTATAAGCGTACCTTGACCGAAATGATTCGTGAAAAACAGCATATCCTTTCCAAATCGGAAGAAGCACTGCTGGCTCAGGTAGGCAACCTCTCACAAGCGCCGAGTACAATTTTCAGTATGCTGAACAATGCCGATCTGAAATTCCCCAAGGTGAAAAATGAGCACGGTGAAGAAATTGAGCTGACACAAGGGCGTTATATTCAATTCCTTGAAAGCCGTAACCGGGAAGTTCGTAAAAATGCATTCAAGACGATGTATGACACCTATTCCAAAAATAAAAATACGATCGGCGCTACACTATCTGCTAATATTTCAAAAGATATTTTTTATTCCAAGGTTCGTAAATATCCTTCAGCCCTGGAAGCATCCCTGTATGGGGACAATATTAATAAAGAAGTGTATACCAATCTGATCGATACGATCCATGAGTCATTGCCGTTGATGCATCGTTATATGGAGCTCCGCAAAAAGCTGCTGAAAGTCGATGAGCTTCATATGTATGATCTGTTCGCTCCGCTTGTAGATGAATACAAGATGGATATTACGTATGAGCAGGCTCAGGGAATGGTCAAGGAAAGCTTGAAGCCACTCGGTCAGGATTATTTGAACATTTTGCAAGAAGGCTTTGACAAGCACTGGATTGACATTTATGAAAATGAAGGCAAACGGAGCGGTGCCTATAGCTGGGGCGCTTATGGAACACATCCTTACGTGCTGCTGAACCACAAAGATAATTTGAACAGCATGTTCACCCTCACTCACGAGATGGGCCACGCTATTCATTCCTATTTATCGGATGAAAATCAGGAATATCGCTATGCGCAGTATACGATCTTCCTGGCAGAAGTAGCCTCCACATTGAATGAAGCGTTGCTTATGGACTACATGCTCAAGAAATCAACAGATCCTAAGGAAAAAATGTATTTGTTGACCTACTACATGGATCAGTTCCGTACGACGGTGTTCCGCCAAACGATGTTCGCCGAATTCGAAAAAATTACTCATGAAAAAGCAGAACAAGGCGAAGCACTCACTCCTCAGGAGCTCAGCAAAATTTATTACGATTTGAACCTGAAGTACTACGGTAAGGATATGGTTGTGGATCAGGATATCGAAATCGAATGGGCACGCATTCCACATTTTTATAACAGCTTCTATGTTTATAAATATGCGACTGGGTTCTCCGCGGCAACCAGCTTTGCCAAACAAATTCTTGAAGAAGGTCAGCCTGCCGTCGACCGCTATCTTGGTTTCCTGAAAAGTGGCGGAAGCGACTATTCGATCAATATATTGCAGCGCGCAGGTGTAGATATGTCGACACCGGAACCTATCAAGCAAGCGATGGATGTATTCAAAAGCCTCCTGGACCAAATGGAGCAATTAACCAAGTAGTTAGACTCAACAAGGCTGCTAACGTTCACCATGTTCGCAGTCTTGTTGGTTATTTGGCACCTAAGGAGGATAGCTTAGCATGAAGACCCAATGGATATTTATCAGTATTTTATTTTTTGGATTGCTGACTGCCATTTTTGCTGCAATCAATACGGAACCGGTTAATGTGCATCTCATTTTTACTGATATGCAGCTGCCCCTCATTATTATCATTCTCAGCTCAACACTACTCGGCGGATTGATCCTCGGATTGATTGGCATGAGCAAGCAGTACAAATTAAAACGGACCATCAAGCAGCTCGAGAAGCAGCTCAATGAGGCACAAATGGCACATGCGGTTCCATCGTCAGCGATTCCCACTGACTCTGCCCCTCTTCCTTTAACCTATGCAGCACCGGAGAAATTGCCTTCTTCGGAATTATAAATGTGTGCCTAAAGTAGTCGCGTCAATTCTGGTCACGTGAGCCGTTCCTTACCATGGGACGGTTTTTTTGATTTGAGCAAATTTTAATTGATGGTCATTGGAACATATTCCCTCTTGGTTACGTTAGAGCTTGTAAGAAGTACAGGAATGAAAGCATTTACGAGGAGGGAAAAAAATGAAAAAAGCATTAACGTTGGCGTGCCTTCTGGCAACTACAGTTTTCTCGTTCGGGGTCTCTGCACCACCTGCAGCTACAGAAAGTGGCACAGCTATCGGCTTACAAGTAAACGGGAGCAATGTCTCCTTCAGCTCCATGCCGCTTTTGATCGACAATACTCTCATGGTCCCTTTACGAGATTTATCTGAATCTCTGGGTGTGCAGCTAGAATGGGATGAAAGCTCCCAAACTGCAGCAGCTGTTAAGGGATTACACAGTATTAAATTGACAATCGATAACAAACAAGCCTTTCGCGGGGAAACACCCGTAAATCTGGAAGCAGCGCCTCGTATGCACAATGGCAAGCTGTTCGTTCCATTGCGTTTTTTTAGTGAATCGTTCGACTTTAATGTATATTGGGATGGCCTGAATAAGTCAGTCGCTATTGTCGATGCTGATAAAAGCCTTCCTACTATCGGCTCTGCAGACCATATGCTGGAGCTGTTCAAAGATTATTCAGGTGCGGGTGGCGGCTACGGAGGCAGCGTGAGCCTGATGACGAAATCAGATATGGCTACAACGGCCGTGGTACAGGAACAATCGACTTCCAAAGAAAAATCATCGAGCAGTGCTCCTGCAGCAGCCCCCGCTCCTCAAGCAGCAGCGGCGGAATCCAAACCGGATTATTCAGGTACCAACGTTCAGGTTGAAGGCGTTGACGAAGCTGATATTATTAAAACAGACGGCTCTTATATTTATCAGGTTAATCGTAACCGTGTCATTATTGCTGCAGCTTACCCTGCTGACCAAATGAAGGTCACACAAACCTTGACATTTGAAGATCAAAACTTCAGAGCCAAGGAGCTTTACATCGATGATAAGCATATGGTGGTCATCGGTACGACATTCTACAGAACTATCGATCCCGTTGTACCTATGGAGGGTCAAACGGCTCCTGCCATGCCCGTATCCGGACCTGCGGTCCAGCAGTCTTCTTCTTCAAAGTCGGCAGCTCCGCCCCTTTCCGTTTCACCTGTACCTGCTCCTGTTTCAGCAGAAAATATAAAGATCGTCTCCTTACCTGGTGTTAATCTTTCACGAAATACAACCAAAGCAATCGTTTACGAACTAGGGGATCGCACTCAGGTGAAGAAGCTTCGTGAGGTCGAGCTCGATGGCAATTATGTATCTTCGCGCAAGGTTGGCTCCTCACTATATCTCGTCTCCAATAAAGGCTTCAATGTATATCCGCTGCTGCGCGGCGATGTTTCATCGACTGATAAAGCAGTAGCATTGAAAAACTCAGCTCCTTCTTACAGGGACTCTGCTGCGGGTGACGCCTTCATTAGCATTGGCTATGAGGACGTTCGTTACTTTCCCAACTCGGTGCAGCCAAACTATTTGTTAATCGGCGGCTTCAACCTGAACCAGCCCGAGCAAAAGCTGAACGTCTCAAGCTATCTCGGCTCCGGTCAGCAAGTATATGCATCAGAAGCCAATTTGTTCGTTACGACCAATGAATACACACCTGCTGCCGTACAGCCCAATACAGGTGAGGACCCACTGGCAAAACGACGCATAGTAGCGGGAGAAACAAACAGCGTTATTTACAAATTTGCTATGGATCAAGGCTCCATCCGATATACGGGCCGCGGCAAGGTTCCAGGGCGGGCCATCAACCAGTTTGCGATGGATGAAATGAATGGCAGCTTCCGAATCGCTACGACAACCGGTTTTGCAGGACGTGATGATGATATGACATCCAAAAATCATATGTATGTGCTGAACGAATCGATGAATGTGATTGGACAAATTAATGATATTGCACCCGGCGAACAGATTTATTCGGTCCGCTATGCAGGCAATCGTGCCTATATGGTTACTTTCAAGACCGTTGATCCTTTATTTGTCATTGATCTGCAGGAGCCGCAGGCACCCAAAATTCTTGGCAAGCTCAAGATACCGGGCTACAGCAACTACCTGCATCCATACGATGATACCCATCTGATCGGTTTCGGTAAAGATGCGGTAGAGGTCTCAAGCAATAATGGATCTATTGGCTCTACACAAACGACCGCTTATTATCAGGGAATGAAGATGGCGATGTTTGATGTAAGTGATGTGGCTAATCCAAAGGAGCTGTTTTCGGAAAACATCGGAGACCGCGGTACGGATTCCGAGCTGCTTCGTAACCATAAGGCGCTGTTGTTCTCCAAGGAGAAGAACCTGCTCGCTTTCCCCGTCACGCTGATGGAGACCAAAAGCAATGCATCTTCAAGCTCAAACCCGGCAGCGGCCATAAATACGGTTCCAAGCTACGGCGAATTTGCGTTTCAAGGTGCTTATGTATACCAAGTTGATGTGGCAGCCGGCTTTAAGCTCAAAGGAAAAATCACCCATTTAACCAGTGACGATTACTTGAAAGCCGGACAGGTCGCTTACAATGGCAAACGCAATATCCAACGGATTCTATATATTGGAGATGCGCTGTATACATCATCAGAGCAAATATTAAAAGCAACCGATATCTCTTCCATGAATGACTTAAAGTCGATTACTTTACCTTAGTTGGTGCAAAAAAAACCGTTCTTCCCATCTGGCGAATTACATATATTCGCTGATGGAAGAACGGTTTTCATTTAGGGAGCCTCATCCATTTTCAGATATACAAGTAAATGAATCCTGCACTTACAGCACCGCCAATTCCTGAGCTGATAATATTGACCGTATCATTCGTCATCCATGAAGCTCCGCGAATACGAATTGCCTGTGTATCGTTGCAATGACGTTTTTTTTCTATTTCCTTACCGCAGACCGGACAGCGATACATGACCTGCCATACCGCTCCCAGCCAGGAGTCCGACAGCGAGCCTGCCATACCGCCAAGAGCACCTGATAAGAGCAGTCCTATAACACCTACAGCCGAAGTAACGACGATGGAAGAAGCAGCAGCGGCCCCACTGATAGGCTGTCCCCAACCCGTACTTGTGAAAGCCCAGCCCGCCAAACCGATCAGCAGCCCACCGGATAAAGATGCCGCAAGTCCCGCAGCTGTTATTCCGCCGGAGGTGCCAGTTGGAACTCTTCGCCCGCTCACTATGGAACGTGGCAGCGAACGGCTTAAACCGCCGATTTCTGTTGCCCATGTATCTGCATTGACTGCAGCCATAATGCCCATGAAAGCAGCCCACCACAGCGAGTGCGGCCATATGCTGTTACCCAAGCAAAGCAGCGTTCCCAAGCCTCCGTTGGCTACTACCTGTCCGGCATCCCTCCTGCCAGACTTTGCATAGTTGCTTTCAACGACTGCTTTACGCTTATGCTTCCACTTCGTGAGCATGGTGGAGGTAAGGAAAAAGACCATAAGAGTCCCATACCACGGCAATCCTCCAAGCGCATACAACAAGGTCCCTACGATTACCGCAGCGATAGCTCCAGAGACAGATAAAGATTGTTTGCGCCAGGCTGCCCATGCAATGAATGAACTGCACGCCAAACCGATCAACCAGTCCAACATGAATTGTTTTCCTCCATTATTCGATAAAATTCTACAATATATATTTACAGAACTATTGCATTATAATATGATTTTCTTAGTTGAAAAAACGCAAAACCCCAGGGAGGGTATTAACGTGCATGAAGCTGATCCGTTTGGGACACTCAAAATAAAGAAAAATCTCGAGCCCGAAGAAATGCTTCTCGTTATTTTTGATTATGCAGCCAAAATAGCGAACGAGCGACGACTGGATCATTTGATTATGCTAATGGCTGATATGGGCCGCGAGATGGTTGTTTCAGATCGATGTACGGTATGGCTTATAGATAAACAAAACAATGAATTATATTCCACAGTTGCGCATGGCGTTCCCCAACTCAGACTTCCCCGAGATGCAGGCTTGGTCGGGCACTCAATAACGACAGGACAACCTATTTTCATAGAGGATGCCTACGTAAATACCGAGTTCAAGGATGTATTGGAAAGTGGCGCAATTGCCATGGATCTCAAAACCGGTTATCGCACCAAAGCATTGATGGTCATTCCGTTCCGTAATAATGAGGGCGAAATAATGGGAGCTTATCAGGCTGTTAATAAGCTCACCGTCGAGGAGCAATTTTCCAAAAAGGATTTAGAGCATCTCACCTTGGCCGCCTCCTATGCAGGAAAATCTCTGGAATCCGCCCTGCTCTCCAATGAAATTGAAGAAACCCAAAAAGAAATCATCTTCACAATGGGAGAGATCGGCGAGAGCCGTTCCAAGGAAACTGGCAATCATGTCAAACGGGTAGCTGAATACTCTTACATCCTGGCCAAACAACTAGGTATGAGCCACGAGGAAGCCGAGTTATTGAAAATCGCTTCGCCTATGCACGACATCGGCAAGGTCGCCATTCCCGACTCTGTACTAAAGAAGCCCGGCAAGCTGACAGATGAAGAATTCGATATCATGAAAGCGCACACCAATATCGGGTATGGGTTATTGAAAAATTCAAGTCGCCGCATCTTGAAAACAGCTGCTATCGTCGCTCATCAGCATCACGAGAAATGGAATGGCCGTGGCTACCCACAAGGAATCCAAGGTGAGGAAATCCATATCTATGGACGTATTACCGCTATTGCCGACGTATTTGATGCACTTGGCAGTGAGCGGGTGTATAAGCAGGCTTGGGAGTTGGATCGTATTCTCAATCTGTTCAAGGAAGAACGAGGCCAGCATTTCGATCCAATGGTCGTCGATGCTTTTATGGCACAGCTGCCAGAGATTCTCAAGGTACGTGAGCTGTATTCGGATGCTGCCTTGGCTGAAAAGGACAAAGGAGGAATCGCTTAACAGAGCGATCCTCCTTATTGGTCTTATTACGTTAATCCGATTGTAAACTCGCCCATAGCCTCTGATCCCCATAGCAGCTCGAATTTGTCACCAGAGCTGACAGCACCGACACCAGCAGGAGTACCCGTATAAATAATATCTCCTTTACCTAAACCATAATTCACGGCAATATAATCAACAATGACCTGAAGATTAAAAATCATATCATTCACATTACCCCGTTGAGCCTCAGTACCATTAATTCGCAATGAAAACTCCGTTTGTCTTACTTCCTCATAACCTTTGAACGGACGGAATACCGTTAAGGCAGCCGAATTCAAAAAACCTTTGGCTGGAAGCCATGGTTGGCCCTTTTTCTTAATCACAGACTGTACATCACGCAGTGTAAAATCAATTCCAAGCGCCATCGTATCGATCAAGCTGTCTATGGACATACCAGCCTCGTAATTGTGTCCAATATGCACAACCAGCTCGGTTTCAAAATGGACCTCTCCTTTATCCCCGGGAAGCGTGATCGTCTGCCCATGGATTGGGGTAAGTGCATGGGTGGGTTTCGTGAAAATCATCGGTTCATCAGGGATGTCATTCCCAAGCTCCGCAGCATGTAAGCCATAATTGCGTCCAACACAATAAATATTGCGAATCAACTCCATGATCCAACACTTCCTTCGCTCTTATCTAATCGGATACCCACGACTCAAATTATAGAACAGACGACCCCAATACTCAAATGGATATCATAATCTATCGTCTCTTCATAAATACCTATCGCAATTATAGGCTTTATCTCTTGGACAGTTATTTACTTGTAGCGTAAAGTAAAAAGTACAGTCTGTATGTGAAGGGGCTTTCATCATGCTGCAAACATTTTTTTCTACCATATATCATGTATTTCTACCGATTTCATTACCTGTGATTGGCGGTATGCTGCTCAGACGCTACCGTGGACTGGACACAAAAGCCATATCCACGCTCTCCTTGTATGTGCTGAGCCCGGCATTAATCTTCGATACGCTGACAAAGGCACAGCTGTCATTTGATGATGTCTACAAAACAGTCGCCTTCAGTGTCCTCAACTTGCTGCTGCTATGGGGAATTGCAAGTATACTCGGACGTGTGCTCAAGCTTCCGCCAGCAGAACGTGCAGGTTTAACCATGGTCTCCACGTTCACGAACAGTGTTAATTATGGCTTGCCGCTGGTGCTGCTGGCATTTGGTCAGCTTGGTCTTGAAAAGGCTTCTGTATATGTAATCGGGCAAATTTTTATCGTGAATACCATTGGTGTTTATTTCGCTGCTCGGTCCCACTTTTCCGTTCGTCAGGCCATGAAGTCTATTCTTACCCTTCCCTCCATCTATGCAGCTGCGCTGGCCGTGATCGTTCGCAGCCTTCACATGGGTATTCCCGAAGGTTTGGATAAAGGGATCATGATGCTATCCACCGCATACGCTCCCGTCGTACTGACCGTCCTCGGCGCACAAATGGTGAACAGCCGCTCGGCAGCCTGGAAGCCAGGCCTGCAGAAGGCACTGTGGACCGGCATCTCGATTCGGCTTCTGCTCTCGCCTCTTCTGGCGCTGCTCGTGTTGGCCATACTGCATATCGACGGAACTTTATTTTCGGTGCTCTTCATCCTGGCTTCGATGCCGGCAGCGGTTAATGCTTTTATGCTGGCTGAGCAATTCGACGCTTCCCCCCAGTTCGTTGCACGCTGCATTTTGTGGACTACATTAGCTTCATTCCTCGTATTGCCTTTTGTGATTGCTCTGATTCAATAAGGAGCAGCCGCCCTGGGGTTACCACTTCGATATTTGTGGCGAAACTCCCTTGGCGGCATCCCGATCTGCTGCTTGAACAACTTATTATAATAGCTCACATCACCCACCCCTACCCGCTCGGCCACGCGAATAACAGGTTCATCCGTCTCCCTCAACCATTTTAAAGAAGCCTGAATGCGAACCTCATTGCGGTATTCGGTAAATGTTTTGCCTATAGTCTGCTTGAACTTATGAGTAAAGCTGGTTTTACTCATTCCGCACATCTGACAAATTTCCTCCAATTGAAACGGCTCCGCATAATGCAGCTCCAGAAATGCACAAAGCTCGCGAATCCCTGAATGCTCAGGGCGAAACCAGGTCTGTACCAACCGCTCTTCGTAGCAGCGACTCAGCCACACCAACAGCTCTATCAGCAACGCTTTTATCGAAATCCGATAGCCCAGTGCCTTATGGTCAAATTCCTCAATGATCCGCTCCAGACGCAGTTGAACCTCCTGAGCTTCGGGAAGTGACAATTTCAGATGGGATTCGAAATCGGCCTTTTGCCTGAGGAAGGGCTCCACATAAAAAAAGTTCATAAACGAGGAGACCTTCGACAAAGCCTGCAGCTCAGCCTCAAGAAACGACGAGATGAATAAAATATTATAAACCTTGAGCGGAGCCGTTCCGATGACTCGGTAATCATGCTCCACATCCGGCGGTATGACGAAAATATCCCCTTTTGATATCGGATAGGAATGCCCCTTGTACAAGTGCTCGCCAAAGCCATCGGCCACATAGACCAGCTCAATAAAATCGTGGGTGTGCGGATTCATCACTCTCTCTGGCAAGGTTGGATAAGGGAATGCTGCGAATGGAAATTCCTCGCTCTCCAGGTATTTTTCCTTCGGATAGAGCATGTGCGATCCTCCTTAAAAATCCGGCGAATTAGTCCGCTATCCGGCTAATCATTGTTCCCGGATATGCTTCTACAAAATTATTTGTCCGCTTTGCTCATTATTGTAGACGAGCAGCCTGGGCATAACAAGTCCTCCTTTTGCCAAAAGGGATCACAAGCGGTCAATTATCCGGGTTTATAGGTAGATATTCCAAGAAATACTCATTAGAATTCCCTATACTTATAGGGGGAGATACGGAGTCATAGTCTCTACAAATCGAATACGCAAAGGAGTCAAGGTATGAACAAGCAATGGGAAGCTGAGTGGATTTCGGACGCTGCTTTTATCGGTCTGGAGCCGATCGATTTGTTTCATAAAGAAATGGAGCCGAAGGAACTGCCCGATCATCGAGAGGACCTCAAAAATCTGCATATGCTGGCGAGAAAGACTTGGAGGCTGGACGATGATTTCACCGATGCCTTACTCGAGCTTACAGCTGACGATTACTATAAGGTATATATAAACGGACAATTCGTAGGACAGGGCCCTGCTCAAGGTAATTATTTTCATTATTATTATAATCGCTTCGATATCACACCTTATTTGCGAAAAGGTAATAACGTTATTGCCGTTCATGTCTATTATCAGGGCTTGATCTGTCGTTCCTATAACAGCGGGGATTATCGTCAAGGCTTAATTGCCGAAGTGTCGGTCGATGGACAGCTTGTAGCGAAAACCGATGAGACCTGGAAGGTAACCCGAAATAAAGCTTACGTTAGCGGCGATATTATTGGCTATAACACCCAGTACCTGGAGCATATCGATAATCGCCTTCAACCTTTTGGATGGCAGGAGCTCGACTATCAGGCGGCGGACTGGACTTACGCTTCTGTCCATGCTGCAGATGATCACCAGCTGCAGCTGCAGCCTACTCCACCACTTGCTGTCTACACGGTCAAGCCAGTTAAGATAACCTCGCTTGCAGAGGAAAGTTATGTAGTGGATTTTGGCGGGGAATTAACCGGACAGTTCCAGATGCGCGCTCAGGGCAAGGACGGACAGCAGATCGAGCTTCGCTGTGGTGAGGAGCTGCTGGACAATGAGCGTGTTCGTTACGAGATGCGATGCAACTGTACCTATCAGGAGCATTGGACCTTGTCAGGCGGTAATGATGTGTTAGATATGTATGACTACAAAGCTTTTCGGTATGTTGAGGTACTCGCCGACTCCGGTGTTCACATTGATACAGATAGCTTTGCAGCTGTTGTCAGGCACTACCCGCTCGATGAGGAAGCTTGTCTTTTTGAATCGTCAGATTCCATGTTGAACGCGATTTGGGAGATTTGCACAAATGGTCTGAAATTTGGCTCGCAGGAAAATTATGTGGATTGTCCTTCCCGGGAAAAGGGACAATATCTCGGTGACAATACGGTCATTACTCACGCCCATACTTATGTATCTGGCGATTTACGGCTGTTCCGAAAATCACTTATGGATTTTGCCTTATTATCCTCGCATGTGTGTCCGGGTATTATGGCTGTAGCTCCGGGCCACTTTATGCAGGAGATAGCCGATTTTTCGTTCCAATGGCCGATTCAACTGCTTGAATATTATAAGCAGAGCGGTGACGAAGCCTTTTTGCGTGAAATGTATCCTGTAGCTGAGGGGATGCTTCGGCATTTTGTAGCTTACCTGCGGGAAGACGGATTGCTCGCCCATGTAACCGACAAGTGGAATCTGGTGGATTGGCCGGAGGGTATGCGTGACGAATATGACTTTCCATTGACTAGACCGGTTGGTGAAGGCTGCCATAATGTAGTTAATGCATTTTTTTATGGAGCACGGGTTGCCGTGAGGCAAATTCGCAGTATCCTACAAGTGGAGGAGACTGACGATTTAGACAGCTTCAAACAGGCGTTCCGACAGGTGTTCTGGAATGAGCAGACGAGGCTGTTCGTGGATGCAGAGGGATCGAAGCATTCTTCCCTGCATGCGAATGCGCTGCCGTTATTGTTCGGTCTGGTCGATACTGAGGAGAATCAGGCTGTAGTCGAATTACTGCGGAGCAAGCGTTTGAACTGCGGCGTATATATGGCATATTTTTTATTAAAAGCTTTGGCTGCTGCCGGAGAGCATGCGCTTGTGTATGACCTGATCCGCTCGGAGGAGCTGCATTCGTGGGGCAATATGGTCAAAGAAGGCGCCACAACCTGCTTCGAGGCATGGTCTAAGGATTTGAAATGGAATACCAGCTTATGCCATCCATGGGCTAGTGCACCTATTCCTCTGCTGATTGAAGAGATTATCGGAATTAAGCCAGCTGCTGCGGGATGGAAGGAAGTCAGCTTTAACCCTCACATACCGGATACGCTTGAATGGCTGTGCATTTCGTTTGAAGTGCCTGCGGGTACGATTCGATTTGAGCACAAACTCGGACATTCGAAGCTTATACTTCCTGAGGGTGTTAGCTTGAGACCAAATTGAATGCTTTGACCAACTGAACATTTTCTGTTACAGTTTAACCTAGAGGTGAAGAAAATGATCAAGCTTGGTATTTTGGATCAATCCCATATAGGTGAAGGTAAAACTGCTTCAGACGCACTTAGAGAAACAACGCTGCTGGCTCAAGAGGCTGATAAGCTCGGCTACTCCCGTTACTGGGTATCAGAGCATCATGCATCCAAGGCACTCGCGCATTCAAGCCCGGAAATTCTGATCGCACATCTTGCTGCAGCAACGGCAAAGATTCGGCTGGGTTCCGGTGGCATTATGCTTCCGCATTACAGCGCCTATAAGGTTGCGGAAAATTTCAGACTGCTCGAAGCTTTGCATCCAGGGCGGATCGATCTGGGTTTGGGGCGCGCTCCTGGCGGCATGCCACTCGCTACAAGAGCTCTTCAGGAAAATAAATTTGTGGATATTAACCAATACCCGCAGCAGGTTAGAGATTTGACGGGCTATTTGCATCAAGCAATGCCTCCTGAGCATCCGTTTGCCAGACTGCATGCGTCCCCTTCTATTCCGACCGCACCCGAGCTATGGCTGCTGGGTTCCAGTGATGAGAGCGCCAAGATTGCTGCAAGACAAGGTGCTGCTTATGCATTTGCTCAGTTTTTTGGTGTACCCGGAGGTGAGTCTGCGATGCAATATTATCATGAGCATTTTCAGCCGTCCATCTTAAACGATCGCCCACGAACTCTTGCCGCTGTTCTGGCCATATGTGCAGATAGCGAGGAAGAAGCCAATATGCTGGCAACCAGTACAGACTTGTTTTTCCTTCGCCTGGAGTTGGGTTTAGAGCTCAATACTTTTCCTTCCTTCGAAAGCGCCATGGATTATCCGTACACCGAAGCAGATCTGGAGCGCATACGGATACGTCGTCAGCGGCGCATCGTAGGCACTCCAGGGCAGGTAAAGAGCAAGCTGCTGGAAATTAGTGAGCTGTATAAAACCGATGAATTGCTTGTAGTCACTCCAACTCATGATTTCGAAGCACGGTTAAAATCTTACCGACTTCTTGCGACAGAATTCGGATTGTATAGTTAGTTACAGGTTTTAAGGCTATGGATTCACCGCTCCGGATTGCGACGGCTTGGTCGTTGCTGGAGCGGTATTTGGTTTGGGAGTCTGTGAAGGCTGCTGTGTTGATGGCTTGGTCGGCTGTACAGGTTTAGTCTCTCCTGTCTTCTTGTCTGCCGGTTTATCTGCAGCAGGTGGTTTGGCTGGAGCCACAATATCTGATATTGGCTGCTTGGTTGGGCCTGCAGTAATTTTACCATCGTTCGCGACAATAGCATTAAAGGATATTCTTGACATCCGTTCAAACAGCTTTAATCCTTCTGCCTCCGGCATGCGGACGGGCTGGGCGCCTTTGGTCAGTACAGGCAGCATCTGCAAATTGCACTTGCGATCCTTGGTACATTCCGCATCAAGCACCATCGTCTCCCAGGTCATCGGCTCCGCATTGGTCGTGAAGATGAAGTTACCCAGGCTGTAGGCAATCCATTTTCCATTATACTGCTCAAAGCCCTGAAGCACATGCGGATGGCTGGCTACAACCAAATCGGCACCCTGATCAATATATTTGTGCGCGAGATCGGTCTGTTCCTTGGCTGCAACGTCCTGGCGTTCAATACCCCAATGAGTGATGACTACAACGAGATCAGCCACCTCGCGAGCATTCGCAATGGCCTCCAAGGGGAGCTTCGTTGAATAAGTTTCGGCTACGCCAGGTTTCTGCTTGCCTGCATACCATCCGGCATCAGGCGCATTACGGCTGAATCCGAGAAAAGCAATCTTGATGCCATTACGCTCCATAATAACCGGTCTGTAGGCTTCGTCAATATTGCGCCCCGTACCTACCCACTTGATATCCACTTTGTCCAACGCATCCATTGTGTCCAACAGCGCATCCATTCCATAATCAAGAATATGGTTGTTAGCTGTATTGACGAGATCGATACCGGCATCTTTTAGTGCAGGCAATGCTTCAGGTGATGAACGATATATGTAATCCTTGCTTTGTGCCGTTCCCCGTGACGAGATCGGTGTTTCCAGATTGGCTACGGTAATATCAGCTTTCTCCAGATATTCCTTCATGTACCGATAAGGATAGTCCCAACCGTTCTTGATTAATAATTGTTCTACATTGCCTGCAAACATCACATCGCCGACAAACGTAAGCTTAACGCTTGAACGATTCGTACTCGTACTGCCGCTCGAATTAGCCGCAGGCTTGGTACCAGGTGCTTGACCGTTGAGATTGCTGCCATCGCTTGGCTTGTCCGTCGTTCCATTGCTGCTTGTGCCATTCCCAGCGTTACCACTCGCTGCAGCATTTGATGGCTTAGCGACTTCCGTTTTACTTGTAGTGCCACCTGATGCCGCTGCAGGTGCCGTTGCAGCTGGCGGAGCTGGCAGCGCCTTATCAGAATCCTTGCCAAACAACCAAATTAACAAATAACTAAAACATGCTATCGTTACTAAACCTATGATTCCGAGAGTTATCCACGTATTTCTCTTGATCTTATTGACATCGCGATGTTTGACAGCTCGAGTTTCTATGACGATCTTCTCCTTCTGTAACCGGTTCATTGAGTTTGCAAACAGAAACACCTTGCTAGTATACCAAATTTTCATTCATAGAGCATGAATCAAAACTCACAAAAAAACAGTTGCCAAAGTCAACCCAAATTTGCTATTATGATTGTCCGTCCTCTTTGCACCCTTACATAACAACCCTCTTGTTAGTATCTTCAACAGCTGTACTCACCCTTTACGCACGTGTCTCAGAACTACCCTTTTCAAACAGAAAATCATCGATGTACTTGCTGCCGTTACCAGCAGGTGCGACAACTTCATTACAGGAGGTGTGTATGCTTTTTACCGTTTTAATAAAAAAAGCGTATGACCGCAACTTGCAGTACCGAGCCTCGCATGCAATCAATACGGTTGCCAGTGCGATCTTCGGGCTTATTTACGTCTCTATTTGGAAAGGCGTAGGGACAACAGGCGGAGCAAGCGGTTATACACTGGAAACTGTCATTCATTATGTAGCATTTAATCAGGTCTGTTTATGGATTACAGTTTTTATGACCAAAGGACTCGGTATTGACCAATCCGTACGTACCGGACAAATCGCGCTTGATCTCATGCGGCCTGTTCACCTTTTTTATCATTTAATGTGCCGGGAATGGGGGCAAATCGCCTACCAGCTTCTCTATAAATCATTACCTATCTATCTGCTCTATATGTGGACATTGGACTTACCGGTTCCGAGCAGCGCTTCCACATGGGCTTTAACTATCACAGCACTCATTTTGGCCGCCTATATGAGCATTTGCATCAACTATATGATAGGTGTAGCTGCGTTATGGACGACCGAATCGCAATGGCTATTCTGGGTGCATATCTCGCTCTCCTCCGTTTTATCCGGCTTCCTGATCCCGAATGACTGGCTGCCCGTCTGGCTGCAAGGTATAGCGAGAATGACTCCCTATCCGTATATGCAGTATGTGCCCACCAAACTTTATCTCGGTATGGAAGGTGCACCCATTCTCCTGGGAAGCCTGATCTGGTCCTTATTTCTGACCTTGCTATGCTTTGCCGCTACAGCGATCGTTCGCCATAAAGTGGAGGTGCAAGGAGGATGAATGCGTTTCGTATGTACTCCCTTCTGATCCGTGCCAGTATCGTCAGTAAGATGCAGTACAAATTTAATTTTTGGTTCTCGACGGTGCTTGCTTTTGTGGTCAACACGATGGAATTTTTGCTAATCTCCATCATTTTATGGAAATTCGGTAGTATCAAGGGCTGGAATTTATATGAAGTGGGATACTTGTATGGCACTATTCTGCTGTCCAAAGCGATTTACCGAACATTGGCCAGTGATGTCCATCACCTGGAAAAATACCTGGTTTCCGGTGATCTCGACCAGCTGCTTATCCGTCCCATCCCGCTGCTGCTGGCGCTCATGACTCAAAATTTCCGAATTATGCTGGCGGAATACATTCAAGGCGGCATCATCCTGACGGTTTGTGTACACGAGATGTTGCAATCTGGGCAGATTGAGCTTTGGGCCATTCCGCAAACAGCTGTCGTTATTATAATCGGAGCCGTCATTTTGTTCGCAATCGGGCTTGGTACGGCCACCTTCGGCTTTTGGATTACAAGAGTCAGCGATTTGCAAAATGTAACTGAAGACGCGGCTCGCACAGCTGTACAGTATCCGATGAGTTTATATCCAAAGTGGCTTCAAGGTATTTTACTGACCGTGATTCCTGTCGGAGCTGCCAATTATTTACCCGCCCTGTATGTGCTTCGCCATGAATTCGGGTTTTGGCTAATCCCGGCTATCGGCTTGTTCGCCGCTTTATTCCTGTTCGCTATGCTGCAGTTCTGGAAGCTCGGTATGTCTAGATATCAAAGCACGGGAAGCTGAACCCTATATAAATAAACGATCTATCAAAGGAGCTGTTCCATGATTGAGGTATCAGGTTTAAGTAAATCATTTCGGATTCCGCTTGTTGGTCAAGGACGCTGGCAGCGGATTCGGTCTTATATTAGCGGGGCTCATCAGGAAAAAATCGCGGTCAACGACATTAGTTTTATCGTCGAACGCGGCGAGTTTGTCGGCTATATCGGCCCGAATGGTGCTGGCAAATCGACCACGATCAAAATGCTGACCGGCATTCTGCACCCCTCCTCAGGTGAGGTGTTAATCGGTGGGTACAGCCCACACAAATTCAGGCGTCAGGTCGTACGCAAGCTTGGAGTCGTGTTCGGACAGCGCAGCCAGCTATGGTGGGATCTGCCCGTGAAGGATTCCTATGATATATTGGCTGCGATGTACGGCATCGAAAGAACGCAAAAGGAACGTACACTGGCTGAGCTAAGCGAGCTGCTCCAGCTTAAGGAATTTATCGATACGCCTGTACGTAAGCTATCGCTTGGGCAGCGTATGCGTGCCGATCTGGCTGCATCGATGCTGCATAACCCGGATATTTTATTTCTCGATGAGCCTACTATCGGACTCGATGTCGTAGCCAAAAAATCGATACGCAAGCTGCTTAAAGCCATGAACGGGGATTTTGGCAAAACGGTGCTGCTGACCACTCATGATATGGATGATATCGAGCAGCTATGTGAACGTGTAATGGTCATTAACCACGGCCAGCTTGCTTATGACGGAACCATTGATGGTTTGAGAGAGAAAATCGGATTGCCCACATTAATGAGAATCAGCTTTGCCGAGCCGATCCACGTGCCTCCTGAATGGAGCGGTGCTTTTCTGATTGTCGGCCAAACCGATAATGAGCTCACTGTTCAGTGCAATCGTAGGACTATTCAGGCAATGGATGTATTGAGGCAAATCGAGGAGTGGGGTACGATCTCCGATGTTCATATGGAGGAGCCCGATTTCGAGGAAGTCATTCATCGAATCTATTAGAAATTCATGCCTATACGGGAGATACTCGAGTCTGAGTATCTCTTTAAGCTGTTTGATGAGTTGGAGCAATCGAGTCCGATTATGTTATACTTCAACGTACATAGCAGGAAAAGAGGAGAACGGCCGTGGCACGTTGGAAGGTTAATTTAGCTGTATTATGTATAGGCCAGTTTTTGGTAATGAGTGGAATGACGATGATTACCCCCTTTTTACCGTTATACATACAAGAAATGGGTGTTACGGATCCTCATCACATTGCACTTTGGTCAGGATTTATTTTTGCAGGAAATTTTGTTACCTCATTTTTTTTCCAGCCGCTCTGGGGACGTTTGTCGGATCGATATGGACGCAAGGTGATGCTGCTTCGCTCCTCATTCGGAATGGCCGTCGTCATGACATTAATGGGTTTTGCCCACGATCCGACACAGCTGCTGCTGCTCAGGATTCTCAATGGTGTCATCTCTGGATTCATGCCGGCAGCGGTGGCCTTGATCTCAACCAATACACCCCGCGAGAAAAGTGGCTTCGCCATGGGTATGCTGCAATCGGGTGGGGTTGCAGGCTCGATTCTCGGTCCATTCATTGGTGGCTTGATGGCGGAATGGCTCGGATTTCGTTCTATTTTTTATGTGACCGGTGCTTTGTTATTCGGTGCCTCGATGGTCGCGCTGTTTCTCGTTAAAGAAAAATTCGATTTGGCCGAGGCCAAGAAGAAAACGAATATTACGATTGTCGAAGGCTTCCGTGTATTAATGAAGGTGAAGCAGCTGCCAGCGCTGTACGGGGTCACTTTTGTTATTCAGTTTTCGATGCTTGCTGCCATGCCGCTTATCCCCCTCTTCGTCCAGGATCTGCATGGGAAAGGCGAGCTGCTTGCTTTTTACGCGGGGCTTGTTGGATCGGTGACGGGCTTCTCCAATATGATAGCGTCTCCACTGCTCGGCAGATGGAGCGATCGAATCGGATCTGTTAAGATCTTGGCGGTTTGCTTGATTGGAGCAGGGCTATGCTATATTCCACAAGCACTCGTAACGAACATATGGCAGCTATTTGCCGCGAGGTTTATGCTCGGTGTGTTTATGGGCGGTATGCTGCCCTCGGTCCAAACACTAATTCGCAGCTACACCCCTAATGGTATGGAGAGCCGCTCCTACGGCTTTAACTCCAGCGCACTCAGTCTTGGTAACATGATGGGACCGATTATAGGTGGAGCTTTGTCCGGCTGGGTGAGCATTCGCGGGATTTTCATCATGTCCTGTATTATGCTGCTCGGCAACGCACTGTGGGTTCGTCGCACTTTGAGTGATCCACAGCTTCCAAAACAGACTATCCAAAAAGCCGGAAGCGCCTCTCACTCTGGAGACGATACCTAATACGGTCCGCATGACTCCGTATATTCCGACATATCCTTACTAAGTAACGCAGATTTAGTACACTTACAAGCAAACTGTTTTCTGTCATACGGAAAAGCCCAACCTATGCAATACCTACAACAACAGCTTGCCACAGCAAGCTATTAGGAGGTTCTCGCCCTGCATGAAGCTGGACATTAAAAAAATCCTGTTTATTATCGTTTGTGCCGAGCTACTGCTCTGGTATCGTTCTGTGATCGAGGTAAGGAATACGCACTATGAGATTGTGTACCATAATAATGAAGCTTATCATTGGAAGACACCCCAACCTGCAAGCAATCCGGCCGTATCCTTAAAACAAGCATCATAAATCATCTGGTAGAGGTTGTTCAAAAAGCCCGATTAGCACTTCAAGGTTGACGTTATAGTTAATATGGATTCAAAGAGCATATTATTGGTATAACCCTCCTATAGGAAATAATAGGAGGGTTATTTTTTAAAAATATAGTGTCTACGACTGGCTGATGCCCTCCGACATATCCGGCTCTTTCTGTCTCATGATCGGAATCATTACAAACGCTCCGAGAATGAACAGGATACCTGCGCCAGTATAGATCGTTACGAGCGGGTAGGCGTCTTTCAGTGTGCCGGCGAATGACATGGAGATGACCATCGTGCCAATGAACATCGGGGACAGAACACCATTGACCCGGCCCACGATAGATTGGTGTGACCATTTCAGGATCATCGTACTTATCCCGATATGGATGCACGGGAACACGAGTCCGTTCACAAACTGCACAATCAACGTTAATGGTACATTCGTTGAGTAACCAACGATGACCGTACATATGGCCCCCACCAGCATACCGACAGCCAGCAACAATTGCGGTGCGACCTTCTTCGCAAACACGGCAACGATGCCGCCTCCGATCAGCATTGCGGCACCATTTACCATGAGGATGTACTGCAGAAATTCCTTCGGCTGGCCGAGTCGTTCAGTTACGATGAACAGGCCGAGCGCTTGGGCGATGCCCACGGCGAGTCCTGCCAAAATGAATACCGCTCCCAGTGTCCGAAGCACTGGACTTTGCCAGACGTAACGGAAGCCCTCGTTGAACTCCTTACGAAATTGGCCTTTCGTTACTTCCGGACGCTGCTCCTCCTTATCCTTGGGCAGTCGTACCAGTATGAGCGCGGACAGCAGGAACGCAACCCCCATAACTGCAATTGAGGTCTTTAGGCCGAACGTGCTGTAAGTGAATGTACCAAGCATCGGCCCAAGCACCATGAAGATCGCCATCAATGACTGGAACAGCGCCATCCCCTGTTGCAATTGTTCTTCTGCAACATGCTGCTTAAACAACCGCATACTCGAAGGCTGTGAGAACTGTGAGAGAATTGCTGAAATGAAAGTGACTAGGAAGACGGACTGCCATGAACCGAACTGAATCATCAGCAACACGACGAACACCGAAACTGCAGACAACAAGTCACACCAGATCATCGTTCGCTTCGGCCGCCAACGATCGGCGAATGTTCCACCTATAAACGAGAACACGAAAATCGGCGCGAATTCGGCGACGCTAATCAATGATATGGCATACGGATTGTTATTTGTTTTATCCGCGATATAGAGCAGAATGGAAAAATTCCTCACCCAGATACCGATTTGCAGCAAAACGTTAGACAATAGTACAGTCTGAAGGAAACGGTTACCGAAAAGGCTCGGGGCTTTGTCGGCGTTTTGATGCATAGCCAATTTTTAACACTCCTTTTGTTATGCTACAACAAGATAGCAACAAGTATAATTTAGCGGCGCGATGCATCGCAGCCGGCCTAAGAATTCTTTCGTGTTTATTCTAGCATATAACAAATGTGATGGATTCTTTTTAATTGCTATTTTCGGGTACCAAATTGAGACAATTATACAACGAAGCTAAGTGTTCAGTCAGTGCGTATCCGGTAACATGTGACGCATAACTGCCCCTTCACAGGTGAACTAAAACCGGATGCCGAAGTAACGCTTTGCATTACCTTATTCGTTAGTCCAATTAACTATCTCACGGCTTCCAGCCTCAATTTGTTGTTCTGGCTTGCTCTTGCCCCAGTTTGTCGTAGCCGACGACCGTTATTTCATCAGCAGCAAGGGAAGAGTTGAAACTAACTATTCCAAGGAAATCCTGTCCCTCTGCCACTATCTTTTCTACAGATTCTTGCGCATTCTTTATAACCAACTTATGAATCTGAGAACCTTTTCTTACTCCAACTATAACCTCCTTGTTCCCAACGAATGTTTCCACTTGAATCAGGTTTTTGGAATGGCTAGCTGAATTAAATTTGTACCTATCTTTCTTTGCAATAGGTGAAAATGTGGCGATCCCAAATTCCCCTTCATAAGGGTGCACTTCAAATAAAGTATAGATTTGCTGTTCTTGGGTCAATGTCTTCAAAACACTAGTCCCCTTGCCTATGCTCAAATCGGTGGCGATTTGGATCTCCGATTCGTCCGCAGAAATATCGTGTACATTAAACGAGCCGCTTCCATCATCATTAACATGATTTAAAATAACAATACTTAAGAAAAACAAGGCAGTAACCAATACCAGGGCAGTTACAATTCTTTTCATCATACACCTCCAAAATCTATAGACGGACGAATATTAGAAAAGGTTTCCATTAATGTTCTATTGGTGACATGAAAGTAGTTTGGGGGGAACAGCAGCGGATTGATATTACAATCGGGGATCTTGAACAATGGTATTACAAGGGTATTGGAGGAATCGAGTATTCCCGCTATCTTTACTTTAAAGACGGCTTATTTTATAAATAATACGATGATCTACTAAGAAGTACATAATCAAATTTGCAGTTCAACAATGAAGCACACCCTTTACATTTTATTACTAAAAACTGTAAAGGGTTGCCCCCATATGTTTAGAACCCTTCCCATTCACAACGGCCGAATATGCTCAAGAACCCTCACTTACAATGTTTCCTACTCGTTTAAAAAGGTTGTCGCCTTGTTCTGAATTAGCTTGGCTACTTCCTCCGCAGACTTTTGTTCGCTAAAGAATGATCTGGACTCATCTCCTATTATGGAAATCACTTTACCATCCGCGTTCGAATAGTTATTCGCTGTACTAATGAACTGTTTGAACTGGGTAAATTCTTCGTCAGACACCTTAGGGGCTTTTCCGTCTGGAAGTTTGTACTTTCCGCTTTTAACTTGATTCTGAATGTCGTTCAACTGCTTCTCATTCACAGATTTAAGCAGTGAAAATCCTTGCCTTCCTTGCAGGGATTGTCCTTCTTCGGATAACAAGAAGGCAATAACCTTCCAAGCCTCCTCTTTAACCGAAGATTTGGCTTGAATGGCGAACTGGGAAGCAGTGATAATCCTCGCTCCTCCTGCTTGTTCTGGTTTTTGCAGCAACTTCGGATTTGAGAAAAATTGGTGCTGACCATTAATTAAGTCTGCTGGTGATTGCAACAGGGCAGAATAGAACATCTGCTTGCCTATATCCGCTGGTTCTGAAGTCATGACTTTATCATCGTACATTTTCTTAATTTGTTGCATCATTCCCACGAAAAAGGGAGAGTCGAACTTTGCCTTTTTCGTTGAATGATCAACGAACTCTGCGTATTTATCCACAACCAATTCTTGAAGGAGGAGTTCCGGCGGGTCATTCGCTAAAGCGTAGCGGCGCTCCTTGCCGCTCTCTCCCAGTTTTTTCGAAATCTTTTCAAACTCCTTCCAGGTCCATTTCTTATCGTCGACATTCGTGTTCTTAAGTATGTCCCCATCGCCTATGAACGCACGGAGGGAGAATCCTAATGGCATAGCATATAAACCGCCATTCTGCTTCAAAACATCCAGAATGTTCGCTTGCAAATCGTTTGTATTCAGCGATTTGTCTTTCATCATGGTCTCATCCATGTTCAGGAGAAGCTTTTTGCTCACATAATCGTCGATAGGTAAACTGCTTATTTCGAAGATATCCGGGCCTTTCCCTGAAAGCAAGGCTGTATTCATCGTTTTTTTGTACTTTTCATAATCCTCTGAAATTTGAATTTGCAGATCGATGTCTGGATTCTTTTCTTCAAACTTTTTCTCTACCGTCTTAAAAAATGCGTTCGATTCTTGCATAGCCGTAGGCCATACTTGCATCGCCAAAGTAACGACCTTTTTCCCTTCATTGATTACCGGCTTCTCAGTATTTGTCAGTTCCTTGCTGCCTTCAGAACTGCATGCGGCCATAGACGTTGTTAAAATACCAATAGACATTATACACTGCCACTTTTTCATCGAACGAATACCTCCTGGAGTTTTTTGTCAAAAACGAACACGATTTCCCTCTTGTAAAGGCTCACTGCTTTCCATAATAATCAGGTCGTCCTTATAGAGGCTTTCCGCTTTAATCATTGTTTCTTTTCCATTCGTCTCACTGGACTGAATTCGAACTTTACGAGTAACAAAGATATTGCCTAATGCCCCCCTCTGCTCGTCAATTTTGTAAACGAACAGGCCGTCGCGATCTTGATGAATCGTCGTATTGGATATGACTAGTCCCTCTTGGTTTGAGCGTTTCTCCAATTTGAACTCTGCCTTCTCACCCCCTCTCAGATCGGAATCAATGACCTTTATGCGAAGTGTCTTCTGTTCAATCGTTTGGGTAGGCCCTGCTTCTTCTACAGATGTGCTCTGGGTACGAGGTTGTGTATTCGCCACTTCATCAATCGTGCCGTCGATCATACGGATTTGTTGTTGGTCTCTTTCTGCTACTGTATGTACCTTGACCTCTATCTTCTCTCCGATCGAAATCCCCAGGCTGGAAAGTATCGTTGAATCAACAGAAATATCCAAACGATAGCCCAGGCTGCTATTCGAGATAAGAACGTCCGGTTCCCCCGCTGTTATTACCCCTTCAATGGCATTCAATTTATTAATAATGCCATTGAACGGAGCGTTCATTTCCTGTTGGCTTGTCAGACGGTCTCTCAGCTCGTTAATTTTACGTTCCTGCATGCCGAGATCAAGTTTACGTGTTTCAATATTGCGGCTTGCAGCCCGAATCTTGAATTCGTCCCCTTCCGTCGTTGACAGAATGAACTGATCTTGAACATTCTGCAGCTCGATTTTCTGCTTGTCCAAGTTTGTTAATTCATCTTCCAATTCTCGTTCAGCAGATTTGCTGTCATAGATGATTAGCTTTTGCCCCTTCTTCACACGATCTCCTTCTTTTACAAGAATCGTTTGGACCTTCCAGCCAGCAGGGTTCGATAATCTCGTTTCGGCGAACGGTTGCACCATACCGCTGCCTTCAAGCG
Organism: Paenibacillus baimaensis; assembly: GCF_025567575.1. Taxonomy (NCBI): domain Bacteria; kingdom Bacillati; phylum Bacillota; class Bacilli; order Caryophanales; family Paenibacillaceae; genus Paenibacillus; species Paenibacillus baimaensis. The sequence continues at coordinate 543,131 of NZ_JAOQIO010000084.1, read as the reverse complement.
TAAATAAAAGACTTCCGTTAACCAGCTTTTCTGTTCTCACTTTCGGCAAGGTCAGTGACTGCAGCGTGTTGCTGAACAACGTGAAAAATATTAACAATCCCATAAAAACAATGAACACGACTTGAATGCTCCGTTTGCGCCTACGATCACCCAGTTCTTTTTCTAACTCCATATTCCGTCTTTCTCCTCCTAAGAAACTTTCCGTTGGAAAGTTTTCTTCTTAAGCATTGTCTGAGTTTTACATTGGAAATACTTGCATGATAAGCATCGGTTTTACAAAAATTACCCCTTGATGCCAGACAATTGAATGCCTTCAATGAAATACGTTTCCGCATACAGAAACAGCAGCACCATCGGAGCCATGTAGAGCATGGATGCAGCAAAAGCAATCCCCAGCTCGCCATTGATCTTCGATAAATAAACGGATAACGGCTGCTTGAATGGATCGTCCAGAAAAATAAGCGGCTGCTCCACCATGTTCCAATAATCGACGAACAATAAAATAACGAGTGCAGCCAAACCCGGTTTGATCATCGGAATAATAATCTTGTAGAAAATTCGTAAATGTCCGGCTCCATCCATCTTGGCCGCTTCGATGTAGACATATGGAATATCCAGCATGAACTGCCTGAGCATAAACACACCGAACGCTGCGAATATTCCAGGCAATATAATAGCGTTGGAACTATTCAGCAGACCAAGCTTATCCGACATAATATAATTCGGAATTAGCGTTACTTGGAATGGCATGAGCATCGTCAAGACATAAACGAGAAACAAGTGTTCCCGGCCGCGAAATTGCAGCTTCGAAAAGGCGTACGCAGCAAGTGCTGCTACGAGGGTTTGTCCTGCGATGATCGGCACTACCATATATACCGAATTCCAAAACATCGTCAGATATCTCGGATTGTCAACCAACACCTTGCCATACTGCTCCATGGACACTTGATCCGGCAGCAATTTTAAATTCACAAAAGGATTTGCTTTCCCGACAGTCGCTTGGTTCATCTGTCCAATGGGTCCATAATTGATGCCAATTTCTAGTTCTGTCATGAGCGAATTGGTGAAGGTGATCGCAATCGGGAATAATAACAGGACTCCTATAGCACCCATGAAGACCGTTAACGCACTTTTTTGTAATAGTTTGGCAACTTGCACGTTCTTCCTTCCCCCTATTCCATGAACTGCCGATATCGGCGTTCAAGAGCAAACAAGCCCATGACAATCAGAAGAATACAGATGACCATCAAGGTCGCCGCGGCAGTCAGCTTCTGAATATTGAGCGACGTGAACATGTTGTTCATATAGTGCTGCATCATGTATATACTGTCATGCGGATAATCGCCTGCGATCAAATACGTTTCCCGAAAAACTTTAAACGAATTAATGATCGACATGATGACGACAAAGAACATCGTGGATGTTAAATAAACAAGTGTAATACTGCCAAACTGGCGTAAACGCCCTGCCCCTTCAATTTGGGCGGTTTCGTAATAATCCTTCGGGATTTGCTGTAGTCCCGCCAAAAATAAAATTACGTTATAGCCGATGTTCTTCCATACATAAACGACAATGATTACATTTCGGGCCGCATCGGTCTTCATCCAATCCACACGTTCGATTCCGAAGCCGTTCAGCCAGGCGTTCAAGGAGCCGTTCCAATCGAACAGCATTTGCCAGATCAGAATAATCGAGGCGACGGGAACGACAAGCGGCAGCACATATGCAGTCCGCAGCCATTTGCGCAGATATATATTTTTATGCAATAGCATCGCCAAACCCAACGACAGCGCAAGTAAAAGCGGAACACAAACGGCGCTAAAATAAAATGTATTGGATGACGCTTTTCGGAAGGAATTGCTCGCAAGCAGTTCGCGATAATTATCCAAGCCAACGAATTGGCCGTCGATCGTTCTATCCATGAAGGAGTAGAACAACCCCATGACAAACGGAATAAGGTAAAACAATGCAAATCCAACACCGCTTGGTGCGAGAAATATCCATGCAGCCGCTGAATCCTTGTGAATCCATTTTTTTATTTTCTTTTTCATAATGAAGCCATGCCAAAAACCCCACTTGTTCATTCACAGTTTCCTCCTCCCCATTCATACATTTAGAATAGGGCAGGCTGTTAAATAAAAAAGTGGGGTAAATATAAAATTTTCCTTAAATGATTAGCACAAAAGTTAGTCGAGTGCCTCGGATGCCATTTTTTGCGGGAAACGGACTTCAAAAAGCGTACGAATTAAACTGCTTTGGGCCGAAATTGTGCCTTGATGCTCCGCTACAATGTTTTTCGCAATAGACAAGCCAAGACCGGTGCTCCCCTCACGATGAATTCGCGCTTGATCGCCGGTAAAAAACATATCGAAGATATGCGGTAGCTCTTCCGGAGGTATGCAATCCCCATAATTGACTACTTGAATCACCATATCTTCTGCATCAATATTGCAATTAATATCAATAAACTGACCATCTTTTCCATAGCGAATGGCATTCGTCAGCAGATTTTCAAATACACGTGCCAATAGCTCTCCGTCGCCCCAAATAGTCAAATGCGGATTCACATTCAATCGAGTTGTTAGGTTGTTTTTCTCAAAGGCAGGGTATAGCTCCTCATTTAACTGGATGAGAAGCTCGCTCAGATCGATTGGTTGTTTTTCAAGGGTAAGCTTGCCATAGTTCATTCGTGTTATTTCGAATAGCTCATCAATGAGCTTTTCTAAGCGTTGAGATTTGGTATAAGCAATGCTCGTATAGTGCTTGATTTGTTCGGCAGACAGCTGATCGTCCTGAAGAATGAAATCCAAATAACCTAAAATCGAAGTCAGCGGCGTACGCAAATCGTGAGCCAAATTGAGGACCAATTGTTCCTTGCTGTTTTCTGCAAGGTCTCCTCTCTCCAAAGCTTGCTGCAATTTTTGACTGGCTAGATTGATGTCTCTCGCAATATCCCCGAATTCATCTTTGGATGGAATACGTATACGACTGTTGAAATCACCCTTTGCAAGCTGATTAATGCCGCTGGATATTTCTTGAAAATAACCCACGTATCTTTTGGTGAGGAGAAAGAAAAACAAAATCGAGAGAGGAATGAAAATAAGCAAAAAGAAGTTAACATCCCCAATATCTCTCACGAAATAACGAAATTTTGTCAATGGATTTTCGAACATGGTCGTATAATAAAAGAGTTGGAGAATCTTATAGATGATATAGGTAATAACAGCGGAAAAAAGCATACTTGATCCAAACAGTTGAATCATTTTAAAGCGAAAGCTCCTGGTCATTACAGCCATTGAAAGCATATATCATATGGGCCTCCCTTTTGTTTGGAGTGTAGTTGCCATAAACTTAGCGCATACTTTGCAAGCGATGAAGCCAATCAAGCCTCCACTGGAATTTAGTATAAGATCATCGACGTCAAAACTTCCAATAGAGAATAAGGCCTGCGCACTTTCCAAGATTAGACTTAAACCTAAAGAAAGTGTGAACGCGCCTATCAAAGATATTTTTTTGTTTCTTAGCATGAAACCAAGAAAAATACCGAATGGCATGAATATCGCAATATTCCCAATCATGTTAATTAGATCATGAATCGATAAAACATGAATCGATCTGGATATTTCTTTAAAGGGGATCAGATTACCTTTTTGCAATCGCCTGGTGATATCATCCGGGTTTCCCAGACTCTGCTTAAGTTGCTGCCTGAGAAATGTCATATCAATCGCACCGAACTTAAACAGAATAATTTTGAATAATGCGTACACATATAAGACAAACAGTGCATGGATTTTCAAATTATTCAACGATCTCTTACGTTTCATTCCCATCTCACCTTCTTGAGTCTCCTGAGCCCAAAAAAAAACCATTTCTTCATCCTTAGTTTCCTCCTAACCATTCGTACACTTTTAGGATAAAGAAAACTATTTAAAAAGAAATGGGGTTAAAAATAAAATTTTTCTTAAACTTCTACATCTATTTAGGTTCAATTGATGGAAATATGATGTGGTAAGTGTCATTTTATTCTAGCGCATTACTTTTTACAATTAAAAATCACTTTAGTGACGTCGGGCCATTTGCATTTCAAGAACGCGATCCCGAGTATCTACTGGACGGCACTGCTTCAAGACGCCTTGTTCATATATGAAAAAAGCGTAGGCATCATTATTGCCGATTTGAATCAGGTGCTGTCCATTCTCAATAAAAAGGGATGAGTAAGAAGGTGTCTCGTCAGCCATATCCGGGGACAGACTGCTCGATTGCAGAACGGTCGATTCAAAGCGCTCATGCTCTGTGACCCACCGATGGATCTCCAGAGCGGGAGGCACCCAGTCCGTCTGGTTGCCGATCCATTCAGGGACACCATCGCTGTCAAGATCCATCGGAATCGCGGTCTGCCCTTGAAAATCAACTACATTCCAAGAATCGGTATCGTGGTGATAAGTCAGCAGCCCCTTTTTTGCACCAATCGAGCCAAAAGGGATTTCAATAACGGCACCGGAAACTTCCCCAGTCAAAAAGCTTAAAGGATGGATCCAGGCTTGATTTTCATCAAAATTGGACATGTCGCCCAACTTCCATTCCGAATTCCTACCCTTGAGATATCCGGTTAAACCTAAGGAGGCATCCTCATTTGTATATACAAGAACTTCCGCCTCAGACCCGGGAAGAACAAAGCTTTGGATAAGCTTCGACCCGATAGGAGGAGTGTCCTTCTCTAAGGGTTGTCCCAAACTTTCTTCAAAGGGAATAACTACATGCTCAGGAAACAAGTCAGGCCTATAGACCGGATGTTGATCACTTTGTTCAGATATTGTTGTCGACATACCGTTGTATTGCATGACTTGATCATTACTGCACGCGAGAGTGCTAAGCAGTATCAGCATCATTATGCCTGCACGCTGGATTGTGTTCGTCAATATGTAATCCCTCACTTCTTGTAGACATATATAAACATTCTGCCATCCTGTTTTCTGTCTCATTTACAAATAACTCCATATGTTAAACGTAAAAAGCAATGCATTTGTTTCGTTATCCCTTTCTGCCAGCAAAATAAAGGGCTACCGATTTTCACCACAGTAATCTTGTTGCCCTGATCGTTCACTTCACCTTATCCATAAGCTTAAAGAAGTGTCCTAATAATAGCTTACATCATTTAAAGTCCCCAACAAAAAGACCATGCTCTCGACAGCCAATAATGATGGCTTGTGAGGACATGGTCTTTTTTAATGGAGCTGTTTGCTAGCGTACACGAGCAATAGCCAATCCGTCATATGCCGGTAGAACAACGCCTTCAAGCCGTGGATCACTTGCCATGCTTTGATTGAACTGACGCATCTTGGTCACTGCATTCCCGTTCTGCTCAGGATCCATAGCTCGACCATGCATCAGCGCATTGTCCCCCATAATAATGGCTCCTGGGTTGGCCAACTTAATCGCCCATTCCAGGTAGTTCGGATAGTTCCCCTTATCCGCATCGATAAAAAAAACATCAAATTTCTGCCCTTCATCTGCAAGCTGCTGTAAATGATGCAGAGCCTCTCCCACCCGATACTCGATCTTGTCCCCAAGTCCAGCCTCATTGAGATGCTGCTGAGCAACATCGGCATATTCCTTCTTAAGCTCCAGCGAAATCAGCTTACCTTGATCACCCAAGCCGCGAGTTAAACAAATTCCACTATAGCCGCCCAAAGCACCAATTTCCAAAATACGCTGAGCTCCAGTCATTTTGACCAGTAAAGTCAACAGCTTGCCATAACCTGGAGCTATGGAAATCTCCGGCATGCTGCGGCTCCGTATCCCTTCCTTCACTTGTTCCAACTGCTCGTCGCGAGTCAACAATGATTCCACATATTCCTCAGCAGATAACTGCGTCATCCTATAATTCCCCCTTATATTGTATAAACCAACCTTATCACCTATAATATCAGAAGCATATGTTTTAACCGGAGGTTAAGCGGACTGATATTTCAAGGAAACATACCTTTATAACGCGGTCGCCCATCCTTGATTGACTTCGATCCTTGTTTACTTATAATATCAGAAGCATATGTTTTAACCGATGGTGTTTATAACAACATTGTATGGCTTTTCCAATAAGAGTTCAACTGGAGTGTGTAAGATGTCTGAAATTCAATTAATCGCCACTTGTCCTATGGGTCTTGAGGCTATTCTAGCTCGTGAGATACGCGATTTGGGCTATGAAAATACAACTGTCGAAAATGGTCGGGTTAACTTCACAGGTGACGAGCTGGCGATATGTCGTGCCAATTTATGGCTGCGCACAGCGGATCGCGTGCTTGTCAAAATGGGCCAGTTTGAAGCCCGCACCTTCGATGAGCTATTCGAGGGCACCAAGGCGCTGCCATGGGCAGACTGGATTCCCGAAGATGCCGAATTCCCTGCGCAAGGACGCTCTCACAAGTCTCAGCTATCCAGCGTTCCTGCCTGTCAAGGTATCGTAAAAAAAGCCGTCGTCGAAAGCCTGAAGCAGCACTATCATACCGAATGGTTTCCCGAGACGGGAGCTCGCTTCGTAATGGAAGTCTCGCTATTGAACGATATCGCTACGCTGACGCTTGATACAACAGGTCCAAGCTTACACAAGCGTGGCTATCGCAAAATCGCAACTGAAGCGCCGCTAAAAGAAACGATGGCCGCAGCTATCGTACTGCTCAGCCGTTGGCGAGTGGAGCGTCCACTGTACGATCCATTCTGCGGCTCGGGAACCATCCCTATCGAGGCTGCTATGATCGGCTGGAACATCGCTCCGGGGCAACGACGCTCTTTTGCTGCTGAGGCGTGGCCGATAATTCCCGCATCACTATGGGACCAAGCCAGGGATGAGGCTTATGATCTGGTAAAAGACGATGTGCCACTCGAAATTATCGGCTCGGATATTGATAAGAATGCGATTGACATCGCACTCGCCGCGGCCAAGTCAGCCGGACTTGCGCGTGAATTAAGATTCCAGGTGCTTCCAGTGGCCAAAGCCAAACCACAAGGCGATTACGGCTGTATCATTACCAATCCTCCATATGGAGAGCGTCTGGGAGATCTGAAAGAAGTGGACAAGGTTCTCCGTGACCTTGGCTTGCTCGCCCTTCATCTGCCAACATGGTCCAGCTTTATTTTGAATCCGAACAAGCAGGTTGAGCACTTCATGAGCCGACCTGCTGACAAAAAGCGCAAGCTGTATAATGGACGGATTGAGTGCCATTTGTTTCAGTATTTTGCTCCGGGTGGATTGTATGGTCCACGTCGGGAATCTTAAGAATACAATCGCCCTGATGCTTTGACATCAGGGTTTTATTATGAGGTGATTGATCTGAGTCGTATCCATTGGAAACCTATCAAGCTAAGCCCTCAACAAACACTTGCCTTGGGGTTTGCGGTCATTATCGTCCTGGGCTCGTTCTTGCTGTGGATGCCAGCTGCTTCTGTCGAAGGAAGTTCGCTCAGCTATATTGATGCCTTATTTATGGCGACCTCGGCAACCTGTGTAACCGGTTTGATTCTGGTCGATACGGCAACCCATTTCACTCATTTCGGACAAATTGTCCTGCTAGTCATGGTGCAGCTGGGCGGATTGGGATTCATGACCATGACCACCTGGTTCGCGATCGTCGTCAGAAAACGAATCTCCTTGAGGGAACGACTTGTCCTGAAGGAATCGTTGAACCAAATATCGATCGAAGGCATCGTCCGACTCATCAAAAATGTGGTGGTCTATTCCTTAGTTGTAGAAAGTATAGCCGCCTGCATCTTTGCGATCCGCTGGTCCTTTGAAATGCCCTTGGGCAAAGCCATATACTATGGAGTGTTCCACGCTGTGTCATTGTTCAATAACGCCGGATTCGAGCTCGTTGGTGGTTACAGGAACCTGACGCCTTATGTCGACGATTTTGTGATTAATACGGTATCGATGATCCTCGTCATTTTGGGTGGAATCGGCTTCATCGTGATGTCCGAACTCATTGATTACCCAAAAACACGACAGCTTTCCCTTCATAGTAAAATTGTGCTTTCCGTTTCAGGCTTTTTGGTCGTTTTTGGAGCGCTTGTCATTTTTATTTTTGAATTTTCCAACACCCATACGCTGGGTCCCTTACCTGTATTTGATAAGATCCTCGCTGCTTTTTTTCAATCAGTCAGTACAAGATCCTCAGGCACCAACACGGTAGACATAACGAGCTTGAGGCAGGCTACCCAGTTTTTCATGATCCTCCTGATGTTTATCGGTGCAGCTCCTGGATCAACGGGCGGTGGAATTAAAGTAACTACCTTTGCCATACTGATTGGAGCCATGATTACGATGATCCGGCGAAAAGAAGATGTTGTGCTGTTTCGATACCGTTTGGCGCAAGAGTACACACATCGTGCTCTTACCGTAACCTTCCTTTCCCTGCTGCTCATCTTCATTGTAACCATGCTGCTGCTTGCTACACACGACTATTCTTTTTTAATGATCTTGTTTGAAACCACCTCTGCTTTTGGAACGGTTGGACTGAGTATGGGACTCACTCCGCATTTAACATTCACTGGAAAAATAGTGATAATTCTGATGATGTATGCGGGAAGATTAGGACCCGTCACGCTCTCATACGCCTTGCAGCCCAAAAATAAAAAGGAACTGTACCACTATCCTGAAGGTAAAATCACAATTGGATAAACGCAGCAAAAAAAGAATCAGGCTCACGGAACAGCGCAACCAAACGGCGCAGCTCCGGTACCTGATTCTTTATGCGTTTAATGCTAATTCTAACTACATTATCCGTTCTGCTTCATCGTTTCAACCAGCTCATGCAGCACCTTGCCGGCATCATCATAAGGGACTTGGCACGTTCCTGCCGCCTTATGCCCGCCGCCGCCATTTGCAAGCATCAAAGCGCCTACGTCGGTGTTGGAGGTACGATTGATAATGCTGTGACCGCAGGCAAACACACAATTTTGCTTGTTTCGGCCATCGACGATCCAGATCGAAATATTTTGTTCCGGATACAAGGCGTACACCATAAATCGATTGCCCGGATAAATCGTTTCCACGTTGCGCAGATCGGTGACAATCACATTGCCGTCTGCATATGTATGCTGCTTTAACATCGCTTTATAGTCGACGTCCAATTCAAAATAACGCTTTGTCCGCTCTACAACATCCGGCAGCTGCATAATCTCGTCAACCGTCATCGTCGCACAGTGATCGACCAAATCCTCCATCAGCTGATAATTGCTGATTCTATAATCACGGTAGCGTCCTAATCCAGTGCGGGCATCCATGATGAAGGACAATAAATCCCAGCCTGAAGGATTCAAAATATCATCTGCAGAGAACTGCGCGGAATCCGCTTTATCCACACCCTGCATAATGTTATCGATATCACCAAAACGTTCCTTGCCACCATAGTAATCATATACAACACGGGCAGCGCTTGGTGCGACACGGGTCTCGCCTTTATATACGATTTCTGGGCCTGTCCGCTCCAACTCACTCGAATGGTGGTCAAACCATAAACCGCAGCCGGGTACATACGGGACATTCGCCAAAATATCATTTTCATTGACTTCAACCAATCCATCCTGCATATCCTTCGGATGAACGAATTTCATTTCGTCGATCATTCCCATTTTTTTAAAGAGCATTGCACATACCAAGCCATCAAAGTCGGATCGTGTAATTAAACGCATGGTCTTTCCTCCTATATAGTCCCGTTGAACTATAGTAATCTATCTATTATTATAAACAATGGACCTAATAGAGACAATAGCTGGAAGCAGAAAAAAGCATACCTTTGGCCGTGTCAGCTCCAAGATACACCTGCATAATCTCCTAAATATAACCAGATTCCATTTTATTTATCTACATCGCATGTCAATATTATTTCCATTCTCTACTTAGGCGAGACTCTGCTCATTAGTACGAAAGCTTAAATAGTGATATAAGCTAACAAATAAGTCATTTTCCAGATCACAGCGAATCGACAGCTTGACCTCTCCGCGCCAGTAGAATGTTATCAGATGTCCGGTTTTCCCCATCACCATTTCTACATCCCACCATGGATTCCGCAAATCAAATATCTCACGGTTAATAAACATCTTGGGGCCATCATTCGACAAATAAATGCCGATCATGTCGGTGCCAACCTTCGTATAAAATCCGGTTCTTGTCATCAAATTTCTATTTTCGTTCATCTATGATCCACCTCTCTTATCTCTCAAACAAAAAGACTCCTGATCCACTGGTCAGGAGTCGCAGTTATATGCGCATCACAGTACCTTCGGCAGCTGGCTGGCTGGGTGCATCTTGCTTGCACCGTAAGCCCCTATAGTTTTGCGTCACAAGTTTCCACTTGCTTTGCCATTATCGAGAATTGAGCTATAATTATTCGACAAGTTTAAGCATATAAGATAAGAAGCTCATTATAAATGAATCTGTAGACCCAATTAATCATATTATACAAGTCTAATTACCTAAACTTTCATTAATTATAAATGACACTATGATATTACAAGGTCACTATCGTACCCTTTGATGTCATCCTGAGAAGTAACTGAACATGAAAATATAAATTTTCCTAACACAAAAGAGGGCTTTCGCCCCCTTCATGTAAAACCACATATAATTATTTTACATATTTCTTAACCTTTTCAATTGCCTCGTCCTCAGTAGCCCCAGTCACATAACGCCCATTAATATATATAAAAGCAAATCGTGAGCAGGGACCGCAATAAGATTTGCAGGCTACTTTGATGTCAGCGTCCGGGGCCAGCTTTTGCAGCTTGGATACGGCCGTCTTCATCTTCATATGCTTGCACTTATCACAGACGCGAATATCGTTTGCCATAACTTACAAATCCTCTCATATCCCATGAATACACAGCTTAGTGATCGCCGTGATTCCCTTTACCCGGATTGGTGACTGCAAAGCCTTCCTCCGGTGTGTAGAAATAATCGATGCGGATTCCATCCAGTAAAGGCTCGTCCTTCTTCAAAACCACATCAATTCCTTTATCGGTGCTAACTACAACGTCATCTTCAGTCGGCTTGTCCATCCCCATACCATAATGCGCATGGTCACCATGGCTATGCGTAATATAGATGCGAACCTTTAAATCTTTGTCTTCTTCTTTTTCCAGCTCAGCCAATAAGACTTTCGCTGCATTACGTGAAATTTTAACGTTCATTTCCTCTGCCCACTCCCTGTATGCTTTTCTCCTTATTGTAAAGAAACCACTCTCGGAAATCAACCCATTATATAGCTATTTGACGGTTATTACAGTTCTGTAATAAATCGACGCACCTCGTCCAGAGTCAGATCGGGTGTATGCAGGACGGAAGGAGCTGCTTCTGAAGGTGCCAAGGTGCCTTTATACAATGCCTCTATCGCCTCCGTATCCTTCAAAATATGTCCGGTAAGCAGACACACCGCTGTGCATTCCTTATCGATAATACCGGCAGCAGCAAGCTTTTTCAGCCCTGCTACTGAAGCTGCAGATGCAGGCTCACAGCCGATACCGCTGCGGTCGATTCGATCTTTGGCCAGCATGATTTCCTCGTCAGTCACCGATACGGTCACACCTTTCGTATACTTGATAGCATACTGCAGTGCCTTCTTCCAGCTGGGCGGATTCCCGATATTCATTGCCGTTGCCCGTGTATAGGGATTCCTTACAGGCTTAAGCTGGGCATCTCCTTGAGCAACCATCTGGTGAAACGGACTGGCCCCCTCCGCCTGAACAACGGCAACGCGTGGCAGCTTATCAATCATCCCGAGCTCCTTTAGCTCGTACAAGCCTTTGCCCAATGCAGTTGCATTGCTTAATGCACCTCCCGGAACTACGATCCAATCCGGCATTTGCCAACGCAGCTGCTGGGCAATTTCAAATACAATGCTCTTCTGACCTTCGATTCGGAACGGATTGATCGAATTGCATACATATAAGCCGAGCTGCTCACTATGAAGCTCGCTAAAACGGATTCCATCATCATAAGTACCCTCAAATGATATCACCTGTGCGCCATAGGCGAGCGTCTGCAAAACTTTATTCATCGAAATATGGTGTTTGGGAAGAAAAACATACGAAGAGCAGCCCGCCCATGCAGCGTACATAGCGAGTGAGGACGACGTATTTCCTGTTGATGTGCAGGTAAACCGTCTATAGCCCAACGAACGGCCATAGGAAACCGCAACCGCCATGCCGTTATCCTTAAACGAGCCGCTCGGATTCTCGCTCTGTGCCTTCAACATCAGCCCGCGTACACCGGCAAATTCAGCCAAGGTCGCTGACGGGTATAGGCCTGTATTCCCTTCATATCTGCTCGTTATATAAGCATCCGGCAATTCCGGAGCAATCAATTCCTTATACCTCCACACACCACTTGCCCATGATGACATTCGATCGGCCAATCTGTTGTCGAACTCCAGTTTTAACCTTTCCCCATCTAAGCCCCGATAATCTTGCCTGACCTCCAGCAAGCCCCCGCAATCACATACAAAAGGGTTCCTTCTTTCCTCCAGCCTATAAGCCCTTTCGCAATCCAAACAAACAAATTTCATCGGATACACCGTCCCCTTCTATGAAGTGATGCCAGCCCTTGCAGCACGGCTGCTTATCTCTTACAATAGAAAAAAACGACTCATAAATATAATATCTAATTTTGATGAATACATCAATTACATTGATGATTCGCATGGAATAGCAGGAAGGGAGGACGCACCGAGGATGAATCTGCATGCGTTAAGGCTTTTTTATGAGGTTGCTTCCCGAGGCAGTGTCACCAAGGCTGCTGAAGCTATGCATATCAGCCAACCAGCCGTAACTGCACAAATCCGCAATCTGGAGCAGGAGCTTGCGCTCACGCTATTATCACCACAGGGGAGAGGTGTTTGTTTGAGTGAAGCCGGAGAGCTCGTATATACTCACGCAGCAAAACTATTTGCTTTAGAGCTGGAAATGACCCGACTGTTTACCGCGTATCGGGACGGTTCACTGGGTAAGCTGCGATTAGCCGCAACCTATCTTCCTGCCAATCATTTATTGCCAGCCTGGATGGCAGCTTTCAAGAGCAGTCACGAGCAAATAGAGCTATCCTTAACCACATCAAACTCGCGCGCTGCGTTTAACAAGCTGCTTCACTATGAGGCGGATTTGGCCTTCATTGGAGGCAGCAAAGAAGCTCCCGCAGGCTTGCTGCGCGAGGAGCTTCTGATGGATGAGCTATGGTTCGTCGTTCCGGGCCAACACCCGCTTGCAGGCAAGACGGTTGCTTTGGCTGAGATGCTGCAGCAGCCATTCGTGCTGCGCGAGGAAGGCAGTTCCTCACGGGAAACGTTGTTCGCAATTTGTCGGCAATATCAAGTTCAGTTCCCACAGATTGGCTTACAATTCAATGGCCAACACGAAACGATGCGTGCGGTTATGTCAGGCTACGGAGCCAGCTTCATATCCGCTCTGGAAGCAGCTGAATACATCCATCAGCAAGCATTGGCCAGAGTACATGTAGAAGGTATCCATGCACCCAATCCGATTGCCGTTTACCGCAGGTCTGATGACGATCTCTCCCCTGCATGTGAGCAGTTTCTGTCGCATGTGCATGCACACATCAACTGAATTTCAATTTATCTTTCTTATTTTTTCCGATAATCACTTGGAGAAATCCCGATCAATTTCTTAAAGGCACGAATAAAGGTAAAATAATGCACATAGCCAATTTGAACAGCGATATCCTGAATGGGCAGCTGTGTATCCTCAAGCATTTGCTTGGCGTGCTGAATGCGGATACCAGCTAAATAATCCACGAAGTTCTCACCAAATTCATCCTTGAAAATTCGGCTTACATAGCTTTTGTTCATTCCGAATTGTTCGCTTAACAATTGCAATGACATATCGGAGTTGGCATAATTTTCCTCAATATACTGCCTCACCTGATAAATAAGATGACGGTTATTGCGGCTCTCACGAATCCCCTTCCAGTTCTCCTCCACCTGAATCAATACAGCCAAATAGGTTTGTTTGATTTCTTCTGCCGTTTCATAAATTTGGAGCGCTTCGGTCATCGGGCCAAGCGCTGTTTGCTTCCACATCTCCACATATTCTGCCGGAAAATCGGAAAGCTCCTTCGTAAAAGTAAAACACATATAATTGATTAAATTAATGATTTCCTTCGAGGTATGTCCGCCTTTGCCCAGTACCGTAAAAAAATACTCGAACTGCTTGCGCCAATCCTCATTCCCACTTTTATATAGCTGCGTGATGGACCTCGTAAGCTCCAATAGATCAAATAGCTCAGCTTCTGTTTGACGAACTGTTTCTTTATAGACGATGACACGGTTGTTCCCAATTGAAGTCTTAAGCTGCAGCGCCTCCTTCGCCTGCTGAAATGATTTACGAATACCCGGCAGCTGCTCAAGCGTTGTACCGACGCCGATCGTTACCGTGAATTTCAGATTCGTCTCCACCCACGCCCTCAGCTGCTCCCCAATCGCGATCATTTGCGCCGACTGAGCCTCCTCGAAACGGCTCTCCGAGCTAAACATGACTCCCAGCGTTTCCGCAGACATCCATTCACTCCATACCTTCAAATCCTGCTCGGCAGCCAGCTCATCCCATACATTCGTAATAACAAACTTCAATAAATACTGGTCTCTATAGGAGTAGTTATGCGAAAAATCGCTCATACGATCAATTTCCACCAGGATAACGGCAAAATCCACACCATCCGTCTGCAGGCCGAAGCTTTTCATTTCCTCACGATATTCAACCTTGTCAATTTCCCGATCCCCATCCAACAACTCATGGAAAAAATGCTTCTTCCTGTACAGCAGATTAGTGTCGCTTTGACTCTGATAGCGATTCGCATAATCGATGATTTGATCCACAGCGGAATCGACAAAATGCAAAAGCTCCCGGCTCGTATTATCGATTTGCTGTTTACTGAAAAAGTCCGAAATTCGGTTAACGCTGGCATCAATCGGTCTGGCGTATCTTTTGGATAAATAGATGGTGCTAATTGTCGCCAACAGCACGAGAATCATGCCAGCAATGATCCAATTTGAATACAACTCAGATAGCAGCCCATATTCGTAGCCGTCCTTCAACCCGCTGCGGATCTCCAGATTGGAGACGCTTGAACGAAGCGAATACAAATCTCTTCCCCCTGCCTCATTGCTTGAAGCCAACAGATTTTCTTGCTTATCAAACAGCTTCACGTAGCTGACAGTTTGCTTGGACATATCCTGCAAAAGCGCTTGGAACGCATTGATATCGATATTAATGACTAACATGCCGTAAGGATTAGTGAACATGGGCAGCTTTTTGACCAATGAAAGCACGGGAACTGCCGAGGCTTGAGTTTCAAACTCCTTATATTGTCTCTTATCTGTCCAGTAGCTGGAAAAAGGCTTCTCGAGTTCCGTAACAATAAAATCGCGATCGGGAAAACGATCCAGCGTATGCATCGATTCGAGACTTAATATGCTTTGATCAGATATCCGGTAAAAATAAATCGAATGAATCATCGGAAAGCTCATTTTGATTTTACTGAAACGATTGGAGATCGCGCTATTCAATAAGTACGGACTCGCATCGTCATACTTTTGAAACATATAGTTTTGCAGTTCTTTATCGCTGTTGATCTCGGTGATCGTAATTTGGTCAATATTCTCAAGTAAGGAATCCAGCCGCTGGGTTACGTACTTCGTGAAAGCCTCGTTCGACTTTACGGTTTGTTTATTAGACAGATCGCTAAGCGTCATGAAAAACAGGAAGCTAAGTGCGAGCACAACCACATAAAGGATCGGCAGGTAAGTCGTGATCAGCTTAAAAAACCAAGGATTTTTTGTCCTCATGGGGTGCCTCCTAAAAGTTTTCGTAGAAAACTTACTTCGTAAGCGTAGGCTTGGTTTTCGAAGAAAACTTACTTCGTAAGCGTAGGCTTGGTTTTCGTAGAAAACTTACTTCGTAAGCATAAGCTTTGTTTTCGTAGAAAACCGAAAAAAGCGAACAGAAGCTGCCGACCGTAAATCCTGTCGACAGCCATGTGACTTCGTAACGCTTCAATAAACTAAAGAGCGTTTTCCAAACGAATTATTTGAAATTCATATCCAGCAAATCCTTTGGCGTCACCAATTGATCTTTATTTTTGCTGTACCAATCCTGATACCATTTCTCCAGCTTATCGCCATCTGATTTTTTCCACAGCGATTTGGCTTCCTGATCGGCCTGTTCAACGCTGTATCCGCTTCCGCTAACAATCGCTTTATTGTATAAGTCTTTAATCGGATTCGTTGTGTCGTTTAACGTTTTATTAATGAAATCCATATCGGAAGGCAGCTGCGGCATGTAGCTCCCCAAGGTGATGTTGGCTAGAGGCCGATCTTTAGTAATATTAATCTTGTACATGTCATTCATCAAATCCACAAATTCTTTTTCCATAGGCTTGCTTGTATCGAAGGATTTGATTTGCGTATCAAACTCGTTATACAAATATTGTCCACCGAGCATCCGCAAATCGCTGAGCCAATCAACTTCTTTTTTGTTTTTATCGGCATTGATGATCGTTTCTTTACCGTTCTCAATCTTATAATGCACACCCTCCTGACCAAAATAAGAAGCCTTAATCATCTCAGGCGAACTCAGGAAATCAACCAGCTTCATCACACCCTCCTGATCCTTCGTATCGGTGTTGACGACCGAGGTCATTTGCACGGGAGGATTAAACGGCGGAGTGAATTGGCCAAATGAGCTTTTCGGGAGCGGAATGACGATCAGCTTCGCGTCAGGCACATTTTTTTTCAACGTTTCGTAAGCACTGCTGTAAAAGCCACGAATACCTCCACCGGTGCCATAGATGCCTGTTTTACCTTGTACAAAGTCCTGTTGTGCCTTTTTGCCGTTTTTATCGGTTAAAAAGTCTTTGTCAATGATCCCCTCATCGAAAAGCTTTTTCTTAAACTCGGTTGCTTCCTTGAGACGGTCCCAATCCTTGACCCATTTGCCATCCTGCAAAATCCATGTTGTATTCTGGAATATATAATCAACCCACAGATCATTGCCGGGATTCGTTGTGCTCAAGTTCAAGCCGTATGTATCTTTCTTGCCGTTGCCGTCCGGGTCCTGATTAGCGAATGCTTTGGCGATTTGATACAGATCCTCGGTCGTTTCTGGCGCCTTCAAATTCAGTTTTTTCAGCCAATCCTCGCGTACAAGCACATAATGATAAGGTACATAACCTAGCACGCGGCCGAATTCATACAGCTTTCCGTCTTCCTTCATGCCCAATTTTTTGAGCAGCGGAAACTTGGTCAATTGTTCCTTGTACACCGTGCTGTATTTATTGATCATATCATCGATCGGCATAATTTGCTTTTGATTATAGAGCTGATTTCGGAACACACCATCATACTCCTGAATCAGATTCGGAGCGGAGCCCGATGCAAACAGCGTATTAAATTTTTGCACGGATTCCCCCCGCGGCACGGGCGAGAACGTAATGTTCATGTTCGTTTTTTCCTGTATCCATTTGGTCCACAGGTTATTTTCAATCGTTCCCACATCAGGTGGTATATTACCACGATCATACATGGACAGGCTGACGGTTTTTTTGGCTTTGGACGCGTCTCCGCTTGCCGTACCCGCTGATGGCTTGCTCTCGGAACAGCCGGCTAACGCCGTAGTCAGAGATAAGCTGATAATCGAAGCGACATAGATAGTTTTTTTGTTCATGAATAGTTGCCTCCTCATTTTTCTGATGCCTGTGATCTACCCTTTCACCGATCCGATCAAAACCCCTTTAACAAAATATTTTTGTAAAAACGGATACACAATTAACATGGGTACGGTCATTACGAATACACCGGCCGCTTTGATCGATTCTTCTGTAACCGAATTCAAATCCTCAGGCGATTGATTCGCTACATCCTGAAGCACCGTCTGGCTTTGTATCATTTGCTGCACCAATACGGCAACGTTGTATTTGGCGGTCGAATTAATATAAATCATCACGTTAAAGAACGAATTCCAGTGCGATACCGCATAAAATAAGACTAACGCTGCCATGACCGGCATCGATAATGGCAAAATAATCCGCAGCAGCAGGCCCACCTCGCTGCAGCCATCCATCCGCGCCGCTTCCTCAATTTCCTCCGGCAAGCCCATAAAAAACGAACGCATAACGAGCATATTGTACACACTGACCAGTGCCGGAAGCCAGAGCGCCCCGTAGGTATCAATTAACCCCAGCGATTTAACGACCAGATATGAAGGAATCAAGCCTCCACTAAACAGCATCGTGAAGATGATCGCCAGCGTGAAAAACTTGCGGCCATACATAAATTTTCTGGACAACGGATAAGCACAGCAAATCGTAAAAATCATGTTGAGTACCGTACCGACAATGGTGATAACCAAGCTGTTCTGAAAGCCGCTCAAGATCCGGGTACCGAAAAAAAGCTTATCATAAGATTCAATGTTCCAGCCAATGGGCCAAAGCGTCACACTGCCGGACACAATAGCCGCGTTGTTGCTGAGCGATAATGCGAACAAGTGCACCAAAGGCAGCAAGCAGCTTAACCCGATTATAGACAAAATGACATAGTTAAACGCGTAAAACCACTTTTCACCTAAAGTATCCTTCACGATACCACCCCTTTACCACAGTCCTTGATCGAATCGTCTAGCAATACGGTTGGCCATAACCACGAGGAACAAGCCTACAAAGGATTCAAAAAAACCCATCGCCGCAGCTAAGCTGAAACGTCCACCATTGATGCCGACCTTGAAATTCCATGTGGAAATAACCTCGGACACATTGGAAACCACTGAATTTTGCAGCACATACACTTGGTCAAACCCAACCTCCATGACATGACCTACAGATAGAATAAACATAATGATAATGGTCGGTCGGATTGATGGAAGCGTAATATGCCATATCTTTCGCATTTTCCCTGCTCCATCCATAGAAGCCGATTCGTATAGCGCCGGATCAATTGCAGCTAGAGCAGCTAAATAAATGATTGCGTTCCAGCCTGCGCTTTTCCAAATACCTGAACCTACAAAGATCGCGATCCATGAAGTTGGGTTATACAGAAATGGAAATGCACTTCCAAGCAGCGGCGCAAGCCAGTGATTCACAATCCCTTTTTCCTGTGAAAAAATAAGGATAATCAAGCCCCCGATAATAACCCAATGCAAAAAATGAGGTAAATACACAACCGTTTGAACGATACGTTTGAACCACATCTTTCTGGCTTCATTCAGAAAAATAGCGAGCAGGATCGGAAACGGAAATCCGACAATCACCTGCAGAAAGCTTAATACAAATGTATTGCGAATGATCTCAATCATCTTCGGTTGGGTAAATAACAGTCGGAAGTTATCCAGTCCTACCCAGGGGCTTCCCCAAATGCCATCATGAAAGTTATAGTTCTTGAAGGCTATGACAAGCCCTGCCATAGGTGCATATCGAAAGATGAGAAAATAAAGGACAACCGGTGCAAACATAAGCAGGATCGGTATATTTTGCCGGAATCTCTTTTTATCCCATTTCCTTGAGCTGGAACGCACTTTGATGGATTCTGATTGTACTTGTGATTGGATGACTTCCACACTCCTTCCTGTGGGATCGTGTTGAATCGGCTGCAGCCTATCTTCAAGTTAGCGGAACAGCTTCATTTATTCAATTCACCATTTTCCATATGCCACACATATCTTTACTGAAGCCTTATGGAGCGCATAATCACCTATTTTGCACACCACACGTTTCTTGCTTAGAGGGCATAACAAAAAGAGAGTACCCTGTCATGTACCCTCTGAGAGCAAGCTTATTATCAAGTTATACGGCTGTAAGTAAAGGCTTTATGTATCACGTGCACCTTGTTATGACGAATAATCATCCGTGCTATACACATAAAACCCTGACACTCTATTCGCGGCAACACCTGCCCAGCTGTGGAACAGATGGCTGTCAAAAGGGTGTCCTACGAGCCATGGAGCCGCTGCGATCTGCAAGAGTAAGCCTTCACCCAACATGAGCCAAACGAGCAGAACTTGATTGGCTTCAGTAATCTCAGCTGGCTTACGAACAAATCTGTAATAAGCTGCAGAACCAAACCCATACAATAGAACAGCCAGCACAGCAAAGGGTATCGTGTAGGAGGACGAATGTCGTCCTGTCTCTCCCCATAGACTATCGTTATAATAACTCCAAATTGAACATAAACTCAGGCCGATGAATAGCAGTGATTGTGCAGACAGGGTTGTCTTCAGTTTGTAGGCGATAGGATTGCTCATCTCCCGCACTCCTTTATACATTTCGATGAAAGTAAACTTTCCATCTCTTGTGTATAATCATAGCTTCCTTAACTGAAAGCCCTCTGAATGTGGACTGAATATGCAATGAGAGTTTGCCGTTAAGCTACAAGAGCGCCCCTTGATCATAAGCCAGCACAAACGATTCGTATCTTCGTGACTCAGGACAAACGATCAAATCGCCAAAATGCCGATGTATAGCTAGAATTTGTGATTGATGCGCCCGCAGCGCTTCAGCCTTCATTGCCCAATGAGGCAAAGTATCGATAATCAAAGAAGGCTTATAGCCATCCTCAGCCAATTTTGCGGTAAAGTAGTAATACAGCTGTTCCACAGAAGGACATCTTCCGCTTAATACTGCCGCAGTCGTTATTTGGGAAATAGCGACATGATCCGGGTGGTAGTTACCACCGTCCTCAGGAAAGCTGACAACGACCTTTAGCTGATGCTTGTTAATAAAATCAACAACCGCATCAACGAATGGAGCGGTCTCCACTTCCTTTAGCTTCCCATCCGGATAACCCAAATGCTCGACAACAGCCAACCCAAGAATTTGTGCGGCACGCTCCATTTCCTGCGTTCTTACTTCCGCAAGCTCTTCATTCGTAGAATGTGCGAAAGCCCCATTTTTCTTACCAGCATCCCCTTTGGTTGCCAGCAGCAGTACAGGCTCCTCTCCACGATCTGCCAGCTCTCGGATTAGACAAGCACTCAAAAAAGTTTCATCATCCGGGTGTGCATATATAAAACCGACCTTGTGCCATGATTCCATAGACATCTTCCCTTCTCTCATACATCTGCTCCCTTTACTGTTGTAAATTGATCAAACAAATGCAGACCCAGTATATCAATCTTTGGATCGACTTGCCAGAGGGTCGGATTCGTCCTTTATTCAGTCACATCCTCACCGAATTCCAGCTTGATAACCAGCACTTCATCTGTGATCTCGTTAATTGGCAGATTACGGATACGTAAATAAGCACGTTCCTGCCAATACCATGGTAGCAGTTCCACGCTCGACTCGAGTTCTTGACCATTATTGAGCAGTATAGCCCGCTTAGGAAGCACATCGAGTGGCTTCAAGATCACCGTATTGCTCTGAAGATCGCGATAAGCATGAACATAAACGGTATTGCCCTTGCGCGTCAACAAGACATGATCCCGGAACACACGGTTCTTCACTTCGTTAGCTGACTCGATTTCATCCTTGCCTCCCATGTACGAAGCCGGTATAGTTCCCTCAAAGGATTCCCGAATCTTCTTGTACCATCGCCCGATTCGTCGAAGCGTGTTTGCGTTCTCACTAGTGATCGTACCGTCTGGCCTGGGTCCCACGTTCAGTAAATAATTGCCTCCCATAGCCAAAATTTTGTCAACACTCTGTATCAGAAATTTGTCAGAATAATAGTCCTCGTTCTCGCGATAACCCCAGCTTTCTCGTCCAATCGATTGGCAAGCTTCGGTAGGAGTAAGGAAAGAACCTCCTTCGGGAACATGACGCTCAGGAGTACTGTAATCGCCTTCATCAGGACCGCGGTTATTAATCAAAATACCCGGCTGTAGAGATCGAACCAGCTCATTCAGTGAAGGATCATGGTATTCAGCGACGTTAACGTCCCAGAACAGCTGGTATATAGGCCCATAGTTCGTTAAAAGCTCCCGTAATTGCTTGGTCACATATTCGTAATATCGATTGATATCGGGCTCATCTCCCGGGCGGGGACCGAACATCTCGTGATGTCTGCCCATATTCGGATAATTGGGATGATGCCAGTCCGGGCAAGAATAGTAAAGACTCAACGGAAAATTACGTTTTCGGCAGGCTTCTGCCAGTATCGCTAATACATCCTTACCATAAGGTGTATGGGTAATCTTATAATCCGTATGTGAGGTGTCCCACATGCAGAAGCCATCATGATGCTTGGTGGTAAAGCACAGGTATTGCATCCCTGCCTCTTGGGCCAGATCAAGCCATGCCTCTGGATCAAACTCGATTGGGTTGAATTCATGAATCAGCTTTTCATAATCGTTCCGCTTCACATTACCTCTCCACAATATTTGTTCGTGCCAGGCTGGAATAGCATACAAGCCCCAGTGAACGAATAAACCAAAGCGCATATCGAAAAATCTGTCGCGTGCATCCTTAAATCTTGGAATCATAGTCCATCCTCCTGAAATCGAAATAGTAGCTCCGTTCACCTTTATCATAATCGTTCCCATTTACAGTAAACATCCAGTTTGTTAACCTGTTTGTAGTAAATAGTAACTATGATTTCACTAAAGGTAGGTACAAGCCATGTATAATTCAGCGAATGATTCCCTGCGGACTTTACTATCCAACCTCCAGGTAGATGTCATTATCGCAAATGTCCAAACGGTAGGTATGGACTGGAAGCGAGAAAACTATGTGCACAGTTTTAACCGATTGTATTTCATTATCGAAGGGGAGGGCCGGATTGAGGTCGATGGTATTGTCTATTACCCTAAGCCTGGCCAGCTTGTTATTATGCCTTGCCATGTTTTGCAGTCCTATTCGACTATCAATGATCATCCGTTTCATAAATATTGGTGCCATTTCACAGCGCGTGTAGGCAGCAGGGATTTATTGGAGATGTACCGTTTTCCAGTGTGCATCGACGTCCTCTCAAGCTCCGAGGTTGAGAACTGGTTCAGCCGAATGATCAGCGAAATGAAGAAACAGACGCCCTCTTCTATTCTTAATATCCAGGCTTCAATGCTTCAATTAATAGGTTTGTTCATCGATCATGGCTTTGAACAAACGGCAATTCCCTCATCCACCACGCAAAAGTTGAGCCGCGTGTTTCAATTTATCGAACAAAATCTGGAACATAAAATAACGATCGAGCAGCTTGCCAGCTTGGTCCATTATCATCCGAATTATTTCATCCGGGCATTTCATTCTGTAATGGGCTGCTCTCCCATCCAATACATCAACCGGATGAGGCTTGACAAGGCCAGACAAATGCTTTCTACCGATATGACCATTGGAAGCATTGCCCGTGCAGTAGGTATCGAGCAGCATAACTTTTCGACGATGTTCAAAAGCTACACCGGCTTTTCACCCAGAGACTTCAGACAAATGCTCATGCGATAGATGCTGTCGGGAACTGTGGAATCATCCATACGGGAATTTACACACAACGCAAAAAGAGGACATGGAACAAATTCCATGTCCTTCTTCAGAATGAATTTTAGGCCCAACCTCAAATTAGTGGTTGACATATTCCCTACAACAACTGGCGTTAAACGTTTATCGCCGATACCTTTAAAGCATCTAGTGACACCTTGTCACCTCGTGGATCACTAATATGAACCGTTGCCTGCTCACCAGGCAGCAGGTCAAAGAAATTGTCGCTGAAGCGGACGTTGCCCTGCGGCAGATCGAGCTTCACCATACGTGCCAGTGAGCCTTCGGCTGTAATCTTCACTATCTGCTCAGTAGCGTTCACTTCTACCTTGAGCTCTGAGGCAGGCAGGTTCAGATCCTTTTGGTCACGCAGATAGTGCAGATTGTCAGGTGCTTCGAAGCCTACTGCCGTAAGCTTAACAACAACGTCTGCCGCGGCTCTGCCGTTCAATATCTCAGCCTCGGTCAAACTTCCCAATTGAACAGCCCCGTTACTTGGCACATCAGCTTGTAATAAGGTGCTGTACACTTCACTACCGCTGAAATCATAGACTGCTACCCGAACTTGTCCTGTATAATCTTCAACACGGTCATTAACAACCCATATATGCAACGATTGTCCAGGCTCATGATCAACCGAGAGCAGTAATGGATGATAAAATTTCTTCGCATAATAGAAGGATGCCTTGGGAAGCAATTCATAATCGATCAGCGACCAGCTTGTACCCGGCCAGCTGTCGTTGTGCTGCCAGACGAGCGAACCGCTGATCCGCTTCTTGTTGCGGCGATAATGCTCGATTCCGTATTTCAAGCCTTCGGCCTGCGTGAGCATCGAGAAATTCATATATTCCTCAATATTTTGCGGAATGCCTGTATAGCCTTCCATCAGCAGAATGCCTTTTTGATGATTCGTATCCTTGTTGCGGTATGCCATTTCCACGCTGCCCCAGTAGAACTGCCCATCCGGGATATTTTTCTCCAATGTATAACGGTTGGCTGACGCATGCATACCAAATTCACTGCTGAATAAGGTGAAATCCTTTTTGTAGTTCTTAAACGTAACACCTTCGATGCTGTAATCAAGTATTGGAACATCTCCGAATTTACGCGGATACACCGAGCCATGCCATACCTGCCAGTTGTGCCGATCTCCAACATCAGGATCATTGGCATCATTGCCACCATAGGGCGAGGACGGCCAATAAGGGCGGTTGTCATCCAAAGCTTCCAGCACCTCAGGAATCAGCTCATGATAAATCTTTTCGCCGTAGAACGGGCTGGTAATGTCACCTGCAGCGGACTTCATATCGTACAGCCAGTCAATTTCATTGTTACCGCACCAGAGTGCAAGCGATGCGTGATTACGAAGCCTTTTGACATTATAAATGACTTCTTCGCGTACGTTATTCATAAAGTTCTTGTTGAATTCAGGGAACAGCGCATTGGCAAAAGCAAAATCCTGCCACACCAGCACGCCGCGGCGGTCACATTCCTCATAGAACACATCTTTTTCATAAATACCGCCAGCCCAAACACGCAGCATATTCATATTCGAATCCACAGAAAGAGCGATCAGGTCACGATAGCGCTGATCCGGAATCGCACCGATGAAATTATCCGCTGGAATCCAGTTCGAGCCTTTGGCGAACAGCTTGACTCCATTGATGATAAAAGCAAAAGCATGCTGATCGGCTTCATCCTTCAGCTGCAGCTCAATGGTACGAATACCGAAAGGCTTGCGATAACGGTCTACCCGCTCATCATTGGCAATCAGAACAACCTCCAGCTCGTACAAATAAGGCTCGCCCAAGTCATGCGTCCACCATAGCTCTGGAGATAAGACAACCAGCTCCACAGAGCCCTTATTTTGCTTAATTTCAAGCTGCTCGGATACCACCGTATGCCCATCCTTCGTCAACAGCTTCACTTCACACAACAAGTCCTGGTCCTTCGCATAAGGCGTCACTTCCGCATCAATACGAATGATGGCTTCTCCCTCATCAACGGATATCGTACGCGCATATACACTTTCCAGCTTCGCCATGCGATTGCTCTCCAGTCGTACCTTGCCCCAGATTCCGACCGTCACCATTCGCGGACCCCAATCCCAGCCGAAATTCATCGCTGCTTTGCGAAGCCATGGGCGTTCCTTCGTATAGGATGACCATTGAAACTGCTCTTTGTCCCGATTGTGCAAATAGAGCGGATCGAACTTAACGGCAATGCTGTTTCTTCCATCACGTAATATTTTCGTGACATCAAACGTATGCGCCATCAGCATATTGTCCGTCGTACCAATCTCAAGCCCATTCACATAAACCGTTGCAAAAGTATCCAAGCCTTCAAATATCAATTGGTGCCGTTCATCGCTGTTTGCTTGCTTCACATAATCGAACTGCGTGCGGTACCACCATTCCTTTTGCTCAATCCACAAGCTCTTGGCGTCGTTATGTCCGAAATAAGGATTATCGATAATATTTCTTTCAATTAATGCCGAATGCACGTCGCCCGGCACTTGAGCCGTAATCCAGAACCGATCGTCCAGATTAGGCGAAGCCATCTCCATCGGTCTCTTCTGCCCCACATCAAAATGCTGAATTCTCCATACGCCCTTTATTTCCATGACTTGGTTCCTCTTTTCCTCTATCCATTATTGACAGCTGTCTCACGAAATTCGCTCGGTGTTTTGCCCGTGTACTTTTTGAAAATTTGGCTAAAATACTTAACATCCTCGTAACCGACCCGAGCCGCAACCTCGCTGATTTTGGCTGGTGAAATCGTTAATATTTCCATCGCCCGTTGTATCTTTTGCCTGGTCACGTAATCGCCGAAGGTAATTCCGGTCTCTTTCTTAAATACCTCGCTCAGGTGGTTCGGATGCAAATGCACGTGCCTCGCAACCTGCTGCAATCCCACATCACTGCCCAGATGCTCCTCTATATAAGCCATTGCCTTCTGCGCATGCGTCGCTTGTCCCTCACCCAGACGGTTGTGATACAGCTTCATCACGGAATTCAAATATTGAAACAGCGTGTCCTTTGGCGTAACACTAAGCTTAAGCTGAAAATGCTTCGGGCTCTCCTCCATTGTACTCTCGCGTCCGGTTGCCGTCATAACCCGCTCCAGCCAGCGATGAGCCGAAATCGCAACCGAATGAACCAGAGCCTCCAGCGATTCGAGCGTCACCTGCGGATCCTCCAGCTGTACCTGAATAAACCGCTGCACCCAGCCCTTCAGGGCCACCGAATCATCTTCCAGCAAAATAGAAGACAGCTCCAGCTCCTCATCGTGAGTACAGACCGTTTTACCACCCTTGCGTTTGACAATATCCTCGTACAGCCAAATGCTCTCATTAATTAAAGTTTTATAGTTAAAAGCATCGCTAGCCGTTGTATACGATTCATGCATATGCTCAGGCTGCTGAACGGGGGTACCAAAAGCCGCATACAGCTTGCATTTCAACAGCCGCTCTATCTTTTGAAAAATAAACCGGAGGTGCTGCATCCCGTTATCACTGCCATTACCCAAACGGATCGCTGCAATCACCTTTTTTTTCTCCAGCAGTGACTCGCAGTTCAACAAATCCTGCAGCATATTGTCAACTGCAAACAAAAGCAGAGACGCTGATGAAGGTGAATCCTCCCAGCCCTCTGCCGTTACAATGAACACCTGAAGCTCGCTTCCGGGCGTATCACTATCACCGAACAGTCCGGGTAAGTAGGTATGGAGTAAATGACGGTCAATCGGTCCCGCTTCCCCACTCCTAATCCACCGTTCAAAGGTACGATTACGCGCTTCCTTATTCTTGTAATGATCCTGACTATGCGCAGCCCATTTATCTTCAATTCGTTGTCTGGCCTTTAACACGGTCTTGATGATTTCCTCCGGCCTGCTCGTTTTCAACAAATAATCGCTTACGCCTTGCCGGATGGCCTGCTGCGTATAGGCAAAATCGTCGTACCCCGAGAGCACAATGACTTCCAGATCCGGGATGATCTGAATCGCTTCTTCAGCAAGCTGGAGCCCTGTCTTGCCCGTCATCCGGATATCAGTCAGCAGCACATTGGGACGCTCAAGCGGGATTCGTTCAAGTGCTTCCTCCGCAGAGGATGCAGGCTCCAGCAGCTCCATACCAAGCTCGTCCCATTTAATCACTTTAGCCAGTCCGGTTCTGATGATAACCTCGTCATCGACGATCATTATTTTCATGTTGTCCCTCCAAAACCGGGATAGAGAATGAAATGCGTGTACCCGCGTTCAGTCGACTTTCAATAATCAGACCTGCATCCAGCCCATAATGAAGCTGCAGCCGTTCATTCACGTTTCTTAATCCGTAGCTTACATCGGGATATAGCTCCCCTTCCGGTGGATTCAGATTGTTTGTGATCAACTCCAATTGCTCCTCAGTCATGCCTACTCCGTCATCAAGCACCAGAAAGCTCATCCGATTGGCCTTGTGCTCTACGTACACCGATATCATCCCCTTTCCCTCTTTTTTTTGGATACCATGAAGCATTGCGTTCTCGACCAGCGGCTGCAGCAGCAGCTTGAGCATATAACGGTCCTGCAGCTCAGGATCTACCACGATATCCATATCAAATTTGTCCGGATAACGAATCGATTGAACCTGCGCATAGTTTTTGATATGGGCAAGCTCCTGATGGACCGGGCAAAATTCCTTGCCTTTATTCAGACTGAATCGCAAGAAATCGCTCAAGGCCCCAACCATATCCGCAATCCGTTTCTCCTCATTCATCAGTGCAATCCAATGAATCGAGGAGAGGGTATTATACAGAAAATGCGGATTAATCTGGGCCTGGAGCGCCCTCATATCCGCTTCCTTCTTATGCGCTTCGTTGCGAATCACTTGTTTCTTCAGCTTCTCGATATGCTTGCCCAGCATGTTATAGCTCTCCGCGAGCTTGCCAATCTCGTCTGATGAAGCAACTGAATACAGCGGCAGCGGTTCTTCCGGATTGACCTTGGCGATTAACCGGGTCAACACACGCAGCGGATTCGTGATCCGTTGAATGAGGAACAGAATCAGACCTGCTGTAGCCACAATGGAGAGTGCGACCGCGACACCGGTAAGCTGTAAAATATATCGGTTCTGCGCACTGTACAGATCAAACGGAATCACGCCTACAAGCACCCATCCGACTAGCGGTTCGCGGAAATACAGGATCGTCTTTTTGGCCCGACCTTCGCCATGATTCACGACACCATACAAAGCCGGATTTAATTCAGTCAACAGACCAGGCATCAGCACATCCAAGGACTGGGAAAGCCAGCTTTTATCCGTGGCTGATAGAACGATACCCTGTTCGTTAAGAAGCGCGACGCTCCCCTTCCCATCACCAAGGTTAGGCTCTGACCAATACCTGGAGATTACCTTCTCATCCAATGAAATCGTCAGCCAGCCGAGATTCCGATAATTATCAATGCTGCGCAAAGGACGAATGAAAGAGATCACTCTCTGGTTGCCGGCATAATTCTGCACATTATACAAGGTGGTCCACATCTTGCCTGTCACCTCACGCACATTAACAAGACGGTCCAGATCAGATTGATACAGGTTGGTCGTAGACAACGGCGGATTGGAATTGGCCGGAATAATCTCAACATTCGAAATGTATTCCTTGGAGCTGATTAGATTGGTCATAAAGCTGCGAATACGTGTCTGAGACCCTACATCATCATCCAGGCTGTTAACATACTGCTGAACATTGCTCTGACCAATCAAAAAAATGGACATGTTCTCCACGTCCTTAATAATAAAGCGCAAATTCCCATCCATCTGACGAAGGGTATCAATGCCCGCCTGTTCGGTTTTTTCTTCCGTAATTTTCGATGAAATGACATAGGCAAATCCCCCTAGCAGCATAAGGGGAATCAGTGTGGTTATGAGCATAATAACAGTCAGCTTGCGCCCTAAAGAATTTCCCATCCATCGCCACACCGGCATTGATCACACCCCCTGCTGCATCGTCCTATGAACACTGGCGAGAAACGGCTTAGCCTTTGACCGCACCGGCCGTCATGCCCTTCATTACCTGCTCCTGAAACACCAAATATACGAGGATCGTGGGAACTACAGCGATCGTCATGGCAGCCAGCGTCAGACTATAATCCGTTTGAAAGCCGTCCGCGAAGGTAGCGATACTGAGCGGCAAGGTTTTGAGTGTGGATTTGCTTATGAACACGAGAGCAAAGGAAAAATCGTTCCAGAAGTGCAAAAAGCTTAAAATCGTTACAGTCGACAGAGCTGGTGTCGAGATGGGCAGCATAATTTTCAGAAATACACCCCAAAGCCCTGTTCCATCAATAAAAGCCGCTTCCTCTATTTCCTTGGGTACCGAAGATAAATAAGCAACCAATACGAATATAGCTGTAGGCAGAGCAAATGCCGTGTAAGGCAAAATAAGTGCCCAGTACGTATTTAATAAGGAAAGCTGCTTCATTAAAATAAATAACGGCACCAAGGTGCTATGAATCGGAATGAGCATGCCAACTACGAAGAAGCCCAGTATCCAGCCCTTGAACCTGAACTGCAATCTGGCCAATACGAAGGAGGACAAAGCAGATACGAATAAGGTAATGGCCAATGAAGCCAAGGATACGATCACCGAATTCACAAAAGCCGTACCCATCTTGGACGTACTCCAGGCTTTGACAAAGTTATCGATCTGCCACGTTAACGGCAAGCTAAAAGGACGGTTCAGAAACTCGGCGTTCGTTTTGAAGGCACTGATGAACAGCCAAAATAAAGGGTACAACGTTAAAATACCATAAACCGTCATGAGAGTCCAAAAAATAGCGGGCCTCCATTTTTTCGCGGAAAATCCGGACTTGGCTGGAGCTGCTTGTGAGTATGGAGCCATAGTTTTGTTCATATGAATGGACCTCCTTTCTATGCGTTCTTTGACTTTCTGCTTGTCAGCCATTGGCTGGTTCCGATAAAGAGCAGACTCAGAATAATAATCGAGGTAGAGATTGCACTTCCGTATCCATAACGATAGGAGGAAAAGGTCGAGTTATACATATAAGTAGCCAGCAGCTCCGTGGCATGTGCCGGTCCGCCTTTGGTCATCACATACACAAGGTCAAACGACTTCAGGCTTCCTGAAATACATAGCACGATGGCAACCTGTATAGTTGTCCAAACCATTGGCAGCGTAACGGAAATCATTTTGCGAGCGCCTGTGGCACCGTCTATGAGGGCTGCGTCATGAATTTCACCGGGTATATTTTGCAAAGCCGAAATGAAAATAATTAAGTATAAACCGACAAAGCTCCAGGTCAGCGGAGGAATTAACGCGTAGATCGCAATATTGCTGTCGGAAAGCCACTGCATCTTCCAACTGCTTAATCCCAAATAATCGAGCAGGAAGTTAAGAATACCGATTTGCGGGTGATAAATATATTGCCAGATCATCCCGATAACGACCGAGGACATGACCATGGGCATAAACACGGCGGATCGTAAGAACCGCTGCAGCGCATTGTTTTTGAACAGCACAATCGCCAAAATCAAAGCGAGCGGCAGCTGACCGAATACCGAGGCAAGTACAAATATAATATTGTTCTTGAGTGCACGCCAAAATATAGTATCGTGAATAACTTCCACGTAGTTTTTCAAGCCGATAAATTTGGCTTCGCCAATGCCCTTCCATTCAAAGAAACCGTAATAGGCAGACCAAATCACAGGTACAAATACGAATAAGGTATAAATAAGTATGGATGGCAGTAAGCCCATAACGATAAATCTACGCATGTTTAGTGTCTTCATCTCTCTCACTTCCTTTCCAAATAATCAGCCCTCCACCAGGGAGGGCTGATTCGTACCGATGTTCGTTGTGCTCAAATATCTGATTGGTTTAATAAACGTATTGTCTAATTGAACTTATTGTCCTTATTTGCCAAGAGCGCCTGCTTGCGCATCCTGCACTTTTTTGGCGACAACCTCTGGACTTGTACCCATCAACAATTCCTGAAGCCCGTTGTTGATCACTTCAACTGCTGCAGAGCTTAATTTGGAATCGTAAACCGGGCTGATTTTTACATTTTTCGAAAATTCGCTAAGCTCCACGAACAAGGGATGTGCTTTGCTTTTATCTACATCAATCTTATAGCTGACCAGTGTGCTGCTGCCCAGCGTCGCTTTTTGACCTTCGGGACCGGACAATGCATAAAATAATTCCATCGCTGCATCTTTTCTCGCGCCTGTCAGCTTCTTACTAACGCCTAAGCCTGTTCCAACTACACCTGCTGTGGATTGTGGATCGCCTTTGCCTCCATCAATTGCAGGAATGATTGTAATGTGTGTTGTATCCAAAACTTCCTTCGGTGCATTGTTTACCAGATTCGCTGTTGCCCAACCGCCATCCATGAACATCGCGGCTTTTCCCTGGAAGAACAGCTGCATCATTTGATTCTCGTCGATACCATTAAAGCCATCCTGGAACGCTTTGGATTTGCCCAAATCCTGAAGAACTGTCAACGCTTTGATAAATTCAGGATCAGTAAATTTGGCGCCATCTTGAGCAGAAGCCTTCAAGAACCAGTCCGTACCGGTTACACGATCACCAATCGTGCTAAATATCGTGGATTGCGCTACCCAGTTGGCTTTGTTGCCCAGTGCGACTGGAATGATATTGTTTTTGTTGAAGGTGTCAATGGCTGTTTTAAATTCATCCCAGGTCTTCGGTACCTTCACGTTATATTTGTCGAAAATAGCTTGATTGTAGTAAATAAATGAGCTCAGAGCGAGGTTCATCGGTACAGAGTATACTTTGTTGTCTATCGTGTATCCATCGAGAGCATTCGGGATAAAGTTATTTTTCCATTCCGGTTTGCTGTTCAAAAATTCATCAATAGGCTGCAGCAGCTTGCCATTCACGAATTCCTTGGTCATCGCATCCGGCCACATTACGAACAAGTCCGGCATTTCATCAGCAGCCGCTACTGTACGCAAACGGGTTTTCAAGCCATCTGTCGGCAATCCCTCTGCTTCGAGCTCAATCTCGGGATGCTGCGTTTTGAAATCATCGAGGATTTTACGCATGGCAATACCTTTGGCGTCCTGGCCTGTCCAGTTATGCCAAATCGACAGCTTCACTTTTTCTTTATTAGCCCCACCGGCCGCCGCACCTTTATCTTCAGTAGTTTGTCCCCCTGCACATCCGGCAAGCATGGACGCTGAAACCATTGTAGTTAGAGCAATCTTGGTTATTTTTTTCATTTGTAATTCTCCCCTCTCGTTCTATTGTTCATTCTACAAGCTCCATTCTCATTCGGTAAGGGGAATATCATAAGCACAGGGGTAGAATAATATCAGGTTGGTCATACGTGACCCTGAACAAAAAATAGGATGAGGCCCGAGAGCCTCACCCTGTATTTATATAGAATGGCCTGTCCGGCTGGAATTCATTCCACTTGAGCGACTAAAGACGGCTGCTGCTCCAGCCACATCAGCACATCGCGGGTAACCTCTTCACGGTTAATTTCATTCAGCATTTCATGTCTGCCATCCGGATACAGCTTGCAGGTAACCTGCTCGATGCCAAGTTGGTCATACATCCCCATCAGTTGAGGAATTCCTTTGCCCATACCTCCAACCGGATCCCGATCACCGGCAAATATGTAAATTGGCAGCTGCTTGGGGATGCGTTCCATGTTGCTCAGAAGGTGAATATCAACTAATCCACGGAAGAAGTCCCTGAAAAATCCTGCGGTAAATATACCTCCACAATAAGGATCTGCTATATAACGATCAACCTCCGCATCATCGCGGCTCAGCCAATCGCAACCCGTCCGGTTGGGGCGAAATGGCTTGTTATAGCTCCCCAGCGACAGCTTCATCAAAAGTGGACTGCGGTGGTCACTGCCTTGCAGGGAAGCCAGCAATTGTGCAAGCATGATCCCTACTCTAAGGGTTGGTGGATGCTTGCCGTTTGTCCCTGACAGGATAACCCCCCTAACCTTATCGCTGTATGTATACATATATTGCTGTGCCAGGAACGAACCCATACTGTGACCAAACAAATAGACAGGCACACCTGGATGCCTTTTTGCAATAATGTCAGTCAGCTGCGCCATCGCCTCCGTCATTCTGGCAAATCCCTCGGCACCCGTAATGCCCACCTGATTCGGATGTCCCGCTGTAAGTCCATGTCCCCTATGATCATTGGCATATACTTCGTAGCCCGCTTGCACTAATGATCGAGCAAATCTCTCGTAACGTGCTGCCGTCTCCGCCATGCCATGAGCAATTTGAATAATGGCCCGGGGCTCTTGTCGATCTTCAAGGCTCCAATGATAGACGAATATCTCCAACTGATCGATATCCTTAAAAGTGAAAGTTTCCGTGTGCACAAATCATGCCCCCGCTCTTACTTCAGCTGCTGCTGTTCGATTAAGTTCATTATAAAGGAACGTACTTATATTTGCCTTATCCTATTAAAAGAAATCGTTATTCACATCAAAATAACTGATTTGTCAGACAGGTAATGCTAATGATAAGGTTTAATAATATTATCCTACTATGCACAGTGGAAAATAAGGAATATATACAAGGAGGAAGTCTAGCTATGTCTCGAATTGCTAAAAACTTAACGGACTTGATCGGTAACACCCCTTTGCTTGAGCTGTCGAATTATAACAAACATCAACAGCTTGAGGCGAAACTTATAGCCAAGTTGGAGTATCTCAATCCAGCAGGCAGTGTCAAAGACCGGATCGGCTATGCGATGATTCAGGCTGCAGAGGAGCAAGGCCTTCTAAATAAAAATTCAGTCATCATCGAAGCAACCAGCGGCAATGCGGGAATTGCACTCGCCTTCGTAGCTGCCGCCAAGGGATACAGGTTAATTATTGCTTTGCCGGAAACGTTCAGTCTGGAGCGAAGGAAGCTATTGACGGCACTGGGTGCGGAACTCGTGTTGACTTCAGGATCGGAGGGTATGCCAGGAGCGATGCGAAAAGCTGCAGAATTGGCTGACCAAATACCGGATTCCTTCATGCCTCAGCAATTTGATAATCCGGCTAATCCACAAATTCATCGTGTCACAACAGCAGAGGAAATTTGGCGGGATACCGAAGGCTCTGTAGATATTTTTGTCTGTGGGGTGGGGACAGGAGGTACGATTACAGGTGTTGGCGAGGTGCTGAAATCCAAAAAGCCATCCGTGCAAATCATCGCAGTCGAGCCTTTTGATTCCCCTGTTCTATCTGGCGGTACCAAAGGCGCGCATAATCTCCAAGGGCTTGGAGCTGGTTTTATCCCTTCGATCTACAATCCATCGGTCATTGATGAGATCATGACAATCAAAAGTGAAGATGCCTTCCAAACAGCACGTTTATTGGCCAAAGCGGAAGGACTCGTTGTCGGAATTTCCTCCGGAGCTGCGGTTTACGCGGCTACCCAGATTGCCAGACGTCCTGAGCATACAGGCAAAACGATTGTAACCTTACTCCCGGATTCCGGAGAGCGCTATTTATCCACAAGTTTATTTCAAGAAAAATAGTAAGACTTGTCTCACCTCTCCACCATTCGCCGAGACAACCTGTCAGCGTCCCTAATACTGTGATGGTAGATTCGTTTAAGCCATAAGGAGGTCTACAAGTGAATCGGTCCGATGTGAAATCATACCGCTACCGTGTTGGAAAAAACCATTTTCTTGTCATTCACATTCATCAAACGGCGACGGCAAGTTCTGTACAAGGTAACGTTCTGGCAAGTAATGCCGTTAATGTGGTCAGAGTTCGTCCTTAGCGGTGATTATAGAATGGCTGTCTTCTAGTCTCGCTCAGACTAAAGACAGCCATTTATATGCTGAACTACATGCAGTTTATTCGCCAATGCTAGCCTTTCGGATTTGGGTTCCCTCCCGTATTTCTGATATGATAGAAATCGGAGGTCGACATACGGATGGAATATCAAACAATCGATTATTGGGACGAACAAATTTGGAATCAGGCGGCACCGATTTACAGACAAGGCTTTGACCCCGACAACAGCAAACCGACAACAATTATTCGCCGCTCCATTGAGAGAAAGCTGTGCCAGCTGCATATCGCCAGCAATCAGTCTGATATCATCGCCATGGCGTTAACGGGTAAGCTGGAAGGCATCAACGGACTGCTTATCGATTATATGGCCGTTCGTGAGGATTCGCGAGGCCAGGGTATAGGCAAAATGTTTTTGGACTATATCATCGGGTGGTCCAGGTCTGCGCTGCAAAGTACAGGCGCTGTTATTGAAATCGAGTCCGAAGATAATGCTACCAATTTACAACGTCTTCACTTCTGGCAGCAATACGGGTTTACACTAACCAGCTATGTTCACACCTACATTTGGGTTCCGGAGAAATATCAGGCCTTGTACCTGATTTGGCAGCCAGACAGCCAGATTCCCCAAGACGGAGAGATACTATTCGAGCATATCTCACTTTTTCACAATAGGGCCTATGCCAAGAAATAAGGCAGCTCTTGTGCCCAAATTACTTGTTCATTTGATCAGCATACAAGTAAAAAATATAGTCAGTGGGCACGCCCTTGTGACCTAACTGGCGCAGCATCGCCGTTATATTGCCACGATGATACGTTCCATGATTGACAACATGCTGAACCAGCTCTACAAGCGGGACATTCAGCTTACCGTATGCAGGATGCTCACAGGAAATCAGCTTGTCCAAATCCTTCTGCCCGGCAAAAAAAGCACGGTATTGTTCAGCCATATTGAGGTACATAGTTTCCATATCCTTGATGCTTCTGTTCTTGATGGCTTCCCGGAGCGAGGTGATAACACCCACGATTTCCTCAAAGCTGTCATTGCGAATAACGCCCAGCCAGGTTGTATCCATCAAATAAATATGGCCGATCACTTCAGAGATCGAAGGAAATACACTTTGTACTACGGTGTTGTACACTGTACACCTCATCTGGTAGACTTTGCAGATGGTTTATTACGAATGTATTCGCCCAAACATGATAGTCATATAATTGTATGGCATGATGTGTCAGTGTCATTTGTTAGCACCCTCTCATCATTCGTTTGAATCATTGACCTCTATTCGAATTTACAGCAGTCTCCCTATCAGCTACCATTTTCAATGCTTCTTATGACAAGTATACCCGATCTTGACTGACATTTACGGTCAGTGAAGTCAGGATTATTCCATATAAAAACCAATTCAGCTGCCTGCTGGCATACCCAAGAAGGATTACAGAATCTGGAGGAGCGCCCATCATGCAAGAACTCATATTCACACCGATTGCCGAAGAGCATTTGCAGGAAATCATGGAAATTTACAATCATTTTGTCGCCAATACGACCGTCTCCTTCCATACGGAGCTGCAGACACTCGATCAAATGAGAGCTGCGGTAGTCCACTCCAACCCGCGTTTTCGCTCCTTTGCCATTTTGGAGGATCAGCTTGTCAAAGGCTATGTGCTCATCACCCAGCACAAAAGCAAGCAAGCCTATGATATAACCGGTGAAGTTACGATTTATTTGAATCCGGCATTTGTAGGTCAAGGCATTGGCAGTAAAGCGCTGTATTTTATTGAAGAGATTGCACGTACCGAACGGTTTCACAGCTTGGTCGCTACTATCTGCTCCGAGAATGTCAGCAGCGCAGGCTTATTTAACAAGCATGGGTATACTCAGGCTGCCTATTTCAAAGAGGTGGGCATTAAATTTGACAGAAAATTGGATATTGTTGTACTCCAAAAAATGTTGAATTTGTAACCAGCTATGCTAGCTTTGATAATAGTTCAGCAAATCCGCTGCGATCGCCGCCAATCTTTCTTTAAGAATCGGGTGCTGCAGTACCTGTAACGATTTCCCGAAAGGAAGCAAAAAGTGGGCCGCATACGTTAATATCGCCTGCTCATGAAGCTTCAGATGTACCAGATTGTCGGAACGCTCGACAAGCATATGTCCAAGCAGCCAATGTGCACATACATCGTTAATGGCCTGTGGCGTTCCATGGATTCTTACCGAAATGAGCTTGTCCTTTTGTACTGGCTGGCTGAGAACTGCTATGGCCTTTTAAATACGGCTGTTGTGCGAGTCGAGATCTGGATGCGATCCACCCGAAAACAGCGGACCTCTGTCCTCAGATGACAGTACCCGACGATATACCATTTGCCTAACCAGTACACAAGTCCGTACGGATCAAGCTGACGCGACTGGGAGGAGGTATTATTCCCTGTACGATAGTCCATTAGCAGTCGATATTCATGGGCAACGGACACCTCAAGCTCTTGCAGAACTGGCTTCAAGGCGGGATCAGAGATCGAGGCAATGACGTCAAAGCCATTTTCGTGACGAGTAATCATGCGTAATTGATCTTCATTGGTATACAGCTTGAGCTTGGCAATTGCCTGCTTTGAGCATCCACAAAATGGACAGCATATGATCAGATTAGGACATGAATCGATATTCCCTTCACTGAAATAAGCAGTGTAGTTAATTTTTCTTAATGCTCGGCCTCCACCTGGATCGTCGTACGATATTCAGATGGCGTCATACCAATCATTTTACGGAACACCTGTGTAAAATATTTGGCATCCTGATAACCTACCAGTGGCGCTATCTGGTATACCTTGACATCCGTATTGCGCAGTATCGAGCAGGCCCGTTCGATTCGCAGCTTGGTCACATATTCGAGAAACGTCACCCCACTCTCCTTCTTAAATAAAACGCAAAAGTGGCTGCAGCTGAGTCCGATGAACTCAGAAACCTCATCGATACTCAGATCATGATGAAACCGTCCGGATATATATTCGATGGCTTTCTGGATAGTACGAACTTCATCCTCACGAGCGGACACCCTCAGGGTTCGGCCCGTATGCTCCAGCAATGATTGTCTGAGCAGCAGCTCCAATTCATCGAGTGTCCCACAAAGAGGAATATGTGAAATCAATTCCTTGATACTCATCAAGGGCTCCTCGCTCAAATCGCTCAATCGCCGGGAGATGCCAACAACTAGCTCTATCATCATCGCTGCGGCATCCTCCTGGCCTTTGCTCTTATTACGAAGCTCGTTAATCAGCTCCTCCAGCAGAATGGAAATTCTGCTGCGATCAAAGCCGGCAACCGCTTCGGTCAAACGCTGCTCCCAATGCAATAACGCAGCGGAAGCTGACCGATCAGCAGAGGCACCCCCGGCCTCCGCTTCCTGTAACCATGCGGAGGCCGATGCCGTGTCGGCGTCCACATACACCCGCTCCCTGCCTCCGGTAAATCGGGCTAACAGCGCCTGCTGTGCGCTGCGATAACAAGCAAACAACGCATCCAGTCCCGAATGCTGTCTGCTGATTCCAACCGAGCAGGACAACTTTGTGCATATTTTCACCAGCGTGATGATTTCTCCCGCGGTTTGCTCAGTTTCCTGCATATTGCTGTTTTGCAGCAGCAGGACCCATTCCCCGCTTCGAAAAGGAAATACGGTCAAGGCACCACGCTTGCCTCCGTATTCGCTCAGCACATTGCCAACCGCAAAAAACCACAGTCTGCGGTCCTCCTGGCTCCAGCGGTTCACTTCCAGCGTATCATCAAAGCCAACAACTAGCATCACATAAGGATGCTCCAAATCCCAGCCCTGCAGCCAATAAGTCGGATTGTACGGCTTGTTATTTCCCTCCAGCATGCTGCTGATCAGCCGTTCCCTGAGCAAGCTGGATAAAGCCTGTGCAGAGCGGGTCAAGTAATCTTTCTCCGATTGGCGTTCAGCCTCCTGCTCCAGCCTGCTCCTTGCCTCACGCATGACGGTCTCAAGCTCTTCATGATCGACAGGCTTAAGCAAATAATCTGATGCACCATATCGAAGCGCTTCTCTGGCATATTCGAATTCCCCATATCCACTAAGCAGGACGAAAACTAATGAGGGCTGCTGATGCAATGCTTCTTTCATCATCGAAATCCCATCCATAACTGGCATTCGAATGTCGCTGATCACAACGTCCGGCTTGTGAGCTTGAATCAGCTGCAATCCCTGCTCACCATTTGCTGCTTCTCCCACGATTTGCATCTGCATTTCCTCCCAAGGTAAAGCTACCTTCAAGCTGCGCAGAATAATCGGCTCGTCATCGACAAGAACTACCTTATAAATGCTGGACAATGGAAAACACCTCCTTTGGACACACTCTTGTTACGGGTTATTTGCCAATCAGCTCATAGTACTGCTGCAGATGGGCTTCCAGACTTTGCAGCGCTTCCCGTGCCGATACATTGCCTGCAATCAGCTGCTCGGCGACCTGAAAGAACGGCTCCTGCAAAGCAGGTGGCAGCGCATTATCATATGGAACAAAGGCTGTAGGCGATGCCTCCAGCAAATCGACAATTTGTTTGAATACCGGTCCTGTCCGGCGATAATCAACCGCTATTTTCATAGCTGGCAGCCGGAAGCTTTCATATACAATTCGCCTCTGCACATCCGGAGCATAAATGGCCTTAACCAAATCGAGCGCAGCTCGGCGCCGTTCACCCTCAAGATTGGCCGACAAGCCCAGACCGAAGGTGTAGCCTCTGGCCAGACCAACCGATGCCTCCTTCGGTCCCGACAGTACAGGGAAATTGAATACCCCTACCTTGTCGGCAAACCCTGGTGTGGAATTTTCGCCCTGAAATAAATTAAGCTCCCAGCTACCGCTCAGGAACATTCCGGCCTTGCCATCCAAAAACAGATTCTCGGCATAAGCAATACTGCGTGTATCCGACATCGTCGGGAATGGACTCAGCTTGGCGAACTCAAGAAAACGCTCTGTCGCCTGCTCATAATCGGCATTCATGAAGCTGCCTTTTCCTTTTACAATCTGATCTATCACTGCAGACCCTGCAAACCGCTGCAGGAAATAATGATAATGCATGGCCCCCGGCCAGCGCTCCTGATTTCCTAACGAGAATGGAACCAACCCTGCTGCTTTGAGCTTGGTGATCACCTGCACGAGCTGGTCCCAATTGGTGGGAACAGACAG
Source organism: Paenibacillus baimaensis (assembly GCF_025567575.1). Classification (NCBI taxonomy): domain Bacteria; kingdom Bacillati; phylum Bacillota; class Bacilli; order Caryophanales; family Paenibacillaceae; genus Paenibacillus; species Paenibacillus baimaensis. Next base: position 502,693 of record NZ_JAOQIO010000084.1, on the reverse strand, counting down.
GCCAAGCTCGGCAAACAACTGCTTGTTATAATAAACCGGCTCAACAAAACCTTCGATCGGGAGGCCGTACACCCCACTGCCGAACTTCCAAAGGCTCAGATCGTAAAAGCCATCGTCCATGCTATTCTCTTTCAGAAAACCTGACAAATCCAGCAGCCGCCCTGCACGTGCGTAAGGTTCGATTTCAGCGCCGCTGAACAACACGAAAATATCCGGTGGGTTGCCTGTCACCATCTCACTCTTCAAGCGCTGCTCGCGGTGAACCGTTTGATCCAATCCTTCAAAGTCAACACGCACGTTCGGATGGTCCAGCTCGAATTGCTTAATGACTTCAGATACGATCTTTAACATCTGGGCGTTGTGCTCCTGAATCCAGACATGACGAAAGCTCAGCTTGATCTTCTCTGTCGCCTGAGGCTGTGATTCAGAGGAACAGCCCGCACCTAGAACGACCAGTATGCTAATTAGTATTCCAGCCAGCAGCGAGCGCGTCCGTCCTCTCATAAAAGAGCCGTTCCACAGCCCACAACGCTTGTTGTCAATGGACTTGTTCATTGGCCTGCACCTCCCTGGCTGTCCGCTAAAATCCGTGGCATCCGAATACGTACAATCGTGCCTTCACCACGAGTCGAGCAGACCATAATCCCATAGCTGCCGCCAAAACGAATTCGCAGTCGATCATGCACATTTTTCATGCCTACTCCGCGATGCCTCGTCTTGTCCGTGCTCTGCTGCCGTCCGGCAAACAGCTCCTCCAGCCTGCTGGGTTCAATCCCGTGTCCGTTATCCGCCACTTCCACAACAAGATCGGTTCCCACCTCCATGACACGGATACGAATAAGCCCTTGTTCCTGCATCGGTTCGATTCCGTGATAGAGCGCATTTTCCACAATGGGCTGGACGATCAGCTTCAGCGTCAGGTGTCTTTTCCATGTGTCTGGCAGCTCCATTTCATAATTCAGCTTATCGCCAAAGCGACACATCTGGATAAACAAGTAATGCTTGACATGCTCCAGCTCGGTAGCAATCGGAACCAGCTCCTGGGTTTCACTGATACTGATCCGCAGCAGCTTGCCGAGTGAAATCACCAGTCTGCTGATTTCCTTATTACCTTGAAGCACGGCCATTGAATTGATCGTTTCCAGCGAATTATATATAAAATGCGGATTGATCTGTGCCACAAGCGCTTGCATCTCCGCTTCCTTCTTCCTCTCCTGCTCTACTTCGACCCGCCGGATCAGCTCCTGAATTTGACCGCTCATCCGGTTAAAGCCCCGCACCAATAACCCTGATTCGTCACGGTACACCTCACTGCCTTGCCTGACCTCCGTAAATTTGCCCGATTCTGCCAATCGCAGCGCTTTCACAACTGAAATTATCGAATGCACCAGCTTGCGAATGAACAGGACATCAAACAATATCACACTGAGCAGGGCAAAGACGAGCAGACCGAGCGCCAAATTACGGATCCCAGCGGTTTCCGCGTACATTTGATTAAGTGGTGTCAGCGCAACCAAATACCACCCGGAAATTTGTGAGGGATAATAGGTGATAAAGGTTTGCTCTCCTTCATAAGTGTCCACATAAGCATGGCGCTCCTCATGAGACTGTAGAAATGGAAAAGAAATCTGTTTCCCCAGATGCTGACCCGACTTACTGAACAGCACCAACCCCTGATGGTTCACAACCATCATCTCGCCTTCCTTAATCGTCCCCGCTTCCCAGAAAACATGATCGACTGCATCGGTCTTCACCGTCAATACGAGGGTTCCGATGTCATCGAGTGAATAATAATCCTTAATCGTACGTACATGGGTAAGCTGCTGATCGGAGGCTGTTGAATTTTCAAAAGGACCGAGCCATAAAGGCCGTCCATTCAAAGCTCTCATCTGCCCATACCACGGCTGCTGCTTCAGCATCTCATAGGTTGCCGCCGGAGCCGCTCTGGAGCTGTGAACCAGCTCATTTTGATTATATAAGGTCAAAGACGTTATTTTCGGATGGGATAAAAGCAGATTGTTCAACTCAGTAAGCAATTGACGACTGGCAGCTCCTTCACTCTCCCGAAGCTCTCCCGTATACTTGCGCTTCAAAAATTGCTGAATAACCGGTTGGGTAATACTCAAGTCCGAGATCACATTCATTTCGTTCAGCGCATACTGGATTTTGCGGTCCGTTTCCAGCAGGCTGTTAGCGTAAAAATTCTCCGTTTGCTTTTCGATAGCACCGTTAAACAGCTTGTAGGTAATGCTGCCCATCAACACAATCGGAATAAATACAAGCAATATAACACCCAGCATAATTTTATGGCGCAGCGACATAACGAGTCCTCCAGAGTTGTAGCATACCGTACTTACACATTCTCACCGGAGGGGGGATTATCCTGCTGCGCCGCTTGTGAACATTTCAGCTTTTTACAGCTCCTGAAGTTAACCCCGATATAAACCAGCGGCTAAATAGCGCAAATACGATTAATAAAGGAAGTGTTGCAAAGAACGTAGCTGACATAATCATGCCATAGTCGATCGAATCGTTGCGGCTGAACAGCTGCTGCAGCGCAATCTGAATCGTAAAATTCTCATTGTTCTTGAGCACAACCAACGGCCAGAAAAAGTCATTCCACGTATTTAAAAAAGTGAAAATACCAAGTGTCGCCAATGCGGGTACGATGATCGGCAGCACGATCCGCCAATACGTATTGATATATCCGCTGCCATCGATCCGGCTTGCTTCCAGAAGCTCCGTGTGAATACTCGATATAATATATTGTCGCATCCAGAAAATACCAAATGCTGAAACCATACTTGGCACAATAATTGCTTTATACGAATCAATCCACGACAGCTTCGCCATCAAAATATAGTTCGGCAGCACACTCAGCTGCTGAGGGACGAGCAGAGTCCCAAGGACGAGCACAAACAGCAGCTTTTTACCTGGAAATTCAAATTTGGCAAATGCAAAGCCCGCCAGTGAACAAAAGAACAGTACGGAAACGGTAGTCGCACCTGATACGATAAACGAGTTCCAGAGCGCCCTGAAAAATATAATCCGCTCCAGCGCATGTGTGAAATTGGCGATAAGCTCCGGTCCGGGTATAATAGCGGGCGGGATTTGGTACACTGCATCTCTCGTCCGGGTTGAGATCACCAGCATCCAATAAAAGGGATAGGCCGAAGCGAACGCTCCTGCAGCCAGCAGGATATAAATAATGATTCGTGAAATGACGTTTTGTTTTTCTCCTACCGGCATTACGCTTCCCCTCCCATTCTTTTGGACAGCCAAGTGTTCAGCAATGAAAAAATCACGGTGAACATGAATAAGATGACAGCCGTTGCAGCGGCAGTGCCAAAGAACGAATTACGGAATGCTTCTGTATACAAATAAATCACCATCGTAATGCCCTCCGAGCGGGTAGATCCTGAGCCTCCCTGACTTAAGAACACATAGGGCTCGGTGAATAGCTGAATACTGCCAATCGTTGAAATCAGCACGGTAAATAAAATAAACGGTTTGAGCAGCGGGACTGTGATATGTGTAAACAGTTGACGACGGTTGGCTCCATCGATACGTGCGGCTTCGTATAAATCGCCGGGGATGCTTTGCAGGCCCGCTAGAAATATAATTGCGTTATAGCCGGTCCAGCGCCATATGACCATCGTCGCGATCGCCGTCTTAAGCGGCCAGTTCTGAATATTCCATGCATAAGGTCCCATTTCCAGAAAAGAAACCAAATAATTGGCCATGCCTTTATTGGCAAATGCTGCGCTAAAAATCATCGTAACCGCAACAATGGAAGTCACATTTGGTAAAAAATAAATAGCTCTCAGCAGCTTCGTTCCTTTAATAAAAGCGGAATTCAAGGCCACAGCAAGAATGAGTGCCAGAATGAGCTGTGGAATCGTACCCATGCCACCCATAATAAACGTATTGCCGACTGAGGTCCAAAAGGTCGGGTCGGTCAAAACAAGCTCAAAATTTTTCAAGCCGACAAACTTCATATCCCCCATACCGTTCCATTTGTACATCGACAAATAAAAAGTAAAAAAGATCGGATAAATCCCAAATATAGCGAACAGCACAAAAAATGGTGATATAAACAGATAAGCCGCCAATCGGCTTCTTCGCCGCTCGGTGAGCCAAGGACGCGCCGCAGCTCCGGCGGTGGGTGCAACAGCATGGATGTTCATTTGATCACTCCTATAAGGGAGCAAATTCACCATACACGATGAACCTGCACCCTCCAGATATTCGTCCAGCAATTAACTGCGTTTATTCAGTTCTTTGATCTTCTTAATTGCACTATCCCACTCTGCTTGCGGATCGCTGCCTTTTTGCTGGACATTGCTCAGACTTTCTTTGAAAATGCTGTCTGTTGCATCATGCAGCTTGCCATAGCGGATCGGTTTGACACTTTTCGTAGCTTTGGCAAATTCAACGGAAATTGCTTGATTGTTGTAGAAGGAATCTTTAAGCTCTTTAAACTTGGCCTCTTCATAAACTGCAGGAATCGATGGCATCAGACCATTCGAGATATACGATTTAAGCTGTCCATCCTTACTGTCCATCCATGATATGAATTCATAGGCTTCCTTGGCATTTTTCGATTCCTTGGGAATACTCAGGAACGAACCGCCCCAGTTGCCAGCGCCTTCAGGCATTTGCGTAATCATCCATTTACCCGTTGCATCCTTGGCATTTCCTTTAATAACGCCACTCATCCATGCCGGAGCCAGCATGACAGCAAATCCACCATCATTCGTTTCTTTCGCCCATTCCGGTGTCCAGAGCACGTTTTTGCCAACCCAGCCTTCTTTAATCCCTTTTACCGTAAAGTCATAGGCTTTTTTCACTTGCGGGTTTTTATCGCCAATGAATTCATCATTATTGTTGTAAAAGATTTCGTTGCCTTGATCCCGCAGACCATTAAACAGCAATCCAGGTATATCTACAAACGTTTTTCCTGTTTTTTGCTTAAACTTGTTTGCAGTTTCGGCGAATTTGTCCCAGGTTGCAATTTCTTTATAAAATTCTTCCGGTTTGCTCGCAATACCGGCTTGCTCCAGCAAGTCGGTGCGATAATAAACGACAGTTGGACCTACGTCCGTTGGCAAACCAAGCTGGAATTTACCGTCCGTGGAGGAAGCCTGCTTCCATTTCCAATCCAGATAATTTCCTTTCAGGCTGCTTGCGCCAAGATCATTCAAATTATTGAACTTATCCTTCGCCTCCATGAATTTTTCCAGGAAAGCAATTTCGACCATGAAAATATCGGGTGCACCCTTATTCGCAGACAGCGCTGTTAACATATTATTGTGATGAGCCGTTTGGTCGGCTGTGTTTTGAATTTTGATCGTGACGTTAGGCTTAACGGCCTTATACTCCTCAGCCAGCTTCTCGTAGCCGTTAGTGCCCAAAGACCAAAATGTAAGCTCCACAGGTTTGTCTGTTTTGGCTTCGGTCTTGGCATCTGTGGCACCTGTGGATTTGGCTGGCTCGGCGGCAGGCGTAACACCGCTGCTGCAGGCGGCCATCGAAGCGGCAAGAAGCAGCGCTACCCCTGCTGTTGACATTTTTGTTGCTAATTTCATTCGAATATTCCCCTTTCAATCTAGTGATCATCTTGACCTCTTTATCGTAAGGGATGCGCGATTATTTGCCGAGGTGGCAATCCTTCGATCTTAGGTTGAAATTAAGATGATGGGAAATAGGGATTCGGACATCGCATTAAAAAGAACCAGCATTCCACCTCAATAAAAGGGAAACACTGGTCCTTGATAGCTTAACGTCAGAAATACATAATCAATTGACTCTGGTTAGCATGATTTTATCATTAGCCAAAGTATAATTACCGCTGCTTGGATCTTTACCTGTAATTTGAAATTTAAACTGCTTGTTTCCTGCTGAGCTGAACGTCACATTGCCTAATCCAACGACCGAATAGCCCGGAACACTTTGATACTGATCTACAGGATTCCCCTGAACAGCACCATCGATATACAATTGCGCGGTGCCGCGGTCGGGATGCTTTTTAACCCGCGCACTAACTGTGTAGGTTCCAGCTGTTGGAACATTGACCGTGTATTCCACCCAGTCTCCCACTGCGTTAAAGTTTCCGTAGCTTAATGCACCCCCGCTGGCGGCGGAATCGCTGCCAATTGCCGTGGTATCTCCTGCTGATACGGTTGTGGTCAAGCTCTCGAATTCATAATTAAGCGGTTCCTTGGTAAGCGAAATATAGTCGGTTGCCAGGGTATAGCTGGCACTGCTGGCGTTCTTGCCTGTGACCTGAAATTTGAATTGCTTGTTTCCTGCTGAGCTGAACGTCACATTGCCGAGATCCACTGCGACGTAGCCTTGTGCGCTTTGGTATTCATCGATCGGCGTACCTTGTGCGGTGCCGTCGATGTACAGCTGTGCTGTACCCCTGTCGGGATGTTTTTTGACTTGTACTCTCAACCGGTAAGTTCCCGATGCCGGAACATTCACCGTATACTGTACCCAGCCTCCCACTGCATTGGCATTCGCATAGCTCAATCCGCCATTGCTGGCTGCCGAATCTGCTCCATAAGTAACCGTTGCACCGGTTGATGCCGTCGTGGTCAAGCTCTCTGCTTCATATTTGACTGCTTCCGGTACCGCTGGCGGAAGGATGACATCAGGTGATTTATAGGTTAGCCTTATCGTATCTGTAGCCAAGATATAAGAGCTGCTGCTGGCGTTTTTACCTGTGATCTGGAATTTGAATAGTTTATTTCCAGCTGTTGTAAAAGCGATATTGCCAAGATCGACCTCGACATAACCTTGAGCACTCTGATACTCGTCAATAGGCGAACCTTGTGCTACGCCGTCTATATACAGTTGTGCCGTACCTCTGCTTGGGTGCTTCTTAACCTGAACCTTTACATTATAGGTGCCCGGGCTTGCCACGTTTGCCGTGTATTGGACCCAGTCGCCCACTCCATTCAGATTCCCATAGCTGAGTGAACCATTGCTGGCTGCTGTGTCGGCTCCATTCGCAACGTTAGACCCTGACGATGCCGCTGCTGTCAGACTCTCTGCTTCAAGCAAAATGCCGGAGCCGAGCGTAACGCTTCCTGTACCGCCTGTGCCAATGACGATGTCGCTGGTAATGGTTTTATTGGCGGTCCGGTCAAATACAACCACCTTACCTGTGGTTCCTGCAGTTCCGGTAACATTGACCGTCAGGCTCGATGTGCCGGAAGTTTGCGTGAAGGATGCAATCTTCTCATCTGCATACAGCACCTGCATGGCTGCCGCATTATCCTCCTGAATCCAGAACGCCTTGCCCTTGGATGTGTTATCGGCCAGGTTCACAGGAAGTCCTGGCGATTTCAGCTGGCTGCCTGTGAATTTGCCTTTATAGCTGTAGGAGCTGACACCGCTATCGTTCATCGTAATATCCTCAACCAGGTAAGTCTTGCTGCTGTCGAGCCACCTGAGATTGAGGGTCAGATCGTCTGGAACAGCCGTTACATTCGCAGCTGTGGCAATGACCAGCGCCTTGCTTTTATCTTCAGACGCATACATCCATGCGTAGGAGCCTGACGTATCAAAATCCGGACCGGCATAAAGCGGCCTTGTCGTTTGCTCCGTTAATGCCTTGATTCTCGGACTCTTCCGCCAGTTGTTGAATTTTTTCAGAGAATCCATACCAGCATTCGTCCAACCGGAAGGGTCTGTATTGAATTTGATCACTCTTGCCAGCATATAGGAATAGTAGTCCTCGACTTTGCCTGACGGGTTACCGCCGTAATAAACGGAATTCATAGGCAAATAGCCAAAGCTGTCCATGCCGATTTTCATGCTGGTGCCCACTCCGCCGTTAGCGGATAGAAATCCGTTATCAGAGATATGCAGTAGTCCGTTGTTTCTGTCACCCTGAGTAGGATATATATCCACTTCGCTGGTCAGCTTGCCAATGAAGTCCGGGTGTCGTGACGTCAGATCGTTCATATAGTTTTTCACCAATACGTTTTTTCGATAGACGCTGTCGCTTGGATGCGAGGTTGAGGTCGCCGCCGTATTGGGCCAAAATTCGGTCAAATCAATCATTTGATGCGATAAATGATATTGAGGAATCATCGTATCCTCAACCTGACTTCTTTTGAACTCAATGTTGGCAGGATCAGCCAAATCCCTTCCTACATTATGGTTGTCGCCTGTCATGCTGAACCATAATCCGAAGCGCAGACCTTGCCCTACAATATAATCGGTCAGGGATGCCAGATTACTTGTAAAGCTGGTCTTCGCAGTCGTGGTATCTCGGGTCGTATTCCATAAATCGTCGATCATCACCATATCCAGACCTGCCTGTACAGCCTTCGGCACGACTGTATTTCTGAAAAATGCATCCGTGCGTTTCCCTATATAGTCCCAGTCGTTGGTAAGAAACAGGGAAGTCACGTCATGATATTTGAAGCGCTTTCTAAAATGCTCCTCGACTGCCATTTTTCCATCAATGATATCCCCCTTGAATACCGTCATATTCACTGAAATATACTCGAATTCCTCATTAGGAAACAACACCAATTGCAGTGCATCGGTATTGGTGGATACTTTGACATTCGTGATACCGCTCCAGGCATTAATGCTGGCAAAGGGCGGCAGCATGCCAGAGGTTCCCTCGGTCTTCCAGTTCATTTCCGGCTGCAGGCCCCATCCATCACCCGTATTATAGACCGTTATCGCATTTTTCCCTGCATTCGGAGCCAGCGAGCCCGAGGTACTGTACCAGGCCATATTCGGCACATAATACAGCGTATGTGCATCATTGGGCAGGTTCAGCGAGATGATGTCCGAGTTCGTAATCGTCTTCTGGGCAGCCGTATTATTTTTAATGGAGTTGCTATACTTCAATCCGGATTTCCCGTTATAAATTTCAAATTTCAGATTAATAGTTACATTTTGCGGGGAAGTTCGGGTCACCGGGATGGTAAGCTGCTTACCCCAATTGGTGCCGAATTTGGTAATGTCGGTAATCGTGGCAGTACCCAGCGTCCAGCCGCCATCATTCGCATAGAGGTCGCTTCCACCATAGTTATAGTAAAACAAATATTGGCTTCCACTCCCGGTGAGATACTCCTTTCCGGCCTCTTTGTTGTAATAGCTTGTCATTTGAATACTTCCACTTGCAAAGGACACGACTGACTTCATCACATCATTTTCCAGTGTCCACACATCACCACTTCTGACTACGCTCGAATTAGCCGCATACGCTGTCTGAATGCCACTTGTTGGAATAAACGGAATGCTTGAAAACAACATACCGAGTACGAGGACGAAACACACGATCCCCCGAGCCATACTGCGAGCTTTACCTTTACCCATTATTAATCACCATCCTTTAAATATGTATGTAAAAAGGTGATATTCGGAAAATTCCCATATCACCTCTACACCCTTCACTTATCCGGTTTTATTTACCTGCCTTATTCATGTAGTCTACATATTCCTTTTCGGCATCGGCTGTAGCCGGATTCCATTCCTTCTCCAGGAAGTCCTTGAACTGCTGCAGGGTAATGCTGCCCAGAATAAACTTCAATTCCTGGTCGTCCTTTTTCTTGACCATATCGGGAATCGTACTGTTCAGATTCAGAATTTTGGGAGACCTGACAGCAGGAACATTGATAACGGTCATCTGCTTTAATGCGCCATCCAGCTGTGACTTGTAAGCGTTAAGTCTGTCCAGGGTATCTGCACCTTCAATGATGGCAGCGTTTCCATCTATCGCGTTAGCAAGCGTCATGTATGTGCTTGTCACAGCTGCAAGCTTGGTAGCCTGATCGGCAGTTCGGGTTATATTTTTCGTAGCCGGATCATAATTGTCGTAAGTCACGCCCTTGATGCCAAGCTGGAACAAGGTATTCGCTTCCGTCGTATTGCCCCAATCCAGAAATTTCAGCACGCTGTCGATATTTTTTGAATTTTTGGCTATCATCCAGCCGCCCCACGTGGCAGGTGTGACCCAATCAGAGGCAACGCCCTTGTTGTTCTTTAACACAGCCTGATAGGTGTACTTTTTATCTGATTCCTTATCCTTTGCCAGATTGGCCATAACCGCATATTGATGTGCGTAGATGATACCGATCCGGTTCTGGTTCATTTTTTCCTGATCTACATAGATCTTGTTAATCAGGAACTCGGGATCAATCAGCTTCTCATCATTTAACTGCTTCAGATAGGTCAAGTAGGGAATATAGCCCGACATTTTTTCTCTTATTTTATACGTTCCGTCTGTATCCTTGGCTCCATTTACGATAGGAAGATCAAATGCGGAGGCAAGAAAATTGGAGGCATTCCAGATTGTATTGGCACCCAGCGTCGGATTGGATAAGCTTAGGCAATACGTATCCGGCTTTCCGTTTCCGTCAGGATCGTTATTGGTAAAGGCTTTGCATACATTCGTGAACTCGTCCAGGGTTGTAGGCGCTTTGAGATTAAGCTTGTTCAGCCATTGCTGGTTGATCATATAGCCCCAGTGGTTGACTACATTCGTTCTTGGAATGATATAGGTCTTTCCATCATTAACAGATTTGACCCCATCCCACATTTCTTTCGTAATATTTTTTGTCAGATTCGGGTAATTTTTAATTTTGTCGTCCAATGGGGCAAGAAGCTCGTTCTGCGCCCATTTCTCCATATTGGCATCTGCACCACCCCAGTTGTAGATAAGGTCTGGCAGGTCTCCTGACGCCATAAGTACCTGGAGCTTATCTACATAGTTATTGATCGGAGGAGCTTCAACCGATAGCTTGACATTGGCCAGCTTTTCAACCTCCGCTATGACAGGATTATTTTCTACAACGACCGCTGCATTGACCCTGTTAAACATTTTGATTGCAGCAGGTGCTGCTTTGGCTGGGGCTGGCGCCATGGTACCGGGGGTTGGCTTGGTGTCGGCTGCTTCTTTGTTGTCAGTATTCGGACTGCAGGCCACCACGATAGAGGAAAGCAGCACAATGCTCACTGAGGAACTAACCAGAGTTTTGACGGACCCTTTCAATATAAACATCTCCTTTTTAATTACCATTTATTAAAACTGCAAACAACTGCAGATTTTAATCGTACGGATGAAGCATGAGAAGCCCTTTTATCCCTTGATTGAGCCTACCAGCACACCCTTCATAAAATATTTTTGCAAGAAAGGGTAGACAAGCAGAATAGGTAATGTTGCAAAAATGATGATCGCCATTTTAATTGTAAACACGGTAACTCCCGTATTGTTCATGTCCATCGCATCCTTGGTAATACCTCCATCATCAACAACCATTTCGCGTAAAATCAGCATAAGCGGCCAGAGACTTCTTCTCGACGTGTAGATAATGGCCGAAAAGAACGTATTCCATTGGGTTACCGCATGAAAGATGACAAAGGTGGCTATCGCCGGCTTACACAGGGGAACGATGATCCGAAACAGCACCTTGATTTCATTGGCACCATCGATAAAAGCCGATTCTTCCAGACTTTCGGGTATCGCGCTGACAAAGTTTTTCATCAGGATCAGGTTATAAGCGCCAAGGGCACCAGGTAAAATCATCGCCCACAGCGTGTTATAAATATCCAGGGTTTTGATGAGATAAAAATTTGGTATTAAACCGCCGTTGAAAAACATCGTGAACGTGATTAGTACCATGATCACATTTCTGCCCTTTAAATCCTTCTTGGATAGTGGATAAGCGGAAATGATCAGCAAAAAGATGTTTATTGCAACTCCGACAATCGTGATGATGATCGTATTTTTATATCCGGTCCACATCAACGGCATCTGAAGAATCTGCTTATAGGCAGACAGCTCGATTTGACTCGGGATGAGCTTCAATGGATTTTGCAAATATTCCGAATAAGGGGTCACAGAAAAGGATGCCACATAAAAAAACGGGAATAAACAAGCTAGTGCGAACAAGGTGACGACTGTATAATTAAAAAAGTCAAACAATTTATCTCCGAATGATCTGATACTCAAGCTCTGCCGCCTCCCTTTACCATATCCCGTCTTCTTTCAACCATTTGGCAATCTGGTTGCTTGCCAGCAGGAAAATCAATCCGATAACCGAGGTGAACAGACCAACCGTAGTTCCGAAGGAAAACCGGCCACCAATTAAACCGACACGGTATACGTAGGTTTCAAACACCTCGGAAACACCCAGATTCAAAGGATTCTGGAGCACAAAAATTTGTTCAAAGCCGTTGCCCATAATTTGACCGAGCCGCAAAATAAGTAAAATCACGATCGTTGATTTGATACCAGGCATCGTCACGTAGCGCATTTTCTGCAATCGGTTGGCACCGTCGATACTGGCAGCCTCATATAATTCGGTATTGATGCTAACCATGGCGGCCAGGTAAAGAATGCTTTCCCAACCAGACTCCTTCCAGATACTGCTAATAATGACCAAGGGTCGGAAATAATCATTGTCTGCGAGAAAGAAAATAGGGTCCATCCCGATCTGCTTCAGGAATATATTTACAATTCCCCAGGAAGGGGACAGGAAGTTGACCAGAATACCTCCGATGACAACCCAGGATATAAAGTGGGGCAGGTAGATAATGGTCTGCGTTACCCTTTGGTATGTGCGGTTTCGCATTTCATTTAAAAGCAGGGCCAACAGGATCGGAAAAGGAAATCCGAAAACCAGCCTTAACATACTTAGGTAAAGCGAGTTCCAGAAAACTGTGTAGAAATCACTTAGCCCAAACATGTATCTGAAATTGTCTAAACCGATCCAGGGACTCCCTACAATACCTTTGGCAAAATTAAAATCCTTAAAAGCTATGATGACGCCATACATCGGAAAATAATTAAATATTAAAAAATAGATCACACAAGGGATTAACAAGATATACAAATATTTTTTCTTGTTCAAATAGCGCAAGGCATCCTTTGTAGTTTTGGCCCGTACGGTCCCCATTCGATTATTCACCACCTGATCATCAAATTCGTGACTCTTATTTGGTTTGAAGAGCACGCTGCTCTTTGAAAATATCGTAAATATCCTTAGTCCAAATCATTTTGTCCTTATCATTGGCATAGAAGTTCCTGTACCAATCGTCGACCTGCTTGCCTCCGGCTTTTTGCCATGCAGCGATAGCATCCTGTTTGGCCATCTCCGGGCTATAGCCAGGTGTCAATATCGACTTTATCCAGATATCGCCCTCGCCGACACCGACCTGCTTCGTCGTGTTGGTCAGAATTTGCTGAAGCTCCTTCGGCAGCTGAGGCATCTGTTCAGAATGAGTCGGTCCCGCTACCGGCAGATCAAAACGAATAAAGGACGAATTCGCTTCAAACATCTTTTTCACCTGATTTTGAAGGACATCCCGGGCATCAAGCTTTTCCGTACCAAAATAGCATTTACCCGCTAATGTCGGGGAAGCCAGCATAGCAAAATCGCCGGAACCGAAATTAAATTCGGTTTTCCATTTATCCAGATTGATTACCTGCGGACATGTACCCGGCTCCGACTTGCTGTGCACGCCTTCAAAGCCGTAATACATCGTTTTCATAAAAGTATCGGATGCGGCAAAATCAACGTATTTCATCACCGCTTCCGGATCTTTGACTTGAGCGTTGACAACAGCCGTCATCTGGATCGGATTAACAAAGATCGGGTTAAACTGTCCCACAGGAGTTACCGGATATGGAATGACCGTAATTTCGGCACTCGGAACATTTTTTTTCAAATACACATAATAATCGGTATAAAAAACAATCGGAACGTTAAACTGCTCCATGTATATCCCGATTTTACCTTTCAGGAAATCCTGCTTTGCTTTTGAGCCATTCTTGTCGTTCAAGTAGTCCTTATCGACCAGACCTTCACTGTAAAGCCTTTTTTTAAACGCCGTAACCGCCTTAATGTGATCCCAGCCATGGATAAGCTCGTTGTTCTGCACAATAAAGCCCGGGTAGGTGACACCAAACATTTCATCCAGAATAGCTCCGGAGCTATAGGACATCGCGATACCGTAAGTGTCCTTCCTGCCGTTTCCGTCCGGGTCCTGCTCCGTGAAGGCTTTGGCTACTTGATACAGCTCCTCAGTCGTTTTCGGGATGTTCAGGTTCAGTTTTTCCAGCCAATCGGTACGGATAAACAAGCCGCGCTGCGGAATCGTTTCATTGATACGCCCGAACTGATACAGCTTGCCATCGGTTCCTGTTCCCGCTTTCCTGAGCGATGGGTATTTCTGCAAAAGCGCTTTATATTCCGTACTGTACTTGTCGATCATGTCGTCAATCGGACGAAGCTGCTTTTGGTCGATCAACGGATTTTTGATCTGCGGCGCATATTCCAGAATCAGGTCTGGTGCTCCCCCGCCTGCGAATAACGTGCTCAGCTTTTGCTCTGATTGTGTCCGGGGTACAGCTATGAATTTGACTTGTACAGGACCTGTTTCGTTAATCCATTTGGTGATTTTATTGTTTTCAATCGTGCCTTCACTGGATGGAATATTGCCACGGTCATAGATGGTTGCCGTAATCATCCTCCGCTGATCGGTCTTTGACACACCACTATCACCATTCCCGTCGATCACGGTCGTACAGCCTGTTATCACGACGATCCATGCTGCAGAAGCCAGCATCGGAAGTATTATTCTTTTTATTGGATTAGACATTGTTGTTCCCCCTGTTCATTTACAATGTCTATCATACCATCTTCATCTCACCGCACCTTCCATATCTTGTTGTTTGTCTATATACCTAATTGTAGGGAAATTGGGAGAGGGCAACATCTACGATTTATGGGGAAAAAGATAAAATTTTTAGATCAAATGGAAATCAATAAATGAGCGAACCACCGCAAAAACGCCAATACCAGGTTGGACAATCATAACTTGCTGCTCAGCCCATTTTTGTGTACATCATTGACATGAAGCTTTTCTATGTGTTACTGTATTAATTAAATAATACAGCAACACAGATTGTGGTCGATGGAGGAAGCGATGGAATTTAATCAGAAAGAACCGATTTACTCCCAAATTATCGACGAATTCCGCATGAAATTCATCCAAGGCACCTATACACTGGGGCAAGAAATCCCTTCGCGGCGTGAGCTTGCCAAAACATTGGGAGTCAATCCCAATACCATTCAACGGGCATACAGGGAAATGGAGGACATGAATTTGATTATTACCGTCAGGGGTCAGGGAAGCTTTATGACAAGCGATAGGGCTATGCTGGAGTCGATTCGGAAAGAGGCGTTGAACGAGACAGTCGGGCAAAGTGTAGAATTGCTGCGGTCTTTCGGTAAATCCGACCAAGACATTTTGGACACGGTGAAAAAGTATTTGGAAAGGGGAAAAACGCCATGATCAATGTGGAGCATGCCGTAAAAACGTTTGGCCGGAAAAAGGCGTTGGACGATATTACGTTTACTGCAGATGAGGGACAAATTATCGGAGTGTTGGGAACGAACGGCGCAGGGAAGTCGACGGTCCTTAAGGCGATAGCAGGTCTTTTACGATTGGATGGCGGCCAAATCATGATTGACGGGAAATCGCCATGCCTATCGACCAGGGGGATGATGACCTTCCTTCCTGATGTGAACGTTTGGTACCCTTGGATGAAACTATCCGACAGCATGAGGTATATGAAAGACATGTACTGGGACTGGGACGATAATAAAGCACGGCATTTGCTCGATTTTTTCGAATTATCGGCAGATTCGTTGATTCATCAGGCATCGAAAGGAACGCGGGCCAAGATGAAATTACTGCTCGCTCTAAGCCGGCAGGCAAAGTATATGCTGCTGGACGAACCTTTTTCCGGCATAGATCCTTTCGCAAGACAGCAGATTGCCCAAGCGATCGTAGAAGATTTCATGGAAGAAGGTCAGACGATCCTCGTTACGACGCATGAAATATCGGAGGTCGAAGTGATGCTGGATGAGATACGTTTTATTCACGAGGGAAAGCTTCTGCTGGCTGGTAATGTCGAGATGCTAAAACTGGAACGAAACCAATCGTTGATGGAAATGTTGAAAGAGGTGTATGATCATGCACGCGTTTAGGCGCTTATTCTTGACCGATCTGCGAAATCGAAGGAATACGCTGCTCGCTACATTGGCAACAACCGTTCTTTTGAATGCGGCGCTTTCCATCCTCATCTTTTATTTGCACCTGCCTCAGGAAGGACTTGGTCTGATTACGATGCTTGATGTCATAATTTTTGCCGGCCTGCTGTTGATGACGTTTCTTCACTGCTTCTCTACATGGCAAGAGGAGTGGAAGCAACAGGCGATTACCCATTTGTTATCCCTTCCGGTACCTAGAACTTATATGCTGATGTCCAAATATATTGTGATTTTATTGGAGGCACTGTTGATAACGGTGGTTATGATTGTGGGTATGTGGGTACAACTGGGGATGAGCAACGGACAATTGTTCCGAGTCGAACCTTTGCTTTTATTCGATTGGTCGAAAGTATTGCTCATCGTGAAATGGCTTTTCTCTGCGACTGGGCTTATATTTCTATGTTTTACGAGCATATTTCTTGGAAAATGCAGCCGTAGTCATTCTATGCTGATCACTTTTTTAAGCTTTACTGCGGGACTGCTCGTTTGGATCGTAGCCTTTGCCAATTTCCCGTCCTTTCTCACATTGCTCATCTTTTGTCTGGCATATTTTTCAGCAAGCTGCTATTTGCTGGATAAGAAAGTAGGAATCGAATGAAACAGCCGTCGATTTTCGGACAGTTTATACGCCATTCGGGTCAGGTAGGCAGTTTGGTTCCCAGCTCGGGTTTTTTAACCCGCAAAATGCTTCCGCCCTCCTTGCCATGGCACAAGATGGCCCAAATCGCGGAGTTGGGCCCCGGCACCGGTGTATTTACCCGGTATATCAAACAACATATGGATCCTCGAAGCCGGTTATTTTTGTTCGAACAAAATGAATCTTTTCGGGAAAATTTGAATATTCAATTCCCTGGTCTCCCCATTCTGAACGATGCATTGAGATTGGGGGAAATCGTTAAAGAAACGGGCAGACCGTTCGACTTGATCGTTTCGGGTCTTCCTTTTGCTAATTTTTCTTCCGAACTGAAAGAAAGACTATTTCTATCGATTGAGAACGCATTGGCAAGCAATGGAACGTTTATTGCGTTCCAATATACACTGCTGCTCAAAAAAGACTTTCAGACTCACTTCCCATCTATTGAAACGGGGCATACATGGATGAACGTACCGCCAGCTTGGGTGTTTAAATGCAAAAAAGTGAGGGGAAAGTATGACCAATCTGATAAAGATCCGATTGAGTCATAACAGTAATCTCTGTGTCCATATGCTGGCTCTGCTGCTTTAACAACTTTAACCAAGTGGCTAACAGTGCTGAAAGGAGACGTGTATAACGCACGTTCTTGTCTTCGACCTTTAAGTTGCCGCTACCAGGAAACGCATTACCCGAATCCTGCTTGAATTCGCTCATCCACCGGCACAAAGTATTGTCGGACAACTTAGCTCCCTCGCTACCTGCGCCACCGACTTTCCCTGTTCCTGAATCATTTTCACCGTTTCTCTTTTGAATTCTTTATCATATTTCTTTCTCATCTAGGACACCACGACTTTGTTGAGTTTATTGTCGCATTCTCGTTTCTCGGTATCCAGTTTCTAGTCTAGCATCACAAAATGGAGCCTGCTGCTGTCGTACAATCAGCTCTGATAAAGCTTGCGGTAATCTTTAGGGGATAGACCTGTGGATTGCTTGAACAGCTTGGCAAAGTAATTCGGTAAATCGTAGCCGATTGTGCCGGATACCTCCGTAATTTTCATATCCGTATTGCACAGCAGCTGCTTGGCTTTCTCCATACGCAGCTCGATTAAATAATCGATAAAGCTGCGTCCGGTTTCTTTCTTGAACAAATGGCTGAAATAGGCCGCATTCAAATGCACCTGCGAGGCTACCTGCTGTAACGGCAGCGGCTCGGAGTAATGCTCCTCCATGTAGCGTGCCGCCTTTAAAATCGCATTCTCGCTGTATTTTTCCTGCCATTTCGTGAAGTTATGGAAAAAACGCTCCTTTTCCGTCTGCATCCAGCTATAGATCTCGTCCTTGCAGCTGCATTCATGCAGCTTGCTGATTCGATCCGTCAAGGTTTGAGGCTCATATATCTGCTCAAACTGTTTACGAGCCGTATCCTGAAGCGCAAAGCTCAGCGATAATGCCTCCATTTTCCCGTTTTCCAGAGACATTCCGCTAGCTTCTTTCATGAAATGCTCCAGATACTGCTTCAAAGCTTCCATCTGGCCAGATACGATAAAAGCGACCGTCTGCGCACTGATCAGCTGCTGACGCGCCCGATTCATCGGCAGCGTGCCCTCCGTTTCCGTCCCTTTATCCGTACGCTCAGCTATTCTTGCTCCTTCCATACCGGTTTCATAGAGATCGGCGAGCTGCGTCAGGCTGTGGGCCAGGCCGGCATGATGCGTTGAAACCGATAAGCCCAGCAGGCGAGGAACCGTTTCACATACCGCAACACATAGAGCCTGTACCTCGGCAGCATCATCCACGAGCAGAGCATACCGGCCGTATTCAATAAGCAGCAGCTTGCCTGCTATCCCGTGTGTATCCAGCAATTCACTAATAATGTTTAAAACGGCAAACTGCAGTAACGGAACATCTCTCCTCGTATATTGCTTATGAGCAGGATAATAATCGGTAATTCGGAACAAGATCAGCTTGCACCCATGTAGTCCTTGCTCCAGTTCTGCTACTGCCTCCGTATGATAAGGAAACCTCAGAAAAATCGCCCTTAATGTATTTTCCAGCAGCAGTTGATGCTCTGTTTCCTCTTTTCTGAGCCTGGCCTGTTTGTCCAGAACAAGCTCATTCACTTTATCCAGCGCGTCATATACATCCTGTTTACTGCAGGGCTTGATAAGCAAATCGAGTGCACCATAACGAAGTGCAGTCTGAGCATATTGGAAGTCCTGAAAGCCCGTTATAACGATAAACTCAATATCCGGGAACCTGCTTTTAACACGCTTCAACAGCTCAAGGCCATTCAATAACGGCATTCGAATATCCGTGATCACGAGGTCAGGCAGCAGTTCCGCTATCAAGCTCTCCGCCTCTTGTCCATTCTCCGCTTCCCCACATACGCTCCAGTTGGTCGTGGAACCGGTAATCATTTTCGCAAGACCTTTCCTGAATAAAGGTTCATCCTCAACCAGAAGCAGCCGATTCATCTGCTGCACCTCCTTTCATAGGCCGGTAAGCTTCACACGGCAAAATTAAACGCATCATCGTTCCCTGCTGCAGCCGCTGGATATCCAGCCTGTACGGCTCACCATGCACCAGGTAAATACGTCGTGTAACGTTGCGAACACCGAGGCTCTCCCGTTCTCCATGCTGATCGTGGACGGAGCGATCCTTCATAATGTGACGGATCGTATCTGCATCCATCCCGCACCCGTTATCCTCGATTTCAATATGCATTTCCGTATGCTGTCGAAAAGCTCGAATGGACAGGCGCTTATTAGCTGTCTGGTCGCGAAACGCATGAACAAATACGTTTTCAACCAAAGGCTGCAGCAGCAGCCTTTGCATGCCACAGCCTCTCAGTTCCTCCTCGGCTTCAATACTGACATGCAGATCTTCGCCATGCCGTGCTTCCTGTATCGTAATATAATTCCGGATTTGCGCCAGCTCATCCTGTAAGGTGCTTGGGGTCGACACGGGTGCCAAGGAATACCGGAGCAGCTCCGACAAGCTGGTTACGAGAGAAGCCGTTTCCTCATCCTCGTAAAGCAGCATGATTTTCCAATAAATAGAGTTAAGCGCATTATGCAAGAAGTGGGGATTCAGCTGCGCCTGAAGCGCCTTTAATTCAGCTTCCTTCTCACTCAGCTTGCTTACATACACTTCCTGAATCAAGGATTGAATATCGGCTGCCATCGTATTGAAGCTCTCCGCCAGAAAAGCAAATTCATCATTCGACGTTTTGGTGATTGTCACACGCAAATTTCCCTTTCGTAGCTGCTGCATAGCCGCTACCAATCCTTGCAGTGGCTGAAGCAGTCTGCCGCTGAAGAAGGAAACACAAACCGCCATAAGCATCACACTGACCAGACCGGAAATTAAGGCTACCTGGTAAACACGCCGTCCTTTTGCCTCGATATCCACCAGTGAAATGCCGCTTACCAGGGTGAACGATCGCGGCTCAAAGACACTTTTGACAAATAAATAATCATTGCCGTCCTCCGTACGCTGGGTAAAAATCCCCTTTTTCTTTTCCCAATCCGGTACGAATCCGATACTGCCTTCTGGCTCCCGGCTATAAAGGATGCGGTTATATTGATCGTAGAGATAGGCCCCTGTAGTTCGACCTGCCATCAACGATTCGAGAGTGGTAGCCAGAAACGATTCGTCAATGATCATAATAATCATGCCATATACCGTTTGCTGTTTGGTTGATTTCAGCAGCCTCGCGGCTACAAGATGGCTCTTCTCACCAGAAGGATCCGAAGAATCCTGAATAAGCATCCGCTGCCACACCAGCTCAGCGGACTCGCTTTTCAAACTACCTTTGACCCTATTATAAAATTCCGGAAATTCGATCTGCAGCGAAGGGCTCATATGACTGAAGTAGTTGTTAGTACCCTGCAAATCAACGATATACAAGGCGCGAATTTGCGGTGTTTCATTTTTTACAGGAAGCAATATATCTGCCAAATCCCTCTCCAGTATAAAACTGCGATACTCCGTGCTTTCTCCTTCCGCAGGCTCGGCATGCATGTTTTGGACGATTTGCTCTACAAGCGGATGAAAAAAAATAAAGTCAGTGATCCGGTACATATCCTGAATTTTGAAGCCAATTTGCTCAATCGTTTGTTCGCTCGTATTGAGGTACTGCTTGCTGATTTCGCTCTCAAACAGATTCAAATAAATTCTGTAGGAAACATAGCCGGTAACCATGGAACACACAATGATGATCACGGAAAGGATCAATATTAATTTCACTTTAAAATGTTGATTGATGTATTGGAGAACATGTCTATGCTTCATCGCGATGAACTCCTTCTGCATTCAAGGCTGCCACTATAAGTAAATACAAATAAAGTAGAGAAGCTGCTGTTACACAGAGCCTCCCTACACCATACGAATCGTACGTAAACAATGAATTCCTATAGTTACTTGTTTAAGCACAACTGAATTAAATCGTCAACATGAGCAGTCGCCAAACATTCCACCGTATCTGCCGCCCCATAATAGATTTTCACCTCACCATCGTCCTCCAATATCATTCCCCCGGGGAAAATGACATCGTTACGGAAGCCGCCATCCGTTTCGTAGCTCACTTCCGGAGCCAGCAAGGGCTCTTGACACATACCGATGATCTTGTACGGATTATCCAAATCCAACAGCATGATCCCGGCTGAATAACGCTTCTTCCAATACGGCTCCCATCCGTTTCGACCACGGGAAGGATCTATATCTACCGCATGAAACAGAGTCAGCCAACCCTTGGAGGTTTTTATCGGAGGCGCTGCCGGTCCAAGCTTATCATTGGCGTATGGTACCTGCTCCAAACCCAACAGCAATTCCGTATTCCCCCAATATTTCAAATCAGGAGAATCAGAAATCCAAATATCAAAGCTGTCTTTGCCCCCTTTACCGTAGACGGGAAAAGGCCGCTCCAACCGAATATATTTACCTCCGATTCGTTCAGGGAATAACACCATATTGCGATTATCCGGTGCGGACATGCTTAGAACCTCGAAGCTTGAGAAATCGTCCGTAACGGCTACACCGCCCCTTACGCCATGCTTTGTATCAACAGCAAAACAAACATAACAGCGTCCATCAATGACGGTCAGCCGCGGGTCGTAGGTGCGAATAATCTCCTCGCTCTCCATGCCAAAGCAGGGCTTATCCTGCACATTCCAATGAATGCCATCCTGACTGTACGCAAGCCCCAAATTCGTCGTATGAATAGGCAGCAGCGTTTCATTCTCGATGTCGCCATAATCGTTGCGGAACATCATGACATACTGTCCTTCATATTTAGTAACACCCGCATTAAAAACAAGAGCAGGCTTATAAGGCACATCGCTTGCAGTCAGAACCGGATTATTCGGGTGACGCGTAATTATTGGACTGGATTTAAGAATTCCACTCATTGACATCGAAGATTTCCTCCATAATATACAATATTTCCAACCTTTTCGCTCCATTTTTTAATCACTCAGCAGCGAGCGGCTCGAATCCTCACACAGCCAGTGTAAACCATCCGTACTTATCCAACATCTATAAATCATTGAAAAACAGATACAATTTTTAGAAGTCCGGTAAATCAGTCTCACTGCGCGGCAAATTAACGCAAAAAACTGCTGTCAAGAAACGAAGCCTCACAGCTCCGTATCCTGCAGCAGCAGCGAATACAGTGTCATTATTCATGTAGGGAACGCTTATTCAAAATGAATCGATATCCCTGTCTTGTCATCGGATATTTTAAAACGCGGATACCTTTGGCAGTCCTTATCCTCCGACTCCAGTTTAAACAGCCAATCCGCATAGGCGGTTAAAGAATCACTTTGAATCCGCGCAGTTAGCTGATGAATCATATCCTCTGGTTCTCTGCCGCTCTCCGTATGCGGGAACAATCCGTCCGTGACAAGCAGCAGCGACTTTAATTGGATTCGGTTTATCCTACCATACTCAATAAAATCAGCCAGCTCCGGTTCACCGCTCAAAATCGAGTAGCCTTCCATCGTGTTCATTTTGGATTTATTACCCAAAATCACCGGCTTCACAAGCTCCCATAGCTCCTCGCGTTTGGAGATTCCGCGGCCAATGGCCTCTTCCCAGATCGCCTTGGATTGCTGATCGATATGAGCCACCTGATCACGGGAAACGGTACGGATCGTATCATCCTTATACACAGCTGCGATCATGCAGTCTCCTACCTGGGCGTAGTCCACATAATGGTCTGTAATACGAATGAGAGCCAATGCACTGGTCCATAATGCCGTCTTGTCTGAAAGCTGAATTCCGGCCTCAACCATTTTGTCACGCAATCGAATATTCGCCTGAATGACCAACTGCTTCAAATTAGTGTCTCTGACATCCTCCTCTGCCAATGATTCAAAATATTGTTTAATAATTTGTGAGGCCAGATAACCTCCGGTTTCGTTATTTGGACCACGGTAAGGATGCAAGGAGGTAGCTCCGTCCAAAACTCCGAATAGCTGTAAAGGCTCATTGATAATCAGTGCATCCTCATTCCACTCCGTAGTCCCCTGCCGCGATAACATCTCCAACTTCATGTTTCCCTTCCTCCTTGTCAACTCATCTGCATCTATATACGGCACGTATCCTGCTTTATTTTCCGTTATGGCTTCCATAAATCTCCTCTATTTTCTTATTCAGATTAACGTCCTTATTTTGCTCCAATTGTTCAACAAGGGTTGTCATGCTTACCCATCGTTCATAATCATCTGCTGAAGGTGGCTTCACTGCCAGCATACGGGCCGAATCCAGAATCATTTTTTGCCGTTGACTCCATACATCCTCTTCCTGCAGCTTAACCAGCACATCAGATCGTGACGGAATGAGACCTTTGCTGCGCCATAATGATGCTTGTGTCTGCTCAAGAAGCAAATAAGCTATAAAGCTTTGGGCAGCCTGCACCTTGGCCGGAGCTGCTTGCATAAGAACCATGCCATGAATTTCGGGAACGATCCCCTGCTGTACGAGGGTCGGTATGCGTCCTGCATCAAATTGAAACTTGCCTCCTATATATCTTTCCACAGTAGGCAGCATTTCGGAGGAGCTGAGGAATACGCCGATTTTTCCATTAATGAAATCACTGGCAGCCCTGCGGTGAACAAGTGGCTTCATAATCCCTGAGAGATGAATCCAGTCACTCCATGCAGACAATGCTGAATATACGCGGCTGCTTTTAACAGAGGAATCCTTTTCACCAGCAGAGTCAGATGTGAATGAAAGATTATCGACAAACCAGGGCAGCTCATTATCAATAGCCAGACCCCAGTGTCCATTGCCACCGAGCTCGGAGCCTTCGGATAACGGTTGTTGGGCCGCTTGAACGATCTGATCCCAGCTGGTAAAGGCCTTTTCCTGCGGATGCTTTAACAGCTCCTGACGGTAATAAATCAGCGGTAATCCGCCGCCGAACGGAACAGCCCAGTCGTTACCTTCGTAATGAAAGGGAGCAGTGAATGTTGGATGCAGTTGGTTCCCACCCTCTATCAGGGCGTGTTCAACGGGAATAACAGCTTTGGTATCCACGAGCTGTGACAGGCCATAATAGCTGTGCAGCTCGGCTATTTGCGGTGCCGCGTTGGCAGAAATAGAGGCTGTCAGTTCCGTAAATAACTGCTCGCTTGAACGAAAGTTGCGTACATCTACATCTATATTAGGATGAAGCTGTTTGAATTCATTTACATACGTTTCCCAGCCTTCGCTGTACAGCCAGATCGAGATCGCTGTTGTACGATCAGACTCGCTGTTCACACCGCTGGCTTGATTCATATTCATGCTATAAAAAGCCCCAACCGTAAATATTAACAGAGCGGCTATGCCCCATAATGTCCATTGCTTTAAGCCCATATATCCTCCCGACAGGTCTGCCTCGCCATATCTATATTCCTATACTAACATTGCAGCAAGGCTTTTCCTATATAGCAGAGTGGCGCGGCAGCCGACCGAGATTAAGAGAGGGACTTATCAAGCATCCTCCTTAAGCTGTTACAGCTGCAGTCCCTTTTTACTCAGCTTGTTGGCAACTATCAAAGAGATCAGCGTGGTAATCGACAAAATGGAAGCAAGTGCTGCGCCCGTACCGTAGTTGGCCGTAAATACTTCGCTGTATATCGTAACCGAGATTGTCGCTGTAGAGCCGTAGTAGAGGACAATGGTGGAGCTTAACTCATTAATGGTCGTAATCCAGCTTAGAATCGCACCGGACAGCACACCGGGACCCATCAGGCGCCCTGTTGTTTTGAAAAAGGTTTTCATCGGTGGTACTCCAAGACTGATAGAAGCCTCCTCCACACTGCGATCCAATTGATATAAAATCGCTGTGCTGGAACGAATGGTATAGGGCAGCTTGCGCACCACATAAGCAATGACAAGAATAACCCACGTGCCTGTCAGCACGACCGGCGGTTTATTGAACGCAATGATCATACTGATCCCGAGCACCGTACCCGGCATAACATAAGGAATCATGATCAACCCGTCCAGCATCGCGGTCAGCTTCGATTTTCTACGGACGAGCACGTAAGCAATCAGCATTCCCATCACAACCATGATCACTATCGAGATCAATGAAAAGCTGTACGTATTCAAAATAGCTTTGGGCACACGGAACAATATCTCCTTGTAGCTGTTCAAGCTGAAGCCTGGATGAAATACAGGCCCCTTCGTTTTAATAAAGGAAGTGACAATAACCGTCGCTTGCGGAATAATCGATACACAAGCCACCAGCAAAGCTCCAGCAGTTAACAACCATTTGGCAAGCGGCCTTAGCGTCTGAATCTTCGGTGTGCGCATCCCCGTCATGGTGTAATTTTTACGGGCGACAAAGAAACGCTGCAGGAACAAAATACTTGTCGAGCATATGATCAGGATAACGCTGAGCGTACTCGCCATAGCCGGATTGCCGCCCATTTCACTAATAAATTGCTCGTAGGCCAGAATAGGCAATACTTTAAAGCCTTGCCCCAGCAGCATAGGTGTACCGAAGTCGGCAAAGGATGCCATGAAGACCATCAGAGCACCAGCCGATAAAGTTGGAAATATCAGTGGCAGTGTAACCGTGCGAAGCCGGTGAAAGCTGGAGCGTCCCAGACTTTCCGCAGCCTCCTCCAGTGAAGTATCGATCGTTTTGAGCGCACCCGATACATACAAATAGATATGCGGATAGAACTGAAGGGTAAAGACGAAGACAATTCCCTTCCAACCGTAAACTGAAGAGAACGGAATGCCAAGGTCATGCAGAAAACGGGTCAAAAAACCGTTGTTTCCGAGCATCAGAATCCAGGAATACGCACCAATAAAGGGAGGGGAAAGCAAGGACATAATGACCAGAATTTGAATAAGTCCTTTACATTTCACATTATAGCGTGCCGTCACATAAGCAAGTGGAACACCGAGCAGAATGGAAAACAATGTGGCAAAGGCGGATACCTTCAAGCTGTTCCATAATGCTCCGTAAAAGTATTTCAGCTTCACGAAGTTCGCATAATTGTCCAGCGTAAGGCTTCCCTCATCGTTATAAAAGCTGTTGAACAGCAAGGTAAATAAGGGATACACAATAAAGGCAAACAGGAATACATAGACAATCAAGGTGACCCAGGACCAGAAGTCCCATTTTTTAAATGAAAATAGTCGGCCCTTCTTAGTAGGTTGCACGATAAACTACCTCCTTGCCGCCTTTGTCGAACATCGTAGATTTTTCCAGCTGCAAATTCACCTGTACGGCTTGCTTCACCTTACGTAATTGATGAGGCTCTACCGCATGCTCCTGCACATCGATCACGGGCCCGTTCTGAAGGCGGACAAGGTAGCTTACCTTTTCCCCCAAATACGTGACATTTTCTATCGTTCCCGGTATTAGAGATAGTCCATGACCCGCTGTTTCCAAGCGGACGCGCTCCGGACGCAGCGACATAACAACCTTGCCTTCATACGATTTAGCAAGCGGCAGTTGATACGAGGCACCGAGTAAATCGATCTTTGCGAGCCCTGAGCTATCCATACCTCCATGACAATGAGCTTCGATAAAATTGGAGGTTCCGATGAAATTGGCTACGAACTGATTCGCGGGATAAGCGTATATATCTTCTGGAGGAGCGATTTGCTGTATTTTTCCTTCACTCATAACTGCAATTCGATCGGATACGGCCAGTGCCTCCTCCTGATCATGGGTTACGTAAATCGTCGTGATATTCAATTCCTTTTGCAGCATGCGGATATCCGATCTCATCTTAATTCGTAGTTTGGCATCCAGGTTGGACAACGGCTCATCCATCAGCAGTAAACCAGGACGAATGACAATGGCCCGAGCCAATGCAATCCGCTGCTGCTGACCGCCGCTCATATCGGAAGGAACACGATCACGCAAATGCTGAAGCTGTACCATCTCCAATGCTTCCATGACACGCTGTTCCGTTTCTTTCTTGTTCACTTTACGTGCTTTCAGCCCATAGGCGACGTTCTCAAAAACCGTCATATGAGGGAAAATCGCGTAATTTTGAAATACCATCCCAATGTTTCGCTCATGCGTAGGAATATCATTGATTTTGCGCTCACCGAAGTAAATATCCCCTTCTTCCTGACGATAAAAACCGGCTATCGTGCGCAGCAGGGTCGTTTTCCCGCATCCACTCGGACCAAGCAAGGTAAAAAATTCCCCTTCCCGGATGGTCAGATGAGCGTCATTGACTGCCTTGGTGTCCCCAAAATATTTGGTCACATGATCGAATACAATTTTTTGCATAGCTATAACCCTCCATTATCTAAAAGAAAGGTGCCTCCACCGTTCAAGCAAGGCACCGTTAATTTTCAAAATGTCTTATTCCTGCCCAGTTACGATTCTTCCAAAATGTCTGATATTGTCGTCTTTCTTGGTAGCTGCCCAGTCAAAATCGTAGTCAACCAGCTTGATATCCTTCGCTTCTGCAATGCCCTTCACCACTTCAGCATCCTTACGGACGGATCGACGCTTGAATTCCTTTTGGATCAACGACTGTACATCCTTACCTACCAGAAAATCAATAAACTGCTTCGCCTGCTCCATATTTTTGGCGCCTTTGATTACTGCGGCGGCATCAGGAACAGCCGAGGTTCCATCCGTAGGATAAATAATGCCTACCTGTGCACCACCCTCGACATAACGGAGAGCTGCATCTTCCAGCGTAACACCGATTGGAAATTCCTTATCCGCCACACCTTTATATACTAAAGCCGAGCCAGACAATACTTTGCCATCGAGGTTTTTAACAAACTTTTTAACGTAATCCCATCCGTTATCTTTGCCGTTCACTGTTAGCATCGTGACCAGCTGTGTATAGGAAGAGCCGGATTTGGCCGGATCAGCGTAAGCAATTTTGCCTTTCCACTTCGGATCCAGCAGATCGTTCCAGCTCTTCGGCTCTTCCCCGACCTTCACCAGCTCTTTGTTATACATAAAAATCATCGGCAAGGCCGCAAACGGTGTCCAGACATTGCTTTTATTCAAATATTGCGGAGCGAGATTGTCGAACTCTTTTGTTTGGTAAGGCTCGAAGTATTTATTGTAGGCCTCCAAGGAATCAGCACCTCCAGCCCAGAATACATCACCAAGCGGATTAGCTGCTTCAGCCTGCACACGCTTCAGCAAGTCTCCTGTACCTCCTGAAATCAGCTGTACCTCAATGCCCGTACGATCCTGAAACTCTTTTAGAATCGGGTTGTTCACCTCGGCTCCATTTGGAGAATACAGATTCAGCTTGCCGCCCGCCTTGGAAGCTGTCGATGGAGACGCAGGCTGAGGCGCAGCTCCCTCCTTCGATTTCGGGGTTTCCGACGTTCCACAGCCCGCCAAAGTTCCTACAAGCAACAGTGAGGCAAGAACACTTGTAAACATTTTTCTCATTGTGTATCCTCCAGTTAGTAAAAGCAGATTTGATTTCTACTTCATACTATAATGTCAGATATACTAACTTTAAATGAGATAAAATTTCTAAATTGTTTAAATTATTGTCGAAACGTCCATGAATATAGACGTTTCGACCTTTAATGGTCATGATTCGTTAGTTTTTTAAAATAAAGTTTCATTTAATGTTATATATATGTTAATTATAATAACTGTCATTCCTGTCCAGTAACAATTTTACCAAAACGTTTAATGTTGTCGTCTTTCTTGGTTGCCGCCCAGTCAAAATCATAATCGACGAGCTTGATATCTTTTGCCTCAGCAATTCCCTTCACAGCTTCTGCATCTTTACGGACAGAACGGCGTTTAAATTCTTTTTGAATCAGCGCCTGTACATCCTTGCCTACCAGAAAGTCGATAAATTGCTTGGCTTGCTCCATATTTTTGGCGCCTTTGATCACCGCTGCACCATCAGGTACTGACGAGGTGCCTTCAACCGGATAAATGATTCCGACCTTGGCTCCACCTTCAACATACCGCAGCGCCGCTTCCTCCAGAGTCACGCCGAGTGCAAACTCCTTATCCGCTACACCTTTGTACACAAGACCGGAGCCGGATAACACTTTTCCATCCAGGTTGGTCACAAATTTCTTAATAAAGCCCCAGCCGTTGTCTTTCCCGTTTGCTGTAAGCATCGTAATAAGCTGTGTGTAGGAGGAGCCGGATTTGGCCGGATCGGCAAATGCAATTTTGCCCTTCCATTTCGGATCAGTCAGATCCGTCCAGCCCTTCGGTTCCTCGCCCGCTTTCACCAGTTCCTTGTTGTACATAATGATCATCGGCAAGGCTGCAAACGGTGTCCACACATTCGTTTTATCCACATATTGCGGAGATAAATTATCGAATTCCTTCGTTTTGTACGGTTCAAAATATTTCTTGTAGGCTTCCAGCGAATCAGCACCGCCTGCCCAGAATACATCCCCGAGTGGATTAGCCGCTTCTGCCTGAACGCGTTTCAGCAAATCTCCCGTGCCTCCAGCAATCAGCTGCACTTCAATCCCCGTACGGTCCTGAAATTCCTTTACGATCGGGTTGTTAACCTCTGCTGCATTGGGTGAATACAGCGTCAGCTTACCGCCTGTTTTGGCAGCTGGCTGCTGTGCGGCAGGTTGAGGCGCTGCCCCCTCAGCCGGTTTGGCGCTTGGTGTTTCCGTTGTGCCACAGCCCGCTAATGAACCGACCAAAAGCAGTGATGCCAAAATACTGGTTACCATTTTTCTCATTGTGTATGACCCCCTATTAGTTTGAAAGCGTTTTACTTCTAGTACTACTATATCCACTGATGAAAGTGCTTTCAATGTGATGAAATTGCTCAGTTGTTGAAATTTTTGCCCACTTCATTCGCAGTAAATCCACTCTTTCCGTCTAGCGTTCCCCTTATAAAACACAATAAAACGCAAAAAACCGGCCCAAGGGCCGGACATAGCCTATATAGCCGGTTATTACAACGGTAAACTCTCAATCCCAAGCCGCTTGCGGAACTCTGTCGGTGTTTCTCCGGTATATTTACGGAAAATTTGACTGAAGTAACGTGAATCCTGGTAGCCTACCTGAACGGAAACCTCGTATATTTTCAATCTCGGATTCGTTAACAGCTCCTTCGCATGCCGCATCCGAATCTGCGTTATATATTCAAGAAAACTGGTACCCACCTGTTTTTTAAACAATCGGCTAAAATAGCTTTCACTCATATGATGGCGTTCTGCGATGCTCTGAAGGGTAATATCTTCGGCATAATGAGCTTGAATGAAAGCTTCAATTTCCTCGAATCCGCTTTTCTTATGAGTGTCCGACTGCTCGGTATATTTGCGATTCCATTCGAATAATGAAGTATTCAGCCGTTTCAGTGACAATTCCAGCGTCTCCTCCACCCGCTCAGCCGAAGCCAGCGAAAAGCTGCTGTCCAGTACGATGCCACGAAGCTCTGAATCTCGCAGCAGCAGCGAATACAGTGTCACCGTATATTCAAAAAAACGCCTTCTGGCTTCCAAGCCATCCGTATGACGATGAATAAGCTGGCTGTACCAGATCTCTGTCATTTCCTTGATGGATGCAGGATTTCCCCATTTGACCAGATCGATCAGTTCCTCCAGTCTCGTATAATTGGTACGAAGAGGATCCTGCTGCCGATCCATATCCTCAAACCAGATCATGCGCTCCTGACCGACAAATACCGTTTGATATAAGGCGCTCATCGCCTGTTGATAAGCAGTCGGAAGCTGCTCGATATTGATACAGGGTTCGCTTGCACCCAGTACATGGCTTTCTGCAATAATGGGCAGGAGCGGAGACAACTGATCCAGCTTTTCGGTTAGCGGAGCTCGGTCTATAATTCGGTTAACGACTAAGGCATAACGGTTTTCGTGTATTCTCACCGCAGGCAAGGTCGACAACACGGCCATTTGCTCTTTAATCCCCTGCTTCAGCTGTTCTCCAGCCGCCCCGCTCGTATGCAAACCATCAAGCTGCAGCAGCAATACCCGATAGGAGGAAAATTCCTCCGATGAGGATCCCCCGTACTCCAACAGCCACTCCTTCTCCATCGTTCCGGCATAATCAAGCAGCATATCATAGAGCATTTTCTCCAAAATCAGCGGATGCTCCCAGCTGTAGCGCAGCTCCATACGTTCCTGCAGCGATTGCCGCTGCTTCTCCTCATCCAGCTTGGAGGTGATGCGTCCGATGACACGAATCAGTTCATCTGCATTGGTTGGTTTAAGCACGAAGTCAGCGGCTCCCAGCTTTACTGCTTTTTGGGCATAAGTAAAATCATCGAATCCCGTAAGAAACACGATTTTCATTTTTGGCCACAGCAGGGCTGCTTTTTCAGCTAACTGAATCCCGTCCATCGCTGGCATCCGAATGTCCGTTAATAATATATCGGGCTGCTCCTGCTGTATAACCTCCAGACCCGTCACCCCGTCACTTGCCTCACCGATGATCGAGCAATGCATGTCCTCCCATGGAATCGTCAGCTTCAACCCTTGCAGAACAAGCCATTCATCCTCGACAATGACCACTTTATACATGACGATCCTCCCCTGCTGTGCGCATTACAGGAATTTCAATAATGACCTTGGTCCCCTGCAACGCCTTACTTTCGATGTCAAAACGATAGTTGGAATGGAAATAAAGCTCCAGCCGTCGCTTCAGATTATGAAGTCCGATTCCCGTATTATGCTCATCATTGGATTCGAACTTGCCGTGTAGAAGCAGCTCCACCGTTTCCGGTGGTATACCTACTCCATCGTCGCTCACTTCAAAACGAACACGCTCTCCCACACGTGAACCATGAATCCGAAGATGCCCCTTGCCCGGCCTAAGCTCAAGCCCATGGGTAATCGCATTCTCCACCAGCGGCTGAATGAGCAGCTTCAGGGTATAGAGCGCTTCAATGTCTTGATCGATAATTAATTCCGCTTCCAGCTTTTCACCGTAGCGCATTTTTTGAATGACCAAATAATTACGAATCTGCTGCATATCCTCTTGTACCTGAATAAAGGGCTGTCCCTTGCGTATACTGAACCGCAGCAGCTCACCAAGTGAAACCACGGTCTGACTAATATCGTTGATCTTGTGAATACGGGCCATCCAATTAATCGAATCCAGCGCATTATACAAAAAATGCGGGTTAAATTGAGCCTGAATCGCCTTGATTTCAGCCTCCTGCACCATGAGCTGCTTGTTATACACCTCATCGATCAGCTGTTTGATCCGCTGCACCATTTTGTTAAAGCTGATTCCGAGCTGTCCGACTTCATCTCTGTACCTGGACCGAAAGGACACCTCCATGTTGCCGTTCTCCACCAGATACATCAGGGATCTCAGCTTCCGGAGCGGATGGGTAATTGTGACGGATAGCACATAAGCGAGCCAGCATGAGACAACACCAAGCATAATGACTATAAAATACGTCAGATTACGGATGCTGCTGCTCTCCTTGGTCAATACAGCTACAGGAACGACACTAACCATCTTGAATCCGGTAATTTCCGAGGTATCATAAATGACCATCGTCGCAGGAGCATTCTTGCTGTCCAGCTCAAAAAAACCTTTATTTCCGGCAAGCACATTTTCCAAATAAGGCTCGTTCAGCTTCGTCCCAACGATATGCTTGGATGGACTGCTGGAAATTACGTAGCCGTTGCGATCCAGCAGCAGCATTTGTCCACCGGGCTGGAGTTGAGCCTTATTGTATTTGTCCGCTAGGGCGTCTTCCATAATATCGACGACCATGTAACCAAGCGGCTGGCTCGTCTCGATCTTTTTTAACAGTCTGCCGCTGCTGAGTACAATACCGAAATCCTCGAGCTTTTTCATACTATAGTGCGTGTCCCAAATGATATTGCCGCCCGCCAGCCGCATCTTGCGAAACAATCCCCAATTTACATTGTAATCATCATATTGGTTCGGCAATAGCTTGCCGGTAAAATAGCGGTCTCCATTGGAGCCAAGCAAATATATCGCAATATTCCAGCTTTTAAAGCCCAGGAACGTGTCCAGAATATCATTGATCCGTTTCTCGTCCTGGTGCTTTTCCACCAACGAGCGCCCACCGTCTTTGGAGAGCACGTCCTGAATTTCACGGTTGCTGTAGATGTACATCGTAAGCTGCTCGATATCTTTGACAAAATAGTTAAGGCTGTAATTGACTTGGGATAAGCTTTCCAAAATCGTCTGGCACACTTGCTTTTGAACGACCTGCGAGGATTTATAGTAAGAGAAGGTTCCCAGAATGGATAACGGGATTATGGAAAGCGGAAGTATCAGCAGAATCAGCTTCTGTTGGAGACTTGTTCCGAGCAGGTAGTTCTGTATCCGGTTCAGCACTTGCGCCATCTCGCACCCTCTCTCGCTTCTTATTACACATCATGCCCGATGCAGGTTCCCATTAACAGCTGCCCGAGCATGAATTGTAACTATTGTAATGCGGAGAGTCTAACAGCGTCAATTCATAAAATGATTGTTCATCTATAGCATAGCTTCGGCCAGCAGCTCAAAAGAACGCAGCCGATGTTGATAGTCAGGTATAGGGGTAACGACCAGAAACTCGTCCACACCGTATATTTGTCCAAGCTGGTCCAGCTCGGCTTTGATCTGCTGCGGAGTGCCGACCAACAGCTTGCGCTTGGATGCAGTACTCACTTCCGCACTCTGCTCGGCCTGATTGAAAGCTTTGGCCGACTTAAGGGCGAGCTGTCCGGCCTGTTCTTCGGTCTCTGCACAGA
The DNA here is from genome assembly GCF_025567575.1 of Paenibacillus baimaensis. Lineage (NCBI taxonomy): Bacteria > Bacillati > Bacillota > Bacilli > Caryophanales > Paenibacillaceae > Paenibacillus > Paenibacillus baimaensis. Next base: position 468,790 of record NZ_JAOQIO010000084.1, on the reverse strand, counting down.
TTACGCCTACGGCAACAATTGCACGTGGTCTCGAAGAAAGAGCGGATGGCACATATTGCTGACGATAGCCTGAGAGCATCTCGACCCCATCATTGTCGCTCATAAACTGCCCGAATACATATCCCGTACCATATTGTGCTGCGTAAGTGGCACTCTTATGGTTCGTACCGAGCATCCATACCTCGGGAGTTTCTGTTGGAATTGGCCGTGCCAATACGGGTTCACCGTCTTGCCGATAGGTGTGGGTCAGCAGCTCCATTAAGGCTTGCAGCGAGTCAGGCAGCTGTCTAAGATTGTCCAAAAAATTGCCGCTTAAAGCCATGGTCACATGTGCAGAACCCCCAGGTGCCCGCCCAATCCCCAAATCAATGCGTTCGGGATACAAGGCTGCCAACAGATGAAAGCTCTCTGCCACCTTAATTGGCTTGTAATGCGGCAGCAGCAGAGCACCTGATCCAAGCCGGATTCGCTTCGTCAATGCACCAATATGAGCAAGCAGCACCTCCGGGGATGTACAGGCCAAGCCGACCATATCGTGATGCTCAGCCACCCAATAGCGATGGTAGCCCAATCGTTCAGCGGTTTGAGCCAGCTGCAGCGCCTTCTGCAGAGCAAAGGACGCACTGACCTCACCAATTACTGGAACAAGATCCAACACACTCAGCTTGATGTCATCCACTTCTCCTTTCGTATCTGATCAGATCAGCAAAAGGGCCACCCTATTGGGAAGACCCTTCATCTGATTGTGTTCACCGTTTAACTTGCAAATGGACCAGATTTCTGCTCCAATGGAGATACTGCAGCAGTTCCTTTTACAACTGATCCATAAAATAAATCTGCTGCTCCCAGCCGAGCACTTGCTTGATTTTGGCATTGGACAGCAAGCTTATACGACCCTCCAAAGGAACACGAATATCCGTAACCTGTGCCAGATGCGCGGCTACCAGCTCCTGTGTACCCCGATCCGAAGAGGTATCGTCAGCAGCCAGGATAAGCGCTTGCACGCCAAGTCCGTCTTTTTCTATCGCAAGGCGACAAGCACTGGCGACATCACGGGCATCAATATACGACCACAAAATCCGTTTTCTGCCTTCCGTATCCGCGAATTTGGCCTGAATCGTTGCATAGCTTTCAGGAATAAGAATATTGCCCAAGCGAAACGAAATTACTTGCATACCTGTACGGCGATGGAAAGCTTCGGCCGTTACCTCATTCACAACTTTGGACAAGCCGTAGCTGTCCTCAGGAAGCTGTGGATGCGCTTCATCAACAGGCAAATACTGCGGCGCAAAATATTCACTGGCAAATACCATACCGTAAGAAGACTCGCTTGAGGCAAGTACAACCTTCTGAATGCCGAGGTTCGCTGCTGCTTCCAGCACATTATACGTATTCATGACGTTATTGCGGAAACAAACATCATTCGTATGCGTATAAGCCTGTGGAATAGCTGCAAAATGGACAATACCTTCGACTTGACTGCGGTTGGTGCCACTGAATGGTGCCAGTGCATTATGAACCTGACCCAAATCATTCAAATCTGTAATAATCGTACGGCACAAAGGCTCATCAGGAAGCTTCCAGTCCAGATTGATAACCTCATAGCCCTGCTCTATAAAATGCTTTACCAGCCAAACGCCAGCTTTGCCGCTGCCTCCGGTAATAATAATCGTTTTTTTGCTCACAATGTGACACTCCTTTGATAGTTTACAGATTCGGATCCATAGGAACCTGGCTGCTATTGCTATTTTATCCATAGTTCTTTAAAATGGGAAGTAGTGAATTTTTATTCATATTATTACAGGAAATATACCTAGTAACCTTGAGGTAATCCCTTAATAACAGGAAGGATGGTACATATGTCTCTCTTAGAAAATGAAACCAATAATAAACTCGCAGAAACTGGAAGTAATTATGTCCCTAAACAACCCGTGTACATTGATTGCTCCATTGAAAGAACCTTGGATGCCATCGGTGGCAAATGGTCCTTTCTCGTGCTGCGCGAATTGTTCGGCGGAACCAAACGCTTTGGCGTACTCCAAAAGAAAATCAATGGCGTCAGCCCCAAATCGCTAACCGAAACCTTGCGTCATCTGGAGGAGCAAGGCGTGTTGGAAAGAACCGCTTACCCTACTGTACCTGTCACTGTAGAATACACCTTGACACCGAAAGGCCACGATCTCCACCAGATTTTGAAAGAAATGAAGCTTTGGTCCGCCAAATGGACTTAGTCCCCCTATTCCCCTGTATGACGAGGTGACCGGATGATAGCGTTTTACCAAAAATATTGGAAAACCGTGTTTGATATTGCATTGCTGCTCATAACCATTTATTTGTTCATGCTGCTGTTCAGTTATTTGTATCAGATTGCCACACCGATTTTTCTTGCTCTTGTCATTTACCTGATTATTGAGCCTTTGGCTCGCTTTTTACATAGACGTGGTTTAAGCAAAAGTATTGCCTCCGCCATTTCAACGGGATTGTTTATTCTCGTCATTCTTGGTGTTATCGCTGGTGTCGGAGTTATTTTTACGAGCCAAATTCTGAGCCTTAAAGCCAGCTTGCCCGAATATTCAGCTATTATGCAAAAGCAGCTGATCCTGAAAACAGAATTTCTGCGCAACAGGATGGACGCACTCCCGGATGATGTGATACATAAAATAACGCAGTACTCGACAGAGATTGCAGATAAGGCTTCTCAACTGGCAGGGCAATTACTCACCAGTACGTTCTCCATGCTGACCAGCTTTTCTACCTTTGTCGTCAATTTCGTGATTGCGATTATATTGGCTTACTTTTTAAGCATCGAGATTGAAACCTGGAAAAGAATGGCCCGTGATAAAACACCTAAAACATTCAAAGCCGCGTTCACCTTTTTGCGTGAAAACGTACTGCTCGGAATCATCGGCTACCTGAAAGCTCAGAGCAAGCTTATCAGCTTAACGTTTATCGTTATTTTTGTTTCGCTGCTGCTGCTCGGAGTAGACAATGCCTTTTCGATCGCTCTGCTGTCGGCCGTATTTGATGTGCTGCCGCTGCTCGGCGTGTCTACCCTGTTCATCCCGTGGATCATTTATTTGTTCATTGTCGGACAGACGACGCTTGCGATCTGGTTATGCATCATACTTGGTGTCGTCATCATGGTCAGACAAATTATGGAGCCCAAAATCACAGGAGACTCGCTTGGTGTATCTGCCTTTACGATGCTGTCCTTCATGATCATTTCTCTCTCCTTGTTTGGCATATCCGGCCTGATACTTTCTCCTATCCTCATCATCACCATCAAAGCTTTGTACGAGCAGGGATATCTGCAGCGCTGGATTCGCTGGCCTGAAGGTGAATAAATCAATAAATAAAGAGCCCAGTGAGCATAAATCGCTGGGCTCTTCGTATATCCATTTCTTACCGCTCTGTCAAATACAGCATCCGCTCACCCGGGGCCAGCATCTTGAATTTTAACATCGGATAATAACGCAGCAGGTAATCGACAAAATAAGCCGGGTTTTCCGTGTTGCTGGCGAACATATCATAATGCATCGGAATGATCATCTCCGCTCCGATCTCAGCCGCCATATCTGCTGCTTCACGAAACGTCATATTACCGTAAATATGATTGCGCAGACGCCGCCAGTCATGGCCGTTGATGGGCATACAAGCGATTTCGATCTGATGCGGCTTCAGCGCATCCTCCAGTTCCTGATCCGCAATTGCATCCCCTGCATGATAAAATACAAGTCCATTAAAATCAATCACATACCCCAAAAAGAAATGGTTGCCATCAGCGTCGGTTATGTACTGCTCGTGCTTGCAAGCTACAGGTGTAACGGTGATGCCGGAAGCCAATTCGAACTTGATTCCTGCTTGTGCCGGTATAATCCGTTCACGGCCAATACCCGCGTCCACAACTCGCTCCATATGAGGTGCCGGACAAATAAACATCGCCTGCGGGGAGCGGATCGCAAGGTCTTTTAAGGTTAACGGATCCAAATGATCCGAATGATGATGAGTGATAATGACATAATCCGCGTTGTAAATCTCCTCCGGCTGGATTGGAGGTGCAAAGGATCGCGCAGGTGAAGCTGACAGATAGGGATCAAAGTAGATGATGAATCCCGATTTTTTTATAACCAGGCTTTCCTGTCCTAACTGCCATATCGCGATTCCATCCTGTGGAACCTCAGTTGTATCCATTTGCTCTAATAATTGTTTGCCCGTTTTGCGGATGACGATTTTCTCATTCATAGCTTTAAATCCTCCCTATTGGCTGTGAATCACTAAGGCGATAACGCCTGCATTAGCTTATTCCATTATACTACAAGCTACTTCACAGCGTACTTACGTTCAACGCGATCCGTGAAAAAATTCATCAGCAGCAAGGAAACTGCAATATCATCAACCGGCAGGAAAGGAAGCAAATCAGGGGCAACCCAGTATACGACAGCGGGTATGACAAAGAGCAGCTTTTCTCTCAGCGGTACTTTACTGGAAAATAGGAGTGGTATGATTCTCTGGAATACATGACCCCAATTTCGAAATGAAAGCAAACGTCTCCACATGGTATGGTCCCCCTTTGATATGATCCAGGCTGCTGGCTTCAACTACCGTAGGCTTGTCAGCCTGTATACTTCATATACGCAGCAGCCGAATCGGGGTTGCAGGAATTACAGTTTGAGTGCCTCTACCATAATTTTTGAAGCTTTCCCGTACATATCGTCCAATTGCGAGTAAGGCAGTGGGTTGATTCCGAGGCCCGTTTCTACCGTGAAGCCCGGCCTGCGAAATTCCTGAATGAACCAATCCTTATACCCGGCGTCACTGCCCGTCAGCTTCACTGCCCTATAACCGCTTACCTGGGCAAAACGCTCAGCGATAGCTTCCGATTCAACAGGCTCATAATCATTGTAATTCCAGTAAATTTCCTCGCCTTGCGTATGAAAGGCTATCACCATCGCAAAGTCCCGTTCTCTTGTAAATGCCTCGATAGCTCTCGCTTCCGGCTCGGATAAGGGAGAGCTCCCACTATAGTCCCGGGATGCCGGATTGGCTACTTGGCGACGCGTCCGTTCCAACTCCCAGTTAGCAGGAAACTGATCATTCAGATCAACGCCATGAATATTGGCCTTCCAGCCTGAGAAATCGGTAGACCCGCCGTTCCATTCCAACAATTCGTGTCGCTGCTGATCCTCCGGCTTGGTCAAGACAAGCTCCACCCCATCTGGATTAACCATCGGCACGACCCATAATGAGGTTTGCTCAAACATTTGCTTGGCATCAACTCCCTGTACCGAATTACCATGCGTATAAGCTTCTGCATATTCACGAATAAACCGAATGAGCAGCGATGTAGTAATCCATTCATTCGCATGAAAGGCCCCATTAAAATGAATGTGCCTGGTACCGCAGCCGATTCTTAGTACCGGGATGTCCCTGTCTTCGACACTACGGCCGATCGATCCGACCTCGAGAAAAGGATAGTGCTCTTTCAGCTGTAGAATGTCCATAACCATCCCCGCATAATCAAGACCTTTACCAAATTCGTTCATCCATATGCACCCTCTCATTAAGAAACGATCCGAAAGCTTTTGGCTCCCGAATCGCTGTCTCATAAAATTGTTGGAGATCGCCAAATGACGGGCATGACTCCAATTTGATCATTCAACCAAATTTGTGCTATTTTTTTGAACATCCATGGATCTCCACTGCAAAAAAATTGATGTACTGGCATTTCTTCTGTCGTCGCCAACATCCCTTTATGGTACAAAATCGCGCTGATCTCCCTCGCCGTTTCATCTGCGGAGCTGATAAGTGCCACCCGTGGCCCCATCGCTTCCGAGATCGGTTTAATCAAAAAGGGGTAGTGCGTACAGCCCAGAATCAGACAATCCATCGGTACAGTACTTAGCTCCTGCAAAGAGCTTTTAACTACAGCTGCCGTCTGCTCGGCCTCGAACAATCCCTTTTCCACTAAAGGCACAAACAAGGGACAGGCTTGGCTCGACACCTGAATATGCGGTGATAGTTGGCGCAGAGCCAGCTCATAGGCTTTACTTTTAATCGTGCCTTCAGTTCCAATAACGCCGATCTTACCGCTTTTCGTGTTTTTGATTGCAGCACGGGCACCGGGATGAATAACGCCCACTACGGGAATCGGTAGGCGGGAACGGATTTCGTCCAATGCTACGGCTGTCGCTGTATTGCATGCGATTACGACCATTTTCGGATTAAAGAGCATAAGATAATCGACAATCTGATGTGTAAACTGAATAACTTCCGCTGAAGATCTGGGTCCATAAGGTGTGCGGGCGGTATCGCCAAAATAGCAGATTCGCTCTTTGGGGAGCTGACGCATTACTTCTCTGGCTACGGTAAGCCCACCCACTCCGGAATCCAGTATGGCTATCGCTTGCTGCACGAATATTCGCTTCCTTTGTATATGAATATATACCGCATACCTCTAAATAAAGTATGTTGCAGGAAGTCAAAACGTACCGCAAGGATGACACTGTCCGCTCCAATTATCTACCTGGGGGCTGAATATCGGTCAATAAGGCAAGCTCGTAGCCAGCTTTACGTATCCCTTTAATAATCCGATCCAACGCTTCAATATTTTCAGGGGAGCCTTGATGAATCAACACAATATTGCCATCATGGAGATTTCCCATAATATCATTATATGGATCATCTGCTCCATTAGCACGCGGTACCCAGTCCTTCATTGCCGTTGACCAGAATACTGAGGTATAGCCCATATCCGACACCATACTTAATAAATGCATATTATAGCGACCGTAAGGAAAACGGAAGTACGGCTGGATCTCTTGGCCCGTCACTTCTTTATACAGCTTTTCATAATCATGAATTTCCTTCTTGACCTGCTCGTCTGTCTGTAAATTCATATCCGTGTGCGTCATCGTATGGTTGGCAACCAGATGTCCATCCTCGACCAGTCTACGGACGAAATCCGGATCTTTTTTGACGTTATATCCAGCAATGAAAAAGTTGGCTTTGGCATTATTATCTTTCAGCGATTTGATCAAGAGCTCTGTATCGCCCATCGGACCGCCCGTATCAATCGTTAAGTATACTTTCTTACCGGTTCCGACCCATAATGCCTTCATGTTATCCGTGTACTGATTGATTTCATTAGGAAAATTCGGAACCTTCCCCTTCGGCTGCTTCATATAGTACCATGAATAATCCTTACGATCATTCGTGATTGGCTGCCGCGGTTTATATGTATTCGCAGCTACAGTGCTGCTGCCGGAGGCTCCATACCCGCTGTCTGCCCCATTGCCTACAATGGCGGCTGCCGGATTACTCGGCTGCTTGAGCGGCGGCTGCGCAGGTGCCTCAACTGGAGCAGCAGGCGATTCCACCGGTGGCTGTATAGGTGACGGCTCCACGGGAGCTTGTACCGGCTCCGGGGCAGGCGTAGGCTTCGTATCTTTAATCGCTTCAGCCCCGGAAGGTATTGGCTTGCCGGTTTCCGCATGCTGCTGTGACGACTCATTCGAACCGCTTGTCCCTGTGCAAGCTGCAAGCAAGGTACCGCACAGGATAACCGTCAAAGCTGCAGCGCCTGCGCGGCTTCGTATCTTCATCATGTAGGTTCGCTCCATTTCGTAGGTTATTCTCTTTCACTTATCATAACATTCCAAGAGTGAGGCATAAAGAAAATGTTAGGAAAGACAGCTAACAGGTACCCGTTCCATCGAAATTCGGTATATGTTTCAACTCAACTGATCCGTTCTTAGTATTTATTAAATCAAATGAGGCTCCATACATATAGAGGACTAATGTCATTTAACAAAATCCCATCAGATTGCGAGTGATGCAAATGGAGGCGCTATTTTGTTCAAAATGTAATGAGAAGATCGTTGAGGAACACCTTCCTTGCAAGTATTGCGGAACGTTCGCCAGTCGTACTGAAGGAAATGCTTTAGTCAAGGACAGCACGACCAAGCCTCAAAAAAGCAAGTTGATTATTTTGATCGTCTGCCTCGTTATAGTTGTGATAGCTGCTTTCATTTTTCTGCGATAGCAAGTCGTTTTCTGCTCTTTTGTCATGCCCTTTAATGTGCCAAAAGGACCTTCCGATTTCTCTCGGAGGGTCCTTTTCGTTGTTAATCTTTTCTCTTCCTACCCCTCACCCGAAGGGCGGTGAATAACAGCGGAGCGGCCGTATCACCTCTAAAACCGTGTTCAAAAAGGATAGCGGAAGAGAAAGGGGTATGCTGTAGGAGCGCAGCGTTCGCCTTTGAAATCGTGAATATACCGTAACCCTAAATTCAAAATTCACGATTTCAACAGCGACCGGAGGCATCCCCTTTCTCTGCAGCGAACTTCCTTTTTGAGCACGGCCGCGCAGCGCCCCACATATTCACCGCACTTCATCTCTTCACACGAATTTCGGCAACCAATTACCATGCGCTTCAATCAGATCGTCACACATCGCTACGATATCATCCATCGACAACTCGGCAGCCGTATGCGGGTCCAGCATAGCCGCATGATAAATATGCTCTTTTTTACCGGTAATCGCCGCTTCCAATGTCAACAATTGAGTGTTGATGTTCGTACGGTTCAAGGCAGCCAGCTGTGGAGGCAGATCGCCTACATAAGTCGGAGTTACACCACTTGAATCGACCAGACAAGGTACCTCAACGCAAGCCTCACGAGGTAAATTCGTGATTAAGCCCGTGTTCATCACATTACCGCCAATTTTGAACGGATTGTTGGTTTCCATGGCCTCCAGCATAAAAGAAGCGTATTCTTTGGAACGATTATGCTCCAAATTTTTGTTGTTAACGAGCTCTTCACGCATCGTTTTCCATTTTTCGATTTGACGGATACAACGACGTGGATACTCATCGAGTGGAATATTGAAGCGTTCGATCAGCTCCGGATAATTTTTCTTAATAAAATAAGGGTGGTATTCGGCATTATGCTCGGAGGATTCAGTTACATAATAGCCAAAACGGAACATTAGCTCATAACGCACCATATCCGTATGCTGCTCTTTTTGTTTTTCTTTGGCACGGCGTTTAATTTCCGGATACAGATCCTTACCGTCCTTGGTCACCTCCAAAAGCCAGGCCATATGGTTGATTCCGGCGATTTTGGTTTGCACGCCTTCCGTATCGATCTCAAGCGTCTTGAACAAATGCGGCATACACGCCTGAACACTGTGACACAAACCTACGGTTTTGACACCGCCATACGTATTCATCCCGTTCGTCAGAACTGCCATCGGGTTCGTATAATTTAAGAACCAGGCATCCGGGCAAACCTCCTGAATGTCCTTGGCAAAATCCAGCATCACGGGTAATGTCCGCAGATTACGGAAAATCCCGCCTATTCCCAGCGTATCTGCTATCGTCTGACGCAGACCATATTTCTTCGGAATTTCAAAATCTGTAATTGTGCAAGGATCGTAGCCGCCAACCTGGATTGCATTAACTACATATTTGGCTCCGCGCAGCGCTTCCTTGCGATCCGAATACGCTTTCACGTTGCATGTGCTACCGATCGATTGCTTCAAATTATTCAGCATGTTCTCGGAATCCTTCAGACGCTCGGCATCAATATCGAATAAAGCCAATTCGAAGCCTTGCAAAGCAGGGGTCATCATACAGTCACCCAACACGTTTTTGGCAAATACGGTACTACCTGCACCTAAAAATGTAATCTTGGACATCGTAACAGCCTCCCAGTTCATTGAATAAGTTCATAACCTTAACTAGAACTATACGTCAAGAAACCGGGAATGCATATGGAGACAAACCATTTTTACATGGATAAATGTAGTACGTTTGTCGTTAGCCTTTACGAACTGCAGACCATAGAGCAAGTTGAATAATTGTAATTAATGTAAAAGCCATAAAAGCCAGCACAGGAATTGTAATAAAACCAAGCCAATTAATATAGTCAACATCACACGGAACAGGCCCACACGTAGACGCTGCTTCCTTGAACCAGGAAGTCTTTTGCATCAAGATATGATACAGCGAAATCCCCATCCCCCATATACTTAATGGAAGTACATAGATAAACTGCTTCGTATCCTTGCGAACAGCAGCAATCCCAAGTATAATCGCCAATGGGTACATCAATATTCGTTGATACCAGCACAGCTTGCAGGGCAGATAGTTCAGAATCTCTGAAAAATACAAGCTTCCAAACATAGCCATTACAGCAACAATCCAAGACATATGTAGTCCATTTTCTTTAATAAACCGATTCCAACCCATGGCTCAGCGCTCCTTGTTTTCCTTCTAATATAGGTATGTACACTTCATCATATCAAAATCAATCGAGGTGTTCCACATGAGTTCACATCATCATCACGTCTCATTCAATCCGCATCCCAGTAAAGGGGAATTATCCGTGCTTTTTAGCGGGCATGCCCAGACGAATCCGCTGCACAAGGTAGGGCCACAGGTGCTTGACTACTACTTGGTGCATTATGTGGTATCGGGTGAAGGAACCTTTCGCTGTATGGGGCAGGATTATCATCTGGAGCGTGGGGGTAGCTTTTTTATATTTCCCGGGGAATTGGTCAGCTATGAGTCGGATGAATTGAACCCGTGGAGCTATCGTTGGGTAGGCTTCAAGGGCAATCGAGCAGATGAATATTTGCACATGCTGGGTCTTTCACAGCACCGACCCGTGAATATGACAAAGCAGCACCGAAAGCTCAATGCTTTATTTCATCAATTGGATCACAAGCTGCAGGCGCGGCTTCCCAATAGTGATTTGCAATCCCAAGGCTATCTGCGGCTGATCCTTGCCGAATACGCTCAATCCCATCATGAGACCAATGTTCCGAAGGAAGAGGCGTCGGGGATTCAGCAGCAAATTGAACAGGCGATCCGTTGGCTGACCCTGCAGCACAATCAGCCGATTTCCATCGAACAAATGGCACAAAGCCTTGGGTATCACCGCACTCATTTATCAAAAATGTTCAAGCAGCACACAGGAATGTCACCCATGAATTTCCTGCTGAAAATACGGATGGAGCGTGCACGACTGCTGCTGCAGGATACATTGACTGTAGAGCAGGTCGCTTCATCCGTCGGCTTCGGAGATGCACTGTACTTTTCCAAGCAATTTAAAAAGTGGTTTGGCCGCTCACCGTCTGAATACCGGCAGGACCAAACCACCAACCCTTATGATTGCAATGAGTAACCGTTTGGCATTCCGAGATCATACAACCCTGTACGTTCATTTGCGTTTCCTGCCATGCTTCACCAGTGTCATTCGCCGTGAATGCCGCAGCCAGGAATAATACGCTTTCAAATCGCGAAGCTGAATATCTTCCGACAAACGTCCCAAGAAGGTAACAATAATCATTTTATGCAAAGGTTTGCCCGTGATATCCGTTTCATCCTTGAGCACCATAAATTCGGATACCACGGCCAAATCATCATCGATCAAATATACTTCCTTTTCATTTTCGTAATAGGGCTGGATTCGATTGTTTTTCAATACCTCCCATAAGAAGGTGCATATATAGTCGATATTGCCTTGGTCGCTATCCACTCGTTCCGACCATCGGGACAGGGCATGACTGGTAACGACAATATCAGCAATTTTGTATCCGTTAAACTCAATAAAAAAGGGCTCATAGGTGCTCCAACGCTTCATGCTTTTGTCTTTCAATATGTATCCCCCTCCCGATTCAGGTATTGCTCCCCCTGTGATAAATGTAGTATTTATACTACATTACGTCAAGGTTTACTTTAATTTACTGGCAGTATGTGAGAAAATAAAAATAACTTCCGACATTTTCGCATCAACCTATTTCATTTCTATACAGGCTCCCTTACAATAACGATTAAGAGGTGATTTTAATGGGACAAGCTATCCCTAATTTTGGCAAATTTCTTGAAAGTTTGCGCGGTTCCATCTCCCTGAGAGAGGCAGCCAAAAAAAGCGGATTATCGCATGCGTATATACGTGATTTGGAATTAGAAAAAAACCGTTCCACCAATGAAAAAATAACGCCATCCCCCGATACCTTACAAAAGCTATCCAACGCATACGGCTACCCCTATAAGGAACTGATGATTAAAGCCGGGCATCTTGAGGAGCACGATTTGATGCCTGACGCGGCTACCCCTGATATTGAGGTCGATCTGAGCCATGTCTACTACATCGAAATTGGTATGAGAGATATTATATATGCGGATCAGCAAGCCCGATTAAAGAAAAGCATTGATTCATTAAGAGACTTTAGCGATTTCCTGGATACCTTGGAAGAGAGTGGATTCAAAAAGATTGATTCTGATCTCTATGTGAATTTTCATAATATCCGCAAATACGACGAACGCAACGGTTTCTTATATTTTGATGCCTCAGGTGAAGGTGTTTGTGTCACGATATCAGCTACCCGTCAGCGCAAATACCACGATCTTATTGTACGGCATGTAGCCAACAACAATCAGTCCAGCCTTGAATTCTCATTTGGCAAAACAAGCGGCAAAGAAGCATCGATCTCTCCTGCCCGTAATAAAGGCTAAGCATAATGATTGTTGAGCTGGCAATCTTTTTCTTCTTCGGCTGGGCATCCCTGCTGGCTCTTGGCTTGGTATTATTTCGTTTAAAGCTGCGGTCCTATTGGGCGCAAATTATTACATCATCCATACTGTTGGATTACATATCAGTCCTCTTGCAAATTCATCATAAAATATATTTAATTACAACGGTGCAGCCCATTAGCGCTATATTGTGCTACTGGCTTATATTCAGACTTCATTGGTTCTATGCAATCATCATTACCATAACCTCCTATTTAATCAATTTCAGCCTTGAGGCTGTCTTGAATTTTGCCTCAGCCAGGCTGCAATCGATCGATTTTTTAGTCGCTATACAGAGTACAGATATTGCATTGGCCATTCTGATCATTTTTATTGACCTGTTCCTTTGTTGGATGGTCATCAAATATCGGTTGGGCTTTACGTTTATTCCGCGCCACTCGATCAAACCAGAAGCTTTTGTACGAAAAAACAAACGGATGATGCCGACCTTTTTCGTTACACTTGTCATCCTGATGCTGTCCAGCTTTTCTCTCTTTTATTTCAATACCCACATCGCTATGACTCTGCAAATAGTGGTTATTATTTTGTGGTTTGTCGTGATCAGGGAGGCTTATCGTAGGGAAGCTATGGAATAGATGGCTATGAGGTCCAAAATAATGAGTCGGGGGATCTATATGTTTCCTATTGAACAAGCGCTGGAGTACCTTGTCCATTTTCTGGTCTGGCCTACCTTTTTTATGTTAGCCCTTGCATTATTCCGTATAAGATTACAGCAATATGTATTGCCAATTGTAGTGTCTACTTGTATTTTGGCCCCTACTACCGCCTTGCTGCAGGCTTCAAAATTGATTTATTTAATAACCATTATTCAACCATTGGTTTTTTTATTGTGCCTGATGGTCGTATTTCGTTTCAAGTTTTTTCACAGCATCATTATGCTTGGTCTTGTATACATCTACAATATTTTCTTAGAAGTCAGCTACAATGTTGTCGTAGCTCAATTCGATTACGAAAAGTTTCTACAAATATCCAAAGATGAATACATTATGCAGGGTGTTTTCATGGCCATTATCAATTATTTGACCATCTATATCATAATAAAAGCTCGATGGGGGTTTACTTTTATTTCCCCACGAATCAGTAAAATCCGTTCTGGGACATTGAATATTCAAAATAAGCTGTATTTAAGTGCGATAGTCATTATTTTTCCTCTTAGCATGATTGGTTTAAGCCTTTATTTGTGGAGCGAACTGCTTGTAGTAGTACTTTCTGCTACTTCTATAATACTCGCCATTGTTATACATTTTAGTTATAAGAGAGAACTCCTTGATTAGTCCAGAAGCTCGGTACTTCATTCTTGCTAACAAAATGAAACCAAAAATTATTCATACGGGGGATCCGAATATTGGCTATTGAACAAATACCGGACTATTTCATCCATTTTCTGGCTTGGCCTACCTTTTTTATGTTAGCCCTTGCATTATTCCGTATACGATTAAAGCAGTATGTGATACCAATTATTGTGTCGACCTGTATCATGGCACCTACTGCCGCCTTATTGCAATCTTCAGAATTGATTTATTTGATAACCATTATTCAACCATTGGTTTTTTTATTCTGTCTTATGACTGTATTTCACTTCAAATTTATTCATAGCATCATTATGATAGGTTTAGTATTTATTTATGATGCATTCGTAGAATACGGCTATAATATTGTGGTAGCCCAATTTAACTACGAGCAGTTTATGCTTATAACTCAAAATGAATATATCATGCAAGGCTTTTGGGTAACCTTCATCAATTGTTTAACCGTCTACATTTTAACGAAATCAAGATGGGGATTCACATTTATTTCTCCTCGAAGCAGTAAAATCCGTTCAGAAACATTGATTATTCAAAGCAAGCTGTATGTAAGTGCTATGATTTTTATTTTTCCTTTTAGCATGATTGGTTTATGCATTTTTTTGTGGAAAGAAATGTTTTTGGTAGTGCTTTCTGTTGCTTCTCTTTTGATCGCTATTGTTTTGCATTACTGCTATAAAAGAGAGTTGCTTGATTAGTCCGGAAACTCGGTACTTCTTTCTTGCTAACAAAGTGAAATCCAAAATTATTCATAATAAGGAACCTAATGTTGGCTATTGAACAAGTACCAGAGTATTATTATTCGTTTATAGCTATAAAAGAAAGCTTCTTGTCTAGTCGAGGTATGGCTGTCAAGCTGAAAACTATCGCCACAGGGGGTGGAAACTTTATGCTTGCTAATCAACAAATACTGGAATATTTAATTTATTTTCTGGTTTGGCCTTCCTTTTTTGTACTGGCCCTCGCAATATTCCGTATGCGATTAAAGCAGTATGTGATACCGATTATTGTAAGCACCTGCATAATGACGCCTGTTGCTGCTTTGCTGCAGTCTTCGGAAATAATTTACCTATTAACAATCATTCAGCCGTTAGCTTTTTTATTTTGCCTGATGGTTGTGTTTCGTTTCAAATTTTTCCACAGCATTATGATGATCGGTTTGGTATTTGTTTACTCTATATCTGCAGAGTTTGCTTACAATATGATTGTAGCTCAATTCAACTACCAATATTTTTTGAATATATTGCAAGATGAATATATCATGCAAGGCTTTTGGGTGTCGTTTATCAATTACATGACAACCTACTTGATTATACGAAGTAGGTGGGGATTTACTTTTATATCAACTAGAAACAGTAAAATTCATTCAAGTGCCATGATCATACAAAACAAGCTTTACTTAAGTGTTTTAATTTTCCTTGCTTCATTTAGCATGATCAGTTTATCTGTTTATTTGTGGAAAGACATGTTTTTGTTCATATTTACATCTACGTCTACAATTCTTGCTTTTGTTCTTCATTATAGTTATAAGAGAGAATTTCTTGATTAGTTTCACCTGCTGCTGAATTATTTTTGTCGTGACCCGAAAGATTTGTGGAATAGTTTAATAAATCAATAGATGAGTATACAACTTTTAAAAGATCGCTTCTACATACCGTTTTAAATAAATTGTCTGTATTCAGTGATGATTTAAGGTTTATAGTATTATGAAAACGCTCTATTCGACAAAATTCTACTTGTTATGTCATCGATAGTGTATTAATATATCCATATACTATAATTTGCTAATTTAACTTGATACTAATGCAAAAGGAGCATGTTATGATACTTCTCACAAGAACATTTTTCACAGTTATCGAGTTCACTGCAATGCTCCTTTTTTGTCTTTCTCTGTTTCGAATTTATTTTCGTTATTCTCTGTATAAGGTAGTTGGGATCGCTGTAGTTATGGCATCAATTTCAGTCTATATAAGAGATTACTTGGAATTAACTGATTTTTCATTAATACCTGTTCTTGTAACCGGCGTTGTTATGATTACGATACTCTTCCAACTTCCCATTATTTTTTCATTTTTAGTGTGCGTACTCGGTTTACTTGCAACTGCAACATTTGAAGGACTTGTGATCTATCTGGGCTCTTATTACGATGTTTTTACTGAACAAATTCTCAAAACCTCTATAATACAATTCAGTATATTCGAATTGGTCAATGCGGCTATTTTACTTTTAGTCATGTACCCCATACAGAGGTATAAACTTGGTTTTCACACAACAAGTAATGATGCGTTAAAAGCTTATAATTTTTGGTTATCTGCTATTTTAATCATAGCAATCTTTACGATGCAGGTTGCACTTGTCAAACTCTCTACGATCCACGTAGTAATTCCAATCATCTTAGGCTTAATTTTATTAACCGCCGTTTATCTTGCTTATTTACATAACAAAAAACTATGGAAAAACAGGCGAGAAAGGTTGTCCAAGCAATGAATTTCATAGATCGATCTGCTGAATCCATTGCCAAAAGTATTCGAAGGAATTATGATAAAGCAGGATCTGAAGCTGTTCTGAAATATTCATTAAATCTTGTGATTAATACTCTTACAGCTATAATGGTAGCATTTTTATTTTGTACTTTTACAGGTCATTTATATCAGTTCCTGATCGCTTTCATATCTTTTATTATGATTCGTTTTGTAACTGGCGGTATGCATATGTCTTCTTCTCTGACTTGTTGTATCATGACAGCAACTATATTTGTAATAGCCTCTCTAACTGATTTTAATTATGACAAAGTATTTTTGGCTCTTGATTCAATTTCCATCGTTATTTTCCTCATAACCGTACCTAATGACATACAAGGTTTTAGCAGCCTTGATAGTAAATATTATCCTTTATTAAAACTTATTGCTGTATTAATTGTATCTAGTAATTTTATTATTCACTCCACGGTTTTAACTGCTTCCTTTATTATACAAGCCTTTTTAACTACACCTATTGCTTATAAAGCTAGAGATATACTAGAAAGGAGGTGTCTATAGTATGAAGAACAAATTTGCTATTATTGCGAACAGTGCTCTAATGGTTCTTGCAACGATTTTTGTAACTACAAATTCTGTCCTCGGTCACCGTCCTGAAACTCCACAAGAGCTTTTGAAAAAATAATGTGTTATTGTAACATGTAGGGGCTGCGCTTTGCCGCGGCCCCTATTGTGCTATCAAATCCTTCTCTTATGGAGCTGAGTCTTTATGCAGAAAATTCCCGTCACGCGAGATGGCAAGAGAGGGTCAGAAATACTGATTATTGATTCCAGCGAAGTTGTCAAAATCGACAAAATTCGTGATCGTGAAATTATTATTCATACCCAAGAACATCAGTATTACCTTGACTTCTCATTCGACAATTTGGAGGAATGGCTGTTTGAGGATGGCTTTCGATTATTGGATAATGCCAATATCGTCAATATGAATCATGTGGCGGAATATGACAATAAGAAAGGCATCGTCTATCTCAACAAGCAGGACCGTAATAAGTACAAAGTAGCTTCTACGGCCCGTATTCACCGCGAACATGTGGAGAATGTGATTCAGCTCATTCGTACATCGGATCCGAGCTCTGCTGAACACAATCCCAAAAAACATGATCAATTGTTTGAAAAAATCATCAGCGAGACTCAGGATGGTCAACTGCTTCGTTCTTATGCAACGATCCGTGCCGTGAACGAACGCAAGCGTGCAGAAGAAAAGATCGTACATATGGCTTACCACGACGCTCTCACCAATTTACCAAACCGATTGCATTTTGATCAGCGACTTAAAAGGAGCTTCGCCGAAGCAGAACGAACCAACGGTAAAATGGCTATTATTTTCTTCGATTTGGACCGTTTCAAAGTGATTAACGATACACTTGGGCACCATGTTGGCGATCGGCTCCTTCATGCTTTATCCAATAAGCTTAAAGATTATGTTCTGGATAAAGATCTTGTTGCACGCTTCGGCGGAGACGAGTTTATTGTATTATTATCTAATATTGCCAGCATGGATGAAGCCGCTCAATTTGCCAAAGGGATTCCGGAGCTGCTCAAGGAACCTTTTATTTTCGAAGAGCAGGAACTGTTTGTAACAGCCAGCATCGGAATCAGTCTTTATCCGAACGACGGTACGGATGCAGAAACCTTATTGAAAAATGCGGATATTGCGATGTATCGTTCCAAAGAGAAAGGTGGGAATTCATACCATTACTATCATCCGGAAATGAACAAACGCTCTATGCACAGATTGAGTCTGGAAATTAATTTGCGTAAAGCACTGGAGCGTAACGAGTTCCACGTATATTACCAGCCCTTTGTCGATTTGAGCCATGGTGAAATATTCGGTATGGAGGCGCTCATCCGCTGGTTTCATCCGGAATGGGGAATGGTCTCTCCTGCTGAATTTATACCGCTGGCCGAGGAAACCGGTCTTATTATTCCGATAGGCAATTGGGTGCTGAGGCAAGCTTGCATTCAAAATAAAAAGTGGCAATCGCTTGGTAACCACCCGCTTCGTGTTTCTGTCAACATTTCAGCCATACAATTCCATCAGCCTCAGTTTGTTCAAATCATTGAGGACACTCTGGAGGAAACGGGCCTTGATCCATCATTGCTCTGCCTGGAAATTACAGAAAATGTCGCTATGACGAACGTCCCTTATATTATTGAAACGATGCAAAAGCTGCGATCCATGGGTGTCTTTATTTCTATCGATGATTTTGGCACCGGCTACTCATCATTCAGCTATCTGAAGCGATTTCGAGTACATACGCTCAAAATCGATCAATCGTTCATCCGAGATGTGACCTTTGATGAGGAAAATGCCGCTATCGTTACGGCACTTATTGCCATGGCTCAGCAATTAAAAATCAAATCCCTTGCAGAGGGTGTCGAAACAAAGGAACAGCTCGATTTTTTAATTATGCGAGGCTGTGATGAAATTCAGGGCTATGTGTTCAGTAAGCCGATTTCGGCTGATGAATTTGAAATTTTGCTTAGAGAAAATAAACAACTGTCTATCATCTGAATCATAGAAAAAAGTGTGCGGTCTTGTACTGAAACTTTTTTCTATTTTTTTTCGTCTACTAATTAGTGATCATAGTATAGAGATAAGGAAAGGAATCGAACATGGCAGCAACAACTGCATTAAGGGGCGTCAAAAAGAAGGTAAAAAAGAAAAGCAACTCTGTTATCCTCACATTAACCTTGTATACCTCTATCGTGCTAATGATGTTTGGGATGATGTTCAGCTTATGGTTCTTTTTGACAGAATCGGGCTCCAATCTTCGTTATATGATGGCTGACACACTAATTTCTACTCAGCATCGGCATTGGGCCGTCTATTTGATTGGTCAGGAAGAGCTTAACAAACGTGTCGACAGTTATTGGAAGCAATTTGATAAATTTGCCGAAATCAAGGATCAAAAGCTTGTCCAGGTGAACAAACCCGTGGAAACCAAAGTTGTCGAAAAAAAGCCGCTTGTCCAAATCGAACCGATCGAAGGGAAAAATTTCAAAGGCAAGCTGTTGATTGTCAACGACGCCAAAAAGCTTAGAATAGGTGTTCCCGGTAAAGCAGGCAAAGGCGAGAAGGTATCTTCCATGGTCCAGCGTCTCGGTGCGGTTGCTGGTGTGAATGCAGGCGGCTTCGTCGATCCAGAATGGAAAGGAAATGGCTTTCAGCCAACCGGGATTGTCATTTCAGGCGGTAAGATTTTTTATAACGATGGCGACATGAATACAGCGAATCATATCGTGGCGATCGATAAGGAAGGTCGGATGATTGCTGGTAAATACAAGCCAAGTGAGCTGCTGCAAATGGGCGTTCAGGAGGCGGTGACGTTTGCACCGCGGTTTATCGTTAACGGTGTGGGCCAGATCAAGAGTCAGGCGGACGGCTGGGGCGTTGCACCACGGACCGCGATGGCACAAAAAGCAGATGGCACGATCATGTTTGCCATTATTGATGGCAGACAGCCCGGCTACAGTATCGGTGCCACGCTCTATGATATTCAACAAATATTTCTGGAAAAAGGTGCGGTGACAGCGGCTAATCTGGATGGTGGCTCCTCTACAGTTCTTGTTCATGACAATAAGATTGTAAACCGTCCTTCCAGTGAATATGGCGAACGGTATTTGCCTACGGCATGGCTCGTTTTCGATAACCCCAATTCGGCCCCAATACGTAATATTTGGGAAGGTCTAGACCCTAGCAAGATTGATGCCTCCAAATGGTGATATTAGAGCCTAACAATAAAAAGACACGGATACGGCAACGAAGTGGCGCTGCTGGAACCATGTCTTTTTGTTGTGGGGGCCAACCAGGCTTTCCAGCCTTTGCTAACGGGTTTGTGTACCTAGCTTACTTTAGACTCGTCCTGAGTCGTTAACTCGTTCTCCGTGGATTCCGTTGTCCCTTCCGTGATGGACAATGCAGCTTTATTTTTCCAGGACAATGCCGTTTCCTTTGCTTTTTCGGACCATTCCGATGTATGGCGGCTCACTGTTTGCGCGGCTAGCTGTGTTTTTTCATTTAAGGTACCAGCCAGCTGCTTCGTTTTATCGGCAATCGACTCTGCAGCCTGCTGGGTCTTGGTAGAAACCTGCTGCACACCATCCGCAATATCCGTTCTCAACTCCTTGCCTGATTTGGGAGCAAAGAGCAGTGCAGTCACAGCTCCCAATACAGTACCTACTACCGCTCCGATCAACAAATCCTTGTTTCTGTTATTGGTTGTCAAACTGATCATCTCCTTCACTGTTGTTCATTCGCAGGTGAGCTTGGTTTGGAAGGTTTCCGAGACTGCCATTTGTGCCACAGCTCCACACCCATAGTCGTCATGGCGATAAGATTACGCACCGTATCTTGCTCATTTTGAAGAGTAGCACGGGCCTCTGTTATCGAATTGGACAATACCCCCGATATCCCCTTAATAGACTTGGATAGACTCGCAGAGGCTTCACCCGTGCTCTGTATGGCCTGCATAATTCCATCTGCTGCATGTAAGCGGCGTTGGATATCAACTGTCAGGCTTTGCGTGGTTTGGATCAGCTGTTGGGTGTCTTCCAGCGTACCCTTCATCTGTGCCTCCATCCGCTCCATCATCGCTAACGACCTGCGGATGGCTCGACGAACTTCAATCCATAAGAGAAGGGCAATTCCAATCACCATCACGCCTGTGAGCACTGCTAAGCTAACGATTAATGGCCAATCCATGTATCCGGACCTCCCTTCCAAGCAACTTCCCAGGACGAATGCCTATGGAATACTACATTATAGGTAGCAGCCCAGCGATTTGACACACATTTCTCAAATTTGTTTAGTGGAGCAATAGCCTGTTCGTGCAAAAGGTGGCATAATAGACTCATAACTTGTGGATGAGGTGGATGGTAACATGAATCGTGAACAAGGATTACAATGGATTGAAAAAACGCGGATTATAGCGATAGTTCGTGGGGTTGAGGAACGTCATATTAACGATCTGTCTCAAGCGCTGCTGGATGGCGGGATCCGAGCTATGGAAATAACATTGAATACGTCTGGGGCCTTATCGATGATTACCAAGCTGCAAGCGCAGTTCGGCGATCACATGTACATAGGTGCGGGAACCGTACTCGATATGGAAGACGCGAAGCAAGCGATTGAGGCAGGTGCCTCCTACATAGTCACCCCAAACACGGATGAGGATGTTATTCGTTATGCTGTAGAGCAAGGGGTTCCAATTTTCCCGGGAGCCATGACGCCAACTGAAATCGTCAAGGCATGGAAAGCAGGCGCAACCGCAGTGAAAATATTCCCGGGAGCGAGCCTTGGATTAGCCTATATCAAAGAGCTTCAAGGACCACTTAATCACATCCCGATGGTAGCCGTAGGCGGGGTTAATGAGGCCAACATTGGGCAATTTATACAAGCGGGCTGCTATGGTCTGGGAATTGGCGGGTCTTTGATCAATTTGCAGGAAATTGCCGCTGGTAATTTCTCATGGATTCGTGACAAAGCAGCAGCGCTGACAGCTAATGTGTGGGTGAAGTAACCAGACCGTCATCATACCTTAAAATAAAAACGATCTCCTGCGCTAATTATGTGCGGGAGATCGTTCCTATTTGGCTTGTATCGAATACGAGCATTTGAGTCCGCCTTTGACCAAACATTCCGTACGCTTGACATCGGCACCAAGCAAAGTCTCAAACATCATCAGTTCACAATGGCAAGCATGATTATACTGATTGGCTACCTGAGAAATCGGACAATTGTGCTCATTGATGACAAAGGTACCATCCTCGTCAGCAGACCAATTTACCATGTAGCCATTTGCATTCTGAATTTCCGCCAGCGCCTTAACCCGATCCCCGAGCTCTTTGCCTTGCATTTGCTCTTCATAGCGATCAATCATCTTTTCCTTACGACGTTCAAATAACAGCTGTACCTTGGCCTCGCCTGCTTCTTCCACAAGCTCACCTAACAGATCCAATGTCAAATTATAGTAATTCTTCGGAAATAATTCATCTGCACTTTCCGTTAGCGAATATAAATTCGTCGGTCTTCCCATCGCTTGGCGTACCAGCTTCGATTCGATCAGACCATCGCGCTCCAGTGTATTCAAATGCCGGCGTACAGCCATTTCCGTAATTCCGAGCTGCTTGGCTATTTCGCTGACAGCCAAAGGTCCTTTGGTTTTCAACATGGTCAGTACGACTCTACGTGTCGACATATCAAATTCCTGGGTCACTTAGTCTCACCGCCTTAATGTTTACTGTCGTGTTCACCTGACAATCCTGCTCATAAATTGATTGTATATGAAAATCAGCTATAAGTAAATTATTATACTAAAAAGTATCATAACTTTCCAGTTTTCTCACAAGATCAGCGGCAGCAGTTCCTAAGGATTCTTACACCAGTTCACGGCTAATAAACGCGGGAACCACAGCTTCAAAAATGGCAAGTGCAGATGGGAGCGCACCGATCAGTGGGTGAAGAGTTTCTCGGGGATAGCTGGCATACTCCTGCGCTAGCGACTTCCGAAGCTGTACCAACTCGCGAAAAACAACGGCTGTATCTGCTTCAAAAACACGCTCATCCCTTAGAATCTCAATAATATCCTCGTAGCTGCTGGCATCCCGCATCATGAACGCATCAATTAACAAGCTGCCGACGTCGGTAATGGTCTCAATCGATAAATGCAGAATACGTTCCTGGGCCAGATGCAGCAGCAGCCTTTCGGATGATGGTGTCAGCTCCCAGACTTTCTCCAGCTGCTCACATGCCGCGATCAGTGTGGGAATAAACTTCAGTCGCAAATCAATTTGTTCATGATTGACATAATACATGGGTTTTATCTCCGTTTCTTATTTCTCCATTTGGACCACAGCATGATAGCCGGAAAACTGGCCAGCATCAGAATGATTAACATGGCTGCCTGCATCAAATATTCATAGCTCATGATTTCCCTTGCTCCTTTGCCTGCAAATCCGAATGAGTCTGTGCTTCACGCCAATAAGCCCAATGATTCGTAGGTCCGTGTCCGCCACCAATACCAAGCTCGTGTCGAATTGCCAGTGTGATGAAGGTTTTGGCTGTTTGTACCGATTCAGTCAAGGTCTTGCCTTTGGCAAGCTCAGCCGTAATCGCAGCTGAGAATGTACAGCCTGTTCCATGGGTATGGCGTGTCTCATAACGTTCTGCGGTGAAAAAATGAAACTGCTCTCCGTCATATAAGACATCGGTAGGATCGCCAATTCGATGGCCTCCTTTAATAATCGCAGCTGCTGAACCAAATTGTTCAACAATTCGAACCGCTGCTTCCTTCATGGTATCCAATGAGGATATCTCCATCCCGATAATGACCTCTGCCTCCGGAATGTTCGGCGTCACCAGCGCCGCTAAAGGCAGTAATCGCTTGCGCATCGCATCCTGTGCATGCTCAGCCAACAGCGCAGCACCACCCTTGGCAATCATCACCGGATCAACAACGAGCTTACTCAGCTTATGCTTGGTTACCAGATCCGCGACCAGTTCAATGACTTCAGGCTGCGACAGCATGCCGGTCTTGAGCGCATCAACGCCTATATCCGATATAACCGACTCAATTTGCTTCGCTATACCTTCAATAGGAATATCATAAATACCATGAACTCCGAGTGTATTTTGTGCGGTTACAGCTGTAATCGCTGACATTCCATAAACCTCAAGCATTTGAAAAGTTTTCAAATCAGCCTGAATGCCCGCTCCACCACCGCTGTCCGAGCCTGCAATGGTTAGTGCTTTAAAGACTTGGTCCACATTTATTCTCTCCTTCTAGTGCGTGCTCATAAGGTCTGTTTTCACAACCAATAACTTCTATTACAGGTTAACATGTCTTACTCTTATCATAAAGTGTATAGGTCTGTTTTCCCATCGTCAAGTCAGCAGCTTATTGAGCATTTTATGACAACTTTCTCAAACGCTTTGACGGTCTGCATAGGCTGCGTTATGATGTTCCTAAATCGATTGCCGCCAAAGGAAGTGCTTCCCATAAGAAAGCATGAGCTTCATGTCCTGACTACAGCTCAGCAGGAACTTGACGAAGTAGCAGCCATTGCTTCCAGGTGCCCGACTGAGCTTATTGATATGTTTCATTTACGGGAAAAACAACGCAGCGCTTACGAGCTGACAGTATGGTACACAACTCTTAAGCCGTTATTCGCCCAATCTGCCATTTATATTAATGATCGGCTGGATGCGGCTCTCGCCGTACAAGCACCTGGCGTCCAGCTTGGATATAATAGTCTGACCATTCAGCAAAGCCGCCAGATAATGCCCGCGGCCGTCCGTATAGGCTGCTCTGTCCATTCAGCCGAGGAGGCGATACACGCAGCCAAGCATGGAGCCGACTATGTGTTCTATGGCCATGTCTATGAATCGAACTCCAAGGCCGGACTCGCACCCCGTGGTGTTGCCACCCTGGCTGCTGTTGTTGCTGCCAGTCCGATCCCTGTTATTGCAATTGGCGGCATTGAGGTGTCCCGAGTTGAGGAAGTGCTGTCGACAGGATGCAGTGGTATTGCCCTGCTGTCATCCATCCTGCTGCATCCCGAGCCCGCTCAACAAATCATCCGTTATCGAGAAGCATTGAATGTTTCCCAATACAGCCCAAGGAGAGGTTAATATTGAACACCAGGTCTACATCCGCAATCATTATCGGCGGCGGTATTATAGGTTGCACGATAGCATGGGAACTTGCCCGCAGCGGAATACGCTGTACCCTAGTGGATAAAGGGGCATTGAATCAGGAAGCCTCAACAGCTGCCGCAGGCATGCTGGGAGCACAGGTAGAGACACATCATCCTGGTGCCTTCTACGAGCTGTGCCGTCTGAGCCAACAATTATATCGTGATTGGAGCGAGGAAATTCATCAAATCAGCGCGATTTCGCCACAGTACATAGCTCAAGGAATTTTGCGTGCCGCACTTCACACCGACGACGAGCAGGAATTGAAAAGCCGCCTCCCATGGATTCAGAATGCGGAGTGGTTAAGCACATCGGAGATGCTTGCTATGGAACCAGGTATTTCCCCGCACATTCTGGGTGGCCTTCGCTTTGCTCAGGACCATCAAATTCATCCCGTACAGCTCGCCAAAGCTCTGCAAGCAGGCCTTCACAAGCTTGGCTGCGAAATTCGTGAATGGACACCTGTACTTGGCCTGATAGAACGTCAGGGTCGCATCGAAGGTGTGCGAACAGCCGAGGGCTCCTTCTACGCCGATCATGTCATTATATGCGCGGGAGCCTGGGGATCATCTCTAACTGATCCACTTGGCCTGGAGCTTCCGATATTTCCAGTTAAAGGGCAGTGTATATCGGTGAGAACCGAAGCGCCTGTCCTACAAGGCACCGTATTTACACAAGGCTGTTATATCGTACCGAAGCTCGATGGAAGCATGATTATTGGAGCTACCCAGGAAGAAGCAGGCTTTAACAAATGCTGTCATGTGAATGTGGTAAGTGATTTATTCGGCAAAGCAGTCAAGCTCCTGCCGTCGTTAGGACAAGCTGAGCTTGTCAGCACCTGGGCAGGTCTGCGTCCGGGTACAAGAGATGGACTGCCGTTTATGGGAACATCTACTCAAGCTCCTGGCTTAACGGTTGCAATGGGACACTACCGCAATGGGATCTTATTAGCCCCTGCTACAGGCAAGCTAATTAAACAACTGATTCTGGGAGAGCAAACCACAATCGATCTGACCCCATTTTCACCCGACCGCGCGAGAGCTGTCTAACGCAGACCAACCGCTGTGAACAACTTACATGCAGGAGGACTTCGAGCGCTCAATAGCGAATAACTCCAAGTAACGAAATGAATGGATCGAGACCGACTCAGGAGGAGCAGCTTCATGAATGAAATGAACGAACAACAAGCCACTCAGTGGCGCAAAAGAAGAACCATGGGCAAAGGCAAGTATGTCATGTATTTTGGTATATTAACCTGGGGAATCGCAGTAACTGCCATAATTACAGGAATGGAATGGCTGACACAGCATACCTTTCAAATGTCCTGGTTATACATTCGGCTAATCGTGTTTGCTTCAATCGGATTTTTTATATCCGTGCTGCGCTGGGAGGCCCGTGAAAGAAAATTCAAGTCTTACCTGACCAAAAAAGGAGCTTCGGAGTAATCCGATCAGCTCTTTTTTTAGAGTTACACCAGAATTTATATGTTTTCAGCGAAGCTGAACGATTCTTATCTCGCAAGAAAAGCTGCATGTAAAACACGGATGTATCTTCGTCGAATAGGCTCCGATTAGGAGCTTTTTTTATTGTTTCCAAATGAAAATTTCGAAATTCCTTCGCAAATTATTAATTATTAGTCACTTGACAAACGTAAGCTAATTTAATATCATACTAAAGTAAAGTAAGTTAATTAAATTTCAGGAGGCATCATACTTATGTCAAAAGTATTATTTATTAAAGCTAATGGACGTCCGGTTGATCAAGCAGTAAGCGTCAAATTATATTATGCATTTTTGGAAAGCTACAAAGCAGCTAACCCCAATGACGATATTGAAGAACTGGATCTTTTTAATGAAACATTGCCATACTACGATGTAGATACATTGACTGGCCTCTTCAAGCTTGGCAAGGGTTACGAATTAACAGGAACCGAGCAGGAAAAAGCCGACAATGTTAATAAATATTTGGAGCAGTTCCTTGCAGCTGACAAAATCGTTGTTGCCTTCCCACTATGGAACTTCACGGTTCCTGCACAATTATTGACGTATTTGACGTATGTTGCACAAGCAGGCAAAACATTTGCCTACACAGCTGAAGGCCCTAAAGGCTTGATTAGCGACAAAAAAGTTGCATTGCTGAACGCACGTGGCGGAGTTTACAGCGAAGGTCCTGCCGCTGCAATCGAAATGTCCCTGAACTATGTTAAAACGATCTTTAATTTCTTCGGAGTTCAAAATTCTACTACTGTTGTTGTCGAAGGACATAACCAGTTCCCGGATCGTGGTCAAGCCATTATTGAAGAAGGTCTGGAAAAAGCTAAAGCTGCTGCCGCTTCTTTCTAAGAGCTTAACGAATAATCAACATATCATGAATCTAAAAACTCCCACATACCTATTTAGTTAGGGATGTGGGAGTTTTTCGTTTACTTTTAACAGATGCAAAGACGACTCAAGTACTTTTCTTTCTCATAATAATCAAAGTGAACAACAGCAGCACTTCAATGTTCACAAATGCAATACCATAGCCTGCCAATCCAAAAGTACGTGGAAATCCGACAAATAAAGAAGCCCACCATAAACTAGCTGCTGCGAATATAATCAAATTGATAGCTAGTGAAACCACTGAAGACATGAGCAGCTTCTGTGTCTTCCACATCAGCCCCACCCCTGCCAAATTTGGAATAATAAATCCGATACCCATAATCAGCCAATAGTAAAAATCGTAGGACAACGTACTCACTCCCGAATGGGTCTATTATTTGCAGTAATCTTTCATTAGATTACCAAAACGAATTGTCGAACACAACCGATTCACCGTAACGTTGCAAAAATGTCAAACTCTTTCGTTACAAAATATCTTCAAATTTAGTATACTAGTAGAAGAATCATTCTTAATGAAGGAGGTGCCATAATGGCACTTAGTAAAGCCAAAAAAATTCGTCAAAAGCAGGCACGCGAAGGGAAATACAATCCCGAGCTTAATCGCTTAAGCTGGAATGGACTTGACCCTGCAGCACGTATAACACCAACTCTGAGAGAACATAAAGAAAAGTTACAGCGCAAACATAAATGGAACCATTCCCTGGACAGCAGAGATGGTTCCATTTACTTATTATATCGGAGTATTTGATTATATCCTGCCATTAGAAACTTTGAAATTCAGCTTTTATACCCATCGCTTTTATGATAGAGTTAAGCTTGGAATTCTAACTATTAAACGGTTTAAATATGTTGTTCAGTTCGATGGCTTCAAGGGGAGGTATTTAAAGTTGTTCAGCAAAGTAAGATTCAATTTAAGAACAAAAATTATACTGGGCTATCTTATCGTACTTATTGGCCTTAGCATATCCATAATTTTAATTAATGATCGTGTTATGTCGATGAAAGTAGATAGAGAATATATCACGGGACACGATTTTCAGGTTCATAATCTTAGCAATGATATTGAAAAAAACTTACTGGATATGGAAGATAGCCAGCGCGGTTATGTCATAACCGGAGATGCCAAGTATTTGATCCCCTATAATAATGGATATAGCAGTTGGAAGGAAAACTATAATAAGCTTCGTCAGTTGATTATGGATAATCCCAGACAGGTGCAAAATCTGGAAAAGATAAAAACCAACATTGAGCTTTGGATCGCTGAAGCGGGAGATCCTGTATTATCGATGAAAAAGGATAACAATAACTCGGGAATCATTGAATTTTACAAATTAGATATCGGTAAAAAATATACGGATCAGCTGCGCTCCCAGCTTGCAGCCTTTCGAAGCACCGAGCTCTCCTTTACCGAGGCGCGGAGTCAACAACTCATCCGTGATAATGAAGTACTTCTTTCGATATTAAACACCATATGGATTGTAGTATCCGCTATCGCTGTGCTAATCGCTCTAATCACATCCAGTTCCATCGTTAATACGATCAAGCAAGTCACAGGCTCGATCAAACATATTGCGACCTCCAAGGGTGACTTATCCATGCGGGTTGAAGTGAAAACAAAGGATGAGGTTGGCGATCTCGCCGAGATTACGAACGAACTGTTGTCCAAGCTTGAAGAACAAAATTGGATCAACACCCAAATAACGGACATGGCAACAACTTTTCAAGGTGTGACCGAAATGAAATTGCTAACTCAATCCTTCATCAATAGAATCGCCGGTTTAGTCGAAGCCCACTACGGAGTCTTGTATTTACGTAAGATTGCGGATAAAAAAGATCTGTTGATCCGATTCGCCTCTTATGCTGGGCAAGCAGATGGTGTAGGTGTGGAAAGCTTCCGAATGGGTGAGGGTCTAGTTGGTCAAAGCGCATCGGAAAATCGAATTCTGATATTGAATCAATTACCGGACGATTATATTAAAGTCACGTCAGGCTTGGGCCATACAGCACCGAAACAAATTATAGTGGCACCGATTATTTTCGAAAAAAATGTGCTTGCTGTCATGGAACTGGCCAGCTTGAACGAATTTACCAAGCTTCAACGAGAGCTTCTTGAACAAATTGCCGAGCCTTTTGGAGTCACACTGCACAATGCGGCCAGTCGTACGGAAATCGAAAATTTATACAGTGAGTCTCAGACCATGGCCGAGGAGTTACAGGCACAGACGGAAGAGCTGCAGACACAAGCAGAAGAATTACAGGTGCAAACAGAGGAGCTGCGTTCCACTAATGAGCATCTGGAAGAACAGAACCTGTTTGCCGAACAAAAATCGTTTGAGGTGGAGCAGGCCAGGAAAGAACTCGAGCTGTATGCCGAGCAGTTGCAGCAAAGCTCTCAATATAAATCGGAATTTTTGGCTAATATGTCTCATGAACTGCGTACACCGCTCAACAGTCTGCTTATTTTGTCCCAATTTTTAGTTGAAAATGCAAATGGTACGCTAAATACCGATGAACAGGAATATGCAAGAATTATTAATTCCTCAGGGAATGATCTCTTGTCATTGATTAATGATATTCTTGATCTATCCAAGGTTGAGGCTGGAAAGCTCGAGATCGAGATTGCAGCTGTCAATCTGACAGAGCTTCCTCATGTTATGGAGCGCAATTTCACACCAATTGCCAAGCAGCGCAACCTTCAATTCCGTATTATTCAACATCCTGGACTTCCTTCTTTGATTTTCTCGGATGAACAGCGGCTGCAGCAAATACTGAAAAATTTGTTATCAAATGCCTTCAAATTTACCGAAAGTGGAGCTGTCACTTTGTCCATTCGAAAGGCAGATCCGCTAGAAGCCAATATTGCGCTGCCGGATGCAAGCACAGCCAATGTCATTGCCTTTTCGGTATCGGATACAGGCATCGGTATTCCTGTTAACAAACGTATTCTGATTTTTGAAGCGTTCCAGCAGGTTGACGGGAAAACAGAACGCAAATATGGGGGAACCGGACTCGGCTTGTCGATATCCCGTGAATTTGCAAATTTACTTGGTGGCCGTATCGCTTTGGAAAGTGAAGAAGGTAAAGGAAGTACATTTACACTCTATATACCTTGCCTGCACAATCCTTCATCGATGGAGATGGTTACGATGTATGCTGAATCCTCGGCTACTGCCGTTAGCGCCTTGGAGCTGTCTGAGGCTCCTTCTGAAGCTCCGGCTATCGATAACCTGATCATTCCTGAGACCAAGCCTGCCGTGATCCATCAATCGATTTTTGGCGGTAAGCAGGTACTGGTCGTGGACGATGACGTCAGAAATATATTCGCTTTGACCAAGGCCCTCGAAATGCAGGGTATGCGTGTACTCACGGCTCATAATGGAAGGCAGTGTCTGGATATGCTGGATCTCCATAAGGAGATTGACATTGTCTTGATGGACATTATGATGCCGGAGATGGATGGGTACCAGACGATGAGACATATTCGTCGGGATCCACAGCTGAATGAGATGCCTATTATAGCACTCACAGCCAAAGCCATGAAATATGATCGTGAAAAATGTCTGGAAGCTGGCGCCTCCGACTATATTAGTAAACCGATCAATTTAGAGCAATTATTTTCTGTTATGCGCGTTTGGTTTAGTAAATCCTAAAATCAAATAGAGTACAAAAAGAAGCCACCGTTGATCACAACGATGACTTCTTTTTTGTACATGTCGTATGGAAATTCGGATTCGTTTACTTCGACCACTGCTCTTTCATAAAGCTTAGGGAAGCCGGCAGCTCTTGTGCGCGATCCTTTACCGTACATTCTGCCGACACCATGCCGTTATAGCCTGCAGCCTTCAATTGCGCCACAAAGCGTTCATACGGATATTGACCTGTTCCGGGAGACAGACGTCCCGTGTCGGCAATATGAATATGGGACAGCCAATCCTTATGGGCGACAATGGTTTCCAATGGCTCAGACTCTTCATCCATATGATAAAAATCAGCTAGTACTCGAATAGCAGGATCATTAATTTGCTTGGCATAATACACACCTTCAGCTACACTCGTGATCACATTCGATTCTTTGGTGTTTAGAGGCTCGATTGCCAACGTAAGATTAGTTCCCTTAACCTGCTCTGCAATGATCCTTAGCAGCCTTAATAACTGCTCCTCCGCACGCGCATGCTCCCAACCCTCTGGAATGCTGCGTGATCTTCCACTTCCAAATACAAAAATGGACGATCCTGCTTGAGACATCGTATCTACGGCTCTGGCCAAATAATTCGTGATAATGGTTTCATTAGCTTCTGGACCTACTACTTTAATATCTCCGGGAAATAACACATTCCAGGCTTTGACCGGAAGTGGGCTATTGATATACAAAGGTAACGCTTTCTTGAAAGCCTCATCATCCTGACTCAACAAGGGAGCAATCGAACATTCAATATAATCATATCCATATCTTTGAAGCTCCTCAGCATGCTCGATCTGCATGCACCAACCAAATGCGGTCATTACAATACCTCCTTAGGGTATGTTTATCACAAGAAGACGGAAGGAACCCCCGAGAATGCAGGATCCGGTTAACTCTCATCGCCTACGTTTAATTTTACAGTAAATATATAATCGTTTCAGGACATTTCTTGTCGATTTTTTCAATTAATCAACATATCTTGACCTTGACACCGAACACCTCATTTTTTTCGCTTAAGGAAATTCAAATATCGATTTCCAACCGTTCCGAATGGGTATACACATTAAAGGAATGTCCACGAATAAAACCGATTACCGCAATACCAAGGTCATGAGCAAGCTCAAGCGCCAACCCTGTCGGTGCCGATTTGGACAGCACTATACCTACACCAATCTTGGCTACCTTGAGCAGCACCTCGGATGAAACTCTTCCACTAAATACAATAACCTTCCCCTGAAGTGGGATGCGATGTCTGATGCATTGTCCAAAAATTTTATCAAGTGCATTATGTCTGCCTATATCTGAACGGACGAGTGAGACAGGCGCTCCAGTGCTGTCAGCACTGCATAGAGCCGCATTATGCACGCCTCCGGTATGATGAAATTCAGCGGAAGCTTGCTGAAGCTGGTTCATCAGTTCCAGACAGCGTACAGCACTAATACGGGTCCGTAATGGAATCGTTTTGGCTGTTCTCGCATCATTATGAAAATAAAACTGCCGGCTCTTCCCGCAGCAAGAGCCAATGAATCGCTTGTTATACGAATCCTTGCTGGTGTTTTGCTTAACAGTGAGCTCAACATCGACAAAACCGCGCTCCACATTCAGCTTTAAGGTACGGATGTCCTCGATGACGCGAATAACCCCCTCAGAGGCAAGAAAGCCAATCGCCATATCCTCCAGATCTGAAGGACTGCATACGATGGTGGCAAACTCCTCCCCGTCTATTCGAACGGTAAGCGGATATTCAGAAGCCACTACGTCTTCCTGCTCATTAAATTGACCACCGGAATACTTCAATATACGCCATGTGGCCGTTACTGGCTGTTCTATTGGAAAATCATCCATAAAGTCCATTCCCATTCGGCTTCACCCCATTTCCGTTTCCAGCTCCAGCACTCGTTTTTCCACGTATTTGGTGTCTTTAAGGGCATGAAACGTTTCCGCCTTTTCCACCACCGCAGCCGTATTATACTCAGGTATACCTGCGTGAGCTTCATAGACACCTTTGGGGATCAGGCTGTTGCCTTCAGGCCAATGAACCTCAATATTACCTTGTTGAATCGGAACCGGCTTCGCCCGCCCATGAAGCAATCCGTATTGGTTATATACTACGATAGCATCACCCGCTTTAAGCTGCAGCGCCTCGGCATCCTGCGGATTGATCAGCACATCGTAACGGTCAGCTCCATTAAAAGGATCGGTGGCACTATAGATCATGGAATTAAACTGCTTGCCGCGGCGAGTCGTGACACGGAAATGCCCTTCCGGTTTACGAAGCTCAGGTTGTTCGATGGGGATCAGATTGCCGCGGCCATCGGCCGTCGGGCACACTCCATCCTCGCAAAGCCAGGCGCCGCCCCATTGAAATACATCGCCACGCTCGGATAAATGCTGAATACCATCATAATACGTAGCGGCAGCAGCAATTTCACGTCGAATATCCTCTGCATTGCGAAAAGCGACCAATCGTTCATACTCTGGATTTACTTTGGCTGCAAGCTCGGCATAGATGGCCCACTCCGCACGTGCCTCACTGACTCTGGGCCCTTTGATTTCCGGTGAATAATAGACCATCCGCTCTGTGGATGTCGAGGTTCCACCTCCAGGCTGCTCATAGCGAGTCATCGCAGGCATTACGATCACGGCCTCCCTCGCTTCAGCAAGCGTAGACGTATTCAACACAATGTCCTGATGCACCCGAATATCGACATTTTCCAAACATTCGCGAACGAAATCGGGGTCAGGCATCGTTTCCAGAAAATTTCCTCCTGACGTATAGAAGAGCTTCAGCTTACGCTCGTGGTCATCAGGAAGCATCGAATTCTCCAACGAGACTCCGACAATATCCCCCTGCCATTTGGGCAGCTCGAAGCCCCATACCCGTTCCATGCGCGCAATACCATCCGCACTGAATTCGCCGCCGGGCAGGCTGAACGGATCTGCACCCATTTCTCCTGATCCCTGTACCCCGCTGTGTCCGCGGATGGGCATCAACCCGCAAAACTCACGGCCCAGAAATCCTCGCAGCAAGGCCAAATTCGCCACCTGTGAAATGTTGTCCGTACCGAAACGATGCTGCGTCAGCCCCATGCTCCAGACGAATACAGCTGATTTCGACGTAGCCAGCAAACGGGCAAATTCCAGCATGCGTTCACGGCTCAGTCCTGATGAGCGTTCCAGCAGCTCCCAATCCTGCTCCCTGACATGAGCCTTCAGCTGTTCATAACCGTTCGTATGCGCTTGAATGAAGGCATGATCTACCGCAGAGCCTGGACTCGCTTCTTCCATCTCAAACCAGTGTCTCATCACACCGTTCATAAAAGCGATATCCCCACCAATATGAACCTGATAAAAGTCATCGGTCAGCTTGGTACCAAATAACGCAGACTCTGGGATAGAAGGGATCCAATATTGATCCATCGACGGCTCATGATATGGGTTAATGACGATAATCCGGGTGCCTTTGCGCTTGGCCGCGTACATATATTTGGTCGATACTGGTTGATTGTTAGCGGCTACACTGCCCCAGAACACGAGCACATCGGTACCAATCCAATCCTTATAATTACAGCTGGAAGCCCCGATTCCGACGGAACGCTTGAGCGCTGTTTTGGAAGGTGAGTGGCAGATTCTGGAGGCGTTGTCTATATGATTCGTTCCCAGCAAGCGTGCAACCTTGCCTGCAGCGTAATAGGACTCATTAGTGATGCCTCGTCCTGTCAAATAAAAAGCAAGCTGCTTAGGATCGATAGCTCGAATTTTTGTGGCGATCATCTCTAGAGCCTCATCCCATGGAAGTCTAGAAAATCTGTTCTCCCCAGGCCTGCGTATCAGCGGATACGGAATTCGCCCCAGCTTGCGTAGGGCTGCACTGTCCATAGTCCGCAGCTCTGCAATATCCTGGTGGAGTACCTCCGGTTTGATCTCCGGCATCGTATTAAGACGCAGAACGTTAAGTCGGGTCGTGCATACATGCGGCCCTGCAAGCGTCCTGTCATACAGTCCGGATACACCGAGTGCACAGCCATCACACACACCTTGTGTCAATATTCGATAGGCATATGGCAGTTGATCTTTATTCTCCCAGGCAATCTTCAATGATTCTTTAATATGATGTGGTTTGACTTGCCCTAATCCGAAGGGAGCTTTACTCACCCACAGCTTCGGATCCAGTCGTTTGGGGAGCTTAATGGGTCCCGTATGTTGTGTTTTACCCAACCTGATTACCTCCTTGATTTCATTCAGAATGATCAGCAGAGCCCATACATTCACAAAAAAAGCCGCAGCAGTCCCTCCGTTTTTTGTTGGTACAAAAAATAAAGGTTCTGATGCGGCTGTTAGTCTTGAGCAGGATCGCTGCCAAGTGCCAACGGCACATGTATGCAATTATGACGATTTCAACTATTTATTTTAATGAAAACTTGCTTTCAATATCCTGATCGAACACAAATATCGACATCCCAAAATCCTTTTCCAGATCGATATCAACGAACAGCTCGACAAATTTGGCCCCTAGCAGTTGTTCCATTTCTATCGGCGGGTGATTGCGATAAATATCTTTCACCATTTCGGTACGCGCTGTGCGCAATACCTGCTTACCATCCGTTCCTGTGGCGATGAACTTTTCCACCGGGGACAAGTTGCCTTCCATCTCACAAATTGCCCACTGCTTGCAAAAGGTGGTCCGGATTTCCCGCGGTCCCTTGCCCATATGTCTTTTTCGAAACGCTTTCACTAAATTGCTGAATTCTGCTTCCTTCTTATTCATACCGAGGATCCCTCATTTTCGGGTCTATGAAGCAAATTTTATCATGGTACTGTACAGAGTTCAATCCCTAAGCAAATTAAGCTATAATACGAATAATAAGTATTACAGTGAATAGAGGTGAGCACACTGTCCAGTATTAAAGATATAGCCAAGCTTGCACAGGTTTCCCAAGGCACGGCTTCACTTGTTTTGAATGGAAAGGGAACCGCACTTCGGATCTCGGCAGCAACCCAACAACGGATTTTGGAAGCAGCCCGGGCTCTTAACTACAGTCCTAATATTTCGGCTCGTCGTCTGCGCAGTGGTGGAGAAACGGTCGCTCCGATCATTGCGTTATTTTGGACGATGGATACCCGCGCTTCACTGATCGGTCGATATTTAAAAGGGATTCAGGAGAGTCTGCACGCGCAGGAAACCGAGTATGAGCTGTTAGTTCAACCTTATGTCGGAGGCCGGATTCAAGACGTCAAAAGCCTTGTCACCGGTACCCGCTTCAATGGAGCGATTATTGCGAATGCTACGGATGAGGATGAGGCCTTTCTGCAAACGACACCGCTTCTGGTTCCTGTTGTGCTGTATCAGCGGTATTCCGATAAATTTTGTACGATTAATGTAGATAATGAGCATACAGGGCAGGAGGTTGCCCGTTTGTTTACAAGCAGAGGTCACACTCATGCAGGTGTCATCGTTCCGAGAGTATCATCCAGAGCCATCCAGTACCGTAAGCAGGGGTTCATAGATAAGGCAGCGGCTCTTGGACTTTCGATTAACCCTGTCCACATTACGGAGGGGGAGTTCTCGGAGGAAGGCGGCTATCAGGCGGCACAAGCACTGCTGCATGCTTCTGAAGATCGACCTACAGCTTTATTCGTACTTAGTGATCAAATGGCTGTAGGTGTACTTGCAGCCCTGCGAGAAGCAGGAGTAAGAGTTCCTGAGGATATAGAGCTTGTTGGACACGATGACAATGAAATCGCCCGCTTCACCGTTCCTCCATTAACCACGATTCATTTTCCGGTCGAGGAGATGGCCAAGGCTTGCTTTCAGATGATTGTCGATGTCCTGCATCATCAGGTTGTTCCACCCGCCGCACGTATGTTCGAGCCACATCTGGTCATCAGGCAATCCTGTGGAGAATTTAACAGCCGTTAGACAACTGCTCAAGCAACTTGCCAAATGTTCCTGATAGATAGTTACAAGACAAAAACAGCAGTTCCGTCATCAACGGTTCTGCTGTTTGCTTTTTTCGATTATGGGATTTCCTTGGATTAAGAATGATTGCTGCCCTACTCAGCCTACTTCGCTATAGAATTCGCAACAGCAGCCTGCCCATTCACGAATAAGCCTAACCACTGATCCAACTGCTTCATCTGGTCCATAACAAGTCGTTCTTTCGTTATAAAATCTTCCTGATTCCTCGCACGGCATTGAAGCGTAAAGCCCAACCCCTGCTGCTGCAAATAGTATTTGGCATTCAACGGATACAACTGATGCTCAATCATCGAGGAAACTCCCAGATAGCTTTGAACCAGAGCCGCTTTGTCCGAGTCCTTGTTCCAATTGTTAAACAACCATGCATACAGATCCGGATGAAAATTCGCCATAATCCCGCTAAAACCTGCTGCGCCGATCTTTAGAGTTTCCAGCAAAGTTGCTGAATTCGCATTGAAAATTTTGAGCTGACTTCCTTTAACTGCATCTAATTTAGCTTGAATTTGCTCCACGTCGCAGCAGGTATCCTTCAGGAACAAAAATCTCCCAGTTGATGCGCACCAGGCAAGCAATTCGGGCGACATCAATCTTTTGTAAGGAAACGGACATTCGTAAATGCCAAACGCTACATCAGGCACAGCCGCCAATATAATCTCCGCATTACGCTTCCATACGTCATCCGACTCATCCTGTGCTGCCAGTCGGTTGCTCACCATTACGAAAGCATCGATTCCCACCGCGGAGATCGCTTTTATTTCCTCGATCTGATCCTGAATGGAATCGGATACGTGACCGGAAGCGATCACCGGCACTCTGCCAGCTGCCTGCTTCTTGACGAATCCGGCTAGCTGCACTCTCTCCTCCAGAGAGAGCTTGAACATTTCACTCGACTGACATACGGCGAATAAGCCGTCAACCCCTTTGGCAATATACCATTCAACAAGCTTTTCCAACGCTTTGAAATCGATTTCATTTGACTCCGTAAAAGGGGTAACCATAGTCGGCCATACACCGTCAACGATAAGATTTGCAGGCTGCTCCATATAAGTATCCTTCTTTCTAATAGTTTGCTAAAACGTTATTCCTATTATTGATTATATTTTCAAATCAGTAAACTGTCAATTCAAAAGTATCGTGTTCTCTACTTCTCAAACCCCTTCAGCGCCGTTACCAAGGGGCCATGTCGAATTAACCGAGTTATCATCAATGCCATTTCCCGTGGGGGAAGTTCCATTCCCGATGCAAACCAATGGTGAATAATTCCGAAATAGGCAGAGCTAAAATAAGCAATAAGATAATCAGGCGGCATCGTTTGTGTATGGGAATCAATCAGCTCCTGCGGGATCTTGGCATACATCCGGTCATGCAGCAAGGAAGTCAGCTTACGGCCGAAACTCGGCACTTGGGGATCAAACACGAGTTTGAACATGCGTGGGTTGACGTTCAAATAATCAAAGAAGGACATGATCATGGGGAAAGGTTCATTATCAGTGTCAAGACTCATGAGATCTCTTGGATCTTCTTGATGGGAAAGGCTATTCATTCCCTCGATCAGGCTATCCTCTAGCTTTTCCATCAAATCGTAAATATCCTGATAGTGCAAATAAAAGGTTCCTCTATTGATCCCCGCCTTTTGCGATAAGCTCCTGACTGTCACTCCCTCGGACCCTTGCTCTTCCATAATGGTCAGAAAGGCATCTTCGATCAGCTTTTTGGTTCGTATAACTCTCAGATCATTGGCTTTTTCCATGTGTAAACACAATCCTTCCAAGTCATGTACGCCGTTAATAAACAGAACCGGAGTTCCTGTCTATTATGAAACATTCAGCGTAATTGTGATTATTGTAAGTCAAAATTACTTACATTATAATAAACATCAATCAAGTAAATCAACAATGTGTTGATTATTATTTATATACCAAAAAGGAGTGATCCACTTGTCAAATATAAAAACAGCCATCGTCACAGGTGCCTCAAGCGGAATTGGACGTGCTATAGCAATTCATCTGGCTCAAGCGGGAATGCATGTCTACATGACAGGAAGGAACGAGGAAAAGCTGGAGCTTATACGTGATCAAATCGAAAAAACGGGGGGCCGCGCAAGTATCAGCGCTTTTGATATTCGCGATATCAAGAAGCTTCAGCATTTTGTTCAGCAAGCTGCACAGCAAACAGGAAGATTGGACGTTATGGTCAACAATGCAGGTTTGCACCTACATGGGGAAATCGCTGAAGCTGATCCCGATATTTGGCGTGAGATGATCGATGTCAATATTATGGCCCTGCTGGCGGGATCACAAGCAGCTATTCGTGCAATGCGTCAGCATCCTGATACCGCTGTCGGACACATCATCAATATCTCCTCAGGCAATGCCAAAGAACCAGGCAAAGATTTTTATAGCGCTACCAAACATATGGTAAATGCCCTTTGTGAAGCATTGACACACGAGTTGGCGGACGAACCAATCCGAGTAAGCAATATTATGCCAGGCGCTGTTGCGACAAATTTTGGGCGAAGCGTTGACCCGGTGCGGATTCAAGAGCTTGCTGGCAAGCTTGGTATCGATGTGGAAATCAAGAAAGACGAGCATCTACCTGATGCACTGCTCGAACGTATTCATGCTGCCATGGGTCAAATATTTTTGAGTGCAGACGATATCGCCAAAGCAGTCCTCTATGTCCTCAATCAACCTCAAAATGTGGTTGTGCGCGAAGTCTATCTGACTGCACCTGACGTTTATTTAGGAAAGGAGTTTTCCATGTAGTTTAAACACGTGGAGTTCTTTCAATAACCTTCATCGGTAAGCCGCCTTGTACTCGCAAAGTAATTAAGGGCTCGGGTTTAACCGAATGGGAGTCCAACAGCTGTAATTTGTATCTTTGACCTACTACAGCCACAATAATTGCCGCTTCCATGAGTGCAAAGTTATTTCCTATACAAACCCTTGGACCTCCTCCAAAAGGAAAATAAGCGTATGTTGGGATGGTTTTCAGAAAATCATGATCAAAGCGTTCAGGGATGAATTGATCTGGATTGGCAAAATATTTGGGGGTCCTGTGCATCGCATACTGGCTCATAAAAATCGTATCGCCTTGAGCAATATCCATCCCGCCTATCACCACGGGTTCTGTGGCTTCCCGCCCAATCATCCACGCGGCCGGATACAGTCGCATCGATTCTTGAATGATTTGGTTCGTGTACTTGAGTTTGGGAATATCGGATAAACGGGGTGAGTTGCCTCCTAATACTTCATCCAGTTCAGCCCAAAGCTTCTTTTCGACGGCATCGTTCTGAGCTAGCAAAAACCAGGTCCAGGACAACGTGTTCGCCGTTGTTTCATGCCCTGCTATGTAGATCGTAATGAGCTGGTCGCGAATTTCCTGGTCTGTCATCCGGGTACCGTCTTCATCCTTGGCTGCGAGAAGCAGAGATAACAGATCCTGATGCTCTTCATCCGGTTGTTTGCGCCTTGCTTCTATCATTGAATAAATAATTCGATTCAGATAACCTTGTGATTCCTGCAGTCTATTGTCTGCTTTTTTGGTAAAAAACTTTGGCACATTGATCACACTTTTGGCTTGTTGAATATTTCTTCGGCTTCCCGCCTCGATGATTTCCCCTATTTGATCGACATCTTCAGTCAGATTATGACCAAACATCGTTTTATTTATGATTTCCAGAGCTAATTCCGTCATATCCCGATGTATATTTCTATCTTCCTGGTTGACCCAGGTATCCAGCATTTGTTCCGTATGCTCGACCATCACACCTGCAAAAGAAGATATATGCTTGGCATGAAACTGAGGCTGCATCAACCGCCGCTGGCGTTTATGGGTGTCACCTTCACTTGTTAATAATCCTTGGCCCAAAAATTTGCCAGCAATCTGCAGACCTTTTCCTTTACGAAAGCTCGAAGTTTTGTTAACCAGAACCTCTTTGATCAAATCCGGATGATTCAAAACAAACATTTTACGATTAGCTCTGTGACCAATCTCAACAATATCACCCAGTTCGCGAATTTCGGTTAAAAAATGTAAGGGACTGTTTCTGAATTTCAGCAGATTCTTGATGTTAAATCCCGAAACTGTATGGTTGCTGAACATGTAATCACGCCTTTCGCTGGTCCTGATTCCTTATATGTATAACCTTTCCTTCTTTGATTATACTATTCCACCGAATATGGATACAAAAAAACGGCATTTCTGCCGTTTCATTGTTCCACACCTATTAAACCATAATTTTGCAAATATCGTTTGTGAACTCCACCGGATCCTGAATCGGTAGTCCTTCGATAAGCAAGGCTTGATTGTATAATAACGCCGTATACAGGTTCAGCTTCTCCTTATCTTTCTCATAGGAGTCCTTCAAGGATTCAAACACGGCATGGTTTACATTTATTTCCAACACTTTATCTGCTTTTACATTAGGATTGTTCGGCATCGCTTGTAATATTTTTTCCATCTCAATCGTGAGTTCGCCTTCTGTAGACAAGCAAACCGGATGTGTTCTGAGTCTTTTGGACGCTCTGACATGGGTTACTTTACCGTTCAACAAGCTTGTCATATGCTCAAACAAAGCTTGATTGTCGTTCTTCTCGGCATCTGTATCCTTTTCGTTCTCATCCACTTCAATACCCAGATCGCCGCTGGATACGGATTTGAATTCCTTGTCTTTATATTTCATAATCATTTTAATGGCAAATTCATCGATATCGTCAGTGAAATACAAGATTTCATAGCCTTTATCGGACACAAGCTCTGTCTGTGGAAGCTTTTCAATTCTTTCATTCGATTCACCGGATGCATAATAAATGTATTTTTGCTCCTCCGGCATTCTTGCTACGTATTCATCCAGGGTTACCAGCTTTTTCTCTTTCGACGAGTAGAACATAACTAAATCCTGCAATACGTCCTTGTGGCTGCCATAATCGCTGTAAATCCCGTATTTGAGCTGTCTGCCGAACGATTTGTAGAATTGTTCATACTTCTCTCTTTCGTCCTTCAGCAAGCTTTGCAGTTGGCTCTTGATTTTGCTCGAAATGTTCTTGGCAATCAGCTTTAACTGGCGGTCATGCTGCAGCATTTCTCTGGAAATGTTAAGCGACAAGCTTTCGGAATCAACCATCCCTTTGACAAAGCTAAAATAATCTGGAAGCAAATCGGCGCATTTGT
Source organism: Paenibacillus baimaensis (assembly GCF_025567575.1). Lineage (NCBI taxonomy): Bacteria > Bacillati > Bacillota > Bacilli > Caryophanales > Paenibacillaceae > Paenibacillus > Paenibacillus baimaensis. The sequence goes on along the minus strand of NZ_JAOQIO010000084.1, from coordinate 426,437 downwards.
TCATGATCAGCACGCCATTGGAATACAGCTCCAGTCCTTTTTCGTATTCCTTGGAGTAGAAGTCAAAAGGCGTGCTCTCGGGAATAAACAAAATAGCCTGGTACACCACCGCTCCATCCGCACTGATATGAATATGCTTGAGCGGCTTATCGAAGCCGTAATGCTTTTCCGCATAAAACTTGTCGTAATCCTCAGGTGTCAGCTCGCTTTTGTTTTTTCTCCAGATCGGAACCATGCTGTTCACATGCTGCTCTTCCTGGTAGTCCTCGAACTCGCTTTCGCTTCCTTCTTTCAGCCTTTTGCCACTCACGTCCATCTTGATCGGGTAGCGAATGAAATCGGAGTACTTTTTGATAATTGCTTTTAAGCGGTATTCTTCTAAGTATTCGTCGAAGCTCTCATCCTCTGTATTGTCTTTGATTTTCAGGATGACCTCCGTACCCACGGAATCCTTCTCACACGCTTCAATTGTATAGCCCTCTGCACCAGTCGATTCCCACTTATAAGCGCTGTCTTCATATAAAGACTTACTGATGACGGTAACTACATCCGCCACCATAAAAGCGGAATAAAATCCAACGCCAAACTGGCCGATAATATCATGACCGTCTTTGGACTGGTTTTCCTTTTTGAAAGCAAGGGAACCGCTCTTGGCAATGATTCCAAGATTATTTTCCAGATCTTCTTTGGTCATGCCAATTCCGGTATCGCGGATCGTTAGTGTTCTGCTCGTTTTGTCGGCCGTAACCTTGATATAGTAGCTGTCTTTGTCGAAGACCAGTTTATCGTCTGTTAATGCTTTGTAATAAATCTTGTCGATGGCATCACTCGCGTTGGAAATCAACTCTCTGAGAAATATCTCTTTTTGTGTGTAAATGGAATTGATCATCATTTCCAATAATCGCTTGGATTCTGCCTGAAACTGCTTTTTTTCCATTTGAATCTCTCCTTTGAGTATCGAACAAAAATAGATTAGCACTCTCAGCCTTTGAGTGCTATTCTCTATTTTTATATCATTACTCGCTTTTAATGTCAATATAGCATAGAAGTTATGTATAATCGTAAATTGTCAAACACACACCTTAAGGCGTCATTGGTGTACAATTTACTTTGGTGCGTGGGGAGGGAAGCGACTATGGGATTCCGACCGCTGTCGAAGCCCGTGTTCCATGAATTCAAGCTTGCAGCGGTTGGAACACGAGCTTCAAAGGCGGACGCTGCCGCTTCTCCACCCCACAGTCGTTCCCTCACTTGTTCTACTCTGAGCTTGGTGATGCTTGCTTTAATAGTCCGGTGAAAAAGCTTCCGCTGCGCGGTCAAATATCCTTCCAATCGCTGTTGTTTCCGTATTTTTCTGATCCTATAAGACATTTAGCTGTACATATACGGAAACAAAGGCGACCACTACGCTTCTGCAGGATTATTTGACCACTCCGCTCCTTATTCACCGGACTTTTAATGCTTTAATATTGTAAATATACCAAGAAGACCAGAGTCGAATGTCTCTGGTCTTTTTGAGCTTACATTATGAATGACACCCAATTAATCGTGAAAATTCAATCCTGAAGTCACTGCTTTTACATAACCGGTACGGATAACAAAATCTCCAAAATGCTCGCCTTGCGTCCGTTCTATTGCATATCGATGGAAAATAGGCTTGAGCGTATCCAAAATTTCCGCCTCACCGATATTTTCCCGATACAGCTTGTTCAGCCTGTCTCCGGTAAAACCAGCGCCCATATACATATTATATTTGCCTGGCGCCTTACCAATGAACGAGATTTCACCCAATCCAGGTCTTGCGCACCCGTTAGGGCAGCCAGTCATCCGAATCACAATCTCTTCCTCGCGCAAACCAACTTCATCAAGGATCAGCTCCAGCTTACCCATCAAGACTGGCAAATAACGTTCGGCCTCAGCCATGGCCAGCCCACAGGTTGGCAAGGCCACACAGGACAAGGAGCTTCTGCGCAATGCAGATTGGTGAGCACCATCAGACAGTCCATACTGCTCGACAAGCTCCATGACTTTACGCTTCTTCGGCGTAGTTACGTTGGCAATGATCACGTTCTGATTCGGTGTCAACCGGAAGTCACCCGTATGAATCTTGGCGATTTCGCGCAGTGCCGTCATCAGAAGGTAGCCCTCTTGATCTTGAATCCGTCCACTTTGAACGTAAAGCGTCAAGTTCCATCTGCCGTTGCTGCCCTTCACCCAACCATAGCGGTCGCCGTTATGATCAAAATGATACGCACGCGCTGCTTCCAGCTGCCAGCCCAATCTGTTATGCAGCTCGGTTACAAACCACTCCAGACCATGGCGGTCGATCGTGTATTTGAAACGAGCATTTTTGCGGACCGAACGGTTTCCGTAATCGCGCTGGATCGTAACCGTCTTCTCTGCTACATCAATCACTTGCTCCGGTGTGCAGAAGCCAATAACACGACCCAGTTGCGGGTAAGTGCTTGTATCGCCATGAGTCATGCCCATTCCGCCGCCAACCGTAACGTTAAACCCAAGCAGCTTCCCATTTTCAACAACGGCAATGTAGCCCAGATCCTGAGAAAACACATCTACGTCATTGGAAGGTGGAACGGCCATACCGATTTTAAATTTACGCGGCAAATACACAGGACCATAAATCGGCTCTACTTCTGCCTGGCCTTCTGTGCTGTCTAGCACCTTTTCGCCATCCAGCCATATTTCGTGATAAGCGGGTGTCCGAGGGGACAAGTGATCGCTAATCTTGCGTGCCCAATCGTAAACCTCAGCATGAACCTCAGATTGGTAAGGATTCGGATTGCTCATTACATTACGGTTTACATCACCACAGGCAGCTAATGTAGTCATCAGCGTGTCGTTAATGGTGCGAATCGTCTTTTTCAAGTTCCATTTGAGAACCCCATGCATTTGAAAAGCTTGACGTGTTGTTACGCGCAGCGTTCCATTACCATATTTTTGAGCCAAGCCGTCCATGGTCAGCCATTGGGTGGGTGTAGCTACGCCGCCTGGCGCCACTACGCGAAGCATGAACTGGTAAGAAGGCTCCAGCTTCTGCTTTTCACGCTCGTTACGCAAGTCTCTATCATCCTGCATGTAGCTCCCATGAAATTTTAACAGCCGATTATCATCCTCAGGCAAACCGCCGGTTATCGGGTTTCCTATCGTTTCTACGAGCGCTCCACGCAGGTAATTGCTCTCGCTCTTAATATGCTCAACTTCGCTTGGTGGTCCGCCTACAGGCTTCACCAATTGATCATTCGCCATAGTTGCTATCTCCTCTCGCACTCAATCCATCTTCTATTAATACACGTCGCGCTGGTAACGCTGCTGCTGCTGCAAATCGTCGAGATAAGCGACAGCTTCTTCAGGACTCATGTTGCCCTCCTGCTGGAGGATAGTGACCAACGCAGCATGGACGTCATGTGCCATATGCTTCTCGTCGCCGCAAACATAGATGTGTGCACCTTCTTGAAGCCATCCAAAGACATCGCTACTTTTTTCCAGCAAACGATGCTGTACGTAGACCTTTTCTTCCGTGTCGCGAGAAAACGCAACATCCAGACGTGTCAGCACGCCCTCTTTAAGCATACGCTGCCAATCGGTCTGATACAGAAAGTCGGTAACAAAATGCCGATCGCCGTAGAACAGCCACGTTTTTCCTTGTGCACCAAGCTCCTCGCGTTCCTCCAGAAAAGACCGGAATGGAGCGACTCCCGTACCTGGCCCAATCATAATAACAGGGACATCAGGGTTCGTTGGAAGCTTGAAATTCGGATTATGCTGAATATAAATTGGCAAGGTGCTGCCATTCTCTAAACGCTCTGCACAATGAACGGAGCATACGCCATAACGTTCCCGGCCATGGGCTTCATAACGAACTGCCCTGATCGTAACATGCACCTCATCCGGGTTAGCCTTAAGGCTGCTGGCAATCGAATAGAGACGTGCAGGCAGTTTCCGCAAAATAGCTGTAAAGCTGCGAGCTGAAACTTGACCCGGTGAAAAATCCTCAACCAAATCCAGCAAATCGCGGCCATCCAGATACGCCTTAAGCTCCTGCTCATGTCCTGGTGCCAACAGCTCGCTCAGCTTAGGGTTGGAGAACAACTGCGCAGCCTGCTCCAATAATGGCTTTGTCAGCACCGTAATTTCAAGATGATACAGCAGCGCTTCACGTAAAGGATGCTCTTCACCCTTCTTGTTCACCGGAACTGACTCCTCAGGATTCCAGTTCATAGCCTTAATCAGTGAATCTACTAATTCCGGGTGATTTTCCGGATAAATCCCTACGCAATCGCCAGGCTCAAACTGCAAATTGGAGCCCTCAAGCGACAGCTCAAGATGACGGGTTTCCCGATCCGAGCCGCGGCCATTCAGATTCAAATTTTCCAGAACCTCGGCTTTAAAAGGGTTCGTACGGGAATATTCAGACTGCTCTTGCCCGATGGTGCTAACCGATACTTGGGCAGCATTCGATGCCGCTGCAGATGTATGTTGGCTTCCACTTAAAGAACTTAGAACATGCTCAAACCATTCCGCAACCGGCTCGTCATAATCCAGATCACAATCAACTCGCGGAGTCAATCGTTGACCGCCAAGCTCCTCCAGACGAGTATCGAAATCCTTGCCGGTTTGGCAGAAAAACTCATATGAAGTATCTCCCAAGGCAAGCACGGAAAAACGCAGGTTTTCCAATTGAGGGGCTCTTTTGCTATAAAGGAATTCGTGGAAGGATCGGGCATTATCCGGCGGCTCACCTTCACCATGGGTACTTACCAGTACCAACAAATTCTCGACCTTCTTCAAGCCATTCGATTTGAAGTTGTTCATGGAAGACAGGGTTACCTGAAACCCTTGCTCTTCGAGCTTACGGGACAAACTGCCAGCCAGACGTTGACAATTACCGGTTTGGGAACCAAAAAGAATCGTCACTTCACGGGAAATAACAGGTTGACTGACTGTAGGAAGTGCTTCCACAACCGCGACCGCTCTTGCTTGCTGATCAGCGACGATCGGTGCCGATGCTGCTGTTCTTTGTAGGGCGGACAAATACCCGCTGATCCATACCTGCTGTGAATCTGTTAAGGTTGGCAGAAGGCGATTAAGAAGCTCGACTTGCTCCTGATTAAAAGGACTGTTCGTTACCTGAAGTTGCAACAATATCCACCTCTCATAAACATAAAATCTTTTTTTCTATCCAAATCGACATTTCATCAAATACTAACCTAACATATTACAACAAAACGATCAACGGAGACATTTCATCCTGATAAATGATTTTATTACATTAATATCCATTTTAAACAAAAAGACATAGAAATCGGGGTGATTTGCCCTGATTTACCCCTTTTCATTATTAAAAATGATAGTTTTCATTAGAAAAAATGATATAGTCTTTTCGCAATATGAACTGTAAAAACAGCTATATCATAGAAAAACCGCTCAGGCTTTCACCGGGCGGTCCAATCGCAGTAGGCAAATCCCACTTGAAGAGCTCTATTTCAATTCGAGTGTTACCAGTTGGTTAAGACGTCTGGATCGTTCCGCTGCAAAGCCGATCCGGTGACCATCTACCGATTGTTCAAGTGTAGTAGAGGAGATAGAGGGCTGTTCTCCGCGCAAGGCACGTACGAAATCTTCTACTAATAGAAGATCACCCCCGCCGTGACTATCGTCGGCAACATCTACGGCAATCTTGAGCTCCTTGTATTCCCGCCCTTTAACCGGGTCCGGCTGACGCAGATAGAAATAGCCGTCCTCAAGAACCCCTTGAATCTCCCCATGCGTACCGATGATATGCAGGATGCGACAGGATCTTGAAGCGGTACCTACCATATTGTGGGATGCTGTTGCCAAATTATCAAATTCAATAATGACAGACTGGTGGTCTACAACATCGTTATCACAATGCCATACACAGCGGCCGTAAGGATTATCCGTACGCAACGATTCCAGCTTATCCTCCTCACTCATCCGCATACCCAGGTGATAGTTATTCCACACATAAAAGCCCCAGCGCTCCATATTCAAATAATGCTTACGCGCTGAGTACATACAGGATTCTTCAATGCTGCAATCGGTCAGACAGCGGCTACCAGCTCCCACAGGTGCTTTCTCCGGTCGGAATTGCATACGACTGCCGAAGCTGCTTACTTTATGAGGCCGGGCCTCCCCCATCAGCCAGGATACCAAATCCAGATCATGGCAGCATTTGGCCATCAGCATCGAGGACCCGCATTGGGCTTCGGAGCTCCATTTGCCGCGGACAAAGGATACCGCCATATGATGATAGCTCACATGCTCCGAGGTATGCATCGTCAAGATTTCGCCGATTTCGCCGTCAGACACCAACTGCTTCACTTTCTTGTAAAAGGGCGCGTAACGAAGCACATGGCATATCATCACAATCCGGTTATATTTGAGCGCAGCAACTTCCAGCTCCAGCGTCTCCTCCTCCGTCACACCAATCGGCTTTTCCAGCAGCACATGATACCCGTGTTCAAGCAAGGGCAGGGTTGTTGAGACATGAAGCTCGTCCATCGTACCATTAATAACTGCATCAGCCAGTTGAGCATGGCCTAACAATTCCTCTACGGAGGTAAACGTGTTGTGAGCGGAAATTCCAAAACGCTCCGCAGCCAATTGTCTGCGCTCCGGGTCCGGCTCCGCCACACCTTCAATCTGTAATTGGTCGGGATAACGTTCTGCGTAGGATGCATAGACGAGACTGCGTTGTCCCGCACCTACAATGATTACGCTTACAGGTTTACTTGCATTTGAACTCATTTTGACTCCTCCTCTACCATCTTCAGCATTCAAACGGATTCATGACAAGTCTGACACTTTGTGACGAGCTGATATGGCAATCTCCGTATCACCTTGATTATAACGTGAATTCGAAAAGTAACCAGTCCCTAATTTCACCTTTTCCTGCGGTTTGTTGTCATCGTGTACCCGGTTGCGCATCGGCAGATTCATTCGTATGCTTCTTGGACAGCAGTATAGCCCCTTAGCTTAAATCGTGTTAATATATAGGGATATCTGAAACGAAGGTGGAATTTCTTCAATGGATAATGTCGCCAAAATTATGGGCATTCCTTTTCCCAAAATGACAATGGACCAAACCGTACAAGTACTTGACGAGGTCATAGATCAACATAAATCAGAGCTTTTCCATGTCGTTACGGGGAACCCGGAAATCGTAATGTCCTGCCAACACGATCAATCGCTGCGTTCCATTGTTGATGAGGCCGGTCTCGTTACGGCTGACGGTATTGGCATCGTCATGGTTTCCCGTTTGAAAGGTGGGCATCTTCCAGAAAGGGTTACCGGATGTGACCTGCTCTTCAAACTGCTGGAGGCTGGAAATCACAAAAAATGGTCATTTTACTTTCTCGGCGCAGACGATGCTACAAGTAAAAGAGCAGCGGAAGTGATTAGTCAAACCTATCCGAATGTATCCATACTGGGCAGGCACCATGGCTTTTTTAAACAAGAGGATGATGCAAGGATTGTTCAAGAAATTCAGTCCTTGGCACCTGACTTCTTAATCGTAGCACTTGGGGCTCCATACGCTGAACGATGGATTCATAAGTATAAATCAAAGCTGAATGCCAAAATTGCTATCGGTGTCGGAGGCAGTCTTGATGTTATCGCAGGTAAGGTCAAACGGGCACCTGAGGTTTGGCAGAAATTACATGCAGAATGGTTGTATCGATTAATTAAACAACCGTCGAGGTGGCGTAGACAGCTGATTTTACCTCGATTCGCCATAAAGGCATTAATGTTTAGAGAGCATTAGTTTACAATGGAAACAGGGATCGCCTGAACATCAGCAATCCCTGTTTTTGTATTATTTTTTGGTCGCCACTACCATAATCTCCACTTCATCGAGGTTGATCTTTCTTTTCCCCCATCGTCCTGCTGTACCACCCCAGATGCTATCAACGTGAAATCCTGCGTTGTCAAACATCTGTTGAAGCTCTGTTGGAAAATATCTGCGTTCCTTCATCTGTATTTCTTTTTTCCCCTCCGGCAAATCCCATTCAACGACACTTTGCTCAATCATCGTTACCGGATTAAAAATACCGTGTTCGACCTCTTCTTGAGTAAATCTCCTGATTTTTGAATAGGCATTTAAAGTGGTCAGAATAAAGCGGGCCTTCGGTTTAAGCGCCTGACTCACATTGTTGAGGATTGCCATATCATGCTCAATGGGATCATCATCTTGACCCACTAAACCAAAGGCACCTTCACACAGACAAATTGCAGCGTCATAAGATTCGCTTCGGGAGAATTTTACTGCATCACGATGAACCCACTCGACATGAACCTTTGCTGCTTTGGCTGCTGTCATAGCTTCTTCCAGCATACCGGACGATATATCGATACCTGTAACCTGATATCCACGCTGTGCAAGCTCAATAGAATGTCTTCCTGTCCCACACCCCACATCGAGAATGAAGCTACCAAAGGGAAGTTGCAATTCGTCAAGAACAAAATCAACTTCGGCAGCCGTATTTTTAGTAAAACCATTATTCATATAAAAAGGAGCATGCGTATCAAAAAAAGCTTCCCAGTTATTTGCGCTCAATTTTTTATACCTCTTTTCATACTGCATCGCTCCCTTGTATTCGAATATGTAAAGTGTAGTATATGATTTCCGATCATACAACGGATTAATTCGTTATTAACGATATTGTACAAATCTGCTGTGTATGTTGATAGGCTTATGTTTAAATCCGCTTACAAAAGGCACACTAATTATGGAAAGCTCCCATTTCAATCATTTAAGCTCCTTCGTGACGATAAGTGTGTCTTTCGATCAAAACGTGATATCTGATACATTATTTTATTCAATAATATGATAAGCTAATCGAGACTACTTCAAAGGGTGTGTACAGATGAATTCTCAAGGAATAACCAATGAAGAATTGACGTTGCTACTATCCAAAGATATTTCAGACAAGTCAGAAGAGGGTCCTCTGTTTATCCCAAGATCCAAAAAAAGACGAAGAAAACATAAATTGTTTTCCCGCCTATTATTCTTTTCGCATAAATGAAAGTAACCGTCACACTCATGCCAAAGTATTACTTTGTTATTCGTTTCACTTCAATCTCATACTTCTTAAGGTAATCCTCTAAGGTTATCTTCTTGCACAGCTCTGCTATCAAGTCATAAGGAATGCTCTCCATCTTCTTAAAACGTATGCATGACTTTCCCATATCAAGCTTTGTATGAACATGCTTAGGATATTCCTGCTGTAACCAGGCTAAAACCTCTGGAAATGTATAAATTCCCATATGATAAAGCGCCACATAGTTCTTCTGGGAAGCTATGCTTATAAAGGGTAGAGGCTCCTCAGGATTAACATGATACCCAGACGGATAAATACTATGGGGTACGACATAACCAATCATTCCATAGGATATGGTTTCTAGAAAGCCTGTTGGAAGATTCTCCTTGATCGTATTTCTCAGCTTGTCCATCGCTTGCTTTCTGTCTTCAGGTAGTTGGCTGATATAGGTTTCTGGACTATTTGCCTCGTACTTCATTGTATCGGTCAACTCCTCACAATCTCATGAGTGCTAATACTAATATACCCACTATTACACTGCCCTAATTGATGTCTCCATGCAAATGATGGGCCAGACTCGATTTGATTCCTAAAATCACAACCTTTTGCTTTCGTATAGTCCTCTTGTAATGATCGATTTGTTGGACATACAGCGCATAGGCTTCCTCAGCTTCTTTTAAAGCAATTTCAGCCTCAATTAATCGGACCCTCAGCTCTTCTCTTGCCAATTCTTCTTCTTCCATTCCGTAGCTTCCCCTTAAATTCAAGATGATTTGATCCCCAATTGATTTCTTACAAATTCCAATTCCTTATCCATACCAACCGCACGAACCTTATGCACTTTCTTTTGCGTTCCATCCTTCAAGCTTATGATTTGCTTCCTCGCGTCCCATTGCGTCACTTCTTCAATATGAACGGCCTCTAACGGCTGAATTTTTATCCATCCTGTTCCTCTTTGGGATAATTCAAAATCAAATTCACGAACTTTTTTTGAGAATCGGAAATTTCTTCTTCTGAAAAGAGTAATGACACCCACAATAACAGCTAACCAAAATACAATTGGAAAATAAATGACAACCGTTTGTACAAAACTATTCAACCTTAACAGCTCCCTTTGTAGAAGTAAAAGTTATCAGATCCTTTCATTTATCATACCAATATTGACCAAATTAGTATATGATCACACCACCCGTGCGGCCGCGTCCCATTCAAATGCAACAAAAAAACGACATTTCTGTCGCTTTAATAGTAGACATTTCTTCCATTTAATTGACCATACGAGCGGTTCGACGGTGAACCATGAAGTAATAAATGAAAGCCGATAACAGCACTACAACGCATGCAACAAGAAACATGATGCGGTAGTTCGCAGCGCCAGCAATCAGACCAAGAACAAACGAACCCAGCCCATAACCAAAATCAAACAATAAAAAGAACGTTGCCGTAGCAGCACCGCGCCGCTCACTGGAAACCGATTGGATGGCGAGTGTCTGAAAGGAGGGAACCAAAGCTCCATGACCCAGTCCAATGATAGCACCGGAAAGCAGCAGTACAAAGCTCGAATCCGCTTGACTCAGTATCAACATACCTATCGCGAAGCAAAGGACACCCGGATAAGCCAGATAGTTCCCACCGTACCTGTCGAATATTTTACCAACAAGCGGTCTGGAAATAATGATCATCACGGCAAATACGATAAAAAACAGCCCTGCCGCATTGTCTTGATGGAGCTCTATACTATAAGCCGTAATGAATGAAGTTAAGGAGCTGTAGGAGAACGCAAGCACCATTCCAGAAAACGCGATCGGCAGCGCTTTTTTCTCGATCAAATTCCGCCATGACATTTTTTCTGCTGCCTGTGGAATGGATTCGCGCTTATTATCCTTTTTGACCAGCATGGTGAATACCAGAGCCAGACACGAAATACCCGCGCTGATGGAGAACAATACAGCTTCACTGTCGAATTGATTCCATAACATGATCCCAAGTGCCGGACCAACAACCATGGCGATGCTCATAAACATGCTAAAATAACCAATGCCTTCTCCTTTGCGGGATTCCGGAATAATGTCTGTCGCCAATGCGCTCGTGGAAGTAGCCGCAACTCCGAAGCTTCCTCCATGAATGGCACGAATGACCAATAATAATAAAATACCGGATACCCCAAAATACACAAAAGATGCAATCACGAAAATGGATAATGATATTACAGACAGCTTTTTCATGCCGAAGCGATCAACCCATCTCCCTGAGAACAGGCGCATCAGTACGCAGCCCAGAGACCATAGAGTAATGACCAATCCCATTTGCTGCTTGCTGCCATTCAGCACCTCTTTCACGAATAACGGCAGCGCGGCAGCAAGCATATAGAAATTTAGAAAAATAAAAAAACTGCTCATGCATATAACCATAAAATCTTTGGTCCATATCCGGTTGCTATTCAATCAGCTCATCTCTCTTTACTCATGATAAGCTAAATTATAACGAATCCCACTTATAATAATAAATACATTTAATTGTATATATTCATAGGTTTAGAACTATATGAAACGTGAGTCATGGATGATTGATTTTGATTTGTTCAAAATGGTCAATAACAAAATCGATAAAATTGTGCACGGTGGAGGTAAGGTAATGCTTCTTATTCAATAATAGCCCGATGGTTCTGAAACAAGAAGGCTCTTCAATCCGCAATTTGACGGTATCTGAAGATGCTGAATTAAAGGACGTAATCGATGGATAAAAAGCAACCCCGAGTCCTCTGGCTACTAATTTTTGGGTAATGCCTGCCTCGTCGCCTTCAAATGCGGTAAAAGGTGTGAAGCCAGCTTCCCTGCAAAAATCCTCAGTGATGTCTCTGAACCCGTGACCCGCAGGCATAGCTATGAATGGCTCGGATTTAACTTCATTTAATCGGATGCTTGTGCGATCCGCCAAACTATGCCCTGGTGGAACCGTCAGCAATACTTCCTCTCGCAGCAGCGGAATCCATTGCAAATTCTCACTGATCAGCTCTACCGTTGAAATACCCAAATCAATCTCGGCACTTTCCAGCTGCTTACCCATCAGTGCTGACGATGACTGATACTGTCTGAATCTGACCTGAGGATACAAATTTTTGAATCCGACTATTAAATCCGGCAGGATGCTCGGAATGGTTACTGCGATTGCGATTTTCTCATTGTTTTTCCGGCTAATTTCTTCCATTTCTCTAAGCCCTTCATTTAACTCCATAAATACATTTTCGATTCTTCGGAGATAGGCTTTGCCGCATTCATTTAATTCAATTTTTCGCCCATTGCGCGTAAACAATTGATATCCCAGACTCTTTTCCAGACGTGAAATCGTTTGGCTCAATGACGGCTGAGCAATTCTTAATTCCTCCGCTGCTCTGGATAAATGCTCATATTTGGCTACAGTTTGAAAATACTTAAGCTGAAGTAAATCCACTCTCAACACCTGATCTTTCTATTATTAGTGAGAATTAGACAGCGACTACAAGACAAGTCTATGGTCTCATACCCACCTACGCAAATCAATACGTACAGCAGTCAGCAGAAAAGCCCGGACAAGATCAAAAGATCCTGGCTCAGGCTTGTTTCCTGCGCTGCAGTTAGACGGTTCACTTCGCCGTAACATCTCCATACTTACTATCAACGGTGGAAGACTTTTTGGGTTTAAGTGCAATTAAAGCTATGACGATGCCAATGAGAGCAATACAAGCGTTAATCACAAAAGCGGTCTGTATCGCGCCATTCAATTGTACAGGATTCATCGATTCCATAGCAGCGCTAGTACCCAGGCTTGCAGAGATGATCGCCATCGTTACAGCCAATCCAATAGCTCCGCCAATTTGCTGTCCTGTGGAAACAATAGCGGATGCGATACCTTGTTCCTTCATATCAATACCTGTACCGCCGGCAATATACATCGTTGTAAATACGAACGCCTGACCCAGACCTATGATGACTGTACCTGGAATGAATCCCCACGCTGTCCCTGTTTCAGAAAGCCCAGTGAGCAGCATAAAACCGACTGCACCAAGTCCCATACCGGATGCAATGGTGCCAGCTATGCCAAGCTTCGCTATCATCCTGTTAATAAGCTTTGCACCTAAGAGTGCACTTAGAGTCAGCGGCAAAAAGCTGAATCCCGATTGAATAGCTGAGTAATGCAATACCTCTTGAGTGTACAGAGTCAGGAAATAATATAAAGTTCCGAACGATGCCGAAAATAAAAAGGCGGTAAAAGCAGCTCCGGTTAAGCTGCGTAAACGGAACAATCTAAAGGGAATCAGAGGCTCCTGCGTACGATTCTCAATGACTACAAATAACAGAAGCAAGACAATCCCTAATAGACCAGGGATGATCGTATTTACGTGCAGCCAGCCTTCAATCGGGGATTGGATGAGATAATAGACGATTAAAATCATCCCCGCCGTTACCGAAATCGTACCTGCCAGATCATACTGACGTGTTGCGGAAGTGGTCCTGCTTTCCACAAGGGCGAAAGGAGCAAGAATCATGACAAGAAAAGCAATCGGGACATTCACGAAGAAAGTGGATTCCCATCCAACGTAGCTGGTCAGCACTCCGCCAAGCAATAATCCAAGAGATAAACCGACTCCACCCATAGCAGCCCAAATCCCCAGTGCACGGTTACGTTCCTTGCCTTCTTCAAAATTAGACATAATAAGAGACAAGGTTGCAGGCGACAGAAGCGCTCCACCAAGACCTTGTAGTCCCCTGGCCAAGATAAGGAGCAGCTGAGAATCAGCCAAACCGCCCAGTAGAGAACCTACACCGAAGAGGCCTATTGCAATCATAAACATTCTCCGCCGCCCTAACAAATCCGACAATCTTCCTCCGATGAGTAAGAATCCGCCATACGCTAAGGAATAAGCACTAACTACCCATTGCAAATGGTTGGCTGTAAAGCCTAAGTCAGCTGCTAGAGAAGGTAATGCAACAAAAATAATCGTGTAATCAAGGGCCAAAATTAACTGCGGTACTGCTAGGAGTATTAATGCCAAGCCTTTTGGTTTGTTCTGATTCATGAGCATATGCACCCTTTCTTTTTTAGACTAAATAGTCTGGAATTATCAAAAAAATTTAACCCACTTCCAAAACGCATCATTTTAACAAGTTAAACACCTCTTTTCCAGATCGTTCAGTCCAATATATTCAAAAAATAATGAAGCGTCAAATACGCTCCATAATTAATCAAGCGTGGATAGGGTAACGGCTGCAATATCGTCCAGAATCCGAGGGTCCTTGGTTAATTTGGCCGCCTGAGTCAACGAATATCTCGCATGATTCAAATATCTGGCAAGAGCCAGCAGGTCATCTTGACGATCACTCAATTCACCCTGTTTGCGAGCAAGAACTAATGCTTCATAAAAAGCTTGCTCCAAACGTGCCATATCTTGTTTGAATAAATCTGCGATCTCCGGGTCATGAGGAACCTGATCAATGGCACTGTGCATGATGAAACATTCCTTACGTCGATGTTCATCCTTCAGCACAGCTACGGCTTCACTGAAGATAGCGGCAATGGCTTCCTTCACCGAACCTGGGCGCTTCAAATATGAAATGACAGCCGCGGATTTCTCATTCACATAATGCTTCACTGCCAAAATAAATAAATCCCTTTTGGTGCCATAAGTGTCGTAGAGGCTCTGACGGGCTATGCCTAACCCATCAAGTAAATTTTGCAATGAGGTGCCCTCATATCCATAATGGCCAAATACTTCCATCGCCTTGTGCAGCACAAGCGTAGTATCGAATTCCTTACTTCTGCCCATATTTTTTTTGATTACCTCCCTGCTGAAATCTATCTTATCTTTTTCGGACTGATTAGTCAAGAAAGTATTTTGAGTTCTTGTTAAGAGCAAATTGTCTCGTATGAAACGATTATTTAGCAAAATAAAAAAACGGCATCTCTGCCGTTCGAGCTACTTGGTAACATTTGATTTAAAGTGCTTGTCCGTCATATGCCTGCTTTAGAATTTCAATATCAATCTTGTCCATTTGCAGCATGGCCTGCATCACCCTTGACGATTTCTCTGCATCTTTGTCCTGAAGCATTTGGCCTAATGCAGTGGGAATGATCTGCCATGACAAATTATATTTGTCTTTCAGCCAGCCGCATCGTTGCTTCTCCCCGCCTTCAGATAGTTTCTCCCACAGCTCGTCTACTTCTTGTTGGGTCTCGCAGTTCACAAAGAACGATATGGCTGGTGAGAACGTGAAGTGTGGGCCACCGTTTAATGCCATAAAATGTTGACCGTCCAGTTGGAATGTACAAGACATTGCCGAACCCTTCGGTCCTGGTCCTTCTTCTCCATAGCGAGTAACACTTTCAATTTTGGAGTTTTTAAAGATCGAGACATAAAAGTTCATCGCGTCTTCGGCAGTGCCATCAAACCACAAGAACGGGTTAATTTTTTGCATGTTGGTATGCTCCTTTTCACATCATATTTACTTTCCACAAGTAAATAGTAACATAAAATCGAGCGGCGATTTCTTATGGATTGCTTACTTCAACCTCGTTTGAACATATTGACCAATCTGAGCAATAGCCTGCTGTGCCTCTGGCAGCATGTAGGCCAAAAAATGAAATACACTCCACATATGATCCCATATCTCCAGATGTACAATGACACCTGCAGCTCGGGCACGATCCGCAAACCGTATAGAATCACTTAACAAAACTTCATGATCACCAACTTGGATGAATATATCAGGTAACCCGCTCAAATCCATCCTCAATGGCGATAACAAGGAGACTTCCTCCGATACGTTGCCTAGATAAGCCGTATGGTGGTACAAACTTTAAGCTGGAGTTCCGTTTCCTTTTCTTGATGCTAATTAGCATAATCTAACTTAACTATATGTCAATATGTACGTATACGCCCAACTAAATTATCGATCTTGATATATTTATTATATCTAGTATACTATATATATCAAGGTGGTGATTGTTATCGACATTTGTCCGTATTTAGAATATTCGTTTCAGATATTGGGTAAGAGATGGAACGGCCTAATCATACATTACCTTTCCCTTTGTCCGAATGGAGCGGCACATTTTTCTGAAATTAAAAGGGATCTTGCGGATATTACTCCAAGAGCACTTTCATTGAAACTGACTGAACTTGTCGAGCATGCCTTAATCGAGAAAAAAGTAACGAATGGCTCCAATGTGATCATTTCGTATGAATTAACGGAAAAAGGACGATCTCTCACAACTGCACTCCAATCCGTCCAGAAATGGGCGCAAGAATTTAAGAATCTGTAAGGAAGAGGCGATTCGAATCCCTAACAATAAGATGATTTGCGATTTAGAAACAGGCGTATGCGGTACTGCAGATGAAGAGTCCATACAATTTATTGATCTTAAGCCGTCCAAGAAAAAGGCTGACCTTTACTATATCACTGACCCGATCTGTTCCCATTGTTGGGCGCTTGAGCCCGTATTACGGCGTTTTGGGGAGCAGTACGGACATTATGTCAATTTCCATACAGTGATGGGTGGTTTATTGGAAGGTTGGGACGGATTTGCTGACGTCAAGAATGGCATTGGCAGTCCAGCCGATGTAGCTGGTCACTGGAAAGAAGTTGGCTCACATTCCCGTATGCCGATTGACGGCTCATTATGGCTTCATAATCCAATTCTTTCTTCATATCCTCCTTCCCGAGTGTTTAAAGTGATCCAACAACAAAATGAGCATCTGGCTACTGTTTTTCTGCGCCGGGCGAAAGAAGCTGTTTTTGCACATAATCAGAATATCGGGGAAAGCCTGGTGCTGATTGATATTGTAAATCAAATGGGTCTTGATGGGGAAGCAATCGTGGATCATGCAGAGCTTCCGGCCGCTCAGCAATTGTTAGAACAGGACTTTGACCTTGCCAGATCGCTCGGCGTACGCGGGTTCCCTACGATCATTATGACCAACGAGGGTAATCAAGGCGTCAAAATCGTCGGTGCACGCCAACTGGAATACTATGTAAAAGGACTGGAACAAATTCTACCGTCAGAATCACTTCAAGCCAAACCGTTGCCGGAGCTTGCCCAACTTCTTGAAAAAGAAACTCGTTTGTTCGCAAAAGAGGTTGAGGTTATGTATGATCTTGAGCGCAATCAATTTGACTCCTTTATACAAGAACACCTTCCACCCGAAGCGTACACAATCCACGAAATTCTGGGTGAACAATATATTGAAGGTAGCTCCAGAGCAAACAGCCGACCCTAGCAGGATCGGTTGTTTGTTTATATGGAGTTTTTCAAGTCCATAACAACCAAAATGTTATCCCCAAGCCAAACCATGGTATAATAAAAAGAAATGGAGTTGATTGTCAGATGCCGGATTTGCTTGACCCCAAGAATGATTTCGTGTTCAAACGAATTTTTGGCAGTGAAGACAATAAAGATGTGCTGCTCGCTTTCTTGAATCGAACGTTTGCCGAGTCGGGTGAGCCGCCACTGACAGAGATCGTTCTTCTGAACCCATACACCGATAAAGATGCCCCTAGATAAGCAGCCCATTTTCAACATTGTTATTGAAAGGTGCTGACAAATCGAATTGGGAGGTGCTGAGGATGAATGAGCCGACTTTGAAGAAAGCGATGGATACGCTGGAGTTTCTAAGCCAGGATCGGGAAGCTCGCCGCTTGTATGAGGAACGGCAGAAGTATTTGCATGACGAAGCTTCCATGATTGAATGGGCTACCGAAAAAGGTATGGCTCAGGGCATGGCTCAAGGAGAACAAAAGAAAGCCATTGAGATTGCTAAAAATATGCTCTCGATGGGAATCGCAGTTTCAGTCATTGTCAAAGCAAGTGGACTATCCGAAGCCGAAGTTGATTCGCTAAAGCCTATTCTATGATTAATCAACTGACTTCCTTTCAACTTAGTATTGCACCAAAGTAAAAATGTTCGTCCTGCCCCATGAATAAGGGTAAGACGATCATTTTTTATTTTAGTGATAGAATCAATGCTTCATTAGACCCTTATGACTACATTTCCCTTTTTGTGTCCTTTTTCTACATATCGATGAGCTTCAGGAATTTGTTCCAGCGGATAGCATCTATCTATGACGGATTTAATCTTCCCTATCTCTATAAGCTCTTTGAGGAATCTTAAATCTTCCGTACGCACCTTTGCAACCCCCTGCCCTTCAACTGTCACGTATGTCCCGTTCGGCGTCAATGCTTTCTTGCAATTTGATTTCGTGTTTTTCCCAACTGCGTCAAAGATGATATCATAGAGCTCTTCTCTTTTCGTAAAATCCTCTTTCGTGTAATCAATGATAGTATCGGCTCCCAGAGATCTCACCAAATCTATATTTGTGGAGCTGCATACCCCCGTAACTTCTGCACCAAAGTATTTGGCAAGCTGCACCGCGGAAGTTCCTGTTGCTCCAGAAGCTCCATAGATAAGAATTTTACGACCTTTCTGGATATTGGCTTTTCTTAGAAAATGCAGTGCTGTAGTTCCTCCAAAAAGAACGGCAGCGGCTTCCTCATAGGTCATATTGGTAGGTTTTATTACCACCAAGCCGTCTTCAGGCAGACAGGTGTACTCGGCATAGGCACCAAATCC
Organism: Paenibacillus baimaensis; assembly: GCF_025567575.1. NCBI lineage: Bacteria > Bacillati > Bacillota > Bacilli > Caryophanales > Paenibacillaceae > Paenibacillus > Paenibacillus baimaensis. The sequence continues at coordinate 407,753 of NZ_JAOQIO010000084.1, read as the reverse complement.
CATACCGGTAAATGCATAAACCTGATCACCTTTTTTAAATCGTTTCACATCTTTGCCTATGGCTTCAATTTTTCCGGCTAACTCCGTCCCGAGTATCGGTTTTCTTGGTTTTCTGAGGCCTAAAAATAGTCGCATCGGGAGCCAATACAAGAAAGGGCTTTTGAAACCTCGAACTCTACAGTCCCCCGATGATACGGTTGTCGCATGAATTTTTATTCGTACTTCATTGTTCTTGGGAATAGGTTTTTCTGCCTCAGTGAGCTCCAAAACATCCGGTGATCCGTATTTTGTGCATACTATTGCTTTCATGGGCTTCCTCCTAACCACAATATGCAATTAGTATATCTGCAACACGGTATGGATATATAGATACTAAAGTATTGTTTTATAACAAACCCAACTTGCGCGCTTGTGCAACAGCTTCGGTACGCCGTGTCACCTGCAGTTTATCAAAAATAATCCGGTTATGTCCTTTGATCGTACTGAGTGCGAGAAAAAGCCGCTCGCTAATCTGTCGATTCGATAATCCTTGAGCAATGAGACGCAGAACCTCTAGCTCACGTTCACTCAGTGGCTCGATAAGGGACTTCATAGACTGGATTAATCGTTGATCAGCTTGGACTTCACTTTTCAGTTCCACAGCTTCAAATTCAGCCAGCAGCTTACCGACATAGATCGGCATTATTTCATGAGAAGCTGCTTCACATAATAATTTATACATCGGCATACCTTCGTCGACAAATATCCGGATAAAACCCCCGGTTTCGGCCATCGTCAGAGCGTCTAAAAGTAGCTGCTTAGCCTTGAGCTTTTCACCATGCTCGTGTAGAGCAACCGCCAGTAATACCATTACCTTGAGCTGATCATCCTTCAGCCCCTTCGCCTCTCCCTGCCCTCGTAAGGGTTCAAGTATCATCAGTGCTGCGGACGTGTCTCCCTGTGCCATGTATACCCGAGCCTGGCTAATGTGATGCTCGTGTTTCTGCGCCAGCTGTGAAGCTGCCGTCAGATTACCTTGATGAAGCTGCACAAGCACATGTGCGGTAACAATATCGGTTATCTGATTTACGAAATGATGCTGAAGAGCGTCATAATCAGCCTTAGCTATAATAGTGGCCGCTTCGTTCACCTCACCACGCGCAAGCTTCAGTCGTGAAAGAAACACCCAACCTGCAACGACTCTGTCCGTTTGTTCAAACTGCTTAGCGAGTTGGACTGTCTGTTGACCATGCACCATAGCGGTATCCAAGTCGTTCCATTCATAATATATTCGAGCTAGGCCAAGGTGCGCTTCACAAGCAATCGGCAGCGGTGGATCGCCTGTCATGTCCAGTACACGCTGATAGGTCTCAGCCGCCACATGAAGCTTGTTTTCTACCTCATGTATGTTCCCAAGGCCGAGCGTAGCCATAATAGTGATCATCATATGTCCGATCCTCTGACTGATCGATAAAGCTTCGGAATAAGCCTTGCTGGCCGCGGCACGATTCCCCTGTAGCTGGTAAGCATACCCCAACGCCCAGGTAGTAGCTGTGCGAACAGGCAGGTTGTCTGGTTTCAAATATTTCAAAGCACGATGCGACTCGGTCATGATGGTTTCTGCATCGTGCTTGCTGACAGCCACAGTGGCACGTATGGAGGCAATATGTCCGATAAGATCTTGGTTCTTACCGTCCTGCTCAGCACCTTGCAGGGCTTTTTCAGCAGCTTGCAGCTTCTGTTCAACGCTGGCCATTTGGCCAACCATCAACAAGGCAGAGGCATACATTACCCACAATGAGGGCTTTGCATCCAGTTCCTCATTTGGTAATGAGCCCAACCAATTCATTACAGGGGCCACCACTCCAAGAAAAAGCAAAGGCATACCCTCACCCTCCATCAGACGAGCTGCACGCTCAGTATCGTTGGCAGCAGCGGCATGGTGAAAAGCTTCAATCACAAGTCCATCGACCTCATACCATATGCTGGCGCGTATATGTAATTCAGCTACATCCGTCTTATCTTCCCCTAGATGATTCGTGGTGATACTCTGGTGCAGCTTTTTGCGCAGCAAATCAGCAAAGAGATGGTGATAACGATACCAACGCCGCTCGTTGTCCAGCGGGACGAGGAATAGGTTGGCTCGTTCGAGATATTCCAAGGTTTCTTGCCCGGAAAAAATGGGACTTTGGTTCTCCGCCCCCCCCTGCGAAGAATGGCATCGCAAAGAGGCCCACACAATCGGTCGAGGATTGATGTGCGCAGCAAGAAGGCTTGAATGCTCACGGATTGCTGTTGCAAAACTTCTTCAACCAAATAATCAACTATAAAATGGTGGCTGCCTTTGAAAGATTGGATGAAGCTGGAGGGGTCATTATTTCCCTTCATGGAAAGAGCAGCTAATTGCAAACCAGCAATCCAGCCTTCCGTGCGGGTTTCAAGCAGAGAGATATCTTCAGATGAAAGGTCTAAACTCATCACCTGATCTAAAAATTCCGCCGCTTCAGAGTGGTTGAAACGCAAATCCGTGGTGCGCACTTCAGTTAATTGGTCCCGTGCACGTAACCGGGCCAGAGGTAGACGTGGATCCTCACGGGTGGCTATGACCAAATGCATCTGTGGTGGCATGCGCTCAAGCAATAACGAGATAACATTGTCAATGGGGCCAGACTTAATAACGTGGTAATCATCAAGGACGAGAACAAAAGGGTGCGGGATAGCCGTGATTTCATTAAGCAGCGTCGTAAGAATGAAATCGATTGGTTGCAGCTGAGGGGAATGTAGCAAACCAAACAAACCTTCTCCAATATTCTTTGCAATCGTCTGCAAAGCCGTGAAGAGGTACATAAGAAAACATGTAGGGTCGTTATCCGCTTCGTCTATCGATAACCAGGCTACAGGTCGATCGCAATTGGCTAGCCACGCGCTGACCAGCGTCGTTTTACCAAAGCCTGCAGAGGCAGATATAACGGTCAGTCTACGATAAAGGCCCTCGTTCAACCGCTCGATCAGACGAGGACGGATAACAACTTTCGACCGAATTGGAGGCATATATAGTTTAGTTGATAGGATTGGAATAGTCATACCTAAATTATAATGATCTCAGTCCTGCTCAGTCAACAAAGAGTCGACATACGTGGGATCAAAACAAAAAAACGACATCTCTGTCGTTTGAGTTTACATGTTTTGGTGGAATCAAGGGGGATCGAACCCCTGACCTCTTCGCTGCCAGCGAAGCGCTCTCCCAGCTGAGCTATGACCCCAAGTTGATAATACTTCGGAAAAGATAAGTCATTTGCATTTGTCTGTTCTTGGGTTAGAATCCACGAGCTGCTTTTGCTTTCTGGATGATCTAAAACCCCAGTACGTTTGGCGACAAAAATGATCATACCATAGGTACTTTCCGCTTGTCAACAGTCTTTTCTCAACTTATGGTAGTATCTATTTAGTATCATCACCGACATGATTTTTAGACAAAATTTCGGTGAGCTCTCTCATAAACATATTGATATCTTTAAATTGGCGGTACACTGACGCAAATCGAATATAAGCGACCTCATCGACTGGATAGAGCTGTTCCATCATGATCTCTCCGATATCGCGGCTATTGACCTCCGCGTGGGCGGTATTGCGGATTTGCTTCTCCACCTCGGATACAATCATATCGAGCTGCTCAATCGATACAGGTCGCTTTTCACAGGCCCGAATCAATCCTCTCAACAGCTTTTCACGGCTGAACTCTTCGCGACTGCCATCCTTTTTGATCACAATAAGCGGCGTTTCCTCGATCATTTCGAAGGTTGTAAAGCGCTTTGTGCATTTTTCGCATTCTCTGCGACGTCGTATCGATTTATTTTCATTGGCGGCTCGGGAGTCGAGCACTTTGGTACCATGGTAGTCACAATAAGGACATTTCATCGGGTAACGCTCCTCTTGTTAAACGGAATTAAAAGCTAGGATGTAATTGGCAACGAATACCTGTAATGAAGTTCGCAGAAACGCACATAATAGGTTTACCAACTACAAGGAGGTGAAACACACATGGGCGCAGGACAATCTCGTAGCAGCAACGTTCTTGTAGTACCTCAAGCAGGTCAAGCATTGGATCAACTGAAATACGAAGTAGCTCAGGAATTGGGTATCTCCATTCCTCAAGACGGTTACTACGGTAACATGGCTACTCGTGACACTGGTGCAATCGGTGGACACATTACACGCCGATTAGTACAAATCGCAGAACAACAGCTTGCTGGTCAATTTAAATAACAAATGATTTGATGATGAACAAGAAGTATGGGAGGCCACTTTTACTTAGTGGCTTGTCCTATACTTCTTTGTTTTTCAGCCGGAATGCCCCAGTCCTCTGCATACAGCTTATGATACTTATTATAATAATACAAAACCCGCTGAATGTAATGTCTTGTTTCACCGTAGGGTATGGAGGAAACATTTTCCAGAGTTCCGTCCCACTGCTCGTCATTCAGCCAGTGACTGACATTCCCTTGTCCGGCATTATAGCCAGCTATCGCAAGCACTGCATTTCCCTTGAACTGCTTATGCAGCCAGTTTAAGTACCAGGAGCCCATTTGGATACTTACAGCAGGATTATGTAGATCATTCTTATATGAAGGTGAAAAGCGAGCAGTATCGACTATCCAATCCGATGTGTCCGGCATAAGCTGCATCAGGCCGTAAGCCCCTTTTTTGGATTCAATATGCGTCTGATAATTGGATTCTACCCGAATGATGGCTGCAATCAGAAACGGGTCCAGTTGGTACACTGCTGCATTTTTTTGAATTTCATTTTGATATTGAATCGGATACAACATTTTGCTAACTGAGCTGCTGGTCAAAAAAAGAAAACATACAAAGGTAAAAAAAAGCAGGGCGAATACCCGTTTTTTTCGCCAAAAGCTGACGCTCATAACAGCCCCCTTTCCCTGAGGAACCTGTCCACCTGACCTTCCGTTAGGATCAAGTCACCCTGATTATCGATAACAATGTCAGCCTTTGCCTTTTTCAATTCGATATCCATCTGTGCCTGCAGTCTTTGCTCCGCTGCCTGCAGGGTCATTCCGTCGCGCAGCATCAAGCGTTCAAGCTGAACGGCTCTGGGAACGTATACCACCATAATAGCATCATATTCAGCTTCCAGTCCCGATTCATACAATAATGGAATGTCGGCAACGACAAGCTTGTCCGGATATAAGTTCTCATATTGCTCCATCCGCTCACGCATTAATGCCCTGATCGAAGGATGCAGTAGATTCTGAAGATCCTTCAATGCTTCCGTATTGCCGAACACCGTTTCGCCCAGCTTCTTCCGGTTTAATGTACCGTCAGGAAATAATATTTCCTTACCAAACCGATCCACTATGGTATCAAGAGCAGGCATTCCAGGTTCTACAACTTCTCTCGCGATCCGATCAGCATCAACCAGCATCGCGCCGCGCTGCACCAGCATATTACTAACGGTGCTTTTGCCGCAGGCGATGCCTCCGGTTAACCCTATGTTCATGGTGGCTAGTCTCCTTAAAGTTTTGCTTTAGCAAAACTTTCTTCGTAAGCATTCTCTTTTAAGTTTTGCTTTAGCAAAACTGACTTCGTAAGTATCTGCTTATTATAACAGCTTCATAATTCCCATCACAATCAATACAAAGCCAGGAAAGACAGATAAGCTTCGCATCCATGATAAATCTGCATATTTATAACCAACACGCAAGCCTGCCGCCAAAAACACCCCACTTGCCATAGCGATAACCATTGAGGTCAGCCATGGCGTAAAGCCGATCAAGGCCGCGCCAATCCCGGCTCCAAAAGCATCCAATGATAAGGCGATACCGAGAAGAAAAGCTTCATAAGGAGAGATATTTCCAGATCGATCCATATCCGCCATAGAAGGTGTTCGTAGAATTTGAATGACCAAACCAAAGCGTTTAAGCTCGATGTACAATACTTCCTTGGCGCTTGGCTGCACGTCTGGAGGATCGTTCACCACTCCAGCGGAGGTTTCCATGTCTTGCACCACAGACGTCTTATGACCTGTCTCATCTACGACAGCAGCACGTTCTCCATAACTCGCATCCAACGACACAACCTCATCGCGTTCTGCTGCAACTGCAGCGGCTTGAGCCGTTTCAGGCATTGCTGCCGGTACTGCTTCTGTGGATTCCTGTTTACTTCCCAACACCTGATATAACGCCCACATGCCTATACCGATCAGGATGATGCCACCGATGCTTTTTGCAAAAACCGGATCGACATACGAGCTAATCCAGACACCAATCTGCATCGATGTATAAATAATAATACCGGAGCAACCTGAAATGATAGCAATCGATACCAAGGGCATCCGAATCTTGCGCAGGCCGTACGTCACACCTACGCCAAAACCATCCAAGCTAACCGCTAAAGCCAGCAGCATTAAGGAGATAAAAGGAAGCATGGCATTCCCTCCCGACCATTTTACCCTACTATATGGCGGATAGGGATGGAGGGTGCAGCTTTTATATAGGCTTTATCTTCTTGCCTCTGGCAGGCTTCAAAGGCTGACATTGGGGACAATAATGGGTACCCCGTCCAGCAACAACGCTTTTTTCAATGGGATGTCCGCAGGAATAGCAAGCTTCCCCCTTGCGCCCATACATCTTGAATTGATGCTGGAACATACCGATCTCACCTTGTCCATTCACAAACGATTTGATCGATGAGCCACCCGCGGCGACAGCTTCACTCAATGTCTTCACAATGGCTTCGTGCAGAGCGGCAAGCTCCTTGGATGTCAATGAATTGGCTTCACGCTCAGGATGAATTCGAGCCAGATGCAGCGATTCATCCACATATATATTCCCGATCCCGACGATGTATTCCTGATTGAGCAGCAGCGGCTTTATTTTCGTGGAACGATGGGCAATCCTTGCCCGAAACGCAGCGAGATCGAACGCCTCTTCCAACGGCTCCAGACCGAGCTTTTTGAGCGGCTGCTCCTCAAGCTCCCTTCCCTTGGGAAACAGATGCATGGTCCCAAATTGACGCACGTCCTTGTAGCGCAGCTCACTGCCGTCCGTAAAATGAAATACAACATGCGTATGCAGCTCTAATGGGTCGCTGCTATCATACAATCCGTATCTGCCTTCCATACGAAGATGCGATACGAGTGCGTAATCATCCAGAAGAAAACGCAAAAACTTGCCTCTTCGTTCCACGCTAAGAATCGTTTGCCCAGCCAACTGTATGCAGAACTCGCCGACTTCTTCAGGCTTGATAATAATTCGATTCAAATGAACACTAACATGATCGATCTGTTTACCGATGACCAATTCGTTTAATGTTCGTCTGACGGTTTCAACCTCCGGCAATTCCGGCATGATGTCCTCACCTGTCCTATATGGTTATTTCGCTTCGTACCAGTTGGAGCCTGTATCCACATCCACTTTGAGCGGAACATCCAGCTTGAGCGCGCCCTCCATAACTTCCTTTACGGTTGTGCGCATCACTTCGATCTCGTTCTCAGGCACCTCGAATACCAATTCATCGTGTACCTGCAGCAGCATACGACTAGCCAGCCCATCACGCTTCATACGCTCGTCCATCTGGACCATTGCCAGCTTGATGACATCAGCCGCGGTACCCTGAATAGGAGTATTCATCGCAGTACGTTCAGCAAAGGATCGCAAATTAAAGTTGGAAGCAGAGATTTCCGGCAAATACCGGCGGCGCTGCAGCAGGGTGGTCACATAGCCATCCTTACGGGCCTTTAGTACGATATCATCCATAAAACGGCGTACCCCTTGGAATACGACAAAATATTGCTCAATGAACGAAGCGGCATCCTTACGGGAAATATTCAAATTTTGCGACAAGCCGTAATCGCTGATTCCGTACACGATCCCAAAATTAACCGCCTTGGCTTGTCTGCGCATATTGGAATCGACAGCCGATTCAGGGACACCGAATACATCCATCGCGGTTTTCGTATGAATATCCATATCGTTCAGGAAAGCTTCCATCAGATTCTTATCCTGTGAAATATGAGCAAGTACACGCAGCTCGATCTGCGAGTAGTCAGCGGTCAGAATCGACCAGCCAGGCTGTGATGGGACGAATACCTTACGGATTTTGCGTCCCTCCTCCAAACGGATCGGGATATTTTGCAAATTCGGAAATTGTGAGCTTAGACGGCCAGTTGCGGCGATCGTCTGTCTGTAATACGTATGCACTTTACCGGTTTCCGGACGTATTTCCTTTAACAAACCTTCGACATAGGTGGATTGCAACTTGGCAAGCGACCTATAGTTCAGAATATGGCTGATGACCGGATGATAAGGCTCCAGTCTTTCCAGCACCTCGGCATCCGTCGAATAGCCGGTTTTTGTTTTTTTGTAAGCAGGCAGATTCAGCTTTTCGAATAAAATCTCCCCAAGCTGCTTGGTCGAATTAATGTTGAACTCGCCGCCGGCTGCTTCATAGATCGATTTCATAATCTTGTCCAATTGTGCAGCAAGCTCCACACCGTACTGCTTAAGCCCTTCAACATCAACCTGGATGCCCTTTTGCTCCATAGCAGCAAGAACATTCGCAAGCGGCAGCTCCAGATCGTAAAACAGCTGATCCATATCTTTTTGCTGCAGATCCTGCTTCATGAGGATCAGAAGGGTGTGAATCGCGTTAGCCTTACGGCACAGGTGGTCCGTAACGATTTCAATCGCCGGAACCTTGAACTTTGCCCCCTTACCGAATACGTCCTCATCCGCTTTGAGCGAAGGAAGGCTGTATTTGACTAACAGTCCATGCAGGGTAAGCGCTGATTCTGTAGGGTCGAGTAAATAAGCTGCCAGCAGTACATCGAATGTAGTCCCCCGCAGAGCAATACCTTGCCACGACAATGCAATCTCGGCACGATGCTGATCATACACGGCAACAGACTTATCTGGTGATTCCAACCACGCTTTCAGCGTATCCACCTCAGAGCTGTTCTCTTTCAACAACTCGAAAGGCACATAATAACAGGCCTGATCCGTATGAAACGAAAGTCCCAGCACATACCCGGCGTGAGGATTGTCACCAATGACCTCGACATGCATCGATTCGACCTTGCTCAGTACATCTGTCAGCTCTGCAAGCTGCTCCAGCTTTTGGATAGCTATCGCCACTAGCTCTGCCTGCGGCTGCTGATCCGCCAGCTTCACATCTCCGCCGGTCAGATCCATTTTTTCCATTAACGACTTGAACTCCAGCTTGTAAAACATCTCTGCCAAGGCCTGCTTCTCATACCCGTTATAAGCTAGCTCGTCCCAAGGCGTACCGATAGGGACCTCGCGAAAGATGGTTGCAAGCTCCTTACTCATTCTCGCATCATCTGCGTGCTCAACGACCTTTTCCTTCATCTTACCCTTCAACTGATCCGTATTGGCGAGCACACCTTCAACTGAACCGTATTCGTGCAGCAGCTTTAATGCCGTCTTCTCCCCAACCCCCGGAATACCTGGGATATTATCGCTCGTATCCCCCATTAGTCCCTTCAGATCAATGATCTGATTCGGGGTAAGTCCATATTTTTCCATAATATAAGGTGGATCATACAGCTCTACATCACTAACCCCTTTTCGTGTCAAAGCAATCTTCACATGCTCGGAAGCCAGCTGCAGCATATCCTTATCACCGCTAACGACGATGACCTCGATATTGCCAAGCTCATCTGCCATACGCGTCAAGGTTCCGATAATATCATCCGCTTCATAGCCCTCCAGCTCAAACTGAGAAACGCCGAATGCCCGGATCAAATCCTTGAGTACCGGAAATTGCTCGGACAGCTCGGGAGGAGTCTTGGCTCTGCCGCCTTTGTAATCCTTATAGTTCGAATGTCGAAACGTCACCTTGCCCGCATCAAACGCAACGAGGAAGTGGGTAGGCTTGTGTTCTTCCATTAGCTTCAAAAGTATCGTAGTAAAGCCAAAAACAGCATTCGTGTGCAAACCACTTGAATTACTTAGCGGTGGAAGTGCAAAAAAAGCACGGTACGCAATACTGTTGCCATCAATGACGATCAATTTGGACATTATAGCACCTCATTTTCCATACTACCTCCATGATAGCATAGGACAACGCAATATAAAAAGCTTAATCCCACATTCCTGTACATAGGTGTGACGCCAGACATTCGAGCATAAACATAGGATATCAGGGCGTGCAGTAAGCTTGAACGGAGGAGATACCATTGACAGGGAAAGTTTACAAGATCCCAGGAAAAAAAGCGATTTGTTTTGATCTGAATGAGACGTTAATTCACCAAGGCATTCACTTTGAGCAGGCCTTTCGCTCCGTCTGCAGCGAGTACGCCGCTCGCGGCTTACAGCAGGATCAAGGTGAGGTGGATAGCCTATGGGATCGATACCAAGCCAACTGGCAGCTCAACAAAAAAACGAGGGGACCGTCTGTATCGTTTGATCAGCTTCAGGAGCAGTGCCTCCAGCAAGCGATCCAGGAGCAGCAGATTCCGGTTCATCAAGGATTCGCGAAGGATTTTTTTCGGCTTGTGCGACAGAGACGCATGGAGGGCAAAGCTCTGGTACATGGTGTAGAAAACACACTTCGCGAGCTTTCACGACATTTCAAGCTGGCGATTATCAGCAACAGTCCCCATAACGAGGTCATGCATTTGCTCGAGCGATTTCAGCTTCACGCTTTTTTTCCGTCAGAACGAATATTCACCGCCCAAAAGCTATCTGAGAAAAAACCGGGAAGCTCTCTGTTCAAAACAGCTCTGCAGACGCTGGAGCTAACCCCGCGGCAGGCTGTTATGGTCGGCAACTCTTGGAAACACGATGTTTGCGGTGCGGTTAAGGCGGGGCTTGATGTGATCTGGCTCCAGACTAGTCAGGGAAACACAAAAAAAATTTCCCGACAAAAGCTCGGGAAACGCAATATTTATTGTATTCAGGAAATTAATCAACTGCTCGAGCTATTCCAGTAAATAGGACTCCATATCTGCTTTACCTGGTTCCACTTCTGTCAAATCAGCCAAACCAAGGTACGTACTACAATACACGCTTCCGATACTTGCTTTGGACAGTTTTTTCAAGGTTGCAGCGGATTGAGAAATCTCTTCAAGGGTGATCGGTGTCTCGGTTTCACATACTATTAAAGACAAGGAGATCGTCACACCGCTCGTTTCAATCCGATTTCCTTTCCGATCCTCCACATAGGTCCAGTCATCGCCTTCATAAAATAACGGTACGCTTTGGTCGAATCGGCGGATGATTTCCTTGCACATCCGATCTGGCTCATCCGTAGATGTAATCATGATAAAATCGTCGCCTCCGATATGACCAACAAAATCCAATGGCTTGCCGCACAGCACGATGGCATGCTGAAGCACATCTGCCGTGAACTGAATCAACTGGTCACCCTTTTGAAATCCATATCGGTCATTAAACCATTTAAAATAATCAAGGTCTGCATACAAAACCGCGAAAGGCTTCTTCTCCATCAGCCTTCTGGTTAGCTCACGCTGAATCTGGATATTTCCCGGCAGCCCTGTCAGCGGGCTTGCTACCTTGGCATTTTCCATTCGGGTATTCGTGATGCATTCCAGGATCGCCCGGATGGATGAGGCGCCTGCCATCTTACCCTGGTTCGTGATAATGACAAAATCATACAGATTCGTATCTCGCGAGGTTGCCAGCTGGGAAACGGTTTCAATCGGCGTATCCTTGTCGACGATCAATGGCTTCGGATCCATCATTTGATCGATGGAACGATTCCAGAACAACGAGAAGCCATACTGGCCCGCCAGCTTCTGAAACAGACGCTCCCGCATCATCAAACCAACAGGCTCGTCATTAGATACGATAACAGCTCCCTGCGCTTTGACATTGCTTTTAAAAAAATTAGCAACCTCGGATATAAGCGCTTTGCTGTCGAAGATTTGAATCGGAGAAATTACATCACCAATAGTCAATGTCCCGCCGCCCGTTTCGCGGATTTTGCGGTGCTGAACAATCAATTCAACCCACTTCGGATCAATTACCGCAATCTCCGTCGCAGGTTTGCCCAACAAAAACCCTTGAACATAATGGATTCCCATACGCGTCAGCAGCTGCAGCTCTTCCTGCGATTCAATGCCTTCAGCGATCAAACTGATATTCAGCTTGTCAGCGAACGAAACGAATGTTTCCACGATGTACTCTTTATTTTTATGAAGATGGATATGGTGTACCAGAGACCGATCGATTTTAATAAAATCCGGCTGCAGCTCTGCAATTGCCTGTAAGGAGGAATAGCCGGCTCCCGCATCATCAATGGCAATACGATAGCCTTGGTTCCGATAATGGTCAAGTATACGTTTGGTCGTGGTAAAATCCTCAATGGAGCTGCGTTCCGTAATTTCGAATACGATGTTGCCGGGTTGCAGGCCGCGTGCCTGAAGCAGCTCTAGGGTTTTACCAGGAGCAAAATGCGGGTCCTGTAAAATAGCTGCAGAAATATTAATAAACAGCATTTCATTGTTGCGTGAGAAAAAGGCTCCTTTGATCGCCATTTCCCTGGCCAATTTTTCCAACGTGTATAAGAATCCTTCTTCCTCGGCAAAAGGAAACAATTTCATTGGGGAATGGAATGGACTGTTCTCCGGACCGCGTGTCAACGCCTCGTAGCCGAAAACGGTGCCATCCTTCAATGAAATAATAGGCTGATAAACGGAATGAATGAGCTTGGCTTCCAAAATATTACGAAACTGCTCCTTGAGGAAATCATTTTCCGAATGCGCATTCGCACTCGCAAGCTGGTGAGTATCCATATCGATCCCTACTTTGAGTAAGTTGCTATATACCCATAACTATAACAGACAACCTTCATCCCTATGTCAAAAATGACCAGGGTTTTGTTAAATTTGTGTAAAACCTTCGTTCAGCGAATATACAAAAAAAGAGCCATAAGTAAGGCTCTTTGCTCACGATGCCAGTTTGCTTCTATTACACGTTCAAATCTTTTCGCTTGCCGGTAACCATATAAATCACGCCTTCACCAATATTAGTCGCATGGTCGGCAACCCGCTCCAGATAATGAGCTACAAACATCAGATGGGAAAGCTGGCGATTACGTTGGAAATCACTGCTCATCAAGGTAATGATTTCATTCATCAAGGCACTGTACAGCTTATCGATTTCGTCATCTTTTTCGGCAAGCGCTGAAGCACGGTGAATATCAAGCTCCATGTAGGAGAGCAGGCTTTCCTGCAGCATATTTCGAACCATCATGGCCATTCGAGGAATATCCTCAAGCGGTTTGATAAGCTCTTCCCCGGACAATCGAATCGAGATCTTGGCAATATCGACTGCGTGATCGCTAATCCGCTCCAAATCCGTGGCAATCTTCAAAGCCATCCCTATGATTCTCAGATCGCTTGCCATAGGCTGCTGTAAGGCGATAAGCCTCAAACAACGCTCTTCTACCTCCAGCATCAAATCGTCGATGATATCATCCTGATTGACAGTAGTAACGGCCAGCTTCTCATCCAGCGTCGCTAACGACTCGATAGCCTTCGATATCGAATCCTCGACTAATGTCCCCATCTTGAGTAAAACCTTTTGCAGCTCCTCCACCGAATGATGAAAGTTATGGCGTGTATCCATGGTTGGTTCTTGTCCCCTCTAGCCGAAACGGCCTGTAATATAGTCTTCAGTTCTTTGATCCGACGGAGTTGTAAAAATTTTATCCGTTTGATCCGTTTCAATCAGCAATCCATTCAGGAAAAATGAGGTGTAGTCCGAAATTCGTGCTGCCTGCTGCATGTTGTGCGTTACGATGATGATCGTATATTTTTCTTTCAAGGTCTGCGTCAATTCCTCAACCTTCAAGGTGGAGATCGGGTCCAACGCTGAGGTAGGCTCATCCATCAAAAGAACGTCGGGCTCAACTGCCAACAAGCGGGCAATACATAAACGTTGCTGCTGACCGCCGGACAATCCGAGCGCTGACTTGTTCAATCGATCCTTGACTTCATCCCACAATGCCGCTTGTTGCAGGCTCTTTTCTACAATCTCATCGAGAACCGATTTTTTCTTCGTTCCATGAATTCTCGGGCCGTAAGCAATATTATCGTAAATACTCATTGGAAACGGATTAGGGCGTTGAAATACCATGCCTACTTTTTTCCGAAGCGATACGACATCCGTGTCTGAACCATAAATGTCCTGGCCATCCACATAGATGCTTCCGTTAATTCTTACAATATCGATAAGGTCGTTCATACGGTTCAGCGTTCTGAGGAATGTCGATTTCCCGCAGCCGGAAGGTCCGATTAACGCTACGATATTATTGCTTTTAATATCCAATTCCACATTGTGCAGTGCTTGGTTATCTCCATAAAACAGGTTTAGTTTTTCTACTTTGATTTTATGTTTCTCAGCCACGATTATTTCCCCCCGGTCAGTCTTTTTTGAATCATTTTGCTTGGAATGGCAATACACAAGTTGAAAATCAAAACTACGATAAGCAGAAGCGCTGCGCTTCCTTGGGCAATCTTCTTGGCATCAGGAACAATGGCCTCAGACTGCACGTACCATAGATGCGTAGCCAGCGTCTCACCCATTGCCAGAGGACTAAAGTCTGGAAAATGGCGGGAAACCGATAAGCCGGCTGTATAGATCAGAATGGCCGATTCGCCCAGAGCTCGTCCGGCAACTAGTGTAATACCGGTAATCAGGATCGGCATAGCGGCTGGTAAAAGCACCTTGCGAATGGCCTGCCAACGTGTAGAGCCGAGCGCGAGCGAAGCTTCCCAATACGATTCAGGTACGGAACGAAGCGATTCTTCCGTAACCCGGACCAATACAGGCAGATTCAGCAAGGAAAGTGTAGCGGCACCGCCGATAATCGAGAATTTCAAGCCAAGCAGATTAACGAATAACAAGAAACCGAACAATCCGAAAACAATCGATGGCACTGATGACAAAGCCTCAACAGATATCCGAATGAAATCTGTAAACCGATTTTGCTTGGCATAGATCGATAAGTATACACCTGCACCTATCCCGATCGGCACGGAAAACAGTAAGGATAAAAACAGAATATAGAAGGAGTTGAACAGCATCGGGCCAACCCCGCCGCCTGCCATCACCTCTGAAGGTTTCCCCGTGATGAAGTTCCAGGAGAGCTGAGGAAGTCCATCCCCTAAAATACGAACCAGGAACCAGGCCAGCAGCAGCATAATGACAACACCGGAAGCCCAGAAAAACAGAGTGGCCGCGCGGTCCGTTGTTTTGCTCGTCATTTCACTTCACTCCTTTTGGCAACGATCCGGATGGCGATAATCATGAACAAGGAAATCAACAGCAGCACGAGGGCCATCATGTACAAGGCATTGTTCCATACTGTGCCGTAATTCGTGTTACCCATATCTTTGACGATAGCTGTCGTCAGCACCGTTGTTGATTCTAATAAAGAACCCGGGATTTGCGGTGAGTTACCGATGACCATGAACACGGCCATTGTTTCCCCGATTGCTCTTCCCATGCCAAGAATAATACCCGTAATAATACCGGGGCGCGCCGCTGGTACAAGCACTCTCCATATCGTCTGCCAGCGTGTTGCTCCCAGCGCCAATGAAGCCTCTTCAAGTCGACTTGGCAGCGCACGCAGCGCATCTTCAGAGATGGAGAGAATCGTTGGCAGGATCATAATGGCCAGGATGATAGCCGCTGGTAATATTCCGTATCCAATGGTTCCAGTAAGCTTGGCAAGGCCAGGTACCACTACAGTCAAACCGATCAGACCATATACAACGGATGGAATTCCGACAAACAGGTCCGTTGCCGGACGCATAATTTCACGAACCCATCGAGGTGCGATTTTGGCAAGGAATACAGCTCCTGATAGTGCTAATGGAACCGATAGGACTATCGAGATCAACGTCAACAGCAGTGTGCTGTACAAAAAGGCGAAGATTCCGAATTCCCCTTTGGTCGGTGTCCAATCTGGAGAAAAGAAGAAGGTCCATGGTGTTACGTCATTAAACGTCTTGACGCCCTGGATTCCGACGAATGCGATGACGGAAAAAATAATGGCCGATACAATAATGGCGCTTCCGACAAAAATTAGTTTCATCATCTGATCGGTCCGATTTTGCCGTTTGGTCCATTGGCTTACTTGTTTGTGTTTTAAAGCTGCTCTTTCAGTGAGTTGATCAGCGAAAGAATTCACAGGATGGTTCCCCCTCAAATAAATTAGCATACGAGCCTTCAAGAATAACGTACAGTGAGCTCGGCCTGAATGTTCTTTAATCATCATAGAGGACAATTGTTAATGCCATACAATTCAATTGTTAAGGGAATGTAAAAAATGTAGGAAGTTCGGTGAATAAGTGGCGCTGCAGGGACGAAGTATTCCTACGATCGCTGTTGTTCAAGGATTTCTTCATTATGTAAGTGATTTAGAGGTGGAAATCCTTGAACAAAGGCGAACGCTCCGCTTCTCCAGAACACTTTCGTCTCCTCCGCTCCTTATTCACCGCACTTCCGGGTTGTAGTAGAGAACGGAGGAAGCATTGCGTTGCTCGCTTCCCTGATGGCAAGGGCAAAGCAAGAGTAAGCGCACAACACAAAAAGGATACGGAGATCACTCCGCATCCTACTTGATTGAGAAGTACTTATTTTTTCAAAAGGTTGGCTTGTAAGAATTTCAATTCTTCCACTCTTTTGCCTTGGAATTCAGGACCTGTAATGTAATCCAGGAATGCTTTAACAGCATCTTTGGCTTCACCTTTAGTATACATATGTTCAACACCGTAAAGCGGGTATTTACCGTCTTTAATTGTATCTTTGCTGAAAGCTACATCATTAAATTTCAAAGCTTTGATGGTGTCGTTCAGGTAAGGCGTGTCCACATAACCGATAGAGTTTTGAGTAGAACCTACAGTTGTTGCAACTGCACCGCTTGACTCTTGAGTAACGCCATCTTTAGTGAAGTCTTTGTTGTCAAGCACGATTTGCTTAACAAGTGTTCTGGAACCAGAGCTGTCTGGACGGTGAACAACAACGATTTTAGCATCTGTTTTGCCGTCGATGTCTTTCCAGTTCGTGATTTTACCCATGAAAATGTCAGCAGCTTGTTGTTTGCTAAGATTGTCTACAGGAACATTTTTGTTAACGATCAATGCGAAAGGAGCAATTGCCGCTACGTGGTCAACCAGGTTTTTGTCTTTGTACTCGTCGCCAGCAGCAACGTCGGAGTTACCGATATCGGAAGTGCCGTCTGCAACGTTTTTCAAGCCTGTGCCAGATCCACCGGCAGTTACGTTAACGGTTACTTTAGGATTTTTCTCCATAAACTCAGTAGCAGCTTGTTTAACTAATGGAAGCAGTGCGCTTGATCCTGAGGCTGTTACTGTACCTGTTAATTCTTTAGGTGTTTCTGCTTTAGCAGGAGCCGCTGGTGCTGCTGCATTAGTAGCTGGTGCTTTTGTATCCGTAGTTGGAGCTGCCGTTTGAGTACCACACGCTGCGAGTACCCCCATTAATAATACCGTCATCATTGCAAGACTGCCTTTTCTTGAGAAATGCTTCAACATCTTTGCATGTCCTCCCTTTTATCCTCTAGTATTTTGTTTACTTGAACATCTTAACAAGCGAGTGTAAAGTCTAAACCCTCGAAACGTTAACGGAATGTAAAAGTTTTTAATGTCGAGTTTTAGCTAAATTTAATGATTTTTTTACAAACTATGGACTTGTATTTAATAATCAACTCGCATAATAGGAAACAAATCACGACTACCCAATTGTAACGTTTGGACTATTGATTTTAATAATGGAGGGATTAAATGAGCATTCTAATAAGTAAGAAGACAATTTCACTTCCTGCGTTGTCCCTAAAATTAAAGCTCATGCTTGGTTTTGCCGGGATGCTGGTATTGTTCCTGGGAATGGCGCTTTATAATTTGCAGCAGGTTAACGACATCAAAATTCAACTTAGCCAGCAGAATGATAAGGTAGAGCTCAAGCTGATGGCACTAGAGCTTAAAGAGATGGTTCAGGAGCTGAATATTATCGCATCCGGACTCGAAATTTCTAAGAAAGCCGATTACATACCGAAGTATAATGAAAAAAGAGCCATTTTCGACAAAATGATCAAACGTGTGGGTGACACTGCTACTACACCTGAACAAGCCAAATGGCGCAGCAAGCTGATCTCGCTGACAGTCGATTATACAAATACATTTGACGTCGCGGCCAAGCTGGTTCAGGAAAATAAGCTGACAGCGGACGATCTTAACAAAAATATGGAATATCTATACAATGAATCTCAAACGCTCATGGGCGACATCTTCGTCAATGTGGATCAATTCTACGTTGCTTATTCACAGGACGCCGAGAACGCAGTCGCCAATACCCAGCATTTGCTTAACAATACAGTAACAATGATGCTCATCTGCTCCATAATTGTCATTATCTCCAGTATTGCCATTGCATTCTTACTGATCAGTTCATTTGTTAAGCCGATCAAAAAGCTGCAGAATGCGGTACATGCTATGGCTAATGGTGATTTGCGTAATAAAATCAACAGCACCTCGAAGGATGAGCTGGGAGCTTTGAGCAATAGCTTTGATCACATGACCGATCAGGTCCGCAGTATGCTAGCCCATACCCAAGTCATTGCGCTCTCGTTATCCGAGCATTCCAAGATGTCTCAAGGTTTCTCTGGCTCGACAGCTAATGTAAATGCGGATATCGTTCGAGCCATTCAGGAAATATCGACAGGCGCCGAGCAGCAAGCCTCTCATTCCGAACAAAGCACTCATATCA
This sequence comes from Paenibacillus baimaensis, assembly GCF_025567575.1. Lineage (NCBI taxonomy): Bacteria > Bacillati > Bacillota > Bacilli > Caryophanales > Paenibacillaceae > Paenibacillus > Paenibacillus baimaensis. The sequence continues at coordinate 388,977 of NZ_JAOQIO010000084.1, read as the reverse complement.
TTGCCGAGCTAGGCCAGGAAATCGAGCTGATCTCCGGATTGTCCAAAGCTGTTCATGAAAGAAGCAACGAAGCTGCCTTCAATACACACACTGGCTCCAGCTCAATGGAGGCTCTCCGTTCTGCTTCCCAAATATCTGAAAGCATACTTGATAAAGTACATCAAACCATGACATCGCTATCTGCCAGCTCGGTACAAATCAACAAAATTGTTAATACAATTACCGATATCTCTCAACAAACCAATGTGCTTTCTCTGAATGCTGCGATAGAAGCGGCGAGGGCTGGAGTTCACGGACGAGGTTTCTCGGTTATTGCCGAGGAAGTAAGGCAGCTGTCACTGCAGACAAATGATTCGTCCAAATCGATTGCCTCGATCATACATTCGCTGCTGGCACAAACGAAAGATTTGGAACTATATATAGAAGAAGCACGTAAATCCTTCCTTCAGCAAAATGGTAAAATGAATGAAAGTGTCGAAGCTTTTCAGGAAATCCGCAGCTCCATGGATGCACTCTCACAGGATATTAATCAGATCCAGACCCAAATTGGCCTTGCCCAGAAAAAAAATGAAAGCCTGATTGATTCTGTACAAATCGTTGCAGCCATCGCTCAGGAAACAGCAGCAGGTGTCGAAGAGGTTACCTCCTCATCTATTCAGCAAAATGCAGCCATTCAGCAAATTGCATCACAAGCCGATGACATGATGCTGCTATCGCAAAAATTATTTAAAGAAGTGAACCGATTTCAGATTGGAGATCTCGGAGAAATCGAAGAACTTGGAGCAGGTCGAGCTAATGACGCCTTAAGTGAGGAGGAGGTTGTCGCGAACCTTTATGATTCGAGTGAGTTTGAAGCCATTCATCCAGAGCAGCTTCCACAGACAGCAGCCATTGATGAAAGCAGCCAGGATTCAACAGAGAAAATAGTGAAACCTGCTGCTGAGCAAGGGGCTTCGAAAACTGTAGATACTATGAATGTAGATTCTATCGAAAATGAAACTAAAGAAGAGGACAAAGAAAAAAAACTCATACCTGTCGGTTAACAGAGAAAGCCCCGCACCGGATACCCAATTCCGAGCGGGGCTTTTTGGAAATTAGCACAGCACAACGTCACTCTTTATTGCTTGGACTTTAAAGTACCAAGTGTTGCATGTTCATCTATATCTTGAAGTCTGCGCCCCTTCGCAACTTTCAGCCTCTGAGCCGTGTAGATGCCCGTATGTCCAGAGCTTAAATAACTGATCACAACAGCAACAAACATGTAGACTGCCGCCTCGGAGCCAAACAGCTCAATACCCAACAAAAAGCAAGCGATCGGAGTATTCGTTGCTCCGCTAAACACGGCAATTAAGCCAATCCCCGCCAAAAATGGACCATGCAGCTGCAATAGAGTACCCAGCGTATTCCCCAAAGTTGCACCTATCACAAACAACGGCGTCACCTCTCCACCCTGGAAACCAGACCCTAGCGTAATCGAAGTGAAAATCAGCTTCCATAAAAAAGCGAAAGATGCCGTTGTTTCTTGAAAGGAGTCATTGAGCAGCGGTAATCCCAATCCGAGATAATCCCTTGACCCGATCGCCAATGTCAGCACAATGATCATACAACCACCGACAAAGGATTTCCATGCGGCATTTCTGAATAGTCTTGTAAATATAGCCTTCAGCTTATGGGTTAGCTCACTGAACAGCCGGCTTGTCAAGCCAAATAGGATCGCCGCGGCCGCAACCTTCAGCAGAACGACCGCACTGAGCGGCGGCACTTGCCCCATCGAATAATGAGCGTGCATCACTCCCCATCCTAACGTCACCGCATGTCCAACCAAACTTGCAATCAGGCACGGAAGTAAGGCCTCATAGCTGATCAGACCGATGATTAACACCTCCATACCAAAGACAGCCCCTGCAAGCGGGGTTCCGAACACCGATCCGAAGCCTGCGCTGATACCGCACATTAGCAGAATTTTACGATCGTCCGGATGAATACGCAGCAGCTTGCCCAGATACTCGGACAAGCTGCCACCCATTTGAACCGCCGTCCCCTCACGCCCTGCCGAGCCGCCGAATAAATGCGTCAACACCGTGCCGATCAGCACAAAAGGAGCCATACGCAATGGTATGGTTTCACGTCCATCATGAATTTGCTCCAAAATCAGATTATTGCCTTTTATACTGCTGCTGCCATAGGCATGATACATCCAGCTGACCAAAGCACCACCAAGGGGCAGTAAATATAACAGCCACGGATGTTCGTATCGTAAACTTGTAGCCGAATCCAGACTTAACAGAAATAGCGCCGAGGCCGAGCCGGTCATGACGCCTACTAAACTCGCCAGCACCAACCACCACAGTACATACTTGATGAAAGCCAAGTGCTGAAACCTCCGACTACCAGAGAAAGTCCGATCTCCCCATTTTTTCAGCCAGTTGTTCATATTCCTCTTCCACTCCCCGAACACTCTTTCACGTAATAATACCTCTCATGACATACAGGCGCAAGAAATTAATCCGACTTAGGGCATAATTGATATGACGAATCCCCATCAAACTTTAGCAGGATGTGCTCAATCACCTTTTTATTCCATATGAGTAGATGTTAAAATATTACTATTCAAAGGAGGAAGAAAAATGGATGACACTTCTGATCTAAACCCCATCGACTATGCTCAAATCATTGTAAAGATTAACGCTTCGATACAGCCTGCAAGCAAGTTTGTCAAAGAGCTGTATGAGCATCCTGATAAGAAATGGGATCCCGATAAACGCATCCTGAATTTAAAGGAAGAGTTAATTTCATTTGTGCATTGTCAACATGAGATTTTAGCATTAAATGTGCCTGATCTATTTTTAGTCGAGCACGTACAACTTATGTCGGCCTATCAAGATATAACTAACGGAACTCAAGAAATGATCCATAGCTTTGATACCAACACCGGTGTACTGAACTCAAATCGTTATGACTCCGGCTATGCATTACAAAAAGAAGCTATCCATAAAATCATACCTGTTTTGCAAACCATCATCAGAAAACTAACTCCATAAAGGCACATAGGCCCTTAGCATATGCTCGTTAAATGGCATCAAAAAAAGAGCTGTATGTCTACAGCTCTAACATTTATAAGTATTTAATTTTGATATTTAATAAATTTATTCAATTTTCGATCAAGCATTACACTAAGTTGGACCAAGAGAGGGTCATGTAAACTTTCCGTTTGATCGTACACATTGACCATGCAATTTTTTAAGGCTTCAATCTCTGCAACAAGCAAAACCAATCTTACTTTTTGAAGCTGTCTACTTTTAGTAAGCTCCATACACATTCCTCCTTTGATTTTAAAAAAGAGAGTATTTCGGTAACTGGCTGGCATAGTCGCATTGACTTTAGCCCCTAATAGTTTTGCGTCCCCATTTTTCAATGGCTTTGCCTTTTTCGATATTGCGTATGCGATTCTATTATACTACAAATATCGCTATTTTTTATAGAATTAAAGCACTAAATCTTCGACATTATTTTCGTTTTTATTGAATTTTTTGTCATTTATTATTATTCTGCCCCCTTTATATGGAGATATTTAATATTGGGGGGGAACTTGCTCTTTTCAATGACAATTACCCATTTTTGCATCTGTCCAATCACGTATCCGCTAACATTCATAAGATGCACTATACAAGGCGCGAGGAGGGATAAACATGGGTGCACTCGGAGTTGGCGGAAGCTGTGCAAGTTGTGCAGGTTATGGTCTTGGAACTACTACAGCCGTGATTCTTGTTCTCTATATTCTGCTTGTTATTATTTTAAGAACATTTTAAAGTAGTGATCTAACCACCTCCCAATCAACTCGGGAGGTGGTTACTGACTACCATTTCGGTGTCTGGACACTGAACTGGGACTGCACTCAATTAAATTTCAAATTATCATGTGTAAGACAAAACCATTAGTTAAAATCTTCGGAATCATAGGAAGAAATCTTATCAAATATCACGACTTCATGTCTCGCTGAGAACGGACCTTTTTTCAATGGATTTTCAAATGTGTAGCGCGATGGACCTATACCAGCGGATTTAGCATCATACCAAGCAACGAAAGCATTATAGTCAGCTGCAGATAGGATAAACTCTTCTACCTTGCCGTCTGTTAAAGTAATACTTAAAGCAGTTCCTATGGTAATTTCAGCTACTTCAGCAGGTATTCCACTGCCGCTGATGCTGTATTCATCGTAATTAAATTTTAAAATCTTGTCGAAAATCAGATTGTTTTTACGAACTGAAAAAGAACCTTTTAGGTGCTGATTAACGAAAGTATATTTGGCCGGACCTGTACCTGCTGCTTTGGTATCGTACCAATTGAGGAAAGCAGTTAATTCCGTTTTGGAAATATTGTATTCAAACGTATCTCCATTCGTCATGGTTGTAGTAAGGATGACTCTACTTGTACCCATAGGTGTAGCTGAGGCTTCGTTGGAGTTGGCGCTTTCTCCACCTGCACTTAAAGCTGTAATTACATAATAATACTTAGTTCCGTTTATGACTGTGGTGTCTGTATAAGGCGAACCGTAAACGTTGCTGGCAACCGTGGTATATGGGCCACTTGTAGTTGTGGAACGTTTGATGTTGTAGCCGGTAGCTCCAGTTACGGAAGACCAAGTCAGAATAACCTGGGCATCTCCTGCTGCAGCTACCAAATTTGTTATTGCCGGTATGGAGGGAACCGCCCTCTCCATCATTTCCAATTCGTGAATATCAAGATTCACATTGTAGGTAGTTGATCCATTATTGGCACTTATATTAATTCTATATTTTTTAAAAGCAGTATTATTATCAAATGTAAAAGCCTTCGAATCACCGTCTACCCAGTGGGTTATATTATCCCTTGAATCGAGTATTGTCCAATTCACATTATCGTTAGTTCCTTCAAACGTCCACTTTTTAGGTGCATCGTTAGCATAGGGAACATTTGAATAACCGCCAAAATCGAGTACATACCTAACTACGATCTTACGCAAAGGAAATTCATAGGCCAACCACCCTTGCGTTGCATTTGTTCCCCAAGCATTATAATTACTAGTTGAAGAAGAATATTTCTTTATTCCATCAAAAGCTTTCCAGGCAGGTAAAGTACCGTCCCGTCCTGTGTATTCATCACTCGCCGTCACAATTCCACCTGCAGATGTATTGGAAGTCATAATCGGAATGATATTGTTTGTATAGAGAATGGCACTAGCTTGCGGAAATGAGAAAGCACTATCTGATTGTCGACTTTCTCCATCCGGATTTATTGCAGTAACTTTGTAATAATATTCAACTCCATTTAGAACTGTATTATCAGTATAGGAGGCTACTGCTACGTTAGAGGCTATTTTTGTATAGTTTCCATTTATTGTTTCTGATCGGTACACATTGTAACCTACAGCTGTAGCTAAAACTTTCCAAGACAAATTAGTTAAAGCATCACCTGTAACCGCCACTAGATTAGTTGGGTAAGTTAGTCGATCCGACATTTCCATTTCTGCAATCGCCACATAGCCCGGTATCGTATGTGTATCAATCCAGAATACTCTCCAATATCTAAAGCTATTTGTTGGAGTCCAAAAAAAATCTTGTTTGCTTCCATTTTGAAGTGCTACTCCAGTAAACTGATCTACCCAATCTATATTATTCGAGGAACCTTGAACTTTAAAGTTTTTCATACCTGCACCATAACCCATTACAGCATCGGCTTGATATTTTAATTTTGCAATTGCTCTAGAATCATTAAAATCCACCTTTATCCACGAATTAACTCCACTGCCAGAGAAAAATGAACTTGTAGAATTGCCCCCGTCCCAAACATTGTCAAATGCTTTTGGCGCTGCGTAACTTAAGCTATAGATAGAACTAGCAGTAAAAGCAGTAGTTGGCAACCCATCTGTTAAATCATTTGAGTATTCATCTTCTGCATAAACCACGACTCCAAAAATAGACATTAAAATTAACACAAATCCAATTAAAGCTATCAATTTCTTTCTCAAAACAAATCTCTCCCTTATTTACCAATATATTATGTATAAGACAAATAGTAGATTACAATAATTTACATCAGATGTCCAAACATATATAACCATATATTGTAAATAAAGGATCGTATTATCATAATTCTTATAGGTAAAAAAATAGAAGACTTGACCATGAGGAGTATGATTTTAAAACTGAATTGAATTTGTTCTTGTAGTAATCAGTACGGATTCGAAAACGATAGATTAATATAGATCTGTATACTATAATGGTTAATGTTTCTAAATAAAAGAATATGTGGGGTACATATGAACAAAAAACGGCTTTTATTCGTGATATTGAGTTCTGTTATCATTTTGTTAAGTGGCTGTGTTAAAGGGGATTTTCATGTAACGGTGAACCGGGATCAGTCTGCTGAGCTGGATTACAAATTGGCCTTAAGCTCTCAGCTAATCGGATTAATGAGTATGAATAGTGCAAATAAGACGGATATGTTAGGTGAATTAAAAAAGAATTTTGAAACGGATGGATACCAGGTCTCACAGTATAAAGATGGAGATTACCAAGGTGTACAAGCCAAAAAGCATGTTAAGGATGTTAAGGAAATTAAAAATGTCGGTGTCAATCAAGGCAATATCAATGCCGAAAACAAGATTGACATGACGGTTGATAAAGGCTTCATCTTTAATACCAATCATGTGATAGGTAATTTTGATTTAAGCAGCATGAAAGCCGATGCCAAAGATACGATGGGCTTGCAAAAAATGATGATCAGTCAGATTGATTTAAAATTTACATTGACGCTACCGGAAAAGGCAGAGCAGCAAAACGCTTCCAGAGTATTGGACGATGGCAAGACCTATCAATGGGATCTGCTGGCAGGAGCCAATAATGAAGTCAAGCTGGACCTTAAAACCCCGAACATGGTGAATATATCGATCCTGGTAGCAGTTGTTGTAATCCTGATTGCCGCCATCATTTTCTTGTTATTAAGAAGAAAAAAACGCGCACAACCCGTTGAGCCCCTTGCTATAGAAACCCCTATCGAATAATTGAAGCCTCCAAGCACACATTAGAAAATGTGGATTGGAGGCTTCTTTATTGAATCTCTTGGAGACAGTATCCCTCTTATTTAACAAAATCAAAATCTGCTGCTCTTGCATTGGATTCCACCTGCTCCGGACTTTTGCAGCCTGGGATTACACTGGTCACCGCCGGATGCTTCAAGCACCAGGCCAAGGCCCACTCTGCCATATTCACACCTTCCGGCAGTTCATTTTGTTGAATCTCCTGTACCTTTTGCAGCTTGATCAAGGTCTGCTCCTTGTTATGTCGGGATCGCACATCGTTCTCGGCAAATTCCGCACCAGGCTTGTACTTGCCGCTCAAGTACCCGCTTGCCAATGGCACACGGGCAAGCACACCTAAATCCTGACGTTCGCATGATGGAAACACGCGATTTTCAGGTGTTTGATCCAATCGATTGTATACGACCTGAATCGCTTTGGCATTCACTTTCGACGCCGCATCTGTCTGATGTAAATTATCGTTGCTGCCGATTGAAATACCGAGATTTCTCACTTTTCCCGCCTGCACCTGCTTGTCCAGCATCGTCCACAGGGCATCGTTATCAAACACTTCATCAGACCCTGAATGAAACTGGTACAAATCGACATAGTCGGTCTTCAAAGATTTCAGTGAGTTCTCCAATTGAATAAGCACTTGTTCAGGCGACCAGTAATTGATCGTTGTGCTTTCTCTATCTGCATGGTTATGGCCGAATTTGGTTGCGATTACCCAATCTGACCTGCTTTTTCTACGTGCGATATAATCTCCGATAAAGCTCTCCGAAAGGTGATGACCATAACATTCTGCCGTATCGATCAGATTGATCCCAAGCTCTGCAGCTTTATCCAGAATTGCATCGACTTCATCCTGTGTAAAATCCTTCCCCCAGGCTCCACCAAACTGCCATGTGCCTACGCCTACCACGGAAACCTGTAGCTCCGTCTGTCCAAGTCTGCGGTATTTCATGTAACGTCAGCTCCTTCGAATTGAATGCTAAGTAACAATACCCATTATAGGGAAGTTTCCAAACCTCAACAAGAATGGAAAAAAAGGTGCGCTAGTGAATCTAAAGTAACTGATAGGGCTAATATGCTAGCAATCTCGTCTAAAATCAAGCAGCCACGACTGCATATCAACGAAAAACACCCCTTCGAGCTGCAAGAACAGTTAATGTCCTTGTTGCCAGAAGGGGTGTTACAATCCACTATGTTATTTAGCTGGAATCTCAACTTGACCGGAGCCATACGTATTAAACCAGCCTTTAATCGTGTCAAAATCACTGCTGAATGAAAGGCTGAGCATTAACAGGATTCTTGCATGGGCCGCGTTCAGGCTGTCACCCGCAATAATACCATCACCTGTTGTATAATTGCTGCCCGAACCTGTGCGAGTCGTGGCCACAAAGATTACGCCTTGCTCCTTGAATGCCTTCGTACGAGCATCACCCATAGCCTTGGACACTCCGCCTGCACCTGTACCGGAGGTAACAATACCTTTGGCACCGTCCATCACAAAGCCTGTGATAGCGCCTGCGCCTGCATCCTGATAAGCATAAGCAATTTCTACCTTCGCCATGCTGGTATCAGCAATTTTTTTCAGATCAAAAGGTGTTGCCCATTTGTCCGCACTCATGAGCGATCTCGCATTGGCGCGATACACACGAATGTTTTTCTCATCGATATATCCAAGCATGCCAAGCTTCGGAGTTTCAAAAGTATCAGTCCGATACGCATTGGTTTTGGTTACATCTCTTGCCGCATGGAACTCGTCATTCAGCATCAATACGGTACCATAGTATTTGGTTTTGCCGCTTGCAGCAAGTTTAATGGCATTATACAGATTCGCTTGAGCATCACTTCCGATTACTGTCCAAGGACGCATCGAGCCCGTGATGATAACCGGCTTAGGGCTGCGAACCGTCAAATCAAGGAAATAAGCGATCTCTTCCATCGTATCTGTACCCGTTGTGACGACTACACCGTCCTGGGTTTCGAGCACTTCATCTACTTTTAAAGAGAGATTGTATAATTGCTGCATCGTATAAGAACCGGAGCCTGCATTACCAAATTGAAAGGTGGATACATCCGCGATTTGATCTTTGTTCGGTAGTGCCTTAACCATATCCTCCATCAATAAAGTTCCAGCCTTGTAGTTCTGGAAGCTGGTTTCGTCAACAGATTTGCCTGCAATCGTTCCTCCCGTAGCAATAACCTGAACCTTAGGCAAAGCGGGTACGGATGGGGCAGGCAAGGTTTGCTCTGCTACTGCTTCAGCCGCATAAGCGCTGGAAATCGGAAGTACCGAAACTGATGGAAATAACATAGTTAACGCAAGCCCTGCTACAAAAGTCGTTTTAATCCATGAAGATGGTGTAAGTATCATAATGCAAACCTCCTAGTTGTATGTATTTTCATTTTTTAATGTTATGAAACATAACATAAAAGATGACCACTAAGAGGATTATAGATGCATGTTAGGTTTTATACAAATATATAAACAGACCAATAAAACGCTTTATTGGCCTGTTTTATCGTTAAAACCTTAATTTTTCGCTGAATAACTCCATATTTCAAATTCCTATCGGTTTCAAAGTTTCCAACAACGTGTTATGAATCCTTCCATTAGATCCAATCACATGTTTAACTGTTAGTGAATATGGACTTCCCAGCGTATCACTGACCTTGCCACCGGCTTCCTCAATAATAAGCACACCTGCTGCAATATCCCAGGCATTGAGGCCATATTCCCAGAATGCTCCCAATCTTCCCGATGCGACATAAGCCAAATGCAGCGCAGCAGAACCAAGCGAACGGATCGAACGACATTGAGGAGCGATGCCTTCCAGGCTATCAATAACGGCTTGACGCATCTTCGTGTTAGAAGGAAAACCTGTGGATACAACGCTTTGTCCTAATGAATCTGCTGGAGACACATGAATCGGCTCTCCATTCTGAAAAGCGCCTTTGCCTTTTTCAGCCCAGAAAATATCGTCACGGCAAGGATCATAGATGACCCCCGCAATGAGCTCCCCGTGACATGCCAGTGCAATGGAGACCGTAAAACCCGGAATCCCCTGCACATAGTTGTTGGTACCGTCAATCGGATCGACAATCCATACAAATGGCTCTGATTTGGCCAGCTCCAGCCTTTCCTGAAGTTCTCCTGAATGAGCAAACGACTCTTCTTCACCCAAAAAAGCATGGTCAGGATACACTTCCGCCAGACGCTGCCGAATAAGCTGCTCCGAAGCTTTGTCAATTTCAGTAACGACATCGAAGCTCGAGCTTTTTGTCTCCGTAATAAATCCGGTACCCATATGCGACTTAATCATCGCACCCGCTTCTCTCGCTATTGCTTTCGCAGTTTCTATAACACTCATGCCAATTCCCTCCTCTTTTCCGAAAATTCGGCAATGATAGCCGCAATCGCATGACTCTCGTGGTGAACGGTTACAGCATCGGCAACCTGGGTCAGCTGCGAATTGGCATTTTCAACCGCATATCCGCGATCTGCCTCGATGATCATGGTCAAATCATTTAAATTATCGCCTACAGCTACAGTATACAATTCATCTACCTGCAGGATGTTGATCAGTTCCTTCAAGGCAGTTCCTTTCGTAGCATACTGAGGTAAAATTTCTAGATAGTTGGACTCCGAATATACTATTTCGCACGGAACCCCATCGTCCAGAACGGCTTGCTCCAGTTTTTTGGCTTTGTCTAAATTCGAATTAATGATCATTACCTTAGTCACAGGCTCTGATAAGATTCTGTCTTCAAAGGGTAAGCATTGTACACCATCCTTGCGTTCGTGCTTCTCCAGCAATGCATTTCGTAGAGGTGCATATACCTGACCATTCTGATAGACAAGCAGGGTTATTTCATCCGATAAACTCTCCATCAAGACACTCCATAGTGCAGGCGGGATCGTCAGCTGCTTCTCATACAGCACGGTATCGGTGACCGGACAATAGATTTTGGCCCCATTGTACAGAATCACCGGCAGGTCAATTCCGAGCTTATGAATAATGGGCAGAACTGCTGCCTCCATTCTTCCCGTCGCCAGAGTGAACAAACCTCCTTGCTCCTTGAATCGTCGGATTGCCGTTTCATTCTCTATACTGATTTGTTGTTGTCTATCCAGTAAGGTTCCATCCAGATCGGTAACCAGCAGTATTTTGTTCAAGTTCTCCAACCACCCAGCCTACTTAAATTATGTGGATAATGAATGCTCTTTTGATGCGTGATTCCTTATAGAAATATGATGCGACTCCAACGAAAGTACCACGTCCATGGCGGCGATTCGTTCCAATGCAGTGGCCAGCTTCTCCTGCTTTTGGATTTTCAGACTGAACTGCATATGCATGGAAAGTGCTGATGCATCATCACCTGCCCCTTCTTCATGAGGAATCATTTTTAAGTTAACGATTTGCAGATCATACTCCCCGAATATCGTGGCGATCCTGCCCAGGGAGCCGGGATTATCAATAATCTGAATGTCCACTTCCTGGTATCTGCGGTTTCCCATTAAGCTCTTTTCCCATTTATTGAGCAGATACAAGCTGATCAGTACGAGAAAGGTGCAGAGCATGGCTCCCATATAGAAGCCCGCTCCGACACTTAATCCAATGGCCGCCACCACCCATACTGAAGCAGCGGTCGTTAACCCCTTGATCATATTGCCATTGCGCAGAATTGCTCCTGCACCCAAAAATCCGATGCCGCTGATCACTTGCGCCGCGAGACGTGCGGGGTCCATCCGTACACTACCCTCATTAACAAATTGCGAGAATCCGTAGCTTGACAGAAGCATGATCGTAGCCGAGCCGAGACAGACGAGAATATGGGTACGAAAGCCAGCCGCATGATTACTCCATTCCCTTTCAATCCCAATCAAACCGCCAAGCACTACCGCCAATATCATACGAAGCGCCAGCTCCAGATGTGTGATTTCCCAAACACTTGCCGTTGCGAATGACAACCCGGCCCACCCCCAATCTGTTGGATCCATCATGCGTATATTTGTTTAGGAGCAATTGTAGAGGTGTCGATCGGTTCCCGGTTAACCAGAATCCCGGTTTGCTTATCATACACATTGACTTTATCCAGCGGGAATGTGACCCATACCATCTTGCCAATATCATAGTCCAGTTCCCCGATTACCTTAACCAGAATCAGGTTTTCGCCATTGCTCGTCGTTTGGATTAACGTTTCCGAGCCCGCTGGCATGACCGAATAAATTCTCAGCGGAATGCCGTTCTCCACCTTTTCCGCGGAAATACGAATGTCTTCGGGATAAATAGACAGAACAACCTTACCGGAAGGAGGCTGCGTGCAAGGAATCGCAAGCTTGCCCAGCTCTGATTCTGTCATCAGCATCCCATTGTGATAGGTGCAGTCAGCATCCACGAAATTGATCTTTGGATTTCCAATAAAATCGGCAACCCTCAGATCAGCGGGATGACGGTATATATTTCTCGGTGTGTCAACCTGAACGAGATTTCCCTCGAAAAAGATCGCGATTTTGGTTGACAGTGTCAACGCTTCGACCTGATCATGAGTGACATAAATAATCGTTGTTTTCAATTCACGGTGCAGCCTTTTGAGCTCCGCTCTCATTTCCAGACGCAGCTTGGCATCCAGATTGGATAGAGGCTCATCCAGCAACAAAATCTTCGGCTCGGTCACAATAGCGCGTGCTATCGCTACCCGCTGCTGCTGGCCGCCGGATAATTCAGAAGGGTAGCGATCCTTATATTTGGAAATTCGCATTTTTTCCAGCGCGCTCTCCACCTTGGAGCGAATTTCCGATTTGGGCATTTTGTTAATGGCAAGCCCAAAAGCAACATTGTCAAACACGGTCATGTGCGGCCATAAAGCATAGCTCTGAAAGACGAGATTCAAGCCGCGTTTGGATGGTGGTGTATAGTGGTTTTTGGCGCCGTTGATCATCTCCTTGCCGTTGATCGTCATGATGCCTTCCTCTGGGTTTTCCAAACCGGTGATCACCCGCAGCGTTGTCGTTTTGCCGCAGCCGGAGGGACCCAGAAGCGTCATGAAGTCTCCTTCCTCAATCGTCAAATCGACATCCTTCAAAATATGGTTTTTATCAAAATATTTATTAATCTTTGACAGTCTGATTCCACTCATATGTTTAGCCTCCTATGCCTTTTGAAAGATCTGCTTTTCCCCACTTCGTTGCCACAAAATGCGTAATCATGATTAATGCGATAATAATAATGACGATAGCGTCCGCATATTGCTGATAGCCCTTCTCTGCGTAGCGGAACGTAAGTGTCGTTAAGGTGCTGGTCTTCGGCGTGACGAGCAGGATGATCAAATCCAGTTCCTTCATCGCACTTATAAACAAGAGCAAGAACGCACTGATCAAACCCTTGCGGCTGAGCGGCAGCATAATCCTGAAAAACCGCAGCATGAACGATGCGCCGTGCAGCTTGGCTGCTTCCTCGAGCTCTCCGCTGATTTGCAGCATCGTGCTGGTTCCTGATCGCGTGGCGAATGGCAGCTCCTTAACAATCGTGATCAGAATTACGATCGATAGGGTTCCATATAAGGCCGGCAGCAGAAAGTGAGGCTGAGCAAACATGGACAGATAGATCGCTGCGAAGGAAATACCCGGAATCAGGTAAGGCATGAACGATAATTGCTCAACAAGTCGAGAGGAGAGCGCCTTTCTTCCCTTCGAAATCACATAGCCGAATATGAGTCCCATTACCGAGGCAACAGACGCAGCAGCAAGTGCGATAAGCAGTGAATTTTTTAAGCCCAACAGAATCGAATCGCTCTTCAGAATACCTACCTCGCCGGAGGCAATCGAGAAATCCGAATCTCCAAACCAGTAGTGCGTGGTCAGGTTGCTCAGACTGTAGTTGCCGTCCTGCAGCATGAACGTTTGCCAGAACAGCAGCAAGAGTGGGAATATGCCGGCAAGGAACATGAACAGAAAGACCAGCATTACTGAAGGAATTTTCCATATGCCAAGCGGATTCAGATTTTTCCGTGAATCCTTGCCGCTTATCGTGGCATAGCTCTTTCTTTTGCCAATTGCACGCTGATTAAAGTAAATCGTCAATGCGGAAATGATGATCAGAATCAAGCTTAAAACATAAGCGTCGGAGATCATCCGGTTTTTCATACTGCCGTACAGCATCGTGGCAATCGTATAATATTTGACCGGAAGTCCGAGAAATGCGGCAGCACCGAAGGTACCCATACTTTTGGAGAACGTTAGTATCAATGCCGATAAAATGGCCGGAAGCACGAGTGGAAATGTAATTTTGCGCAAAATCGTAAATCGGCTCGCTCCGAGAATATCGGCTGTTTCCTCCAGACTGCTGTTGATAGAGCTAAGGGAAACCGCAATCAGCAGGTAAAAGAACGTATAATAATGGCCTACCAGCACGATCGAAATCGGTAAAAACCCGTAAGAGATCCAATCCGGTGGATTAATACCGAATACATACTGCAGCATCCCCTGTGTGCCGCCAACCCGGTCGTTTTTGAAAACGATCAGCCAGGCAAACGACTTGATCCACGAAGGAAGCATGTAAGGAATAATGGCCAGAAACGCAAACGTTTTTTTGAACGGCAGATCTGTCCGGGTTACAAGCCAGGCCAGCCCTCCCCCGATGACCATGGAGAAAAATGAAACGAACACAGCAATATTAAACGAGTTCAATAGCGGCTTGTAAAAAATCGATTGACTGATATCGCTGTACAGCACATGAAGCCAATGATTAAGCGTAAGATTACCAGGTACGGCTTGCGGATTGGCCCGGATGTCCTCAGGATGCCAGGTCATGGTATGGGACACGATCTCCCACATCGGAATAACGATCGTATAGCCGAGAAATAAAATCGCAAAAATGCTAATCAAATGCAGTGGATTTGTAAAAATACTTTTGAGAATATTAACAGCTCGAGTCATCGTAAACCTGGAGGCAGGTCTCGAATATTCTAGTTTGCTCACTGGCTATGCACCCCTTCTCAGCCATGGGCTGATCCTATGTCGTCTCATGATGTGGCCTCTTTCAATCTGTGGACAGATGCCAGCACATACTCACCGAGAGATTGATCCTGATCAAATTTGTTCATGGTCAGCTCCAGATTGTACAAGCCTGAGTAACCGACCCGCTGAAGGGCATTCACGTACAGCTCCAAAGGCAAGCTCCTGCGGTCTGTCAAAGGATTGTGAGTTCCCGTTGCTCCAAGTCCATGAATATGCGTGTGGATAACCTTTTCCAGAAAAGCATCCGGCGGAAGCTGCTCCAGATAGGTTTCCGGCGGATGCTTCAGACCATGCGTATCCATTAAATTGGAATAAAAATGCCCCATATCCCACGTAATGCCTACATGTGGACTATTCACTTCTTCAACAATCCGCAGCACACCGTCTATCGAATCACCCGGGTCTACCTTGCTTGACTTCTTGCGGTTATTTTCCACAGCAATTCGTAGAGGAAGCTGCTCGGCATCGATTATCGCCACCCATTCATGCAGCAGCTTGACGGTTTGCTGATGCAGTTCCTCTTCGACACCAGTTTTGGCGTCAAAAGCATGAAGTGCCATGGTCAAGCCTGTTTGGTATTTATGGTAATTGGATAATACGTAGCTCATCGACGGATAAATCTCAGCAAAACGACTGCCCGCGAAATCTCCCGCCACATGCCCATGAATCGACAGTTGCAAGCCAGCATTCCAGATTAACTGGATCACTTCCCGATAAGCCGATTCAACGGCACCGCGAGGAAGGATGCGAACCTCAATCGAACCCACACCTGCGGTCTTTAAAGCATCCAGCAGCTTCTCTACGTTGTCATAATGCGCAATCAGGTCATTCGTGCTGTCCTTGCTTGCCTTGCCCAAAAATACGGGGGCCTGAATTGAAAATCCCAGCATATTCCTTCATCCCATCTCTCTTGGTTTTTGATCTTCTTATTGATTCTTGATCCAAAAGTTCACAACATTCTGATATACCTTGTAAAATTTCTCACTATCGTACTGCCATACGTTCAGCTCATTAATATTTTTGCTATTCTTATGCTGAACATCAGTGCGTGTCATCCAGGAGCCCACCTCATTAAACGGTACCGTTCCTTCACCTTTGCCATCGGCCTCACCAGCCATCCAGCGGATCAGCAGCTTCGCAGCATTAGGATGCGGTGCCTTGTTGCCTACAAAAAGCAGGCCTTCATCCACGACCGACAGCTTTGGCTTCAAATCCCATATAATGTCTGCCTTCAAGCCTTTTTCCGACATTTTCCGAATATCGCCGGATACCCCGATGAATACAGGAGCCGGTTTGTTAGGTGCCGCTTTACCCACTGCATCCTGGCCGTCCCCGCTGCTTTTGACCAAAATCACGTTCTTATAGAACTGCTGCAAAAATTCATAGCCTGCGTTTTTGGTGCCATTCAGCACGATATCCTTGCCGAACTTTTCTTTGTACGCCTTGGCCATATCCTCCGAGTTGACCACAAAGGCAACGAACATATCCATCTGGGCAGGCGACTGGAGCGGATCAACCATCAACACTCTGTTTTTCCATTCCGGTGTGGTCAGGTCCCACCAGTTGCTGACAGGAGGTGTTTTATTTTGCTCGGTGTTATAGAACAACGTACGGAATTCGAAGTAGGGCACGAAGGCGATCCCTTCGCTTTTATAAGGCTCAAGAATTTTGGCTGCGATGTCACTTGGCAAATACTTGAACAGCATGCCCTTCTTCACCAGCTCCTCTTCAATCGCCCCGCCTACTTCTTTCGTTAAAACGAGATCGGCATTAAAAATTCCGGCTGCCTGCTCGCGAATGACCTTATCCATAATGACATTGGATTTCAAATCGAACGTCTCGACATCAATGCCTGGATATTTCTTTTCAAAAGTTTTTTTAACGTCGTTGATTCTGCCTGAGGTGGAGTATACCGACACTTTCCCTTCCTTCTTCGCCTTTTCATACAATTCATCGACGGTTTCTGTTTTGTACAAGCCGGCGCTTTCTGCCCATGCCGATTTGGGAGCTGCTGCAGGAGCTGTGGGGGCTGCAGAGGCTGCTGCGCCTCCGGTCGTTTTTTCATTGTTGACTACGGGAGCTGTATTGCTGCAGGCGGCTAGCGCGATGGTGAAAGTCATTAATATGGGAAGAGCATTTCTTGTTATCTTCATGAAATTATCCCTGCTTTCCATTTTTCATCCTTAACCCTCACTGCATCTTCAGCCAAAACTCACGAAACTTCACAAAATTTTTATAAAAATAATCTGAGTCATAATTCCATACCTTCAGCTTGTCGATTGACGGTTGATCAGTCCGGCCATTATCCGTCCGGGTTGACCAGGAGCCCATGACATTAAAGGGCTTGAAGCCATCGGATTTGCCATCCGCCTCGCCTGCCATATAACGAATCATTAGTTTGGCTGCATTCACGTTCGGCGCTTTATCAGCAACATACAGGTACGAAGGACCAACAACCGAAATTTTCGGCAATACATCATACGTAGCCGCAATACTGAGTTTTTTTTCAATGACATCTCTTAATTTACTGGATGCCCCGATCCCGATTGGTGGCTTTCCCTGCGTCGAGACACCAACGGCTTCCACAACCTCATCGCTGGATTTCATCAAGACAGGATCATTTTTGAGAAAACGTTTAATAAATTCATACGAGGCGTTTTCCGTTCCCTCCAGCACAATATCTTTGCCGAATTTCTCCTTATAGGCCTGCTTCATTTCATCCGAATGCTGGATCATGGCCAAAAACAAGTCCATCATATCCGCAGAGTCTATCGGATCATTCATCAGCACCTTGCCCTTCCACTCCGGCATTGTCAGGTCCCACCAGTTTGTAACTGGCGATGTTTTATATACATCCGTATTGTAGAAGATCGCCCGCAAGCTAAAGTAAGGCACCAAGCCACTGCTGTTGCTTTTATAAGGCTCAACCATTTTCTCGGACAGATCCTTGGGAATGTATTTATGCACCAGCTTTTTCGTTGTCAGCTCGGTCGTTACCGCTCCGCTGGCATCCTTGACGAATATCACATCCGCGTTATAAATACCAGCTGTCTGCTCGCGAATGACTTTTTCCACGATATCATTCGTTGACATATTAAACGCTTCCACTTTGATGCCTGGATACTTGGCTTCGAATGTCGCCTTTACATCCTTAATTCGGCTGGATTGAGAGTAAACAACGACCTTGCCTTCCTGCTTTGCTTTGCTGTACAGCTCATCGACCGTTTCCGTCTTGTTCAAACCGTTGGTCTCAGCCCACGTAACTGCTGCGCTGACATCGGTTTTTGCTGAAGATTTATTGGCTGTATCTGCTGCTTTGGTGTCTGTAGACTTGGGGTTACAAGCAGTAAGCGCTATCATTAAGGATAAAGCAATCAAGCATGAGCCATAAGACTTTCGCTTTTTCATGTATACCTTACCTCCGATTGATTAACGAACCGATTTACTGCTGCTTCAACCAAAAATCACGTAATTTTGGAGAATTCTCATAAAAAAATACGGGATCGTACTTCCACACATTGAGCTTTGCCAACGGCAATTCCTCAACAGGTGTAACATCGGACCTTGTCGGCCACGATCCTGATAGATTAAACGGCTTCAAGCCTGCTGACTTGCCATCCGCTTCCCCGGCCATCCAACGTATTAACAGCTTGGCTGCGTTAGGATGCTTCGATTGGTCGCCGATATACAAAAGCGCCTGCTCAACCTGCGATACCTTGGGTTTGACGTCATACGAAACACCGAGCTTGAGTCCCTGGCTTTGTCCTTCCCTAAGCTTGGTGGAAACCGCTAAACCGATAGGTGGCTTGGCCTGACCTGTCTTACCGACTGCTTTTACAATATCTCCACCGGAGTTGGTCAAAATCAGATCATTTTTGGACAATCGTTTAATAAATTCATAGCCGGCATTAGGGGAGCCGTTTAATTCAATTTCCTTGCCGAATTTCTCTTTGTAAGCCTGCTTCATGTCATCGGCATTTTGAATCATCGCCAGGAACAGGTCCATCGTATCCGCTGATTTCATCGGGTCGCTCAGCATGACTCTGCTTTTCCATTCCGGTGTTGTCAGGTCCCACCAATTCGTTACAGGCGGTGTCTTGTATACATCCGTGTTATAGAAAATCCCTCTGACTTCGACGTAAGGCACCAAGCCTTCGACTTGACTCTTGTAAGGCTCCGGCATCTTGGAAACCAGATCGCTCGGCATATATTTATGCACGATCCCTTTCTTCAACAGCTCCAACGTGAACGTCCCGCCCGTATCCTTCGTAAAAACTACGTCAGCATTGTAAATGCCTGCGCCGTGCTCCCTGATCAGCTTCTCCAGCATATCGACGGAGCTGACATTGTACGCTTCCACCTTAACGCCGGGATATTTGGCCTCAAACGAATCCTTCGTATCGCTGATCCGGCTTGACATGGAGTAGATGACTACCGAGCCTTCTTCCTTGGCCTTGGCGTACAGTTCATCTGCCGTTTCTGTTTTGTTAAGCCCAACTTTTTCCGCCCATGCGGACGATGTGCCTGCCTGGCCTCCCGCTGCACCTTTGTCAGAGCCGCTTGCTGCTGGATTCGCTGTATTGGAGCCACATGCACTTACCATCAATACCGTACTGCACAGCATCACAACTACAGCCGATTTGACTGTGAATCTCTTTTTCAAATTCATTGTACTACCCTCCTTTTGGGGTTAAGCGCTTAATCTAAATGTATTTATAATTCCATATAATAGGCTCTATCAGGAATTCGTATCCTCAAGCCACTGTGACCACGATTTATCAAATTGATTACCGATATGCTCTGAACAATACGTATAAAATGAATTCATGAATGCCAAGCGTTCCAATGCTGCGCCATACTTATAGGTTTCACTCGGATCCATCCTTTGAAAATCCCTGCCACCGATCAGAACTTGGCGCTGTGTTATGGTCTCGAAGTCTACCGTATCGGCATTCCTCAGCATATCGTACATACAGAAGAAGGAACTGGCTCTCCCAACCCCGCCTCTGCAATGAAAATGCAGCCATACATCCTTGGGCAGTGTCTTCACCCACTCTACATAACGGTCAACTTCCGCATCGGAAGGACGGTGATGATCCGTAACGAAAAATCGCTTGTAGCCTACACCCTCTTGCTCTGCCAGCTGCGCTTCACTCATAATCAGCTTGGGCTCGTGGACAGGTCCTCCGATATCCACTGATTTCCCTTTTACCTGATCAAAGGTTATGGAAGGCTGCACCCTCAAATCGTCCAGCAACTGCTGCTCCTTGGAGAGCACTTCCTCATTACTCATCCCTTTGTTAGCTCCATTATGCAGGCCAAACCAGTTAACAGCCATACCATTAACAAATCCATGATTTTCCTGACGCAAGTCAACAAGTATAATTGGAACGTCGCCAATGCTCTTTTTCATCGTTTGCAGCTGTCGTTGGGAATATTGACCACTTGCGGACGCTTTCAATTCAGTAAAACCTTGCAGGTCAGGAAGCACGCTATCTTCTCCGCTGATCTCTGATGTACACATCCGAAATCTTTTGGGCAAATCGTCCTTATCATTATCCCTTTCTACAACTAAATAAACGCCAGTTTCTTCTGCTTGCACATTAGTATGTTCAGGCACGAGCATTCTCCTCTCATGAATGTATTTCTTCTGAATCCATCAACCCAGCTGCAAGTAAGCGTTCTCATTTTAAGAAAATGATTGGGTGCCTATTGGCACCTTCTTATCTTGTGCGGACGATTTGAGCTTCCGAGCAGGTTTGCCGGATAACCAGATTTGTATCCAATAAAATGGATTCCGCTGTCAATTCGTTGGATAGCAACATCTCCATAAGCAGCTCTGCCGCTTTCCTTCCCATTTCCTTACGAGGCTGGGCAACCGTGCTGAGCTTAATCCAATGCAGGTTCGCTACCTCAAGATTATCGAAGCCAATAACACTGATCTGTCCGGGAACGGAAATGTTATGCTCAGCCAGCCACTCCAATGCGCCGATTCCAAGCAAATCGTTAGCTGCGAACACGGCTGTCATTGATGGGTATTTGTCCATTAAACTGTCCATTGCACGGTAGCCGCACTGCATGGTCCTTCCATCGAAGGTCACACCTCTCGGATCAGCTTCAAGTCCGAGCCTGTTCAAGCTGTCCATGTAACCACGATATCTTTCTTTACCTGTGAAGGAATATTTCGGCATCCCTATAAACCCGATTTGATTATGGCCCAGTGAAAACAAGTAGTCCATTGCATTGCAGGCACCTTTGTAATGGTCGACATCGACAAAAGGCACATTCAAGCCCTGCGGAGGTCTTCTGCGAAGAAACACAACAGGTATCTTCAAGCGATGCAGCAGTTCAATAGCCTCTTCATCAAGAAAATCCGGGGTTACAATGATACCATCCATCTTTCGCTCCAATACGCTGATCAGAAATCTTTTCTCCTTCTCAGGACGTCTGGACGTATTCACGTAGACCACTTGATAGCCACTATCTGACAATACTTCTTCTACATCATGCGCCATTGCCGAAAAGAAAGGGTCCGTGATGTCGGGGATCATTAATCCGATCGTATTCGATTTTCGCTGGATTAAGCTTCTAGCTACAGCGTTAGGTGTATAGTTGAAGCGCTTCATCGCGTCAAGCACTTCCTGCTTCGTCTCCTGACGTATATCAGGGTGATTATTTAATGCTCTGGATACGGTAGAGACGGAAATCCCCAGCTCTTTTGCTATGTCTTTTATCGTCGGCATCATCATTCACTTCCTTTTCGGTAACGTTTCCGGTAACGTTACCGAAATTGTAAAACAGAACCCCGTATTTGTCAATTAAAACTTGGTTTGCATTTACACATAAGCTGTATGGACTTATAATTCCTCTCAAAATGGATGGGTTCGGGCCGGCAGTGTATTCTCTGTTTCCATAAGCCTCTGCAGCAGCTGCCAGATCAGCTCGGCCTGAATATCCTTATAATCGGGCTCGCCCCATACATTGTTCAATTGCAGCGGATCTTTATTCAGATCATACAATACGCCCTCCTGCTGGCTGCTCCACAGAGTTAAACGGTACTCCTTGCTGCGATATGTTTTTTCAAAAACTTCGGTCGTATTTATGCGTGAAACCTCCATATTGATTTCCACCAAGGCGAAGGGTGTACGCTCTTCATCCAGCTCTCCCTTCAGCAAGGGCAGCAAGGATCGGGCTTGCATAGACTGCGGCTTCATGCTGTTCGTTAAGTCGCAGATGGTTGGAGCCAGATCGAACAGTTGGACAACATCTTCAATAACGCGAGGTTTCCCTTTCATATCCGGAGTTCGAATTACCATTGGAATTCGTATGCTTTCATCCTCCGATCTGCCCTTGCCCCAACGGCCCCAATCACCGAGAAATTCTCCGTGATCGCTGGATAACATTACTGTTGTATGCTCAGCGAGTCCGGATTCGTCCAAATAATGAAGCAGTCTACCGATACAATCATCAACATGGGATACCAAAGCATAATAAGCGGCTTTTTTGCTGCGTATAGCGTACTCGTTCTCTGGAGTAATCTCACAATTTCTGGGTAAAGACAGGCTGTTAGGATCATATTTATTGGCCCAATCCGAAGGTACGATAAAAGGTGAATGGGGATCAAAAAAGCTCGCCCACAGCATAAAAGGCGTACCGCCATGCTCCCGTAAAAACTCGATTGAGGTGTCACTAACCCATCTGCTGTGTGAGGCTTTAGCCGGAAAGCTGCCTTCTGAGGACATATGATCCGTTCCATTTCTTACTCTCGAAGCACCAGGCTCAATTCGAACAGCCTTGGCATATTCAGGATAGTGCCTTTCCACCCATTGAGTATAGGGATCGCGATAGGTCCCTCGCTCATCGGTTACCTGAAGCGTGCGATAGCCGTAGCTGGGATGCGGGGAAGTATGATCGCGATAAGTATGATTCTGCACATGCAGCTTGCCAATATGCGCAGTATGATAGCCACGCTGACTTAATATTTGGGGAAAGGTCACTTCCTGCTCAGATAGTCGCACACCGCCTCCCCGGACACCATGCGCATGAGGGAATCTTCCTGTCAGCAGCGATGATCGGGCAGGCATACAGGCTGGCGCATTCGTAAAGGCATAAGTGAAACGAGCTCCTTGGCTGCTGAGCCGATCGATATGCGGAGTTTCAATTTCATGATTGCCGGAGCAGGATATCGCATCCCAGCGCAGTTGATCAACTGTTATAAGCAATATATTCATGGTGACTCTGCAACCACCTTTCATCTGAGCGAAGTGCAGCTTTACACACTCATCTCGGAAGCAATATCCCAGTACTTAACTGGATTGAAATATGTAGAAATATATAATTGGTAACGTTACCGGAAACGTTACCAAAATCGTAAACCAAATTCCCTTTTTTGTCAATTTACTTTTATTCGTTATTTTGCCCATGCGTTTTATGATTTGCTAATAGTTACTCCTCACCTTTTTCACTTTTTTCAACCGCTGCTCCCAATGAACGCTTACCGAAACGGTCTATGCCTTCAGGAAGATGCACAGGCACTTCGCTCAGCACACTGCCGTCATCCAGACGCTGCCAAGTTTCAAAGCTGCGTTCTCCTTCGTGAAGCCTGATTACCCGAGCTCCCCTTGGGAAATCCTCAGGAGCTTTGCCGCTGAACCCGCTCAGTCGTGAATAACAAAGCCGAATGCCATGCAAATCTCCATAAAAATCATTGAGATGGTCATGCCCGACAAAGGTACCCATCACATCGCCCATTTCTACCATGGCCGCAAACAAGCCTGAATTGATTCGTGGACTGTCTATGCCTTTGTTCTGGCTTCCGTAGCAAATCCGAAAATCCCATATTTCGTTGTATTCGGGAAGTGGAATATGAAAAAAAGCCAACGCAGGCAGCGGACTACCGCCATTCCTCTCGGTCATTGCCGCTGATTGTTGCAGGTACCAATCAATCTGATTTCGGTGGACCCATGTCGCACCTCCAAAAGGCATCTTCGTCTTGGCACCTGTATCGAGCAAATACAGCAGCGCGCACATGGCCTCAGACCGACTTCCACGGATAGGCAGCACATAATTGGATAAGCCCTGAATATGTGAGGGTCCGGTCTCGAACAAGCTGTTAGGAAGCTGCTGTAAAATAACAACCAGTTGATCTGGCTCCACCTCAGCCTCCAATTCGTGATTGCCAAATACAAATGCCCAAGGTATCCCGCTATCAGTTATCGCTGATAACGCCTGTCTGAACGCGCTCAAAGGCTGAGGGGTTTCTTTCTTGTGAATAACATCACCGGTTATGACGATAAGGTCCGGCCTTTCTGCAGTAATAACCTCACGTATTAAGGCATCCGTGCGCCAATCGTTAGCGCTTCCATCCTTCCAGTGAATATCGGTGAACTGAACGATTGTAAAGCTTCCATCCTGACGAAATTGCAGCTGTGTAGACATGATTGTTTCCTCCTAAAAGTTTTGAGTAGCAAAACTGACTTCGTAAGCTTCCAGATCCAAGTCCGGTGAATAAGTCTCCGCTACGTGGTCAAGGTGTTCCTCCGATTGCTGTTGTCTCCAGATTTTCAGATTATTTCGTAAGCTGAGCCCCACTCCTTTCCTTGAAAAAGCACATGCCACCCATCACCAGAACTGAAACTGCGAGACATAGGCTCCAAGGCAGCAGCGGTATTCCTCTGGCTTGCCCTATATCATAGAACCAGCCGCCAAGACTCGTACTGAGTGCACCGCCAAGTGCCATCGAATACCCGTTAAATCCATAATAGGAGGCAATGAGCCGGGGTGGAGCAAACATTTGCACCACATCCAGCATCAGGGGAGCAGAGATCATCGTGCCGAGCGCAAATAACACAGAGGCTATACAGAGCATCAGCAGTCCCTTCGATAAGCCAAACAACATGAGCCCGATTCCCATCAGCAGAGCGCCCAAGCCAATCAAAATAAATCGGTTTGGATAGCGCTCAAAATAACGGGTGACAGCCAATTGAAAGCATATAACGGCTCCTGAAACCGTACCATAGACATAAGCGACACTGGAAGGATCTCCAGTAACGGATACCGCAAGCCTCGGAATGGTGAGGAATAGCTGCATATATAAATAAAAATAGCCGATCAAAATAAGGGTATAGCCAACAAACGGCGCATCTCTGAGAATAGTCCCGATATCCTTACGAAAATGACTTTTTGTGATTTCAATGTCCAAAGCGGGCAGCACCATATAGATATATATAGCTAGAAACAAAAATACCGAACCCGCAAAAATCCCCAGATAATGAAAATCAACTGAAAGCAGCATGCTGCCCATTAACGTAGAGGCGATAATGCCGATATTAACAATCATATTTTTTAACGAAAAAAGCTGCTTACGATGAGCCTCAGGCGCTAATCTGGCAAAGGCAGCCTGGATCGCAGGCTCAAAGAGGGCTCCACCCAAGCCGGCGACTATAGCGGCAGCAAAAAAGTGCCACGGGTACAGACTAACCGCAAAAGCCATAAATCCAATGGATCGAACAGCCAGACCCAGAACCATCGTTTGCTTGCAGCCCCACCGATCAGCCATCAGACCTCCCATAAAGGTCATGCCCTGCTGGGAAAACTGACGCACGCCGAGCATAACACCCGTTAATGCCATCGACCACATCAAACTGCCTGTCAGGTAAAGCGTCAAATAGGGAATTAGTGCATAAAAGCCCATGTTCATCATAAAAATCGTCACATACAGCATCTTAATCTCTCGTGGTGCAATCGCCCATATTTGAAACAATGTCATACGCGGATTCCATTCCTTTCCCAAAGCCTGTTCCAGAATGGTAGAACCATCTATTATCCATATGCTAGCAATCTTTCTAGCAATGAACAACTATTATCTGAGTTTTTATTTTAGTAAACGACATTTTTCTCCAAATCTATTATAATGGTAATATAAGGCTTAAGAAAGAAGATGATTTCATGCAACCTAAGATTATTGCCATAATTATGCTCATGCTCGTACTTACCAGCTGTGGACACCCTGTTGAACCTGCTCCAACTGCTACGGTTTCGGCACCCATCGCGGAAAATCAGCCTATTGAAGGGCCAACACCTGTCTCCGCATCAGCACCGACACCCACGCAAGCGCCTGTTGTCATTGGCCCAGCACTATCCGTTAGCCAGGCCTACAACATTAAGGAGCACGTGACATATTCTGGTGCCCGCAGCAACCAAAAGAAGGTAGTAGCCCTTACTTTTGACGATGGACCTGATACGAAGTATACGGATCAAATTCTCAATCTATTAAAAAAACAAAATATAACAGCAACCTTCTTCGTCATAGGAGAGCATGCTGCTGCTCACAAAGACGTCATGAAGCGAATCATTAGCGCTGGACATGAGATTGGCAATCATTCATGGAGTCATTCAGACCTGACCAAGCTCGATGAGCAGCAATTGGAGGCGGAAATTGACAAAACCGATGAAATCATCCAAAGCTTAACGAATCAGCCAACAACATTACTCCGCCCTCCTTATGGAGCTTTAACGCAGCAGGTGGTCGAATACGCGGAAAAATCGCACAAAATTGTTAACTGGTCGGTGGATTCCAGAG
This sequence comes from Paenibacillus baimaensis, assembly GCF_025567575.1. NCBI lineage: Bacteria > Bacillati > Bacillota > Bacilli > Caryophanales > Paenibacillaceae > Paenibacillus > Paenibacillus baimaensis. The sequence goes on along the minus strand of NZ_JAOQIO010000084.1, from coordinate 362,310 downwards.
ATTGGGAGGGTATTTCCACGGAACGGATATTGCAAAATATAAAAAAAGAAGTGAAGCCCGGCGCGATTATATTACAGCATTCGGCTGGTGGTAAAAATGGCAATCTGTCCAACACGGTCCAGGCGCTGCCGCAAATCATTGCTTATCTAAAAGAACACGGCTATCAATTCGTGACGGTCTCTAACCTGATTTCACAGAACGTGCCTACCCAATAACAAAGGAATCCAGGTGACTTGATGAAAGCTGAATACAAGGTTCTGCGGAATAATATTCATAATAATCTGTGGAACGGAATTGCCTGGTCAATCGGATTCAACTGTGTGACTCCATTCATTGCCGTGCTTGCTGCCCGTTTAGGCGCCACAAATAATGATTATGCCCTGCTTTCTTCCATTCCTGCCTTGTTTACCATTTTGCTTGTTATACCAGCTTCCATTATTATCGGGCGCTTTCATAAGCAAAAGCGGATCATTGCCAGTATAATCATGATCTGCCGTTTGTTTTATTTTTTGTTAATATTCGTCCCCTACATGGGTGTGTCCTCCATAACGGCATTGATTTTATTGGTTAGCCTCTACAATGCCACCAATTCGGTTATTGCCGTAGCATGGCAATCGATGATGGGCGAGATTATTCCCGCCAGTTACCGCAACAAGGTATTTGCACAGCGTAACATGTGGACGGGATTGTGCGGATGCCTGGTTGCTTTTATTGCAGGCTGGGGCATCGATAGTCTTACTTATCCTTTTGGCTATCAGGTAGCCTTCTCCGTTGGCTTCGTATTTGCCTTCGTTGAAACGTGGTATTTCATGAGACTTAGAATACCCAGTGAAGAAATCATTCCCCACAATCAAATTATTGAACAGATCGTCCCGGATAAACAGAGTCTTCAGTCCAATAGCTGGATCGAACGGTATAAGCTGAATCAGGGAAGAACCTACTATTTGTTCTGTGGAAGCGCGATTGTTTATATATTTGCCTGGCAGGCCGCTTGGCCGATTTACGCCAAAATCAAAGCGGATACGCTGCTCGCCACCAATACAATGATCAGCATCGACGTCATTGCAGGGGCACTTGGCGCCCTGCTTGGCTATCGCTTATTTGCCCGTTATGCCGATCGAAGAGGTACTGCCTGGACCGTATTTGTCTCAGCTTTGGTGCTTGGACTTACCCCCTACTTTTGGCTGCACGCTCCCAATATGAATTGGGTCTATCTGTATGATTTTATAGGCGGGATTGCAACAGCCGGCTTTCAGCAATCGGTCTTTAATCGGCTGTTGGAAATTGTCCCCGAGCAGGGCCGACAAAGAGGCATCGCGATTTATACGACGTTATCGCAGATTTCAGCTATATTTGCTCCTATTGTTGGTATGAAGCTGTTTACTGTGATTAATTATGACGCGAGTATGATCTTAATAGGCACCTTCCGTGTGCTTGGCTCCTTATGCTTTCTACTGATCGTCACACCAAGACTTATGCGCTGGGCAGGTGCCGGCAGAGCAAAAAGTGTGGAATAAGCGATCCGCTATAGGTATCTAAAAAAAGGACCCATCCGTCTTTATATGACGAATGGGTTTATCTTTTACCATTTATTTACATTATAAGGTTTTACGGATAAGCTTCCACCCCTCCGCAGGTGGTTGAACAACATATTTTGACAGCTTGCCCTCATTGTTTTCTATCGCCAATAGAATCCCATCAGCTACAGGAAGCACATGATGGATTTCGCCATCCGGTACAAGCTCGTTGGCAAGAGTAGTTAATGCCGGAATCATCGCTTCGTCAAGCCATGTTCTTTCTTGATACCATCTTGGAAGCGGAATAGGTGCCGGATAACCCTTAACAGGAGCCTCAAGTTCAATTGCCAAGCTATAGGGATCGCGTGAAAGCTTACGGTCAGCACCTATCGCAGCCACGAACCTTAAATAAAGCTCAACCGTATTGAGGATCTCCACATAATTCATCGTACCGTTAGCATAACGAATTTCCACCGTGCCGACATCAAACCAAGCTGCTGTATTGATTCCGCAGCGATGAGATTGTGGACGTCCCCGATAGCGGACTGCCCTCGGACCCGGATTTACAACAAACTCACTTCGCATCTCAGAAGTAAGCGGAGGGCAAACAGCAGCCGATGCTCGCTGGTACTCACTATTTCTTGAATAGCTTGTTGATACAGCAGCGCTGCGTCGATTAGCGGCAGCACAATGTCTTGTCCCCATGGCTCCAAACCAATATGAACATGAAAACCACAGCTCCAATTTACTGTAGCACCTTGCTCCTGCAGCCGGTTCAGCATGACTCGTATTTGGTCTCTATCCGCCCACAGGATCGGTGGTGGTTTAAGTTCACTGCCTGACTCAGATCCTGTCTCGTCTATCTGAAGTTCATCCAAGGATATAATCCAATCAGGTAAAAGCTCCAAGCCTTCTGGATTACCACCTACAAACTCAATCTCAATGCCAAATTTCAGGGCTTTCCAATCCACAGATTTAGGCCACATCGCTGTCATCCTCTCCTTATCTTATTGAACAGGTTACAATAATATATAAAAGAAGAGGTGGACCACGAGATTAACGGGGAATTTTTTCTCTAAGCATCGCCATTCCTCCTGACTTATTAATCATATCGATTCTGTTCATCCTCTGCGATACTTTGCAAGTCAAATGCTGTAATTGTATAAAGTGTATACGCATTGGTTTTTGCCGCCTGATTTAATGCCTGTTCCCTCATATACTTGGGTGAGCCTTCGGTTTCTTCATCATAAAGCAGTATCATACCATCGGAATTACGCAGCAAAAACCTGTTTTTTTCTTTAAACTGCCACGGTCCCTCGTACTTGGTTTTCGTTACACTATTGACATAATCGGCGTGCTGCAGCACATGATTATAAATTTCTTTTTTGTCATCGCTCCACTTTTCCTCTTGCTCCAAAAATGGGGTTATAACCGCCAGCTGCAGATTGGGATGCTGCTGCTTGAGCTCAATCACCGCTTCAGCGGCCCACACCTCTACGCCCCATTGACCACTAACGATGACCCACTCCAGACCTTCGTCCATTAAAGCCGTCACTTGTTTGGCAATCGCTTTCTTGATAATGGCAATTCCCGGATGCTTCTGCGAAAAGATACCCAGCTCCGTTGCCTTGTACCCTGTTATGAGCACCCTTTTCATGGCTTCCACACTTCCTTATCTAAGAGTCTTCTCCACAAACGTAAACCACACTTGCCGGTCAGACTCCTAATAACACCTTAGCATAAAGAAGGTAACAATGAAAAGACTCTACGGCCTGGGGGGGATCGGAATTCCCAAATCTGCTGCGCCGAGCTCGGAAGTTATCAAATCCGGTGCATACTGCTTGAGCAACTCCAGGCCCATATAAGCCCTGCGAACACGCTCCCGGCATAAATTAATGTTAATCTGCTCCAGATGCTGCCCGCTCGGGTATACATCCGGATGATTACGCAGACCAAACTTGATATATACCGGTGATAATACACGAATGAATTCCGGTATCTCATAATGACGAATAAACCCACCCAAGCCGTCCGGTGCTTCCACGTAGAGATCCAGCGGGATATCGACAGCCGGACGGATTGAGGCCAGCTTGGGCAGTGTCAATGCGGTAGGTAAATTGTACGTATCTGCACCAATATCCTCCATCAGCTTGATCGAAACCGGATTCGCTGCCATCATTTGCACCGATACTTTGACGACAAAATCCGCTGCGATTAATCCCTGCCTTTTCATTTCTTTGGTCAGCAGCAGCAAGCCCTCATCTGCGACCAACGCACCACGTACTCCCAAACGGTTAGCCCGCTGTAAATCCTCCATAGCATAAACCAGCTGATCTATACCCTCATGGCGCAACGCTACGACCTTACCCGCAGGTGTTAGTGGCAGCGCGCTAATATCCCATGTTCCACGCGGTCCGACGAATAAGCTGAGTTCAACGCCGCGTGCTGCACAGAGCTCGACCATTTCAGAAATTTCCGCGTCGGTAAGCAGCATAATGCCACTCCCTTGAGATACGCGATGAATCACAATCCCGTAACGGTCCGCTTCCTCAAAAACGGCCTTTAACGCCTCCGGTCCTTCAACACTTGGAATTTCCACCCGATACTGCGCACCATCGGGAAATCGCTTAAGCGAATCCGGCAGGTCATAAGCCTCCCGCTCCAGAAAACCTAATGATTTTAATAACGCTCTCGATTTATCCATGTGATCACATTCCCTTCCCTTGCTGATTTATTCATTTACTTGCCTGGCCGCAACTTACGGATATTGCGCCTCTTGCGGCATACTGCTGTGCGGCCACTTCATGTCCGCATCCAGTGCCACCCCCATCGGAACAACCCCTCGTGAAGCATCCGTACAGTCTCGCAGACGGTTAGATGCCGCTACCATCCGCTGTCGATGACGTAATCGATCCAGTCTTGCCATACCCAATTCCTTACGCTGCACATGAAGCTCTCCTTGAAAAAGCGCTACTTCTCCAGTAATGAAGGCTTCAGAATCAAGCAAATCAATTCTTTTGCTGCGGAACTGCAGATGGAGTAGATCTCCCTCCTGCATATAGAGCAGGCCCCCCTCATGATAAGCCTCCGGAGTCACATGCCCAACCGCCGCTCCAAAGGTTACCCCCGAATACCGTCCGTCGCTGATTAAAGTAGTCAGGCGTCTTAGCTTGCGGTCTGCATTAATATGCTGCATCGGCGTCATCATTTCCGGCATACCAAATGCCTCAGGCCCTTGTCCGGATATAATGACAGCCAACCTCAGCCATTCCTGCTGAATCATATGATCAAACAGCTCATCATAATCCATGTCCTTCAGCTGATCCAGGGGAACCGCTGCGTTAAGACAGGCCATTTGCCGCATATGCTCCAGACGGAATAACCTGCTCATTTTCAATCCATCCAGCAGGTTCACATCCAGCAGATGATGATTAGCCTCCTCTTCATTTTCGTAATAAAGCACGAATGCAATTCTTTGATCAAATAAATCCAGCTGCTTGGTCGGCATTCCGCTAATCTTCACGACTGCATTGTTAAAAAAGTTGCTGCTCAGCACATCGACACCGCTAAAGCTTCTTCTTGGTGTACTCAAAATAATCTGATTTCCCTTGACGCCATCCGCACTTAGATTCGTTGTGTCTGACAGCCGCTGCCTCCATGTTTGGCCCGTTACTGTAGGTGCATCTAAATCCATGGGGACTCCATTGCGTGACAGCTCATAAATCAAAGTCTCCATGCCTCGGATTTGCCCTGAGCAGCACTGCTGCGCCAAGGTATAGATGTCCCTGCCCTCCGTCAGGCTGTAATCGAACAAATCGGGAATGGGATGTGAATTCACAATTGCCTCCAGATCACTCAAGCAAAAATCGTATCCAGCATAAATCATCGCACCAACGATATGCATCATCAGGTTCGTCGAGCCGCCTCCGGCGCTGTGCAGCTTGATCGTATTGCCAATATTCGCCCGTACCAATTCACTCACACTGCATTCCGGCCGCTGGATAATGGAAAATAATTGCTCAATCGCTTTGTCGACCTGTACCTGGGTAGGCGGCTCAATCAGCAGCTCCAGAACAGGGCTTACGATACCGAAACCTGCGGTAATATCCCGCGAGCTGTTGCCCGTACCATGAAACGCGCAAATCCCGCCTGCGGAATCACAGGTATTAACGGCCAGTCTTTTTTCAAAATCAAGGTGCTGCTCTACCGTCATAAGCCCGCGCTCCACGGCACGTTGAAACACGCCCTGAAAGGATGTATTGGAGGAGCATTGCAAAATATAGCTGACGGCTTCGCGGATATCGGCACCTATATCGTCAAAACCTGCGGTGTCGGCCTGCGATGCCAGATCCGCCAGATCCCGCTTCAAATCGTCGGGAATCGTACCACCCTTCAACACATGGGAAGGACTAAAGGTTGCAAATACATGATGCTCCCCACGGTAACGGCGAACCCGATCCAAATGCGCAAGCCCGCTTAAAATACCGAGTGGCTGTTTATCGCAACCCTGTATCACAAAGGCACCATGATAAGAATGCGCTTCCATTTGATTGACAACGATCTCAGCTATTGCGTTGCGGCTTTGCAGCGAATACGACATGCCGATATTGTTCTGGGCCGTTCCGTCACAAAGAACCGGGGTGCTGAAATAAAAAGGCACACCGCCCTCCTGCCAAATTTTTAAAGCAGCCTTGAATACGGTCTCGTGATCCAAAATGTGCGCCGGATGGTCAGATGACCCGCCAATGATGGCGATTCTCGGTGCATTATGCTCCAGACGATCGTATATATGTTCCAGCGTCCAATCAGGCTCACCGCCCCCATAATAACCATCAAGCCCCCGCCTGGCGCGATCCAGCAGTCCTGCAACGGTTATCGGTTCATTGGCCTTTCCCTGCACATTGCCCTGATAGGAATTAGCCTTGTTCTGAATTGTTATTTTCATATCGCTTCCCCGTTTCCGAATCATCTACAAACAGAACCCTGACGCATACATGCAGAAAGCCTAAACTTCCAAGCTTTTTTAAGCTTTATGCTAACCTTCCAAGCTTTCCTTAAGCTTCATACTGTCCTGCTTCACATCCTGCAGGTGCGACCTCATCATGTCCTTCGCCAGCTGAACATTTCTCTGCTCAATCGCCAAGGCAATCAGCATATGAAAGTGCGCAGCTCTCTCTGCACTGCCTTTGATACGCGTAGTCTTTCTTCGGCTTTCCAATAGCAGTTCCGAGATTCCTTTCATCACACTGGCCATCACCACATTGGAGCAAGCCTCCGCTATATGATCATGAAAAGCAATGTCGGACGCAAAATAATCCTCACCTGAGGCCAAGTCTGCGATCATTTGGGCCGCGGCGTCTTTAATATTGCGAATTTGCCCGGGTGAGCCTCTTTCTGCAGCAAGCGCAGCCATCTCAGGCTCCAGTACACAACGAAATTCCAGCAGGGAGAAGAGGTCCCCGACAGGAAGCGAGGTCAGATCGAGCGAACTGTCCTGCCTCCAATGATTCCGGCTCCGCACAAACATTCCCCGACCATGCTCAATCAGCAAATAACCCTTATTTTCCAATATACGCAGCGCTTCCCTAACGGTTGAAACTCCGACCTGTAACTCCTTGGCCAATGCCGCCAAAGACGGCAGCTTCTCGCCCGCTTTCCACACCTCCTGATCGATGCGTTGTAACAATTCATTCAATATTTTCGTGCTCGCAAGCTCTTTCAACGTAGTCACCAACTCATATGATATGTATATAAAGTTATAATAACACTTGAATTTCAAGTTCACAATATCCAATTTAAGTTCAACCTATTTTAAAAATTAAAGGTGTCTTTCCCTATGCTGACTCCACGGGAAAGACACCTTATTAGACAAATAATGGCTCGAAGCTTATTGATGAAGCAAAACACAGATGACCCCAACATACAATCAGATTACCGAGCTAAGACGTTTTATTGTGAGCAATTCCTCTGTAGACATAGCCAATGCGCGTTCACATAGCTCCTTTTTCAGCTGGTCAAGACGCAATTCATCATTTTCCGTCCTCGTGCCGGCCCGGCCTTTTTCCAACAAATCATAAAACTCCAGAGGCAAGAATCCGTCGTTCAACGATACTTCCACGGAATCGCCGCCCGATATAGTAATAACAAACGTGTAGGATTGGGCACGGTGAGGATCGTACTGGGCTACTGGGTAATTAACATCAACAGACAAAGCTTCATGCGTCGTCGCTCTTGTCACATATTCGATCGCATCACGAAATCCTGGTCCTCCATGGCCCGACATGATGGTGATATCTTTTCTTAGAGGCGCCTGATCGCCGCATAATTCTTGAATCCCTGCCTGCAGCATTCGAAATGCGACAGCAATAGCCATTAAATATTGACCGCAATGATACTTCTCAATATCCTCAAACCTGATTTTTTTATGATGCTCACCTGTTCGTCCGTCCCGAATATGAATCTCCAACATTGCAGTTCCTCCTAAGTAATAGATATGGATTCTATTGATAATGATAATCAATTATGAATTTAGCATATTTTAGATTTATAAACAACTCTAATTTTATTTAAATGATATCAAATGATATTAAATTAACAAATATATTAGATTTTTATTAATGTTATTAATTATTTTCGCTTCCATGAACAAGCTAAAAAAGACACCTTAACCAAGCTGTTGCTTGTAAAGTGTCTCCTATGGAACTTGTGGGCTGGCTTCCTAGGTCTCCAGCATAACCTTGCCGGTTTGCGATGTATCGGTTCCAGGTATAACACGTAATTCATTCAAAAAGGCCTCGGAATTTAAAATTTGCAGGAGCGCCTGGATCCACTCGCGATTGTGAGGTTTTTTTAACATCACGAGATCTACCCGCTCTTCGATCAATTTGACAAAATCCACATTATCCATCATCGCAGCCGTTTTCTCATGTCCAATCCCGATGTCCGCTTCACCTGAGGCAACTTTGGCTGCTACCCCGATAGGGTTCGACTCCTCTTGATCATACCCGATAAGCCGCTCCGACCGTATACCATGAAGGCTCAGCTGCGCATCCAGCAGCACACGGGCCCCGACTCCTTTCTCACGATTCACCAGTCGCAGGCCAGGACGCTTGAGATCTTTCCAGCCATGGAGATCAAGGGGATTTCCTTTGGCAACCAGAAATCCGCACGGTCTGGAAAGCAGATTGACAACAAGATAAGATGATCCGATAAATATTCTGCGAATGTAAGGCAGATTATACTCACCTGTCTCCCCATCCAGCAAATGCGTACTGACAACATCGCATTCGCCTCGGTACAAAGAGATCAGGCTGTCCAAGCTACCCACATAAGCGCGTAGCGGTCGCATTCCCGTAACATTTTTCTCAATATGCCTGGCTAATATGTCAATACTGATATCCTGGCCTGTGATGACGATGGTACGCATACCGTTGGCAGCAGCCACCGCTCGATAGGAGGGAGAGCGATCCGCAGGACGATCCGTAAATTCCTCTTGAAGGTTCGGTGATAAGCCTTTCTCACGTTTCTTGTAAGCGTCAAGGTCAGCAGCATCTACCCGCATTTGTTTGCCCACTCGATACGAAACCAGATCACCTTTCTTAATCAAATCATAGACGGTGACCTTGGAAATCCTCAAAAGCCTGGCGATTTCCTCGACTGTGTAAGACATTTCGGACATTTAAATCCTCCTTGCAGCGTTTCGTTATTTCTTAGTATTGTAGCACAAAATACGGATGCTGCCTTTTAACTGTCCTGAACAATTTTCTGAGATCCAAACGACGAAAAAGCAAAGTCTTCTATTCCACTTTTGAGCGGTATAGGAAGCTTTGCTTTGAGCAAATGATGGTCTTATATTTTACATCATGCAGCAGGTGTGCACATTCAGCTGAAATCGCGGTCGCTCATCCTTGAAAGGCCTCGGCCTCAATTGACGTTTTCCTACATTGCAATAGCACTACAGTATGTGCCGGAACCTTCCATGTCCGCAGCTCCTGATCGTCCACAGCTGTCAGAACGGGCACTACATTCCCAATCACGTCTACCGTATTAGCCGCATAAATATCTTCATGAGTCAAGGTCCAGACGGTCGCGAGACGGTAGCCTTCAGGCAGCTCAAGCTCTACATCTGCCTTCTCTTCCTGATGACGATTCACAACAGCAATATTCAGGTCGCCATCCTCACGAAGGACGGCAACAGCATCCACATAGGCTTCGTCGCTTGGTTCGTGTATCGCTTGAATCTTCTCATTCATATCCGGACCGTTGATTTGTGGTGCGGGTATGCGTATTGAAGGCGAGCTCACATTCACCCGGACCGACTGCCCGGTCATCCATTCTGCATATTGCTTGAATACATAAAACAAAGTCGTCTTGATGACTACATCCTCTGTAACCGAAATGACCCCATTGCCGTTGATCAGAAATACATAGTTGGCCATTCCGACCGAAGGACTTAACCGGATCATCGCGTTGAATACCCCGGCTACGAATAACGCGTCCTGCAGATTGCGGGGACTATTGCGGTTTAAGCGATAATGCCCAATGTTCTCTGGATCGGGTTCATAATGACGGATGTTCCACTCGTCCATAGAAATACGGATCTGCTGAGGGAGCTGAAGCTTATGATTCACTATGGTGGTCCTGATCGTGTCGATCATCCTGCGCAGCTGCTTCTCGAAGAAGACAGGTGTAAAAACAACCGGATAATATTCATTTCCGCTCTCCCTATCCACCGAACTTCCATACAAATGGAAGGTTAAATAGTCCAAATACTTACCGGCCTGAACGACAACCTGACTATCCCATTCGGGGTCATTGCCGTAATGGGAGCCTACCCCAAGCAGCTGAAGCGAAGCGTCGTATTTCTTATAAAACTGCGCCCAATTGGCAAGCTTGTGTGCATATTCCCGCGCACTCAGCTGACCGGCCTCCCAGAAACCCCAGGTTTCATTGCCGATACCCCATAGCTTGACATTGTAAGGCTCGGCATGTCCGTTCGACTTGCGCCACTGGGCATCGGCGGTTTCTCCGGCTCCATTGCAATAGTCCATCCACCGCAGTGACTCGACCAGCGTCCCCGTACCCAAATTAACATTGACATAAGGCTCCGTGCCTGCCTTCTCGCACCACTGCAGAAACTCATCGGTTCCGAAATGATTGGACTCCAGTCCGCCCCAATGCCAGTTAACGCGCGTCGGCCTTGCTTCTTTGGGGCCTATACCATCACGCCAGTTATACAAATCCACATAACAACCGCCAGGCCAACGGATCACGGGAACACCAAGCTCCCTGACCGTTTCAATCACATCAAGCCGAACGCCGCTTTCGTCTGCATGCGGGGATTGATCATCCCAGACAGAAGGATAGATGCAGTTCCCCAAATGCTCAAAATATTGGCCGTAAATATACGGATTCACCTCACCCAGACGTTCTTCCGAATACACCTTCAAGTATGCCTTCATCGATTTCTCCAGCTCCTGTTCCTTCTTTAATTAGCGAGGGACTTTCCGGTCCCTCGCTCCACGATCAAGCTTTATGATTTGCTGCCACTCACTTGATCAGCAAACGGGTTGTGATGACTTGCCGTTCCCCCTGAACCGTTCTCTTTCGATAAACGCAAGCCAGGGTCTACCAGCTCTTCAGCTTCCTCCGTAATTAAATATTGGCCTTGCTCCATAAGCAGACTTCTCAGCAGCTCCACGTCGACCTGACGTGTGGTCAGACTATTCGCAGCAGCCATGGCTGCTGCCGTACCTGCTCCCTGTCCGATCCCCATAGCCGTAGCCATCACACGAACCGATCCAAAAGCGGTATGCGATGCGGAAATGCAGCGACCTGCAACTAGCAAATTATCGAATCCCTGGGGCAGCAAGCAGCGATAAGGAACCTCATACACGGCTTTGCCAGAACCTGTGAACACCTGCTGCTCCCCTTCCGGGGGATGAATATCAATAGCAAACGTTCCGCAGGCAATTCCATCCGCGAACGATCGGCTATTCAATACATCCTGTTCTGTCATTGCGTAATCGCCAACAATATGTCTCGTTTCACGTATGCCTACCTGAACACCCGTATCAAGAATATAAGCATGCTCAAAGCCTCCAATAGTACGCTTCATAAACTCGGTCACAGCCCAGGCCTGATAGCGTGTCTCCACCTCAGCCCGTGTCAGATCGAATACATTCGTTCCATCGATACCCTGCAGCCTCGTGCAGTTAATAGCAAATTGTCCATCTTGTGGAAGCTCATACATCAATATTCGCGGAGCTGCGTCCTTCGGATATTCACCACGCTCCATCGCTTCCTTAATAATTTCCTTCATACCGAGAAATGCCAGAGCACTCTGAGCATCAATCTCTTCGTCTGTAGGGGAATCCTTAAGCAGGTGACGGTTTGCCTTCATCCAGGCTTTCAAATTGGACATGTTGACTCCGGCCACTCTGTAGAAAAGTGTAACCGGCTGCATCGCACCGTCGGATTCACGTCCTTTCACAAAGGGTGCACCAACCCTGGCGACAACATCTGCATCCGCAGAGCAGTCAATGACTAATTTGGGGCAGATCGCTTGTCGCCCGGATTTATTCTCCACAATAACCGTCGTGACCTTACCGTTTCCGTCCGAGTATGCATTTGCGAATGTAGAATGGAGCAGCAGCTCCACTCCGGCCTCCTGAAGCAGTTCAAACAGCACCAGCTTCATCCCCTCCGGGTCAAACGGGGACATGGAAGCATTGTCAAACGTCAAATCCGTTACATGTCCTGGCGATACGGTCTTCGCTACCAACCGATCTACAAGCTCTCCGGCAATTCCTCTGATCACCTGCTTGCCGTTTACGTCATGAAAGGTAAACATGGGATTGACCATGGCAACAGTTAAGTTGCCCCCTACGAATCCATATCGTTCCACCAATAATACCTTGGCTCCATTACGAGCCGCCGCAACCGCAGCACCGATCCCCGCTGGTCCACCACCGATAACAAGTACGTCAGGCTCAGCCACCACAGGCACCTGCATAGCCGGTTCATTGTAAACATTCATTGTATCTCCACTCCTATATAATAAGATTAGCTGGACCCTTGCCTTACTTCTTGGTAGTTTTATACCATTCATTGACCGCTTTCACTACATCGTTGCCCCCAGAGTTATCCCAATCCTTAATGAACTTATCAAAATTTTCGATTGATTCTCCGCCCAGCAGAAGCTTGATAAAATAGTCGGTTTCTTTTTGTGTCAGGCTTGCCTGGTTCTTACCAACAACCTCAATCGGAGGCATGAAAGCAATCGGATTCTTTTTGGCATACTTGTCAAAATCCTTGTTAATCGCATTGAAAGCCTCGAACAGCGTTGGAGTACGGCGCAATCTGGCTAACCACATATCCGCGTACTTGACCTCCTGAATTCCATCCAGGAACCAATAAGCATTCCCCCGTTTTTCAGTGAAAATAGGCATGATGGGGCTGTATACACCATTCTCTTCATTGAAGGTGGTACCCTTTTCACCAAGTGTCAGGAAGGTGAAGGTATCCATCTGCAGCTTCGCGTCCATGAACTTGATCGCATCCTCGGCATGCTTGGAGGATTTGGGAATGGCATGTACATACAGCAGCTTATCTTCCATTTGTACGCCTGCTTTTCCATCAGCACCCTTGAGAGGAAGCATATAGCCCATTTTCCCAGTCGGTACATTTTTCGTAAAGGCCGCATTCATGTTGGAAGCATCATTCCATGAACCCGGGATCATAAATGATTTCCCGCTGACGAATTTCTCCTGTGCCTGCGCCGTCTTGTTCACAGCCCAATCCTTATCCAGCAATCCCTCGGTATACAGCTTACGCATAAAAGCCATATAGTCCTTCATGGCAGGCTGTTTAATTCTTGGAAGAAGCTGTCCATTCACTTCAGACCAGTCTGTATATAGATTGAATCCGCTATAGATCATAAACACGTCCATATTGTTGCCGGTTAATGGAATCATGTCCGGCTTTTTCTCTTTGACTGTCTTGAGCGTCCGATATAATTCATCGAGTGTCTCCGGGATCTTAAGACCAAGCTCAGTCAGGATGTCCTGCCGAAGAATCATCGTTTTCTCAATATTGGCCCTTTCATTTTTTTGCGGCACTCCGTACAGCTTCCCGTTGTATTTGCCAAGCTCCCAGGAGGACGCCGAGATCGCCTGCTTCATATTCGTGCCGTTCTTGTTGACAAGCTCGTCTATAGGCTGCAGTGCCCCCTGAGCGACCAATGTATAGAACTGGGAAGGCGTCAAATCCAGAATGTCATATTCCGTACCTGAAGCGATTTCAATATTCAGCTTCTCCTCAGGTTTATCTTTGGGCAGCACGGAATAATTCACTTTGTACCCCGTGCGTTCTTCCACATCCTTGGCCACGGGATCAGTGTTCGGATCGAAGGCCACATTGAATCCCAGCACCTTAAGCGCCGGTTTGGGTTTGTTGGCATCTGTTGAGGTACTGCTTGCTCCAGACTTGGGATCAGACCCCTTGGTTTCCGGATTTCCTCCTGCTGAACAGCCTGCAAGTAAGGATAACGTTAAAACAGTTGATATCAACGTGCTCATCGTTCGTTTAGTTCCATTCATGCCGTGTAGCCTCCCTTATCATCTTGTAATCTATTTTAAGGCATTGCCTCAAAAATTATCATCTATAATTACTGGAGCTGGATTTGTTACCCCTTGACCGAGCCAACCGTTAAACCATGCACAAAATATTTTTGCAGAAATGGATACACCAGCAATATAGGAAGAATCGTCGCAATCACGGTAGCCGCCCTGAGTCCTTCAGAAGATAAACGTAACCGGACATCCTCAGGCTGCTGGGTCAACACATCCTCCGTGTTGGAAATCGTATCATATAAATAGATTTGAAGCGGCTTTAAATCCACAGCGTTAATATAAATCAAAGGGTGAAAATAATTGTTCCAGTAGCCCACCGCATAAAAGATACCCAGTGTTGCCACAACAGGAAGGGAAATAGGCAGAAGGATCGAAACCAGTATCCGAAGATTGGAGGCGCCATCCATCTTGGCCGATTCCTCTATACTTTCTGGCAGGCCTTCAAAGAAGGTTTTGCAAACAAACAGATTGAACGGGACGACCAGCAATGGAATGATCATCGCCCAAACCGTATCCAACAGACCCAGACCCTTCATAAGGATATAACCCGGAATAATCCCACCATAGAACAGCATACTGAACACATACAGGAGTACAATAAGCTTACGTCCCCGAAACTCCGGCTTGGACAACGGATAGGCGGCCATGATCGTAATGGTCATGCTCAGAATCGTGCCTACGATGGTGACGAACAGGGTCACCTCCAAAGCTTCCATGTAACGCGATTTGGTAATGACAAATTCAAATGCACTCAGGTTCATGCCAATCGGATAAAAGGAAACCTTATTGGCCATCACTGAGGCCTGATCGCTTAACGATTTGGCAAGCACATGGAGGAAAGGCAGTATACACACGATTCCGACCATGGCAAGAAAAGCAACATTCAGTGCATCGAACCAGCGACTCCCCAAGCTTCTACTCTTCATGCTTTAACCCCTCCTACCATATACTTCTTCCCAGATAACGGCGACTGATCGCATTGCTGGACATAATCAGAATGAAGGCAACCACCGACTCAAACAGTCCAAGCGCCGTAGACATGCTGAAATCGAGCTTCCCAAGTCCAATTCGATACACGTACGTCTGGATAATATCCGCTACATCGTATACGGCGGGATTGTACATCACAAGCACCTGCTCGAAACCGGCATTGAGCACTTGCCCCAATCGAAGTACAAACACCAGCAAGATGACCGGGCCAATACTGGGTACAGTAATATGCCACATTCTTTTGAATCGTCCGGCGCCATCCACGATGGCCGCTTCATATAGCTGCGGATCAATCGACGTCATTGCTGCAAGAAACAATATCGTGTTCCAGCCTGTGTCCTTCCAGCCATCCGTAAAGACGAGCAGCGTTCGAAACCAATTGGTGTCGGAGAAGAAGCTGATACTCTCAAAGCCAAGTGCCCCCAAGAGCTGATTCACCATTCCATACGAGCCCATCATCGAATAAAATAATCCGAAAATAATGACCCATGACAGGAAATGCGGCATATACACGATCGTCTGTATCCAACGCTTCATCCACTGCAGACGCAGCTCATTAAGCAGCAGGGCAATAAGGATCGGAACCGGGAACAAGAACAGCAGCTTGTACAAGCTGATCATCAGCGTGTTGGCAATGACTTGCAGAAAAGCCGGCTCATGAAAAATCCGCTCAAAGTGCTTTAAACCCACCCAGGGGCTTTTCATCACAGAATCCACGATGTTGTCTCCGATAAATAGATTAAAATCCTTGAAGGCCAGCGTAAGTCCATATAGCGGAATAAACTTGTATACCACCAGGAACAATATGCCGGGAATGGACATGAGATATAAATCGATATTTTTTCGAGCATAGCCCCAGAAGCCTGATTGGCTTGCTCCTGTCTTGCGAGTCTTCTCCCCGACTGAAGGCTGTCCGGGTAACGCGGTCGTTTTACTCATCCAACATCATTCCTTTCCGAAAAAGGGTTTACACCGCATTCTCTTTACTCTTACAATAGATTTGGGTAGAAGAAGCTTCTGTATGTATTGTATAGGGATCCTGTTATTGAATACAGAGGAGCGGATTACGATTTCTGGTGTTGCTTTATACACATTCGTGAAGTTGGATCCAAGGAGGAATTTGGTATGTATCGTGTACTCATTGTGGATGATGAAGCATCTGTGCGTTCCGGTCTGCGGGATTGTGTGGATTGGGCAGCACTCGGTCTGGAGCTTGCCGGCGAGGCGGAGGATGGAGAAATCGCGCTTTCCTTGGTAGCGTCAAGCTCCATCCATATCGTGCTGACGGATGTCAGAATGCCCCATATGGACGGAATTGCTTTGGCACAGAAGCTGAGGAACATGCATCCAGCCGTCAAGGTTGTCATGATCAGCGGCTTTGGGGATGTCGACTACTTAAAATCGGCCATTAAATTGGAAGCCGTAGATTATATACTGAAGCCTATTCGGCTTCAGGAGCTTCATGAGGTGCTTGCGCGTGTGGTCCGTCTTCTGCAGGAAGAGGATCAGACCAGGCAGAGTTGGCTGGCTCAGCAGATCAAGCTCAATCAAAGCATTCCTTTATTGCGCGAAAGATATTTAACTACACTGGTGGTGGATGGAACTCACTCAACCGAAACCCTTCAGGAGAAATTTCAGCTGCTTAATATTGATCTACCTGTAAAAGCGGCGCGATTGGGTGTTTTTGTCATCCGTATCGATGATTATTCAACCGCTCTGAGCGAGATGTCAGAGCGGGAAAAGCAACTGCTTTCGTTTGCACTGCTGAATATTAGCGAGGATATTGTGAAGCAGGACTACTGCGGTCATACCTTTGAGACCAAGCCTGGTGAATATGCCGGAATTGTTCACTTCCATACCGATGACGATGAAGAGCAGCTATTTACGACCCTTCAGGAATGCAGAAACCAAATCAATCGCCTGCTCAAGCGGAATGTAACGATTGGCGTCGGCTGCACGGTCCGGGATTGGAGCTCCCTCCCCGAATCCTATCGAATTGCCGCAGATGCAGCAGAGCATCGATGGTTCCTCGGGAAAAATCAAATCATTACAATGGACAGTCTGGCCAGCGTCCCCGAACCACACCATCATACCCTGCAGTTGGATGTACGCTCCTGCATATCCGTACTCAAAGCACCCAACTGGGAAACCGTTACACGCTTCCTCAATGAGGCCTTTGGAAAAGGCAAAGGAGCCGCACCGGTTCAGTACGGACGCATTATTAGTATGTATATGATTATTGCGTGCTCCGAGTTGCTGCTTGAGCTGGAAGCTTCCGTCACCGCAATCCAGGAGAGTGAACAGCGTCTGATGAACAAGCTGGCCGGATTTGAAACCGTTTCCGAGCTCATGTCTGCGCTGCTGGAGCATGTCCGCTTGACCTATGATGCGGTTGCCGACAAGCGGGAGCATAAGACACGTAATGTGGTCACGTTGATTAAAGGCTATATTGAGGAGCATTACGCCAAGGATCTGACGATAGCTGAAATCGCCGCTACGGTTTACCTGACAACGACGTACATCTGCTTGTTGTTCAAGCAGGAAACGGGTATGACGATCAACGATTACGTTATTGAAGTGCGTTTGCGGGAGGCGAAGCGAATGCTGGCCGATCCTCAGCATAAGACCTACGATATTTGTTATGCGGTCGGCTATAAGGACCCCAGCTATTTCAGTAAGCTGTTCAAGAAGCATACAGGCCTCACTCCCAGTGAATTCCGGGAGATACCCTTATGAGAACCCGTCTGGCCTTCCTTCTGTCCGGCATTTCCAAATCCAGCATTATCAAGAAATCCCTGCTGATTTATTTGGTTCTCATCCTGCTGCCCAGCTGCTTGCTTATGTATGGCTACTACCGTAAAACATCTGCCATTCTCGAACGTGACATGAGCACCTCCATGCTCCAGACACTCAAGCAAGCTGAATATAACATTTCAGGACGACTTGATCTCATCGAAAACATCTCTGATGGATTCATAGCCAATCCGGATGTGTTTGGCTTTTTGTCCAGTCTCGACAAGCCGTCCTACCTGCAATACGATGACTTTCAAGTATTGGAAAAGCTGGTGAGCAGCGGTGAAAGAAACCGCGATATTCGGCAGATCCGGGTATTCGTCCAGCCTGAGCTGATCTATGCGAATGAAGACATACATTTCTTTTCGCTTAAGGATATTCAGGATTCTAGTTGGCTGGGTAAGGCTCGTTCGAGGAATGGTGCGATTTATTGGGGAAGCACCCATCTGCAGTCCTATATTGGAAGCGAACCCGTTCATGTCGCTTCTGCAGCGCGCATCTTACATGATCCGAAGAATTACGACCGGATAATTGGTGCATTGGTCGTTGATGTGAAGGAGCAATTATTAAGACAAATTCTTGATCGCATTGAGCTTGCTCCCTCACAGGAAGTATTTATCATCGATAAGGAGGGAACTATTGTTTCCTTCCTTGACGAATCCAGAATCGGGAGTCATTCCGAGCTGTCAGCAGAGCATATGAACACCATATGGGAGCAGGAGGCCGGTTATTTCCAAACTGGCGATTCTTCGGACTTCACGATATTGTATCGTCATATTCCTCTCTCCGATTGGACTATCGTAGCCAAGCTCCCATCGGTTGAGGTTTCCGGAGAAAGTATTGCCTTGACCAAAATTTCGGCTGTCATTATTCTCGCAGCTTTCTCTATCGTTTTCATTTTTATTTTGGTACTCGCCTTTGCCTATGCAGCTGAAAGGTTAAACCGCAGGCTCCGGGAGCTGATCCTGGTTCTGAAGACGGAAGGCATCGACCGGCTGGATTCTCAGAATAGCGGCGACCTCAGGAAGCTCGAGCAGGGTGTAGCTCGTATGGTGCAAACCGTTCATGACCTCACCGCTGAATCGTATCAGGCCAAGCTACTGGAGCGGGACTCTCAGCTCAAAGTGCTGCAATCCCAAATCAACCCGCATTTTCTTTATAATACGCTCGATAGTATTCACTGGATGGCTGTCAGAAGGAAAGCTGATGATATCAGTGATATGATCGAATCCTTATCTGCTTATTTCAGGCAAAGCCTCAGCAAGGGCCGTTATATCGTAACGCTTGAAGAAGAGCTGCAGCTGATACGGTCTTACATGCATATTCAAAACAAACGCAATGATGATGGAATCCAGATGGTCTACCTTATTGAAGACGTTGCACGTTATTGCGACCTGCCCAAAATGATTATTCAACCATTGGTTGAAAATGCCGTTCTCCATGGTATCAATCAGAAGCGTCCCAAGCATGGTACGATCACGATTACGGCCTCCATAAAAAATTCGCTGCTGGCAATTACGGTGCTCGATGATGGTGTAGGCATCCCGCCAGAGCATCTTGAAACGCTGCTTGAACCACCTGCGGAACCAGCCACCATCCAGAGCTTCGGACTTTACAATGTTCACGAACGTATCCGATTATATTCACAAAATGAACCATCAAGCGGTATGGTAATTACTTCCGAATGGGGACGCTGGACATGTGTGGACATTGTTATTAAAATAACCCGACCTTCCGGTGATGAAGCAGCAGAGCTGACAGAAGGAAGCTCGGATCCCCATAATGATTAACAGCAGTTATCGGTTTGTGATTGCTTGCAGCTGTAAATTAAACAATAATCCAGCAATCCCTTAAACAGGAAAGCTGGATTATATGGCATGCATACGATTGTGAAGGTATAACCTTATCCTTTGATTCCCGTCATCGTCAGTCCTTCGATAAAGTATCTTTGCCCGATCAGGAATACCACAACAGCAGGTGCTATCAGTACCGCGGCCGCAGCCATCAGCAGACTCCATGCCGTAGTTAAATTGCCTCTGAATTGAAACAGGCCGAGTGCGACCGTAAACATTTGTTGATCACCGAGGTAAACCAATTGACCGAGGAAATCATTCCAGACGCCAACAAATGTAAACAGCAGCACAACCACCATCGCAGGCTTGATCAATGGAAGAATGATTTTTAAATAAACAACAAAATAATTAGCACCGTCAATAACCGCTGATTCATCCAGCTCCTTCGGGATCGTAAGCAGAAACTGTCTGAGCAAAAATATATTAAAGGCTCCCCCGCCAAAAAAAGCAGGAACAATCAATGGCCAAAATGTATTAACGAGGCCTATTCGGGACCAACCGATGTAAGTGGGGATCAGCGTGACGATGCTTGGCAGCAGGATGGTCATGATGACAATGGTAAACCAAAGGTTTTTTAACGGGAATTCCAGTCTCGCGAAGGCAAAGGCAGCTAAACCGCTGGTTAAGGTTACACCTATCAGGACGGGGATGATAATAATCAGTGTATTTTTAAAATAAAGCAGGAACGGAACACGGGTCATGGCCTCTGTATAATTTTCAAATCTAAAGACGTGTGGAAACCAGATCGGTGGAAATGCATAAATTTCCATGGTATCCATAAGAGAACTGCGAAGCAGCCAATAGATCGGCAAAAACACTAAAACGGACATCAATATGAGAAATACATACGTGCAAATAGCGCCTAATGTTCGAGAGTTCATCAGGATTTGCCTCCTTCGTAATGAACCCAGCCTGAAGATGATTTAAACAGCAGATAGGTTAGTAGTGAAATGATTACAAACAGAATCCAAGCCAGCGCACACGCATACCCCATACTCTGATGCTCAAAGGCTTCGCGATGTATAAAAAATGCGTAGAACAGCGTCGAATCCTCAGGCCCGCCCTTGGTCATCGTATAAGCTTGGGTAAATGTCGTGAAGGAGTTAACCAAACCCAGAATCACATTATAAAAAATAATTGGCGTCATCAGTGGAATCGTAACCGCTCTTAGCTTGTGCCACCAATTCCCACCGTCTATTTCAACTGCCTCATGCAAATGCTGGGGAACATCCTGCAGGCCTGCGAGAAATATAACAATCACATTACCCGAGCCCCACACAGCAAGAATAATCAGCGACATTACCGAGGTTTGCGGGCTGCCTATCCACAATTGCTTCTCGATTCCAAACCAGCCCAGAATATGATTGATCACACCAAAATCCACGTCATACAGCCACGTCCAAAGTATACTGCTCGCCAGAACAGGAATGATCGAGGGTATAAAGAAGATGGCCCGAAACAATGATCTTCCCTTAATATTCTGATTCAAAAACAACGCAATAATAAACGCATAGATCATCGAAGCCGCGACAGCGCCTACGGAATAGATAGCTGTAGCTTTCAGGGAGTTATAGAAAAACAAATCCTGTGTAAAAATGTTCGTATAATTGGCCAGCCCGATCCACTTGGCATCGGTTAATATGTTCCAATCCGTAAAGCTCAAATACAAACTGTACAGCATCGGACCTATGGTAAACAGGAAGATCCCAAGTATGGCAGGGAGTATACAAATGTAGCCCACCCATACCCGCTGCCTGTAAAAACTTTTGTAGCTGGCTGGCTTTGCAGTAAAAGTCTTGCTTGCCGCGGTCTGGATTGCAGCTGGCTTTGACACAGACATGGAGATCCTCCTCAAAGTTGTTGGAAATGAATGTTCCAAACCGAAGCATGCTGAGACTCGCAGGCACAGAGGTCTCAGCACACTTGCGATTCAGTGGCAGCAAAGTATAATTAATTCGCTTTGCCGCTCTCAAAAATCGGTTTGACCTTAGGCATAATATCATTAAGGATAGCTTCCTTGGCTGTCTTCGTTCCTAACCATACCGGATCCAGTCCAGGGTTCAGCACATCCGAAATTCTACCATATGTTGGGAGAAAAAACCATGGGGTCGGGTAAGTGGCTTTCAGTGCATAATCAATAACAGCAGTCTTGTACTCAGGAGGATGTACAGGGTTTTGCGTCCATCTTTTGATCAATTCAGGATCGGTATACCACTGCGTCTCGGCAGGCATCCAGGTTCCATTATCAATCAAAGCCAAGTTATTGTTTGGGTCCATCAAAAATTTATAAAGCTCTACGGTTTCTTTGACATGCTTGGATGTGTTAAAAATAACAAGCGGTGTTCCTGTATTGGTCGTTGCCGGCTTCTTGAAGATCGGAAGTACACCTATACCGTTCCTCAAGCCTTTACTAACCTGGGGTCCAATATTGGATAGCTCCCACTGACCGGACTCGACCATCGCTACCTTCTTGGTGAATAGCTTTGTCCCTACATCACCGGGCAGTGATTTAGCTTGCGCGGGATTTGGAGAGACATACTCGACCAGTGCCAAATCTGCGACTTTTTGAATGGCTTCTATCGTTTCCGGTTTGTCCAGCAGCAGCTGCTTACCATCCTGGCTGACCTCTCCGCCGCCATTGCTGATTGCAAACGGGGTCCAGAAGAAATCTGCGCCAGTACTCATTTGTATCCCGTATTGCACAATGTTTTTCGGGTCAAATCCGCTCTCTCCCGGGTGTTTGCCGTTTTTATCCTTCGTCAGCTTTTTGGCGGCATCCACCATCTGATCCCATGTCCAAGCCTTTTCCGTTTCGGCTGGCGGGTAAGGCACCTTGGCTTCATCGAATAAATCCTTATTGTAATGCAGCAGAACGACTTCGTTCGCCACACTATAGCCTACGACCTTGCCGTCAGGTGTCGTAAATTTATTGCTTTCCAGCTTAGGCTTCACCGAGCCGTCCTTGTAGTAGGGTGTTAGATCAAGCAGGACGCCGGATTCAGCCCATTTTAAAGCTTGGGCTTCCAGCAGATTCCCTAAATCCGGCAATGTCTTGGATGCAGCCATGGCGCTTAGCTTCGTGTTGTACTGATCATAGGGAATACTTTGATAATCCACTTTGATATTCGGGTGCGCCTTTTCAAAATTCGCTATCCCAATAGCATTGGCCGCATGCTCTTCCTTTTCGCCCCAATCGATGTACTTGATCGTGACCTGCTCACTGCCTGCTTGCTTGGCATCAGTCGTCGTTGTTCCTGCTGCCGGCGTACCTGCCGAGGTGCATCCCGCTGCCAAAGCTAGTGCCAATGCCGAAATGGTTCCCATTTTCAAAAGCTGCCCAATCGTTCCCATATAAATCCCTCCAAATAATATCGGTGTTCGTTATTTAATAGCCGTTTACCTTCCACTGCTCGATTCCTGTAGAAAGTCCCGTCTTGGCTGTAATGTTAAGACGGATTTTTGTGGTAGAGACAGGTGTAAAGGTTGTCGTATTGAATTGATTGCCTACAACTCCAAGACCTAAAGGACTTGCCACATTCACCCAAGCTGTACCATTCCAGTATTGAATCGAATACGATGCCGGCAGGTCGATACCCTGATCATCATCAAACCAATACACATTCGTGCTCGAAATGGTGTAGCTGCGGCTAAAGTCATACTGAACCCATTCCACCGCTCCAGGGTTATCCCAGTTTCCATACACCGGATGCCCTCGATCATTGGAGCTCGTTGGACTGTAACCATCGTTCAATCCTGTTATGCTTTCCCAGGATGAAACGAACGAGGTTGTGGCCGTACCCTGAGGAGCTATGTTGCTTACGGTGCCGACAGGATTAACGGTCATCGTAACTGTACTTGTCGACGATAAAGCACCATCATTGGCGGTCAGTTTAAATACATAAGTTCCTGCCGCTGATACCACTGCCGTCGTATTCAATGCTGCAGCATTGGCAAAGACAGCCGTTCCCGGTCCGCTCTGTAAGCTCCAAACTGTCGCAACTGCTCCGCCTGGAAGTCCGTCGTCACTCACCGTACCTGCTAAAACTACATTCGCAGGCAGTGTGAAAGTGCTGTTAGTGCCAGCGTTCACAACGGGTGCGGTATTCGGAGCTGCTGCTCCCAGCTGCAATTTGACATCATAGGTTGCAGCTGTTCCGATTGCGAGGCTGACAACGGTTTTGGCTCCATTTACTGCATTAACGGTTCCAGCCGCTGTATTATTGATCAGGATGTTATAGGAGCCTGCTGCCAGCCCTGTGAACGTAATCTTGGTCGTATGCGCCGTACCAGGAGTCACATTTTTCAGCGAAAGGTTCACATTGTTTTTTGCAATTGCCACTGTAGCGGACGTATACTGATCCCTTTCCATTTCCATTGAGAGCTTTTGCGTGATCAGATTCAGCTTCTGGAACAAGCCATCCTTTGGTGTAATCACGTAATTGAAGCCGCTTTGAGTAACATCGCTGCCATATCCGAACAAACCGAATATCGGGTCTACAGCTATGTCGGCGCTCAGAATTTTCAAGGCACCGAACAAGCCCAAATCAGCTTCACCAGCCATATCTCTCCAGCCGTTCTGCAGCGTGCCGTTGCCTACTCCCTGTCCGCCCAGGTTGCCTTTTTCCGCTTGGTACGTCCAGGATACGGTTCCAATATTCGCCGGGTCTGAGCTGATCTGTCCCGAGTTAATACTGCCTACATTGGCAATTTTGGCCGCATAGGACATCCGCTCGTCTTTTTCAGGTGTAGTTGAATGATTTCTCAGCCAATCATCCATCGCATATCCCGCTAAAGAAACAGTATACTGGAAATTCCACCAGTTTTCCCCACAAATTGTTACCGGGTCGGCATAATAATACCAAACAGGCTGGGATCCGCGTACGGCTCTGGTTTTTGTATTGATTTTGCCCATGATGCTCGTATTGTTGTTCATCTTCGCCAGCGTATAAACTGCTTCTTCGCCGGTATTGTCATAATTGTATTCGGAACCGTATGGATAGGTCGTGTTTTTGAAATTGTTATACTTGGTCGCCATCTTGGCGATGATATCATTGGCCTCAGTCGTCAAACCTTCATCCTGCAGGGCTTTAATAATGTCCGGTGTGGTCAACTCGCCCATCAACCCCGTATTGTAGTTGTAGGAAACCCCTGCACCATACAAAGCCTTGAAAATGTTGTACGCACGAAGCAGATACGTATTTTTTGGGTTTTTGTACGTAATGATGGAAGGGTACAGCTTCGCTATTTTATACATACTGAAGTACGTATTGTAAATATGCGGATAAGCATAACCCCGACCATTTGGTGTCGTGTTTGGTGCAGGCATCAGGAAATCATATATTTTATAGTCGGTATGATTGTTTGCCATCAGTTGATTCCAGATTGCCGTCTCCAGATATTCATCCACGGCCGTTATTTCGCTGGCAACCGGAGTGATGACATTCTTTTCAGCCAAAAACTGACCATGCGTCAAGCCCCAATCATCTCCCCATCCCCAATAACCGGAGAATGAGCCTCTCTTTGCCTTCGTGTTCATCATCCAATCATCAAATACTTTGTTATAAATTTTGGTTGGGTCATTCCATTGTGTCTTCTCCACCATAAAGGTCGCATGCCTTTGGAGCGCATTAGCAATTGGCTCTATGGCATAAAACTGCAGGACGGTTTTTTCACCTGATCCATAGTTGACCGTAATATTATTGGGTCCGAGATGGTTCAGATTTAACTGATAAATTTTATGATCGGTGCCTACGGTATTCAAGTACGTAATCGTCGTTTCGGAAGGATACTGCGCAGTAACCGAAGTAATCGTTTTGGATGTATGCAGATCAACCTTGGCGGTCATATCCGTAGAGAACATCATCCCTGGTATCGCTGTTACATCCACCAAGCCCTCACTGTACAATTTATCCTGTACGGCACTTTGATCCGCTACTTTGAAAAATTTAAACGCATAGGTTTTACTTTGATTAGGTGTAAGGATGAGGCTTGTGTTTGGTAAATACCCTCTGTTCGTGCTCTTGATCACATTGGAGTGAATGTAGTATACGTTCAACCCGTTGGCCCAACCACCTTGATCCTGTGCCCATGTGCTGCCCGGATGCTCTTCGACTCTCCAATGATCCTGATATTCAAATCCCGCACCTGTCGCTGTATCCGGCGTCATCAGCAGGGAGGCACCGATACCACTTGGCCTGGACGCTGTAATGTATGAGCTGTTATTGCCAATGAAGGAATGCGGTACAACTCGGGTTTCATAGATTTCATCGCCTCCTGACCAGAATTGATTGAACGGCAGCGGCAAGCCCAAATCGCCAATTTCAATATTTTGCGTGCTGGTGTTCGTTACATTGATTTGCCAGTATAGGTAATCACTGACCAGCGAGTACGTTTCCTCCACCTTGAAGTTTTTGATGCCCTCAGCGTTAGTGGAGTTCTGGTACGTAACGGTTACAGCATTTCCGTTTTGCGACTGTGTTCTGACATCCGCTGATCTATTAGTGGAAGCTTTCGTCCAAGCCCCGTTGCCCAGCTTGTAGGTGAACATCAGCTCTCCGAGCCACGCATGGTCGGCTGTATTTTGATTAGGCGCATTGACGGCATTCATCACATAGTTGGTAGGAAATGCATCTCCCGTTAACTGAAGTGAGGATATTTCACCATTGCTTCCTGTCTGAATATTGAAATTGCTGTTGGACAACGGAAATGCCCGTGCTGTCTCCGACGTGAAAAGTGTAAGTCCTAAGGCTGCCAAACCGATAAATGCCGTAATGATCAGGCCTTGCTTTGATTTTCCGAACATTCGCTTACCTCCATTTTCCTTAAAAGGCTGTTACGATTCTTCTTTAACCCAAACTGACATTTCATTGCGTCCCCGGTTAGCCCAAGCAAAGTAAGGAATGAACCGCGCCGTCACAGGTATGGTTTGAACTTCCGAATCGGCTTGATACAGCTGTCCTTCCCAGTCAGTTGCTTGAACCCTTTGAGCCGGTACCGTAATGACAGGAACTCCACCCAGAAGCTCCGATTCAAACTGAACCTCCTCCACCGCTTGTTTATCCAGAATGATTTGATGTAGATTCGCTCCGTTATCCACTTCTTCCAGACAGTAGACGATAGGTCCTCGCTGAAGCGCCACCTTGCCAATTGTCTCACGGACTAACGGATGTCCCCGTACCCGGCTTATCTGCATAGGAAGCAGCAACTCAACCACATCTCCCGACTGCCACCTCCGATGAATATGTACATATCCCTTAATCATCAGACCCTCATAAGCAGCCTCTTCTCCGTTGATGCTCAACATAAGACCTGCCTCTGCTCTGCACCACTTGGGAATCCGCAGCGCCAATGTAAACTCGGTCTCCTTTCTTGTTGTGATCTCAAAACGTACAGCACCCTCCCATGGAAACCGTGAGTCCTGCACTAATCTAACCTCATCCCCTCCTTCCCAGCTCATGGACACATCACTTCCTATATACAAATGCGTGTAAATGATTCTATTCTGAAGCGAATACATATAACGGCCAAGCGAAGCAAGCAATCTGGCAATATTGGGTGGGCAGCAAGCGCATCCGAACCAGCCTTGACGCTCCGACTTGACATGGTGAACATTGGCATTCCTATCGCAGGCATCCGGCCATACCTCAAGCGGATTCACATAAAAGAAACGTCGTCCGTCTCTCGACATCCCGCTGATCACCGTATTGTACAAAGCCTGCTCCATCACATCGGCATACTCGCTGTCCGCTTCGATTTGAAGCATTCTTTGGGCGAAAAAGATCAGTCCAATCGACGCACAGGTCTCGGCATAAGCCGTATCGCCGGGCAGATCATAATCCATCGTGAAGGCTTCCCCATACGCTGACGACCCGATCCCTCCGGTAATATACATGCGTTTAGTCACAATATTGCGCCATAAGCTTTTGCAGGCTTCAAGCAGCTCCTGGTCTCCTGTTTCAAGTGCTACATCCACCATACCCGAGCACATATAAACGACACGTACGGCATGACCCTCTGCAGACTTTTGCTGCCGCACTGGTAAATGAGCTTGGCTGTATGCCTTGTCATGCACCATATCCAGCGCGGGAAAATGGACCTTGTGTCCACGGCGCGCAAATTCCATTTCATAAAAATCAGGCTTCTGTCCCCGTTCGTCGAGAAAAAACTGACTTAAGCGCAAATATTTCTTTTGTGATGTCGTATGGTACAGCTTGACGAGCGCAAGCTCGATCTCCTGATGACCGTCATAGCCTTTTTGCTTGCCCTCCTCGGTGCCAAAGACCGAATCGATACAATCCGCCAAGCGACAGGCCACATCCAGGATCAACTTTTTACCGGTCGCCTGATAGTAGGCAACAGCGGCTTCGATCATATGGCCAGCGCAGTACAATTCATGGCATTCCGCTAAATTAGTCCACTTGTTACCTGGCTCTTTTAATGTAAAGTAGGTGTTCAAATATCCATCTGCCTGCTGTGCTTTGGCAATAATCTGAATCACCCCGTCGGCCACAGCCTCCAATTCGGGGTCTGGACCGGTTTCCAGCAAATAGCTGACTGCCTCAAGCCATTTGGCCACATCGCTATCCTGAAACACCATGCCATAAAATTCTCCCTGCTTCAGACCAGCCGCGATTTTAAAATTTTGTATAGCATGGCTTGGTTCCGCTCCTTCTACCCGATCATTCAGCGCTTCCCATTGGTAAGGTACGACAACATGCCGAACGAGCCGGACATACTCGGACCAGAAGTTATCCTGAATGCGCAAATGGCTGAGTGGAATGGGTTTGGAGCTTATTAAATGGTTCATGATGCGCAGCTCCTTTGTTTGTTTTGAATATTTCAAGTAAGCGCTTTATTGATTATCATACATGTTATATTATGGAATTAATACAATAAATACCAACCTGTTTTTTAAAAATATCAACCTTTTGGAGGGATGCCCATTGAACTCACCTATTCTTCATTTTATTTCTCCCCCTGTCCCTTATTTTATTGATTGCGGTAAGGACTTTTATCGGATTGGCGAACGTCATATCAGTAGAAAGCAAATTGGTGTATTCGATCTGATCGTGGTTACGAGGGGGACCTTATTTCTCGGGGAAGGAAATGATCAGTGGAGGGTTGACAAGGGGGAGGCTTGTATTTTAAGACCGGATGCCAGTCATTATGGGACTGAGCCTTGCAAGGAGGAAACCGATATTATCTGGATACACTTTCACACCTTCGGTGCCTGGGATGAATGCAACAGCATGAGTGATTGCCTTGAAAATCAATCCAGCCTAATCCACAAACACAAACAAACCGCCTATCTGAACCATAGTGAAGTGTGTTCGATCTTTATTCCCAAATATATGAAGCTGACTCCGAAAGCTATGGAGATTTTACAGCAATTTTTTCTGCTGGATTTGGAGCCGCGATCATTGCGAAATTGGAAAAGACAAAATTCCTTTCAGCTTTTCATGCAGCATTTGGATCGACAAATGGCGGCTACGACCGATGCGGCAGCCATTCATGTAGCGGAAAGAGTCGAATTATTTATACGGCAAAATTATACGCTCACGATAACCAATGCCCTGCTTCACAAGGAAATGAACTACCACCCTAATTATTTGGCAAAATGCATGCTTAAAGTTTACGGCACAACGCCGATCCATTATTTACAACTGTATCGGATCGAGCAAGCCAAAAAGCTTCTAATACAAACCGAGTGGTCGGTAACCCGTATTGCCGATGAGGTCGGATTCCATCACGGTTCTTATTTTTCTTCGTGCTTCTCACAGAAGGAGGGAATTTCACCGCTGAACTACCGCAAGAAGTTTATCAGACATGCATAGGCTTATGATTAAATAAATAACAGCAAACAGAAGCCCGATGAACTCATACGGGCTTCTGCTTGTTATATTCGCTCAAGAAATCGGCAATTTCGTCGGCACTTGGGATAGATTCTTGAGCTCCCGTACGTGACACTGCAATGGCGGAAGCAGCGCTGGCTTGTTGCAAAGCATCCCCGACTCCCAGTCCTTGCTGTCTAGCGACAATAAATGAACCGATAAACGTATCACCTGCAGCGGTTGTATCCACGGCATGTACAGAATAAGCAGGTGTAAAGATAGCTTCTTCCTGATTATTCATATAGTAAGAGCCTTTTTCACCCAATGTAATAATGACCTCTTTGACCCCTAATGCAATAATCTGACTAGCCGCTTGCTGAATGTTAATTAAATCTTTATCTAGCCGCACAGGCACTTTAGTCAAGCAATCCGCCTCGGATTCGTTTAATATCATGACATCGATTAAAGGAAATACATCCTCATCAATCACTAAGGCTGGAGTTGGATTTACATAAGTCACTATTCCTCGTTGCTTTGCTGCTTGGAGAGCGAAGCGCGTGCAGGCCCACGGTATTTCGTTCTGTACAAGTAAAACCGATGATGGCTCAAACAGCTCTGGCAACCCTTTTAAATCTTCTACAGTCAAGCACCCATTTGCCCCTTCGCTAAGGACAATGCTGTTCTGACCTGACTCATCCACTGCAATAAAAGCCATGCCAGTGTCGTTATCTTTCCGCAGTATTCGATCTATATTGACTTGGTGATTTTTGATACCAGACACGATATCACGGCTGTACAAATCGTTTCCAACCGCCCCGACTAACGTTACCTTACCGCCCGAAAGCGCCGCAGCAACAGCCTGATTGGCTCCTTTACCGCCGGGTTTTATCTCTGTCTTATAGCTTTGAAGCGTTTCTCCTGGCAGCGGAAGCTTGCGAATATAACAGATAAAATCCATATGAATACTGCCTACAACCACTATACCTCCCATTAAAACGACCTCCTTTTTGTCCTGGCCAAAATGCATATTTGTCTCACCATGTCTAACTAAATGCAATCAGCCGCTTCGAGGCACTATTCCTTCGATCCCGTATTTGCGATACCATTGACAAAATAACGCTGAAGCGGCAGTAAAACAAGGACAGGTACGATTACAGCTATGATGATCCCGGCGAACATTTCGTTCCAATAGGTTGCAAACTCGGTAACAAAGTCGCTTAAAGCAACCTGTATGACTTTATACTCCTTCGAGCGGGTTGCGATCAACGGCCACATGAAAGACTCCCACTGATGGATAAAGATTAACAATCCCGCACTTACCGTAACAGGCTTACACAGCGGAAGGATGATGCCCGCATATATTTTGAACCACGATGCCCCGTCAATTCGAGCCGATTCGATAAGAGCCTTGGGCAGATCAAGAAAAAATTGCCTGTAAAGGAAAATGACTAAACCATTAGCTAGGCCCGGAACAATGATACCGGAGTAAGTATCAATCCACCCCAAGCTATCAACCAAACCATAAAGAGGAATCGCGATAACCTCAAAAGGTATCATAAAAGTGAGAATAACGAGGAAGAACAATAAAGCTCTGCCCTTAAATTCGAAATATACAAAAGCAAAAGCAGCCATAGAAGCGATGACCAGCCCCACCACAACATTAACAATGGAGACATAAAACGTGTTAAAGAAAATACGGCCGAAGCCTCTTTCTACAAATAAGGAGGTATAAGCATCAAAAGTAATCTGAGTCGGGACAAACGTTCTCCAGGAAACAGGAGACATATAGCGAAAAATCTCATCCAGAGGTCGCAGCGAAGATACAAGTGCAAACGCCAAAGGAAGCAGAATGATTAATCCCAGAAGGATGTGAGCGAGATACAGTAAAGGAACCGAGCCTTGATTACTTTTCATGGAATCTCCTCCTCTCTAGTGCTTTGCCTTCAGAAATTTGAATTGCAAGGCAACAATACTCAAAGTTAATAACAGCAAAATAATAACAATCGCAGAAGCCCTGCCTGAATCGGAGTAAAGAAAAGCACTGTTATAGCTCTCCAGCATCAGGACATTCGTGCTGTGCTCCGGTCCTCCCTGGGTAAGAATGTACATCGGGGAAAATAACAAGAAATTGGATACCGTTACGGATACCGCAACAAAGGTGATGGAACGTTTCATCATCGGAAAAGTGACCTGTTTAAACTGCTGCCAGCGGGATGCTCCATCCATGGATGACGCCTCGTATAACGACACGGGAACCTCCTGCAAACCGGCCAAAAAAAAGATAGCCCAATACCCGATACCTTTCCAGGTCGCTATGCCGATAATGGAAGCAAGAGCTTGCTTAGCGCCAGTTAGAAAAGGCTGCTGCTCCATTCCCAGACCAACCAGCATGGAATTGACAACTCCTTGTTCAGGACTCAGCATGATGTTCCACAGGATACAAGCGGTCGAAACCGAAACGGCAACAGGAACAAAATGAATCCCTCTAAACAGCGCGATATGCTTGAGTTTGGCATTAAGCAGCAGGGCCAGCATAAAAGCAAGAATGACCTGAATCGGATTAACGAATACATTGAAGAGCAGCGTAATTTTCAGAGAACTCCAAAAAACCGGATCTGTAAAAAGAAAGCTGTAGTTTTGCAAGCCGATGAACGCTTTGCCTGCGTTTAAAAAAGACGGTGCATAAAAGCTGTCCTCCAAGCCCTTGAATACCGGATACAGCTTGAACATCAACAAGCCGACAATGGCTGGAAATAAAAATATATACGGGGTTATTCTCCCTGCGTTAATACCAATCACCTTCAATCCTCCAGATTTCTAACAGCCCAAAAAGAAAGGGATGAGGAAATGGGCTCCCCATCCCAGCGCGGTAGTTTACTTCACCACGGATTGATATTTCTTTAATTGACTGTCTATTAAAGTTGCGGCATCATCCAATGCTTTCTTCGGATCCGTTCCATTTTTGATATCCTCAAATGCCTTGTTCACGTTGTTTTCCCACTCCAGGTAACCTGGCGTTTTCGGGCGCACAGCTGCTGTTTCGCGTGCTTCGCCTGCAGCTAATTTCATGATGCTATTCGGAAAGTCCTTATATTTGGGATCTTTATCGACTTGATCCAGCAGCTCCAGGCTGGCTGGCAGCGCACCATTTTCATTGAACCAGATTTGTGAGCCTTTTCCTAACGTCAAATACTTGATAAACTTGGCTGCTGCTTCTTTTTTAGTTGAATATTTGGAAATACCCACATGCCAGCTGCCGGTAGGAGTCGCAACTTTACCTCCTGCAAAATACGGATGAGGAGCTATCCCAAAATCCATACCTGCATCTTTAATCCGGGGCATATTTTGGGTTGAAGCCAAGAACATCGCCACTTTACCGGAAATAAAGTAATCCAATGCTTCCTCACGTTTGATTTTCGGACTAATCTTCTCTTTATTGAACAGGTCCGAGTAGAACTGAAAAGCGCTCACCATTTCCGGCGAATTCGTGTAATCCTTGGCTATCAGACCGTTGTCACTCAGCACCTTCGCATTTTTACTTTGTCCAAGAGATATAAGCTGATAAGCTTTGCCAACCTGGTCGAAGCTGAAGCCAAACTGATCATTTTGATTATCGCCGTTCGTATCCTTGGATAGTTTCCTGCCGATTTCCAGTACGTTCTCCCAAGTCATTCTGTATGTCAATTGATCGGATGGAAACGAAACGCCTGCTTTCTGGAATAACTCTTTGTTGTAAAACAGGACGACACTGGAGGTGTTCATCGGCGCTGCCATTAATTGTCCCTGATAAGACCCTGCATCTGTTGCCGAGGGTATCCATTTTTGCTTAGCATCAGCGCCAAGCAGAGCATCAAGCGGCTCCAAGTATCCTTTTAACGAATAGCCCATTGTCAGCGGGACATCGACAGAGATCACATCCAGATCCTGAGCTTTGGAAGCAAGCTTGATTTCAATCGTTTCGGTCAGTTTGGTCGAAGGACTGAGCTGTAGATTAACTTTGATATTAGGATTTTCCTTTTCAAACTCTTCGATAACCTTTTTGATAGGCTTTTCCCAGATCGAGTTAGCCAAGTACGATATTTCAGTCGTTCCTGAAGAATTATCTGCTTGTTTGGCGGGTTGAGAACCTTTGTCAGGAGCATTGGAGCATCCTGCAGCTAGCAGCAGAGCAAGAGAGCACAAGATACTGGTTTGTATTTTTTTCAGAGTAAATCCCCCTTATCTAAATGAATGTGTGTCAGCAAAACACTCTTTCTTTTAACAGCTTCAGAAAGGAGTCACGGTCCACTTCAAGGCAAACCTCAACATTTCCCTCTTCATTCGGCTCCCCAACCGTAATTCCCGTCGGATGTCTATGATCGTAATCAACCTGAATGCTCATCCTTCTGGTTGTTACCAATTGGCGGTTTACCAGCATCGCAACAGCCAAGGGATCATGCATAAAGGTAAAATCTCTTTTCCGATAATCCATATAGCCTTCGATTTGTTTGGTCAACGTAATCGCCAGCGGGGTTCCCGAGGCTGCCAAATCGTCTTTGTCCTGTCTCGTTATGGACACCTGTCTCGTAACATCAAGCCCTACCATAAGGATCGGAGCTCCGCTCGAAAATACCAGCGATGCCGCTTCGGGATCACATTTTACATTATGTTCAATTGCAGGGAGCTCAATAGCGCTGCTGCCCAATCGTACGACCCCGCCCATCATGATGATTTCCTTGACATTCTTGACAAGGCGTGGCTCACGTATAATGGCTGCAGCAATATTCGTCAGAGGCCCGATGGTCACTAAATTAATCTCTCCCGGATTATTCATAACCGTTTCGATGATATAATCAACAGCGTGCTTGCCATCCTTCATGCTCTGATCTTCAATATCCAGGCCTTCGCCCTCAATCCCTGCCCAGAACACTTCACGGTTGTGCAGTAGGGTTTGTACAATTCCAGGATAAACGTCGACCTCGATGTCGCCGCACAACGCCATAATTTTCTTGGCAATCTTCGCACGGACATGTACGTTACCGTATACCGTTGTCACGCCTTCAAGCTGAATTTCCGGTGATCTTAGTGCAAGCGACAATGCGACGGCATCATCTGAGTCTGTTCCAATATCTGTGTCAAGTATCATGCGATTCATTGCTGTGTCCCCCTAATTATTGTGTAAGTTATTAGCGATTCATAACTAAAGTATAGATGGAATAGGAGGAGACGAATACGGATGATATTTTAAGATCATAGATGACAATCTAAAGATAATGTTATTCCCGGCCAGACATGGCACGATACTCCTGTGGCGATACTTCATAATAGCTTTTAAACAATTTTGTGAAATAGGGGGTATATTGATAACCGAGCTGGGCGGAAATTTCATAGATTTTGGCCTTTGTATTTCTTAACAAGTAGGCAGCCCTCTCCATGCGGTACCGGTATATATATTCACTCAGGTTCTCACCCGTTTCTTGCTTGTACGTAACCGACAAGTAGGCTGGATGCAGATGCACATGCTCGCTAATCGCCTGCAGGGTTACATCCTCGGATAAATAACGTTCAATATATTGATGAATTTGCAAAACATAGGAGCCCCTCGTTACCTTACTGCCGGCGGTAACGCGTTCATGAATTCGTTCGAGAACCAACATAGCCCACCCATGAAGCTGCTTCACCGTACGAAATGTGGTGACGTGATTCCCTGTCATATACTGCTCCTCTATCACATCCGCTATTTGCAGTCCGTTCATATGAATCACATAGGTGTAAGCGTTCGTTAAAGCAAAATATACTTCCGCTACATACTCCGCGGTGTCCATACCATTGCTGCTTAACTCTTCGATAATATAATTTAATCTCACCTGCGCATCCTCCCACCGAGCCGTTTCAATCAACTGTAAAAACGTTGGAGGCTCATGCAAGCGCTGTAGAGGGCGCAATGGTGTTTGTGGGGGTTGATCCCATAAGCGAAGAAAGAGCTCCTGCTCGCTGCCGGGCAGCCTTCTGAACAGCTGCAGAGATTTTTGATATAACTCCGCGGGACATACAGGGAAAGCTTCGAAGTCGCTGACAACTACCGAGATTTTCCCTTGCAAATATATCGTTATATAATGCTGCAATTGCGGGATTAACTGCTCGATAGCCTTTTTTCCGGGAACGTCCGACACATCACTGTTTTTCATTTTGATCAAGAAAGCCAGGTAATGACTGTCATCCTTGCATGCCCAGACTTCAAAATGCTCTTGCAGTACTTCCTCAGTAATATTAACGACGGCATATTCAAACAAAGAAATGCTGCGCTCGTCATATTCCAGAAAACGATTTTCAATTCTTAGCAGCATGACGGCCACCCGATCCCCTGTGAAGAAGGGAATATTTAACCGTTCCATTTCTTCTATCAATTTGTCTGGGGCCAAGCTCTTCCCTTTGAGTAAATCGAGCAGCAGCGACGCCTGTAAGCGCACCAAATGAGATCGTAGTGTTTCGTGAGCCTTTTGATTTGATACTGTAGCTTTCCTTCTTTGCTGTAAAACCTCAGCCGTTTGAAGAATCGTTTGCAGCAGCTCGTCCTTCTTCACAGGCTTGAGCAGGTACGCCGCTGTATTGGTTTTTAGCGCCTGCTGTGCATATTCGAACTCGGCATAACCCGATAAGAGTATACACTCGATATCCATTTGTTTTTGTTTGATATATTGGCAAAGCTCAAGTCCTGACATCCCTGGCATGCGAATATCCGTGATCACAATATCAATGGGAAATTGTTCAATAAATTGCACGGCCTCCGATCCAGATGAAGCCGTATACACGTGTTCAAAGTTCATGGTTTGGGTAATAAAAACTTCCAAATCCTCCAAAATAACCGGTTCATCGTCAACCAGAAGCAATCGAATCATGTTGGTAACCCTCTCTCCAATAAATAGTTACAGTTAACCCTGTCAAGCTTGATGCAGCTCTCACGTCCAATCCGGAACCTTCCCCGTACCAATATTTCAACCGTTGATGCACATTCCAAAGCCCATATCCGATGGTTTCATCCATAGGCTGATCAAGCTGTTCCGTTAGCTGCTGCAGCCTATCCACAGAAAGACCAACACCGTTATCTTCAATCGTTAAAAAAACATTTTCCCCTACCCTCTCTCCGCTTATAACAATGGTTCCTCCACCCAGCTTCGGCTCCAGGCCATGAACAATAGCATTTTCCACAATAGGTTGGATGAGGAGTCTTGGCATACGTATGTCCATCATTTCTTCAGGAACGTTAATTTCGTATTGAATCCGCTGCAGCCTTAGCAAATGAATTTCCAAATAATTTTTCACTAATTTCAGCTCATCCCGCAGACATGTATCGGGATCGTCAAGCCGGGTGATATAACGATAATAATCACTCAGGTTATAAGCCATCGCGATAACAGACTCTTTGCGGCCAAGACTTGCAGAGCTAATGATGAAGTTTAGACAGTTATATAGAAAATGAGGATTAATTTGCGCTTGAAGCTGCCTCAACGTAGCCAATCGAGATCGGTTCTTTTCTTCATATACATTTTCAATCAAGTGCTGAATTTGCCCAGCCATATCATTAAATCGAACAACCACAAAATCAAATTCATTATAAAACCATTGATTCAGTCTCACACTGAAATCGCCATTTTGGAATTTTTTCAATACACCGGTAAGTGCGTGCAGAGGAGCCTGAACATGTTTGTACAACAGGAAGGAAGCCAGTATCCCTACCGCCAGCAATAGCATAATAAAGCCGTAGAAGAAGTTTCGAATCTTGGTAATGGGAGATAAAATTTGCTCTAGCGGTGTGTAATCGACAATATAATACCCAAGTGCTTGTGAATAGACGTAGTTGACCAGATAGGTTTTTTTACCGACTTCAGTAACAAAGTCTCCCTTATCCTCCAATAGGTTTTTAAAAAGGTGATCCACTACAGTATTTGTAGTTTGTTTATCCGAGGTTCGGTTGTAGCTGATATGATTTTGCCTGTCAACCATGAACGGATCGCCCTTGCTGCCCGCCTTCAACTGATCCAGCAGAGAAGTCATATTTTGCTCATAAAACGCCACTTCCACAATAACCACACTTTGATCCAGTGTTCCATTTTCATTTATCGGTCCGCCAGCATAGTATATGAAGGATGACATATCCGGACGGAAGGGATCTGACCTGTAGCTCCAACCGGAATTTCTTACATTTTCATCCAGTTTCTGCTCGTCATAAGGAACTTGACGCAACGTGGTAGACAGCGTTTTGTGAACGGATGGAAAATACAGTGTAATATCGTTGTACCAGCTGTTGGCGGAGCTTTGAAGCGTCAGCTTCTCCTGAACGGTCGATTCAATCTGATTGAAAGGCTGTTGTTCACCAGCCAACATAATTCTTTCCATGCCCAGGACCGTTGTATCTCTCGTAAGTGTGATCGCATTCATAGCTAAGCTTAGGGCTATCGAATCTAATTGTTTGCGGAAAAACTCCAGCTGATTGCTTTTTTCCTTTTGCAGCAGTCCCTCCACCACCTGAACGCTAACCTGATTCGATAATCCGTAAAGAAGTAAGATCGGTATGAGAAATATGAAGATGACGGCATTGATTTTCGAAAAAATATTTTTTTTGATTATCATTGGAATCCCCTTTGCATAGTTGCTGTCCTTCCATCCTCGAGCTGTTCTGTTCTCGCAACACGTGGCAATTATAATATATTTATAGATCATCCTACCATTATAAATTATTAGTTAAATCGTCATTCCAAAAAACATATTGCAAAAAATAGCAATTTCCTGTAAATTTAACTTACCGTACGGTAAGTAAGTTATTTCGGGAGGACGTTAAACATGAAGAGAACTTCAACCTATGCTGATATTTTGAATACGGGTTACCGCCTATTCGCTGAACACGGCTTTGAAAAAACAAGTATGACCATGATCGCCAAGGAAGTGAACATATCAAAACCTGCGTTGTACTATCATTTTTTGTCGAAGGAAGTCATTATTGATGTGCTTTTTGAAGAGATATGCAAAAGTATCGATTTTGCCAACTTTTTTAATATCCAGCACTACACGAAGGATAATTTCGAAGAGAAGCTCATAGCTGATGGCCTTCATGTCATTACCAAACAGAAAGTAGACGACAATTATTCGCGCATCATGAAACAATATCAGGCACTTGGCTACAGAAATCCTAAATATTCCCAAAAATTGCTCGAAGTATTGAACGGATTTACAACGGGGTTTGTCGAACTGCTGCGGCACGGCGCTTCAATTGGGGCTATCCATGATAAAGATACGCTTGTTCGAGCGCAAATGCTGAATATGATCATTGACAGCATCGACAATTTTATCAGCTACGGGTTTGAGTATAATTATGCTGACATATGGACGAAAGCTGTCCTGACCATTGTAAAGGGAGAGGACACATAATGAGCCAATCGGCACCA
The DNA here is from genome assembly GCF_025567575.1 of Paenibacillus baimaensis. NCBI lineage: Bacteria > Bacillati > Bacillota > Bacilli > Caryophanales > Paenibacillaceae > Paenibacillus > Paenibacillus baimaensis. Next base: position 323,273 of record NZ_JAOQIO010000084.1, on the reverse strand, counting down.
CGTATAACAGCCCTTGATTTTGCAAGGGCTTTGGCGATCTTCGGAATGATTATCGTGAACTATAAGCTTGCGATGCAGGCTGAGAACGGCGGATCGACATGGTTGATAGCGATAGCGGGGCTGTTCGAGGGAAGAGCATCAGCACTATTTGTCGTGCTCGCAGGCATTGGTGTGTCATTGATGACCATGAAAGCAAGAGGTTCGTTGGACAAGGAACACATTCGTCATAATCGGAACAGCTTGTGCAAAAGAGCTGCATTTCTTAGTATAGCCGGTATGTTATTGCTGTTGATGGGCTGGAATGCCGATATTTTACATTTTTACGCAGTGTTCCTGCTGGCAGCCTCGGTCTTGATTACGGTGTCCAGAAACATACTATTGGGCCTTTACACAATTATCCTATTAGCCTCACAGTTGTTTTTGATCGTATTTGATTACAGCAAAGGATGGGACAAGAGCTTTCACGCATATTTGGATTTGTGGACGATTGAAGGATTTAGCCGCAATCTGTTTTTAAACGGCTTCCATCCGATCTTTCCGTGGTTGTGCTTTTTTCTGATTGGCATGTGGATCGGTAGGACGCGTTGGCTGGACTTGGCTACCCGCCCGAAGCTACTGCTCTATTCGTTATCCGGGACTGTTGTTTTCGAAGCAATTTCCTATTCTCTGATCTCATGGAGCTCTCCTGTACTTGATACAGAAGCTGCGACTTACTTGTTTACTACAAAGCCGATGCCGCCCACGATGCTGTATGTATTATCCGCGACATGTTCATCCATCGCCATCATTGCGGTCAGTCTATATGTGGTCGACAAATTTCAGAATTCCCTTCTGATTCAGGCATTAATCAATACTGGCCAGCTTTCGTTAACGCATTATATCGGGCACGTAGTCATAGGGTTGGGTTTTCTTGAGGCAGTAGGCCATTTGGATAATGGTAGTCTTTCTTTTGCAATTGCGTATGGGTGCAGCTATTTCATCATCGCTATTATCTTTTCGTATGTGTGGAGAAAATGGATGAAACGAGGCCCAGTCGAGCTGATCATGAGAAGAATCTAAGCTTGCCACACTAATCCCAAGTCCGTTAGGATCACGCACCGCATACAACCGGTCTCCCTCTACACCGCGCCTTTCGAACAAGAGATGCCCGCATTCAATACCTTTGGGGACGGCCGATCAGGCCGTCTTCGAACGTCAGAATGGCGTGATTTATATAATTTTCTATTTTATTTCTTTCAACATTTTCAGCAGAACAGTAACGGTCTCAGCCCTGGTTGTCCTGGCATGGGGGACAAATTTGTTTGTATCTTCGCCTTCTACAAGACCAAATTTTCTTAGTTCTGCCACTGCACCTTTTGCCCACAACGGAATGTCCGTGTCATCAGCGAAGCCGGTTGCGGTATCCGGTTCATTCGGAAGAGCGAGGGCATTTGCGGCCATCATTGCCATCACCGCACGGGTAACGGCCATATCGGGTCGGAAGCTGCCATCCTCATAGCCTTTTATAATGCCTGTCTGCACAGCTTGCGCTACTGCTTTTTTCGCCCAATCTCCGATCTTTGCTGTATCTAGTGCCACTCCCGCTTCTTTGGGCTTCAACGCATTTATCAGCATGACCGCAAATTTCGTAAAGTGATCTACCTCTACGGTAATATAATGGCCACTCATCTTGCCGCCGATTTCCACCCATTCATTTTTCACTTCGTCATAGTAGAATACAGCTGCACTTTGGTTGTTCTTCAAGATCGTCGGATCGAATGATAGGGTCAGCGTTACCGGTTTTCTGAAATTCTCCGGGAAGTTTTTCAATATCTCAAAGATTGAGCTGGCTAAACCATCTTTATCCGCTAGGAGCTTTTGTGTGTCCAGTACTTTTTCTATTGTTACTATTAATTCTTTATCCGTAGCATCGGGCGGAACAGAAACCGTGACTTCCTCTCCCAAACTAACTTTGCCTGTTTTACCTGCGTGCAGTGTTAATTTATCTTCTGTGGAAATCACCGTGCCGTCGCTTGGGGCCGTTGGAGGTGTAGAATGGTTACTGCTTCCTCCGCCTTCACCGTTACTATTTCTAGACGCGCGGTTTACAGCAACGGTGTAGGTTTTGGTTGTACCGTTCTCAGCCGTCACTATTACGGTGATCGGGTTACTGCCTACACTTAGGTTGATGGTGCCAAGTCGGTGCCGAGCAATTTTTTGCAGTTTGACAACACATCCTAGCACTGTTCCTGGCCACGTGATAGAATGAGAATGCAGCGGTCAAACTGTTGTTCGCTGATACCATTCTATTCCTTGAGGTTGGTTCATTAATGAAGCTGACAATTACTTACGAGCATAGCATCCCGATCAATGCTTTCCGTTGGACACCGAGCGTAACGGCAAAGCCATTGCATTATCATTCTAGTTTAGAGATCGGCCTCTGCGTTTCCGGCAGAGGCATTTTTTACTTCGGTGAGAAGAGCTATAAGGTCGTTCCGGGCGATATATTCATCGTGAATAATCTGGAGCTCCATATCGCCAGATCGAATGAGAGCGATCCGAGTACGTACATCTTCATCAATTTCGATCCGATACTGCTGCTGGATGAGGAGGAAGCGCTGCTGCTGCCGTTTGCCTACCGCTCCGACCACTTCGACAATCGCATACCTGCAGCTTCCCCTTTGGCTGCGCCGATAGGAGCGCTGATCGAGAAGATATCCAGAGAGCTTACCGACAGGCAGGAAGGATACCGGAGCATGGCCAAGAGTGCCTTGCTGGATCTATGCGTTCTCTTCCTGCGCCACTATGCGGCAGGCTTGTCGATGAACGAGTGGAATCGGCTCACAGATTCGTTCCGGCGCATACGTCCGGCTCTTGTCCTGATCGACCAACGCTTCCGGGAGCCTATTGAGCTGGGTGATGTTGCCAAAGTCCTCCGCATCAGCCCCTCGCGAGCCAGCCACCTGTTCCAGCAGGAGCTCGGTCGCAGCTTCAAGGAGCACCTGCTGCAACTGCGCATCAACGAAGCGAAGCGGCTGCTCATCAGTACAAATCACAGCGCAGTGGATGTCTGCTTCGAAAGCGGGTTCCAAAGCGTGCCCTCTTTCTACCGTCTGTTCGTGCGCTCCGTTGGTCTTGCTCCCCTGGATTATCGCAAGCAATATTCCGTTCACGCAATTTTTGAGAATACGACTGAACCGTTGAGTAGATGAGTCGATCCGGCCGCAGGTATACTGAAGCAGTAACGAATCATTATATTTGGAGGGAAACCATATGGCGGGTTGGACATTGCTTGATACACTGGTACAGAACGAAGTAGTGCAGAGAAGTGAGGAAGGCTGCGATGTCGAAGGGTATGCGGAGAGAGTAGAGGCAGCAGGCACAGATCAGGAGAAGCTGATGGCAATCTACAATGAACTCATGGCGTTGCCGATCCGCAGTGATTATCCTTATGAGGAGCCGTCGGAGTTAAACGAGATTCGCTTACTGCGTCCGGAGGGACCTCGCCAGATAAGTGATACGCTCGATGAAGCGCAGTGGCAGGACAAGTTCTATGGGGCATGGCTGGGTCGGAGTGCCGGCTGCGCTCTGGGTAAGCCTCTGGAGGCATGGCATTATATGGGTGGTACTGGCGGCAATCCTGGCTGGCGCAACGTGCAGCTCTGGTTCGAGGGTGCCGATGCCTGGCCGATACGCGGCTACACGCCGCTTGAATCCCGCGCGGAGAAGGAACACGGCCTGTCCCTTGCATCCGCCAGCCTGAAGAGCACCAGAGAACATATCCGCTTCATGGAGACGGACGATGATATTCGGTATACCGTACTCGGGCTGATTATGCTCGAAGAGCGCGGAATTGATTTCGATTCCTACGACATCGGGAAGCTGTGGCATAGCCGGCTTACCTATAGGCAGGTATGCACAGCTGAAACGCAAGCCTATCTGAACTTTACGCAGGCAACCTCCCACCAGAAGGCAGAAAGACCGGATAATTGGGAAGAACGCAAGGATTGGGTCCGCACGTATTTGAATCCTTATCGCGAATGGATCGGAGCTCAAATTCGGGCCGATGGCTTCGCTTATGGAGCGGCTGGCAATCCCGAGCTTGCCGCCGATCTCGCTTGGCGCGATGCCTCGTTCTCGCATGTGAAGAATGGCATTTATGGAGAAATGTTTTGTGCAGCGATGATTGCAGCAGCTTTCGTCGAAAGCGACCCCGAGCGTATCGTTAGGATCGGACTAAGCGAAATCCCGCGCAATTGCCGGCTTGCGCATGACATTGAGCTGGCGGTTTCTATTGCACGAGAGGCAACGGACCAGCTCCAACTGGTTGATCGCATATGGGAGGCATTCAAGCACTATCATCCAGTTCATACGAACAATAATGCTGCGCTTGTGGCGGCATCAATCATTTTTGCCAAGGGAGATTTCGAGTTGGCGATTGCAACATCGGTGCTGGGCGGTTGGGACACCGATTGCAACGGAGCTACCGTCGGTTCCATTATGGGCGCGTCGCTCGGAGCAGAAAGGCTGCCGACAAAGTGGACACAGCCGTTGAACGATACACTGTATGCCGAAGTGTCAGGCTTCCATCCAATTTCCATCTCCGAATGCGCGAAACGGACCTATGAGGTGTTCAACAAAATACGCGGCTGACAAGACAAGCTCGAGGACTGACAGGAATAGAGCTCATCCAGGCCAATAAAAGAAGGCTATATACGGGCCGGCCAGGGTATGTCCGGTCCATATATAGCCTTTATTATGGTTCTGCGCCGCATCTGGAGAAGCGATTTTTCAGCTCAGTGGAGTTCATTCCGTAATAAGACTTGAATACTTTGGCAAAATGCGCGCTGTCACTATAACCAACTGCTTCCGCCACATCGCTTAGCCTCTTGTCAGTAGTAAGCAGCAGCTCTTTGGCTTCGCGCATTCTCACCTCAGTCAAATAGTTCCATATCGTCATTCCCGTCTCCTGCCGGAATACGTTGGCCAAATAAGGTTTGCTGATATTGACGGCATCCGCGATCTGCTGCAGGCTTAGCTTGTGGGGATAATTGCGTTCAATATATCGCTTCACATCTACGATGGAGCGCCTGCCTGAGTTGATGCCTGCCATTCCATCATGGCTGTTGAACCAGGCTATAGCCAGTTCTAGCCGGTACACACCGACAAGCCTGAAGTACAATCTCCGGTCATCCAAGATAGGGACGGGAGAGCGGTCATGCTCCTCGGCCATCCACTCGAATACCCCCTCAGTTTTCCGGACGGCGACTACCCCGGCGATCCATTCATCGGCGAGAGCCAGCAGCAGTTCCACTCGTTCACCTACCCATGATTCTAATAAATGGAACGTATCGATTACCAGCAGAGGCAGTGACAAGGCTTGCTGATTACCCGGGTATTCCTGCCATCTGGCCAGCAGTATCCCGGCTGAATTGTAATTCTTCAGCATAAGCGACCGCGCCTCGTTCGTTCGTATCGAGCGCAGTTGTCCTGCTGCAGCCTGCAGCGCCTGCTCAAGGTCCGATTGTTTGACCGGCTTTACGATATAGTCGATTGTGCCGAGCAAGATGCCCCGTTTGGCATATTCAAAATCATCGTAGCTGGATATAAGAATCGATCTCATCCAGGGAAATTGTCCGTTGATGCGCCGTACTAGCTCCAGACCGTCCATGTTCGGCATTCGCACATCGGTGATGAGAATATCTGCGTAGTTGCCCTGCAGCCATTCCAGCGCCACCTGTCCATTATGAGCAGTACTGACAGCGGAAAAGTCAGCGTGCTCGTTCACCCGATTCACCAGCCCGTTGCGTATCCACTTCTCATCATCCACGATTAGACAGAATAACATTGCTACCCCTCCCTTCGCTTTTATGCCGGTAGAATCGGCAGTATAAGGTGAACCTTAACGCCGTTGCCAGAGCGGCAATTGCTGACAACTATTTTGGCCTGCAGACCATAACCTTTATAGAACTGCTTAATGCGGTAAGCAATATTCGGTAATCCTATGCTCTGGTCACCCTCTGGAATATCAAGGCTTCCACGTGAAATGCGTTCCCGCAATTCGAACAACTCAGCCTGTGGGATGCCTGCGCCATTATCGCGAATGCAAATCCGGACATACCGGCCAAACCAGCTTCTCATGGATATGTCGATGTGGATGGAACGTCCGTATTTCTCTAGATTGTGCTTGATGGCATTTTCCAGAACAGGCTGAAGAATCAGTTTCGGACAATGCGCAGAAAGCACGGCCGCTTCCGTCTTATAGTTGTACGTAATCGATTCGAACCGGATGCAGGCCATATTGAGGTAATGCTTCGTGTGCTCAATCTCATCTCTGAGCGTGACAGTAATATCGCGAATACGGGAGGAGTAACGAATCATAGAAGATAGCGACACAACGGCATCTTCGATCGGCTTCATGCCGGACAGGCTTGCCATAGCATTGATCGTCTCTAAAGAATTATATAGAAAGTGTGAATGAATTTGCGACTGTACTGCGGTGAACAGAGCGATCTGCTCCCGCGCCCGGGTATGGGCCAATTCGTCGATAGAGGCATCCATGCGAGCCAGCATATCATTGAATGCATACCCCAGGTGGGCGATTTCATCTATTCCGCCCACTTCGGGGCCCGGGGAAAAATGGCCGATCTTGGTGTTCAGCAACTGCTTTTTTAATAAAACAATTCTCCGGGTCATGGAAGAGGTCATAATGAAGAGCATCAGTACCGTAACCCCGATACCGATACCCGTTACCGTCAACGTTACATCACGCACGAGGTAGATCGTGCGTGCGGCTTCCTTGTAAGGAACTTCAATTACGGATTTCCAGCCGGGAGTATCAGGAATGGAGGCGAATACCACGAACTGTCTGGAGTCAGGGTCCAGAAAAGCGCCGGATTCCATGCCTGATATTCTTGTGAGCAAGGGGGATGGGACAGATGTGAATATAGCCTCTTCAACAGGATGCGCCACAATGGTTCCCTCCGAATCCATTATATAGCGCGAGTTATGGCTGCCATCGTTCATCCGTTCCAGAATGTTCAGTATAGGTTTTACGCTTATATCCATTTGAATGTATGAATGATTTCCATAGTAGTCCAATTTTTTGAACAGTGTTAATACAACAATCGGTTTGCCTTCGTAATCGGTAGACCGCTTGACTATGAAGGTGGTCGAGCGGGCATCTGTCGCAGGCTGCTCCTTCATTCGCTCCGCCAGGGAGTACCCGAGCTTGAAGGGAAGAACCGGATTATAGCGAAGCTCATTCCCGTAAGAATTAAGCAAGGATATGGAAACCACCTCGGGGTGCTGCATCACGAAGGGCTGCACAGAGTTTTGGTAGACCAGATTGTACAGCCGCAAGTAGGTTGAAGTGAACCTGTCCTGCTGCCTTGTCCACTGGTAAAATTCATCGCTTCCTTCGATGAACAGGAACGCTTGTTCATACTCCTTGAAGTAACGATTAATATTCAAATTGGCTTGCTCCAGCATCTGTCTGCTATATTTCTCAAGATCCAGCTGAAGCATTGACGAAGTGAGCACATATTGAACAATACCTACCGTAGAAGCGATAAAGAGAATCACGGTTACAAAAAGAAGGATAATCTTCCTCTTGATCGATTCTCTGATGAATTGCAGCACCTTCATGGTGTCCACTTCTTTCTGCTCAAAGCTGTCTTTTTATGAAATAAGTCTACAGTTATTCTGCAGCAGTGGCAAATCCAGGCATCCCTCTTACAACAGCTTGCTCCTCCCACATGGAACATACAGCCCCGAATTTCCCGGGACTGTATGCAGGCAGGTGCAAACCTATTTGGTTTTGTTATTGTTATACCATTCGGTCATTTCCTTGATCAATTGATTTCCGCCTTGTTTCCTGATGTCCTGTACAAAGGTATCAAAGTAATCAACTGGCAATTCTCCATATACAATCTTCGTCATCGTCTCCTGGATCATACTGCTCGAATACCAGCTTAGCTCCGGGTTTTCGGATAGTGCCTTAGGCTTGGGCATCGCTACCGTAGGATTGGGCAGCCCTTCCTTGCGGGCGATTTCGTAGGCCTGATCAATGCGCTTCATCGCTTCGGGGGAATACCGCGCCTGAATGGTCTGTTTGTTGAAATAAAGGGGAGTCACCGCGAAGACGGAGCGCAAGTTCGCCTTGTTTTTGTCGTTTGCCGAATCATAAATGTATTTGTCACCTTCCTTGCGGTATGTATCTCCTTCGGTGCCGATATCAACATACACTTGCCCTTCCTCGGAAGCAATCCAGTCGAACAGCTTGATCACCTCGACAGGATGCTTCGTGGTTTTCATAACGATGGTTGAGACTCCGAACGGATATTTTCGGTTGCCAACCGGTCCCGTATACCCTTTACCCTTCGGGGTAGGGATCGCCACGACATCCACCTTGTGATTCTTGTTGGCATCCTGTATCGCCTTCTGGAAGTCGGCAATCTGCTCGACCGTGTGGTTATAAGAGGCTGCCTGTCCCGAGTTCAGCTTCTGAGTAAATATGCTGCCCGTATTGGATAGGAACTCCTGATCCAACAGCTTTTCCTTGTACATGGTCCTGATGAACTCAAGCGCAGGCTTCATGTTAGGGTGCAGATAGCCGGGTATAATCTCGTTATTGTAGAGTATATTAGCCGAAGGGTCGACGCCCCACATCCCGAATATATTCTCCATCCAGCCAAAGCTTTGCCTTCCACTGAATGGAATGGTATCATCCTTGCCATTGCCATCTGGATCTTTGTCCCTCAACAGTCTCAGCATGTCGAGGAATTCATCGGAGGTCGAAGGAATTTTTGCTCCTACCTTATCTAAATAATCCTTCCGCACATAGATAAGCCGATCCGTATCCGTCCCCCCGCCTGAGAATCTCGGGATCGCCATAATCTGGCCCTTGAGTGTAACGGCATCCCAGGCGGATTGAGGTATAACTTTCTTCAGATTCGGCCCATGTTTGTCGATCAATTCGTTGAGCGGCAGCACCATTCCGTTGGCCAGTGTCTCCTCATTGGCGAACCCTCCAGTCCAATAGAAGTCGGGATACTCCCCTGCGGCCATTTTCAGGCGCAATTGCTCGTTGTATTTGCCGTGAGACAGGAAAGTTACATCAAGAATGGTGTTCGTTTTGTTGCCGAGATATGCAATCGTGGGAATGCTCATGGAATTGCCTGGAGGAATCGGATTATTAATGTCCGTCTCGAATGCTTTTAACGTAACCGGTTTAGAGCTGGCTGATGGAGCTTCGCCTTTTCCCGGCTCCGGGTTTTTGCCCGTCTCCCCGCTTATCCCGCCTGTGCAGGCCGCGAGTGTTGACCCTAATACAATAATGGAAAGTGCCCCCATCCATTTTCTGTTAACATAATTGTTCAATTTCGTATCCCCCCATATAAGATAGTTAATCTGCTTAAAAAGACAATTTACGGTATAATCTGTCCGGCAGCTTACTCCTTCACTGAACCAAGAAGAGCCCCTCGGATGAAGTGCTTTTGAATGAATGGATAAATCATCAATACAGGCAGCGTAGCAACTCCTACAGTGGCCATCTGAATACCGAGCGGAGAGTATTCGCTAATGGATTCCGGTATATTCAGGAAGGAATCCTGAGTGTTGAACTGGCTAAGTAGACTGTATAGATAGAGTTGGAGCGGCTTGATTCCAGAGTCCGTGATGAAGAACAGCGGTCCCATGTAATTGTTCCAATGGCCAACGGCATAGAAGAGCGTAAGTGTCATAACGATCGGCAGCGAGAGCGGCATGAAGATGCGCCACAATATCCCGTTGTCACCCATTCCATCCATCTTGGCTGCTTCGGTCAGTTCTTCGGGCAAACCGCGAAAGAAGGTGATGCACAGAATCAGATTAAAGGCGCCGATCGCATTGGGAATCATAATCGCCCAGAGCGTGTTCATCATGCCCAGGCTTTTCACTACAAGGTACATAGGAATAAGCGGAGCGGAGAATATCATGGTGAAAACGATCCCCAGCAGAATCCACTTCTTCCCTTTAAACGTAGGTCTCGACAACGGATAAGCCGTTAGCAGCGTAAAGTACATGTTAATTACGGTTCCCACTATGGTAACGATCAACGAAATGCGGAATGAATTCCAGAACACTTTATTGTGCCATACCAACAAGTAATTATCTAACGTTGAGTCAACTGGTAAGAAGGTGACAAGATTGTGGATAAGCGCTTCCCTCGAACTGAAGGAAGCCGCCAGTAAATGGGCAAAGGGAATAATGATTAGCAGGCAGGCGCCAATCAGCAGCGTAACGTTAAGCGTGTCAAAGCTGCGTTCCCCGAATGATTTTGAATACATTGCCGGTTCCTCCTTATATGCTAAGAGCAGTAAGTGTTCCATCCCAGCATCATCTGCTGTGTTACTTTCGGTGAATGGTTACACTTTGCCCAGGATTGTATAACGGAAGACAAGTTTTCTGCTAATAGCCAGGTATGGTCAACGCCGCTGCGCTCAATACAGCCCTTGGCCGGTAGTAGCTTTGCTTATCCGGTTGGCAATCACAAGCATCAGAAACCCGACAATCGATTTGAACAATCCGATGGCGGTTGCGAAGCTGTACTGGCCATTCAGCAGTCCGGCCCGATAGGCATAGGTGTCTATGACATCGCCAACCGAGTAGGTAGCAGGGGTGAGAAATACATAGATTTGCTCAAAGCCGATATCCAGGATATGACCGATCTTCAGCAGCAGCAGGATCATCGTAGCCGGTACAAGCTCGGGAGCCGTAATATGAAGGAATTGCTTCCATCGCCCTGCTCCATCTACAGTAGCCGCCTCATACAGCGACGGGTTAACTCCAGCCAACGCCGCCAGATAAATAATGGTTCCCCAGCCCATCTCCTTCCACATGCCTGTCGAGATGACGATTGTGCGGAAATATCCCGGCTCCTGCAGAAAATGGATTTCTGTTCCTCCCCATTGCGTCAAGTAATGGTTGAGCAGCCCCGACTGCGAGGACAGCAGCGAGTAGACGAGAGCGAAGATGATAGTCCACGACAGGAAATGTGGCAAATACAGGATCGTCTGCATCCATTGCTTCATTCGGGTACGGCTAAGCTCATTCATCATGCAAGCCAATATGATCGGAGCCGGAAAGGCAAAGATCAATTGGTAAAAGCTGATGATCAATGTATTTACGAGCAGACGCTTGAAGTTTGGAAACGCATACATTTGCTCGAACCACTTGAAGCCTACCCAATTGCTGTCCGTTATACCTTTGAAAATATTGTAATCCTGAAATGCGATGACGCTCCCGAGCAAAGGCACATAGCGGAATACGACAAAGTAGATGATTCCCGGCACGACCATCAAATACAATCCCGGATTGTTTCTTATGTGCCTGAACCAATGGGGCTTCGCCGGTCTGGCTGCCGGACGATTGTTCTGTATGGCACGTGTCATGTTTTGCGTCATGTTCATCCCCCCTTTTTGACTTGATGAATATCTTGCTGTAGTTAGTGTAAGCTTTGTCAGGGAGATGAACAATCAGGCAGGATTATGGTTTATTGTCTAATGTTATGGAAATGTGGGGACGTGGAGAGAGCGAAAGGAAGCGAGCCAGACTGTAGCCGCAGTCTGGCTCGGAGTGGAGACAGAGAGCGCCAACTGTCAATTGAACGACAGGGATCGTGCCTATCCAAATGTTAGAAGCATCGTATCAGTCAAGGCCAAGGGAGCACCAATCTCCCAAGGCCACCAATTCCCATATACGGCTTGCCCGGGGCTATACCGATTCGCAAGCATCCATTGAAGACCGACAACCCTGATGTCCTGCACCAGTCGAGGGCAGCCTCTGTGAGGGGAACCTGGTGTGGTGAAGGCGACTGCCATCTGACGAAGCCTGCTATAGTACTGTAAGCTCCGAGGAAACGGCAGCAGTGCCGCTTGCATCACTCACATCACTCCACAGATAATTCCGGTTTTTGTCTTTATTCATACTATCCCAACAGTTGCTCGCTTCTGCAGCTATCCTGCCAATTGTGAGCCTTACTTCAGGCTCATCGGTGCCGCGACTCCCGCTGCCTGTTAAAATTGTTCGCCATTTGGCTGTCTGCAGCATTCATATTGTAATTAACGGTTTCCAACGAGTCAATAGTTCTTGTTGTTAGCATCCAGGAGCGGATGCAACACCGCTTACAGAGGAGTCGAAGGGCGGGAAACAGGGTTGACTTGCGGCCGTTACAGCTTAATTGCGTATTTTGGCTGCTTCCCCCATAGAACCTGACTGTACGCTCCTTTTCCCGAGAACCAAAACACCAGACAGGCAGATGATAAGCGCACCGAACGAATACGGAAAAACTATATGAGCGGTATACAATGACGTACCTACAACAGGTCCAAGGAATGATCCGCCACCTTGCACAGCCGCAATAAAGGAAGCAACTCCTCTCTGCTCATGGTCTTGCACCGCCAGAGACGCGCTCGAGCTGTATCCAAGCAGCGTAAAGCCGATACCAATTCCCAATAATGCAAAATCTATATAGGCGAAACGAATGAATGTTAACAGTCCCAGCAGCCCCAATGCGACAAATAACAACCCGACGCGCAGCACCTTCCTGGGCTGCCACTTCAAGTATTTACTGATTACAATTTGCGAGGCGACGACCATAACGCCGGAAATGGCCAAACCGAGTCCGATCAGTTGAGTCGCTTCCCGGGCATCGTAACCAAGCGTATCCTGTACATAAAATCCGATGGTCACCTGAACAATGTTCAGGACAAACGATAGCGCAAGCCCGATCCATAAATAGAGGCGTATTCGCGCATCATTCGGTGATAGCGATGAAGCTTGCCGATGAATTTCCTGGTTCGGCTCGTTTGGGATGAACGCCAGAAACAGGATTGCCATCGCGAAAAGTAATATCGCAGCCGCATACATCGGCGCAGTCAGACCTGCTGCCGCCATCCCCCCACTCATCGCTGGTCCCAATACGAATCCGAGTCCATTGGCAGCGCCGAATAGCGCCATTCCCCGCGTACGTGTTTCCTGTGTCGTCCATCCCATCACGTAGGCTTGTGCTTTCGCAGGAATACCCCCGAAGAAAAATCCTGCAATGGCTCGCAGCACTATGAAAATCCAAAACAGACCCGACGTGTGCAATAAATGAGTTTCTGCATAATCGGCAAGCAGGGCAAACACGATGAGTGTCACCAAATAGACTAGCATAATCAACACCAACATCTTTTTCCTGCTCATAAACGCCATTTTTTCCCAAAAATATCCACCCAGGAGCCAGCAAAGTCCTGTCACCGACACCAAACATCCCGATTGGATTTCACTTAATCCCAAATTACGGGAAAGCGGACCGATAATCGGGTTGAAGGCGGCGATTGAGATCATTCCACACAATACAATAAGGAACATAATCATAAATCTGTATTTCACAACCCATCCACTCCTCTTCCCTATATTGCGCTCTTTATTTCGCCAGCGCCTCCATGATTTCTTCAATACCGTCGATTTTGGCGAGTGCCATCGGTCCGGGAAGTGAAGGATCTTTCAGTTCATAAACGCGATTGTTTTTCACCGAATTCAAGCTGCCCCATACCTTACTGCCTTCCAACGCTTTCTTGACACCTCCCTGAATCGGGTTCTGCCAATTGTTTATAATGAAGAGATGATCAGGATTTAATGCAGCCAAACTTTCCAAGGACAATTGTCCGTCTGTTTGCACACCAGCTATCGGCTTCAGTCCAAGCCCCTTATAAAAAGGATCGAATCGCCCGTCATTCCAGGTTACGAACTGCTCCTTGCCTCTATACATTGCGAACATTATGGACTCTTCACTTCGAAATGCCAATTTTTCTTTATAATCTTTAGATTTGCGGTCAAATTCGGCGAGTACGCTTGTAGCTTTATCCTCTTTGCCGATCACCTCGGCAATTTGCTGAAGTGTCTCACGCCAGTCCCCTGCTTGGGGAAGTATAACGGTTCGTACAATTTGACTTAGCTTCTCATACTGATCCTTCATGTCATCTGCGGCAATAATCAAATCCGGCTGTGCGACCAGCAGTTTCTCCAGATCGACCTCCATACCAAGATCCATGATGTTTTTCCCCGCCACACGTTTGCTCAAACTCGGAAAATTCCGTTTGATCGTTTCAACCCCTTGCGCAGCAATCGGATATTCGTCCAAAACAGCAAGGTAATCGACAAAAGCAATATAGGGTGCGGCAATTTTAACCGGTTTTGCCAGGATCATGGTCTCCCCCTTCAAATGGCTGATCGTTCTTGGAAACGAAGAGACAGCCGTGTCACCCTTGTTTGTTGAATCCGACTGCTTATTCACTTCCTTGTCGGCATAATCCGAGTTCGTCCCGGTACAACCTGCTGTCAGCCAAATCATAATAAGGATGAGTAAAAACGAATACGTTCTTTGACCCCACATCTTTTTCCAGTTCTCCATTTGCTTGCTCCTTGCCGTTATAAGCCTGGAAGGCTTCAACTTTAATTTGATATATTGTAAATGAGATTCATTATCAATAAGCTAATGATACTATGCTTGTATAGCAAGCTTCTACCTGCAGCCGGATTACTTTGCTGGTTAATGGGAACCGACACATAACAAAAAAACTACTCGAAGGAGCAGTTTCAAGTGCAATCTATTCACCTATTAATAGGACTCACGCAAAGCGGAAGAGCTTCGAACAAAAACTCCGGGATTGACCCCATACTTCTCTCGGAATACTTCCGAAAAGTAACTGGAATTGGAATAACCGACCGCAAATGACGTTTCGCTCACGTTCATCTTACCCTGCTCCAGCAAAAGAAAGGCCTTTTCCAGCCGTTGCTCCCGCAAATAACCGAATACGGTCGTTCCATACATTTCTTTAAAACCGCTCTTTAATTTAAAATCATTCAGACCAATCATCCGTGATAATTCGAGCAGCGTGGGCGGGTCTACCATACGGTCCAATATAATATCCCTCGCACTCTGGATTTTGTGCATATCACTCTTGGACAACTTAGGGAATTCCGGATTGCAATCAACCAAAAAAGATCGAAAGGCCAAAGATAGAAGTTCCAGTACACTGCACTCCATCTCAAAATTTCGGGTGTGTTGCCCTGTAGCAGCTTGCATCATTCGTTTCACAACAACGCTAGCGGCTGGATGAGTCGTTTCTTGAAAGATACGATAGGGCCGATTGCCAAGAAGCTGAGAAAAATCGACCGATCTCTCCCCGCCAGCTTCCTCCATAAAATGATGAAAGGTCGAAACCGGAATCCCGATACCGAGCATTAGAAAAGGCTGATTGCCATCGAATTCGAAGTGTACATCCGCATGATTCATAAATTGCAGGGTACAATTTCCCGGAACAAACTCATGGCGTATTCCTGCAACACTCACTTCTCTTGCCCCTTGTAAGCAATAATTAAGCTCCACCATGGCGGTTTCGGTGAAAAGCTTCAAGGCGTGATTGCGATACAAGGTGTAGTCAGAAATAACCACTTCGATATCGGTACGAGGGACAAAGCGACGAATAACCCCTTCCCCCATTTGTGAATGGAGCGTCATCTGTTCCGTATGATTTACATTGTTCCTCTGCAGCTCGAACCCGTCGAAAAAAAGGTTAAAGTTTTGATGAAAGTCTGACCTATTCCTATATCCTGCTTTTGTCATATCATCCTCTTTCTTATTGCTTTGATGTCATCGGCCTTACCTTTTGCTTGGTTTCGTTATATCGCCCGCAATCTGCTCCATGACTGCCTTCTTCCCCATTGCAAAAAATGCTTCGTTATAATTTTGTCTGCTTGTCATCCGGTATACATGTCCGGATTTGACAGCTTTGAGGCTGCTCCAGATTTTGCTTTGTTCCAGCACATTTTGCTCTCCGTCTGTGAGTAAAATCAAATGATCCGGATCATACGTGGAAAGTCCCTCAAGGCTCATCACCTTCCCACCCCACGGATCGGGTTCCGGCGTCCCCGGCGCTTTGGGCAGTCCAAGATCATTAAAAACGATATCGGCCAATCCTGTGCGGGCATAAATCCGAATTTCCTTCTGCGTGGATTCGATCACAGCAAACGTTTCCTGCTTGGTGACATCGGTAATTTGATCATGCAATTGTTTGGCGCGTTGATCATACGCCTTCAGCCATGCCTCCATCTCACCCTTTTTATCGAGCACCTCCGCTACAAATGCAAATCGTTCCCGATAAGCGTTAAAACCATATGGCACTCTCACCGTTGGAGCAATCTTGACCAGTTGATCATAAATCTTCTCTTGTGTAGGTCCTGCCAGGATCAGATCGGGGTTCGCGGCCATGACAGCCTCTATGTTGATTTCAGTTTGAAACCAGCCTGCGATACTAACGTTTGTCTGCAATTTGCTGGAGAGAAGCGGCGTAACCTTTCCGGGGTTCCCCATATCGGTATTGCCCGTCAGCACAGGTTGAAATCCAAGCAGCAGCAGCTCTTCTGTGGAACCGGAAATATCTGCGATTCTCACAGGGTTGGCCGGAATGACTACATTTCCCTTTGCGTCCTTAACGGTACGCGTCTGCGGCGTCGCTGCTCCATTGGAAGCTGATGGGGAATTCACGGATCCAGACGAAGCTTCACCTATGTCATGGTTCGGACTGCCACATCCGTACAACAAAAACACCATCAACACAGCGATACCAGCAAGCGGTATTCTCTTAACGCCTAGCATATTCACAACCCTTTCCATTCTCTCAGTGATAACCATTCTCAATGTAATACAGTTGATTATAATTCATCACAAAGATCCAAACCACCTGTAGACGGATCGTTTAGCGGTTTGGCGGATTATATTTTTTGAAGATCACGCCCGCCAGTAAGCGGGCCCAGAGCTTCCGTTATTCCGATAACAATTCAAGCTGATCGCCTGGCTCTGTTTCGAACTCAAGCAGCGTTCCATTAATTGTCTTTATCTTGTGTGCGAATTTATGCAAAGAAACGAGTGCATCACCCCAAGGGTTGCGGATTCTGCAGAGCCCACCAAGGGTCGAGTTGATTTGTACAAAGGGAATAACCCCATCGCGAAGCTGTGACGTCACCTGGAAGCCCCCGTGGCACCATAGAGAAAACTCACCCTCCCATCCTGCAGGACAAGCAGGAAAGATACGGATCACGGAATCCTTCCCTGGCCCGTCAGGCTGGCTTTGACACAGCGCAGACTGCAATGCGGCAGCTGCATTACCTAAACGCTGCGCACTTATGCAGTTGACACCTTCTCTCACTGTTAAACGGTTCTCGAAAAATTTGACCTTGCCCGTGTCTGTATAATAGCAGTATTCTTTGTCAGCATTGACGCAATTCAGTTGTCCTAACACTGCTTGTTTAAATTCCTCTGCCAAGCCCATTCCCGCAAGAACCCGTGCAGCAGCTGACATCTCCGATGCAGAACGACTCCAGTCGCCGCCATATTTGTTTACTTCATCGTATTTAATAGTGGCCATCGTTGTTTCGAACCTATCCGGGTTATCATCGGCGGTCTCCAATGTACATAGACTGCAGAATCGCCCCGGCCGCAAATCAGTCCCGCTCCGCTGATCAAGGACTGGGCCCAGCGAGCCTGCCCATACAGCATGTTCGTTATCTGCTGTCCGCAGCACGGCATCGGGATGATCGCTTGTAGGGAGAGGAGCCAGGTTGTCGTAAAACTCTCTCCATATGGGCCTCATTTCCTCGTCAACTCCCAAAATCTCCGATGCCCTTAGCAGTACGGGCATAATCCCATGCATCGCCGCCATAGAGTCCATATTGTCTTTACCGTCTATATACTTCTCGTCGCTGATTGTGTGATAAATATGATATTTCCCATCTGCCTCCTTCTTCAAATTCGGGAAGTTACGGAAAAACTCCGCGGTCCCTTTGATCAGCGGGTAAGCTCTGTCATGGAGCCATGTCTGATCCAAGGTGTACTCATAATACTGCCAGTAATGGTAAGCAATCCCCACCTGGCTGGCAAACATATGCGTGGTAAAACCAAACGGCCCATAGCCTCTGTCCGGATATACCAGCTTGCCGTCTACGAACCGTTCCGCCATCTTCCAGTTCCATCTGCTCTCATGCGGAGGCTTGACATGCGCATATTCCTTAAAGCGGATGGACATCTGATCCCATGGCTTTCGCAGTAGGTAAAGGTCCCGCATCTCAGCGGCAATATCGTCTGGCAGCTCCTCCAATCCGCTAAATGAGACAACCTCAGGAATAAATATTCCCGTACTGCCCCACTGCTGTTCTGCAGCCCTCGCACATGAATCGTACATGGCCGTATACATAGTAAAGTAAGGCTGAAACAGCTCATAATGACCGGATGGAAGAACGGCATTATAATACAGGTTCAAGTTATTCCACCAATGCATGGCTCCCCAGTGCCGCAGATCCCCCCGTGGACTGAGCAGCATCCCTCCGAAATTCGGCGGATATCGACCTTCTCTTGAGTTGGATGCCATCAGATAAAGGTAATACGTATAGTGCATTTCCACAAATTCAGCGGTCCCGTCCGGACTGCGCAGTTGAATATAGGATTGGCTCCAATACTTGTTCCACCATGCTGTATGCTCAGCAAGCATCTTATCAAACCCCGCTGTTCGAGCCCGTTCAACCTGATTTACAGCTTCAGCGACGACGTCCGTATGCCGGTCAAATGACGCAGCGGTACCGATGAACAGCTCGAACCTTCCCCTTTCCGGTTTAACGCATAAACGTATTTCAGTTTCATTTGGCTGCCCAAGAACTTTGGTTTCACGAAATGCACCCACAGGCTCCCTGCCACCGAATTCGTCATTCATTCTGGCTGCTGCGTCTCGACCGGATATTCCTACCACAAGGGCAGAGCTGCAGTAATAGCTACCTTCACTAAATTCCTGCTTCAAAACAATCATATCATGGTGAATGCTCAAGCTTGATATTGCCGAATGATGTTTGGTCACTACCTCAGCGGGTCTGAGCATTTTCAATTTGATATTAATCACCTGTGGTGCCTCTCTATGATCCTCAGCTCTGATAGCAAATACATCATCGTGTGCACTTGCGAACAGCTGTGCATTCACGCCGTCGCCTTCAATGCTTGCCAACGCATCGTAAAGGCTGAGATGTTGACGAATCCCTTCATCATGAAAAACATCCTGCCCATAATCGACGAAATCGATATCCACGAATCCGCAGCCGTAAGCATAATCTGCGTGTCTCTGATTAAAGCTTTGGCTAGAGCTATCATTAGCATATACATCCACCCGGTTAATTTGGAGCTTGATCGCAGAGGGAGAGGTCCATACCAGACTGCCCATCCGTCCGTTACCAATGGGCAATCCCCCCTCGCTTCGTTTCACCGTATGCTCATAATGCAGATCTCCCCGCGATATAAGCTTACGATAATCCAAATGCGGATTAAATAAAGTATTTTCTACCTTTCCCATTCATGCTTCACGCTCCCGATTAATAATAAAAGTGAAGGCTAACGCAGGATTGCGTTAGCCAGTGTCGTTACTTTGCAGCCTTCCTTAATCGGATCACGCTGCCGCCGTTTACTTTCAGCTTCAGATAAAGTGCATCTAGCTTCGTGACCGTCTCTTGTCGAACCGTAATTTCCGTTGAGTGCTTAAACCGGTAATGATCCAGGGGGCCAAACACTTCTTCGTAAATATCAGCCACGTATGTAACGCCCTCCTCCAAGAAGTCGAGGCTCACGTGAGCCGTTCTTCCGCTCGCCGCACAGATCGCACCTACAAACCAGTCCTCTCCACTACGTCTAGCCATCGTAACGAACCGTCCCGGGTAGCCTTCAAGCATAAGCGTTTGATCCCAAGCAGCAGGTACCTGCTGAAGGAATGGCTTGCCAGCGCTCTCCTCGTAAGCTTCAATAGAGTCGGCAAAGCATTGAACCGCCGATTCGAACAGTACCGCCAATGCGAGCTGATGGCAGTGACCGGTACGAGTCAGCTTTGACAAGGTAACCGGTGTATAGTCCATTGATCCCACTACATTGCGGGTAAACGGCACGGTACAGTTATGCACCGCATTCGGTCCTTCATTCAGCTGGTTTTTCCAATATTCCGCTCCAAATATGCCCTCTCGGGTCATCACATGCGGCCAGCGGCGCTGTTCACCAGACGGCTTGGAGGAGCCGTGGTAATTAATCATCAGCTTATGCTCCAGAGCTATCTCGGCGATCATGTCGTACACCTGGATTCGCTCCTGGGCATCACTGTCGAAAAAATCGACCTTGACTCCCTTCACACCCCAGCCCGACCATAGAGCCATCTTGCTTCGGCACGTCTCTTCCTCTTGAAGCCCTTTGAAATGAGTCCATACCCAGATGCCAACACCCTTGGCTTCAGCATGTCGGATCAATTCAGGCACGTTAACCGTACTTTCCTCCCGGTCCCAGCCGCCGTCGACAAGGGAATATTCCCAGCCCATATCCGCAGCGAAATCAACAAATCTAACCTGCTGCTCATGGTCCCTGCTGGAGGCGCTGTCCGAATGCCATGACCAAGCAGAGCGACCCGGCCGGATCCATGACGTATCCTCCACTTCGGACGGCGGGTTCAAATGAAAAACCACCGTTGATTCGACAATCGTTGATAGCTCGTCGCCGATAATGGCGACCCTCCATGGGGTAGCGAAAGGGCCTTCCGCTACATTCGGTCCCGATTGATCGGGCGCATAGGCAAGCTCAAGCATATGTGAATGCTCCTTGCTCACTTTCACATGCGATGCGCAATAGCTTCCGAACACGGACGCTTCACTGAGCAGCATCCAACCGTCGTTCCCAATCTGGAACAGCATAGGCAACCCATAATCGTCCTCATCCATCAGTTCAAGCATGCTGTGGTCATAAGTCCGTTCATAACACTCCATGAACTTCTGCGCCCATACATTAACAAGCCGATCCTGAGGCAAAGCGAATCCCGTTGGCTCTGAGCTTATCTGCAATTGGCCCTCTCCGGGAAATTGGAAGCGGAACGCAACGGCCTCGTTATAAGCTCTACAGATCAACTGCAGCATGTGGCCTTCCTTGCTGAAATTAAGGGTCAATTCATTGGCTTGATTGATATAGTTTTTCGTTTTCCCATGCGGCAACATATAGGTTTCATTAATCTCAACCGTGGATGTGTTCACAAAGGATAATCCGTCTGTACAAGCAATTCGATCTGTCACGATGCCCAGCGGAGAAGCCTGCAGCATGGCAACTGCATTTTTGGTAATATCGTAGGTCAGTCTTCCTTGAGAATCCAGCAGCACGTTGATTTGCAATCGGCTATCCGGGGATGAAAGCTGCCAGCTTTGTTTTGAAATAGCTTCTATAGCCTGATTCATGGTAACACCTTCCCAATTTTTATGGATTCAGCGCTTGAAGGTAGTCGTCATATGCCACCCGTTCATTGCGGTGAATGGATTGGATGACCGTATGCACCATAAGATGGCTCTTAATATTGTCCATCAGATCGGTATCGGGTCTCATATCATGCCGTATCGAATAGATGAACTGGTGCAGCGAATAGCCTTGGCTGCTGTACAACATTTGGGGTAAAGGCAGCTCCTGCCTCTCTCCACCCTTCCCGCACAAATACGGAATATCATTACATAGCTCGACTGCGCCTTCACTTCCCGTTATGCGGATTTCACCGTTCCAGGTAGTCGAAGATCCGAAATCGGACAAGCTTCCAAAGTAATTCATCAGTACGCCCTTA
This sequence comes from Paenibacillus baimaensis, assembly GCF_025567575.1. Classification (NCBI taxonomy): domain Bacteria; kingdom Bacillati; phylum Bacillota; class Bacilli; order Caryophanales; family Paenibacillaceae; genus Paenibacillus; species Paenibacillus baimaensis. The sequence continues at coordinate 301,599 of NZ_JAOQIO010000084.1, read as the reverse complement.
GGAAATTCGAAGATGGCACCGCCCACTGTAATGCCTTCACACCAGCTCCAGGATGGACGAATGCCTTGTGCGGTGACATACTCTGGCTCACATTCCAGTAAATATCGGATCAGATCGAAGTGGTGAATGCTGACATCAGTGAACAAAAATTCCCCGGAATGTACGCGCCAAGTATCGACATTCGAATTGTGCAGTCTTCTGAAGTTATAGTCGATATATCCGATGTCTCCGATGGAGCCATTCGCAATTGCCTGCTTCATCGCCTGAATCTCGGGGGTCCAGCGATAGTTCTGATTAATCATCACTTTCTTGTCATAACGCTCATACTTGCGAACAAACTCCACTGCGTCCTCGAAGGAATAAGTAAGAGGTTTCTCCAGAAATATATGAAGGCCTGCTTTCATCACATCGAAGGCAATTGTCATGTGCGTCTGCGGTGGCGTAATGATCATGACTGCATCCGCCTGTACGCTGCTCAATGCCTCATTATGATCGTGGAACATCGGTATGGCCTTGTCTTGGAGAAGCTCTCCCGCATATTTCAAATTTTCATCGGCAACATCCACGATAGCTACCAGATCGACATCCGGTTCCTAAAGTACAGTTTTCAGCCAGGATCTGCCGAATCCCCCAACGCCGATTTGAATCACTTTTAATGGTTCCAAAGCCGTCCACCCTCCCCCATCAGCATATTACTTCTTGAAGTTCTCCTCGTACTTCTTCTGGGCCTCTTCCATTACCTTGGAACCGCCCGCTTTTTTCCACTCTTCAACATACTTATCAAAATCACTGACAGGTCGCTGTCCGGTAATCATATCGATAAAATATTTTAGCGTCATTTGATCCAGCGTATCGATATTTTCGTTATATGCTGGTATTTGAATCGGCTGTAAAATATCATATTTACCTTTACCTATGTGTTCATTTGCTCTGCGGATAGGCATCATCTCATTAAGGGTCATGTACGGAGTCTGAAATTCATAATCGTTGAATGATTTACCTACGAACGTATACTGCTGTCCAATCCCGAACTTGATCTGCTCCTCTTCTTTATCATAAGGAGGCAGGTAAATATAATCGCCTTTATCACCCTTTTTGTAGGTTTTTCCTTTTTCTCCGTAAACGATATTTTCAAATGTCTCCGCATCGAAGGCAGTTGCATCGGCAACCTGCAAATATTTGGCCATCTTTCCTTTATCTTTTTCCATATGCTTGCCGAATTGTCCACCGGAGCTTGCAATGGGATTTAACTGCACGGTGCCCTGCTGACCGTCCGGTCCCTTAGGCCCCGCTGTCAATAGCCAGCTGGCATTCGGCACATTGGCACGAAGCTTCTCATAATACTTGCCATCAAAAAAAGCCGCCCGCTGTATAAACTGATACCAGGAACCAGTAACAATTCCGACTTTGCTGGAAATGACCTTATCGTCCACATTCGGGCCTTTATTCAACACGAATTCGGGATCGATCAGCTCCTCCTTGTACCATTTATTGAGCAGCGTAAGAGCCTGCTTGGCACCTGGCTCAATTTCACCCCGAATAATCTTACCGTTCTTATCGGTGAACGTACCGGGGAACACTCCGAATGCACCAAATACAGGACTGAATATATCTTTAACCCCTGCAGCTTGACCTGTCCATCCGTACGTATCCTTTTTACCGTTCTTGTCGGGATCATTGTTGCGGAATTTGCGCATGGCATCTTCAAATTCTTCCAATGTCTCGGGATTTTTCGTAATACCTACATTGTCAAGCCAGTCCTTACGGAGACTTACGACAGTACGGTCGGGACCCAGCGTCTGGATGATCGGCATCGAATAGTTTTTGCCGTCTCTTCGGTACAACTTCAACGGATCATCACCGAGGTGCTTCTTCAGCCAGGCCCAATAACGCGGGGCGTTTTTCTCGATAAGCTCCTGGGGAATCTCCGCTACTGCGCCCTGATTGACAAGCTTTTCGTATTCGGGAAAGCCCAGGTCCACCCATACATCCGGAATTTCCCCGGAAGCCACCTTCAGCAGGAGCTCATCCTTGAAATTATCCTTAGATCTTGGAAGCTGCTCCACTTCGACGTTGAATTTTTGCTGTACATATTTAACGGCATATGAATCCTTGACCGTTTTATCAAAATTTTGATTCAGATAGGTCAGCTTGTATTTTTTGTCTGCCTGGGGTGCTTCGGTTTTTTCCCCGCCTGTGCTTGTTCCCGAACTGCAGCCTGCAAGAACTGCCCCCATTAAGACTGCACTCAACGTCAACGGCATTATTATTTTCATAAAAACCACCCTTTCTTTAGTCGTATTCTGGAATCTTATTCACCCTTTAACCGCGCCGATCATGATCCCTTTGACAAAATACTTTTGCACAAAAGGATAGATCACGAGCATGGGCAGGACCGAGAACATGATGACTGTAGCCTGCAGCTGGCGCGTGGAAAACATATCCTTCTGATCGAACTGATACAGCATCGTGTTCAGCTGGTCCATATTATTGTCCACGATGATTTTTCTGAGCACAACCTGCAGTACCTGCTTTTTCGAATCGGTAATATAAATCATAGCATCGAACCAGGCATTCCAATGGTTAACCGCAATCCACAAGGCCACGGTAGCCAGCACCGGTTTGGAGAGTGGTACGATAATTTTACGAAAAATAAAGAAGTACCCGGCGCCGTCCACACGTGCAGATTCCTCAAGGCTGTCCGGTATAGACCTGAAAAAATTTCTCATTATTAATGTATTAAAGGCACTGATCATACTTGGCAGCACGAGTGCCCAGACCGAATTAAAGATACCCAGCTGCTTAACGAGCAAATAATTGGGAATCAAACCTCCGCTGAACAGCATGGTGAACAAGACGAACGAGGTGATCGTACGATTGTACGGCAGGTCCTTTTTGGATAAGGGATAAGCGAACAGAGCAGTGAAGAACAGACTGAGACCAACGCCGAGGATCGTACGCAATATCGTATTTCCATAGCCGGTCCATATGGCTTTATATTGAAAAATCACATGATAGCTTTCAAAGGAAAGCTTGCTTGGGAGAAGAAGCATACCAGTTGTGTATAAGGTGCTTTCCGCACTGATCGACGTAATCACTTGGTTCCAAAAAGGATACAAGGTGATGACTGTGATCACGATCATGAGCAAATACAACGAGAATTCGCCTATCTTCTCTGCGGACGTTTTTTTCGTTTTTATCATAGTCTGCATGCCTCCATCAGATACGCTGAATTACCAAATGGTATGATCCTTTCCTCCCATCATATGCACTGCTTTATTGACGAGTACGATGAGCACAAGAGCAACAACAGATTTAAAAAGGCCAACCGCCGTCGCGTAGCTGTAGTTCGTTTCCACCAATCCTTTTCTATAAACGAAAGTATCCAGTATGTCCGATACTCCATATACTTTAGGATTATACATGTTGAAAATTTGATCGAATCCGGCATCCAGTACGTGCGCCATCCGTAGAATGAGCATGATGGATATAACGGGTAACAGCATCGGTATCGTAATATAGATCATTCTTTTAAACCGGTTGGCTCCGTCCATGATAGCTGCTTCCTGAAGCTGCGGGTCGATCCCGGCGATGGCGGCAAAATAAACGATCGAGCCCCAGCCGAAACCTTGGTAAATGTCCGTGAGGATCAGAATCGTACGGAAATAACGGTCATCTGCCATAAACAATACCGGATCAGCGCCAAACAGCTTGATTATGGCATTGACAGGACCATTCAATGAAAAAATGCTGATAAAAATACCTGCCATAATGACCCAGGACATAAAATGCGGCAAATACGAAATCGTCTGGACCAGCTTTTTAAACCGCTCACTTGTAATTTCGCTTAGCAGAAGGGCGAAAACAATTGGAATGGGGAAGGCGAAAACGATTTTATAAAGGCTGATGATAAGGGTATTGTTCAAGACTCGATAAAAATTCGGATCGGCGAATACTTTGTAAAAATGCTCAAGTCCGACCCAAGGACTAGCCATAATGCCCTGCATAATTTTAAAATTTTTGAAAGCGAGGACAACACCGTACATCGGAACATAATGAAAAATAATAAAGTACAGCAGACCCGGCAGCAGCATGAAGTAGAGAACCTGATAATTTTTTAATTTCTTTCTGAACTCACTTTTCGTCCTGGAGACGGTTTCAGACTTCTGATTGGCTGCTATAACTCGTGCAATAATAATCTCTCTCCTTTCCAGTTATATAAGTTATGAATGCGCATTCATTCTTGTTTATTAATATAGCACAGCGCCGTTTTATTTTAATTATCAGATTTTTTTGAAAATTATCGTTTTATTGCTTTCTATATTTGGGAATGGTCATGATCATTGCAGTCCCTTGTCCATATTCACTGAATACCGTAATGCCATACTCTTCACCGAACACGAGCTTGATCCGCTCATTCACATTTTTTAACCCATAGCCCTTCGATTGTTTAATCAAAATATCGTCCTGTATTTCCTTTGGGATGCCGGGTCCATTGTCTTCCACCACAAACTCGATCCATTCCTTATGGGCTCGAACGGTGATTATCAGCTGCCCTTTGCCATTTTGTTTCTGATCGATCCCATGCATGATCGCATTTTCAACAAGCGGCTGTATCGATAAATTCACCGTATCGTATTGATAAACCTCATCATCGATATGATAGCTCACATCAAAGCTATGATCGTGCATTACGGATTGGATTTCCACAAACGACTGGGTGTTCTGCAGCTCATCCCTGACGGTTGTCATGCTTTCTCCCCGGTTTAGAGAGGTTCTGTAAAATCGGGATAGCGTGGTCACGACATGGCTAATATCGGTTGCGCCAATCTTCAGCGACTTCCAGTTGATGATAGATAACGTATTGTACAAAAAGTGAGGATTAATTTGGGCCTGCAGCGCTTTAAACTCTGCTTCCTTTTGAATAATTTTGTTTTGATATACTTCTGTCACCAGTTCATTAATACGAAACAGCATGCTGCCGAAGCGATTCGTTAATTCACCGATTTCGTCCCTGTTCTCGCTGCGTATGTCCAATTGCATATTTCCGTACTGAACTTGTTTCATCAGTTTGTTCAAATGATAAATCCGTTTGATCATGGTGTGTGAAAATATCCAAATGAGCGCGAACAATATGGCGATACAGGCAATAAGGAGTATGACCGTTGCCTTGACAATGCTGGTAGCATCCATCGATATGTCCTGCTCCGGTATATAATAATGAAGCGTCCAATCAGAATGATGAAGAGGAACATTAATTACAATATATCGAATGCCCTCGATATCGGCTGTATTCTCAGGCTGTGTTGGCAGCTGTATGATTTGTTGTTGAAATATGGCAGCGTCACGGTGATTGGAATAGACGACATTGTGCTGTCCATCGGAAATAAAAAGTCCGTCACGAGCCGAATCAACCGAAGAGACCGACGAAAGCGACTCAAAAAAAAGTTCCTTGTTCAATTTCAAATACAAAATACCTTCCATATTGTTATAAAGTATTGTCGGAAATTGTCGATACACAACGAGTTCGTCATTATTATGATACCAACCTGTCTGCTTTTGCTGCATGGCAGCGTTATACCATAGACTATTACCCTTTAGTCTGTTCAGGGAAAGGATAGAATCGCCATATTCTGGCATCGTATCGGGCATATATACGGTGAGCTGCAGCATGTCTTTATTCAAGCTCTTGATCATGCTGAAATAAGGGTCCACATACTTTCTTAAATCTTCGGAAAGCAGCGTGAGACTTTTATATTGGGTACCAAAAATACGCTGAAGTCCTGTATTCATTACAACGGAGTCGACCGTTCGCTCATATTGCACCGTCTTTTCGTTCATGCCTCTTGCCATCGTACCTACCGTATCCTGTAAGCCTTGGACGGCCTGCTTACGAAGAAACAGCTTGGACTGGTTATAAGAATAAGTCCCCAATAGCGCTATCGGAATTAAGCTTACGATCAGATAAGATAGAATGAGCTTTTGCTTGAAACGCATATTTCTGAACATGTGCAGTGGACGACTCATACGGAATCCCCTTCCCTGTATTTGGCGGGGGTTTTGCCGTAATAATTTTTGAATATGGAACAAAAGTAAGCGAAGCTCGTATAACCCACCTCATTGGTAATATCGGCAATTTTCATATTGGTGGTCCGAAGCAGCTCACCTGCTTTTTCCAACCGATAGCTGGTTATGTACTTGATGAGACTGGAGCCGGTTTCTTTCTTGAACAGATGGCTTAAGTAGCTCGGAGACAAGCCTGCTTTGTCCGCCAGGGAATCCAGGCCGATATCCTTTTGATAATCACGGTGAATCCATTTAAGCACCTCACCGATCACCTTTCTGGAAGGCTCGACTGCTGGCTTCGACCTCTCTTCAACCAGTTGGATCATTAAATCCTTGAGCTGCATCAGGCTGCCTGACTTAAATATTTGTTCGGCAAACCATTGAAATGACATGTTCGTGTCACGATTGAAGCTATCGACATATTTTTTGGCAACTTCGGCACATATGTATTTTACATAAATGGTAGATAATTGGTTGTTGAAGTGCAGCTCTGTAAACAGTCTCTCAATCGCGTCCAGTATCAAATGAGACTCACTGTAGCTGATATACCGTGATATTTCCTCAAGCATATTGTTGAGGTCCGCTGGCACATCCTGTAGGGATGTACACATAACCTCCGAAAACAATACAGCCGATGCAGGCAAGAAAAATTTGCATTCCAATATCTTCTCCATCTCCTGATATTCGGCAGGAACCAGTTGAAGATCGTTCAGTAAGCCACTGAATACGATCACACTATCGGCTTCGTAATGTGCTATGAGAAACTCCTGAAGCTTCTTTCCGTATGGCTCTAGCTGCGTCTTGTCCCAAGTCCCCTCTAACCGCACGAAAAGCACGCTTTGATACTCATTCAGGTTCAAATACATACAATCCCATGGGAGTGCACTTGTCAATTGCAATTGTAACCCTTCCCCGACTGTATCGAATAATTTCTTCCGTGTATCCAAAAGAAGGAGCCGAAATGTCGTACCCTCCTTTAGCCAGCCTTGATGATTCAGTGCAGTTCCAACCTTGTCTGCAGACTGGGTTCCATAAAGTAAATCAAACAGCATTTGCTCCTGCACATATCGATTCCCGATTTCGTACACTTGCTGCAACTGCTGCGATCTTGCCCTCTGCTCACGATCCTCATCACATAAACGGACAACCTCCGTAACCACCTCAAGAAACTCGGATACTTCTACAGGCTTCAACAAATAGTGGACCACCTGAATGTGGATGGCTTGCTTAGCATATTCAAAATCACCGTATGCGCTTACAATAATGACCTTAAGCTTGGGATAAAGCATCTTTGCCTTCGTGGCCAACGCTAACCCGTCCATGAACGGCATACGGATATCGGTGAACAATATGTCTACCTCATGCGTTTGCAAATATTCCAGCGCTTTGACACCGTTTTCCGCTTCGTCAGTTTGTAGGGTCAGCTCTAGTTTTTCGATTAAAAACTTGACACCCTCCCGCTCGATTTTTTCATCATCTACGATCAAAGCCTTATACATCGAATCACCTTCTACTTCCAGTTTGTACTATAGTTCTGTGCAGGTTCCATTCATCTATCTTCATAGGACAAAAGCCTGCCGCATATTACTTAGACATGACATAATGGCGGGGTGTATGATGACACGTATCAGGAACATTCAGAAGCCTAATTTTCTTGTTATACTCGTTGATGAGCAGAGGTATCCCCCTGTATATGAGAACCGTGACATCAGAGAATGGCGTGCAAACAATCTCGTTACGCAGGAGCTGCTAAGAATGAACGGACTTGAGTTCAATCGGCATTATATCGGAAGTGCTGCCTGCTGTCCTAGTCGAGCGACATTATTTACTGGACATTATCCGTCCCTTCATGGTGTCAGTCAGACTAATGGAATCGCCAAGGAAGCCTCCGATCCGGATATGTTCTGGCTTAACAGAAACACGGTCCCAACAATGGGCCATTATTTCCGAGAGGCAGGCTACCAAACCTATTATAAAGGGAAATGGCATGTTTCCTACGAAGATATTATCATTCCTGGCACTCACAATGGCCTATTAAGCTATGATCCCATAACCGGCATACCCAATAAGCAAAAAGAAGATTTATATCTTCATGCCGATCCTTTAGATGACTTCGGATTCTCCAGTTGGATTGGACCGGAGCCGCACGGGAAAAATCCCCGAAATTCCGCTTCTTCAGCTGGAATTGGAGTCAGCGGCAGAGATGAGTTCTATGCTGCAGAAGTGGTTGAGCTTATCGAAGCACTGGATCACAAAAAACGCAACGACGGGCATCTAGAGCCTTGGCTGCTTGTTGCCTCCTTTGTGAACCCTCACGATATTGTGTTGTATGGAGCATTGACAGCCCATAATCCTATGTTTAATTTCGCAGTGGAACCGATGCCGCAGCCTGGCCCTCCGCCAACCATTCACGAGTCTTTACATACAAAACCCCAATGCCAGGCAAGCTATCGTGATGTATATCCACGGGCGTTGCAGCCCATATTCAACCAGCCTCATTACAGTAAGCTGTACTACCAGCTGCAAAAGAATGCCGATCAGCAAATGCTCAAGGTTTTCGAATCCCTTACCAAATCCTCATTTTATGACGAAACGATTGTGATATTCACTTCGGATCACGGAGATTTGCTTGGCTCTCACGGCTATCTTCATCAGAAATGGTATTGTGCTTACGAAGAATTTGTTCACGTGCCTTTGATCATTCATAACAAACAATTATTTGCCCAAGAAGAACATTTCGATAAACTGACAAGTCATCTAGATATCATTCCAACCATGCTTGGATTGGCCGACGTTGATTTGGAAGGCATTCAAAATAGATTGCGCCAAAAATTCAGCGAAGTTCACCCCTTTGTCGGGCGTGATCTGTCGTCCTGCCTGTTCGGCGTTGAGTGTGAACGTGTAGATGAACCGATTTACTTTATGACCGATGACGATGTGACGCGCGGTCCACATCAAGTAAATCCACTGGGTATCCCCTATACTTCCGTTATCCAGCCCAACCATATCGAAACCGTGATTGCCTGTATCACAAGAAATGATAAGCAGCAATTGTGGAAATTTTCCCGTTACTTTGACAACGATCAATTTTGGAGCCATCCCGGTATCCGGGATGAGTCTTTCATTCCTGTTGGGAGTGTCTATCCGCATCCCGAGGGTGGCTACCAGACTTACAGCATCTCTATCAAAACAGAACCAGTCGCAGATGAATACGAAATGTATAATTTATCCGAGGACCCTCTCGAAACTCGCAATCTCGCCCATATCACTTTTGCGACAGAGGAAACGAAATCTATTCAGGAGTTTATGACACAACTTCTGAATGAGCAGCGGAAACAAAAGCGACTGGTACCGAGTCAAACCAAGTCGTAATTGCAAACTATTTCTCTACTCCAACGCTCCATAAATGACGGCCCGCAGACGATTATGAATGTAAGGCTCCAGACTCGGCAGCATCTGCTGCATGTAAACGACAGATAATTGTTCCTTAGGATCGATTAACACCCAAGAACCAGCAAGACCTGCCCAGCCAAATTCACCGATCGAACCGTTAAGTCCGCCCTCTGCCGGGTCGATCAAGACTCGAACCCCCAAACCATAACCAAAGCCCTTCATCTGCAGCCAATTGAAATCTTTAAGCTGCTGGGGTCCCAAATGATTGGTTGCCATCAATTGTACGGTTTTCCGTCCAAGAATCCGCGCCCCATCCAATTCCCCGCCCCTTGCCAATGCCTGCGCAAATCGGCTGTAATCACCTATCGTTGACAGCAGCCCGCTTCCGCCGCTTTCGTGAATACATCCCTGCTGATAGGGGGTGTCTCGCTCCGTATTAGGGGTTAGCGTACCGTCTTCTGCCCGGTTATACATCATGCTGAGACGGTCTCTTTTGTCATCTGGAATCCGAAATGAAGTATCCTTCATCTGCAGCGGCTCGAAAATTTCCTTCTGTAGAAACTCTCCGAAAGAAACACCGGACCATACTTCAATCAAGGCAGCCAGCACATCGTGGCTTGTACCATACTTCCAATGGGTTCCCGGATCAAAAGCCAGAGGAACCGTCGCTAACGCTTTGGACAGCGCTCTCATATCCATCGTAGCAATGGCTTGTTCCATGATGGCGCGCGTTAGCCGTTCGGTTTCCGTACCATCCCCGCCGTAGGTAAGCCCCGAGGACATGGTGAACAAATCCTTGATCCGTATCGGTCCTGAAGCGGGAGATATCGATCTGATCCCGAAATCATTATAGCGGTGCACCGAGATATTTTTAAATTCCGGCAAGTAATCCTCCAGTGGATCATTTAACATATAGATTCCTTTTTCGTAAAGCATGAGAGCCGCGGCGCAGGTCAGCACTTTGGTCATCGAGTAAATTCGATAGATCGTATCTGAATCGAGCTTCTTGTTCTTGTCCAAATCTGCATAGCCAAAGCTTTCCTGATACAATACCTCTCCACTTCTGACAACTGTAATGGCGCAACCTGCAGGTCCTTTTTCCATAAAGCTCTTCAGCAAAGGCGTCAAGCGTTGTAAACGTTCCATTTCATTAGCCCCTTTCGAATTGGCATTCAATTAGTAGTGTAATTATTTCCCAGAATCTTTAGTAAATCCGCACTATTCTCACATCTGTTCACCAACTTGACAGCATCCGTAACTGGAAGCTTGTCCCCATCTATGGAGGCATAATAAGAAACCAATTTCGCACCGTTGGCAGCTAAAAATGAAGTGCCTGCAGCATCGCATTCTATAAGTGTTTTTCCCAATAAACTATGTGTAACATACGAGTAACTGTATAAACCATTAATGTCAACACCGGAGCGGATTAGATACTGGGCTGCATCAAATTTTTTATTTTGTATAGCGTAGACAATCGGTGTATATCCTCCTGCCTCTGAACCAAATCTGAGTTTGGGATCAGCACCATTCTCGAGCAAGGCTCTTACCAGTTCTGTCGTACCTTTTGCTAATGCAAATCCAAGAGGCGTTCCATTAAAACCATCAAAAGCAGATAAATTTATGTTCACGTTAGCTGCTTTAACTAACCGAGACACTTCCTCGACTTTAGGCAGAGAAAATAATTGTAAAGCAGCCATATCATAAGAGGTTGCATATTTTCTCATAAAGTTTGCAATATCCGTAAACCGTTTACGATCATCATTAGCATTCAAGTAGACTGCGACAATGTATGGGGTATACTCATTTTTTCGTAACAAAGGGTTCGCGCCGATCAGTATCAATTCTTTCACCATGGATAAATTACCAGACCGGATTGCCGTGATCAGCGGGGTAAGATCGCCAGCCGTAGCTGCAAAATCGGGCGATTGTCCGCATTGGGTAAACTTGTTAACAATATCCTTACGATCATTTCCAACAGCCATCAAAATGTTGTAGGCCACATTACGATCCGTTATGCTGTAGCCTTGATCTGTTAACTGGATACCTTTACAGACTGGTCTATCTAATGGATCTTCATAGGTGTAAGAGATGATTTTTACAAATTGAAAGGTATTGCTAGTAAAATTATATTCATACTGTGCCTCTCCAAAAAGTCCCGAGTGATAAATTGACTTATAATTCCTAATAAGCGAGCTTCCCGAAATATCTGCTCCGCTGAATGGATTCAAATCAATATCTTCCAACTTATGATCGGATATAGTTACCAGCAATCCAGAAGGCGCATTTTGATGAGTGAGCGATTTGGGGGTTATTGTGCTAAAATCTACGTGCTTCATTGACAGTTTCCCATCGATTCGAACAAGCGTAGATAGAAAAGAGTCCCCTCCAGAGCCGCCACTTATATTGTGCAGAAGCAATGCATGCTTCCCTTGTGACGTAAGCTGTACAAATGAACCATCTATACCATCAACAGCTTCTTCAAGCCTCTCACCGTTAGAGAGTGTTATGGAATAGTTACGTTTATAACCTTCAGTTCCATGAACAACCGCCACGGCATCAAATGTTTTACCATCAAGCGTGACTTTGTAATGGTTACCAGATGGATCTTCAGTTGTGCTTGGATTGAATGTGGCAGCAGATGTGATTCCAACATCCGCAGTTGTGCTTTGTGTATTGACTAGATTTGGAGTCTCCTTACCAATTTCGTTGCTATCAATCGGCTTCGCCTCACAAGCAGCAAGCAAAAATACAAATACGAAGGCTGCCACAAACCGTTTGACAGACTGACCTAACAACAGAAATCCCCCTCATTCACAGTATGCTACCAGCAATATCTGATCTATGTCTATTTTATTGATGCTGGAGTAGTTGCTTGCTCGAGTTCCGATAAAATATGGAAAGCCTCTATGTTGGATAACCCACACATATCTACGGAAGGTTGTAGACTGCTGCACACAGCCGGGCGTTCGGATGAACCGAATAATTTGCATGTATTTTGATCGGAAAGCTGTATACATCGGACTCCTGCCGGCTTTCCATTAGGCATTCCAGGGATTGAGGAAGAAATTGAAATGACTATGCAGCAGGCCGCACAACCCAATCGGCATTCCAAAAACCTAGCCCCCACTCTTTTCCATTTTTACTTATTATAACATATCGCAACCCATAGAGAACCCCACGATAAAGCCAACTATTATTTCTGAACAAGACCGTATGATAGACAAAAAGACCCTCATTCCATATCCTCTCTTCTCTCGAAACTGGTTATTCGATGCCGAAAAGATCATGGAGTTGAGGGCCTTTTTATGCTGATGCTTGAATACTGGGCGTGAAATTCATACAATCGTCAAGTCTATTAATTTTATTCTCTAGTCGCAGCAGCAGTTCATCCAGTTGAGCCATTTGGTTACATAGCTTCGTATGTTCTACTTTCATTGTCTGAATCATCAAAGCTTCTTGTTCATTGTTGAGTTTCATCTCTGTCAAGGTGCTCGTGTTGGTTATCATATGTCCTCCTCCTCGAAATGAACCACATATATATAGTTCTCCTTTAATGGTCTGTTTAAGTGGGCTCTCATGTAATTAATCCTTTTATCCAAATTTGATGTCTCCACATTATAGCTCTGCACGGGTTGTCCTTTCAAATGTAGCAAGCCTGCTGCTTGGACTCAAACCCAAAAAGACGGCAACCGAGGTTTCCTTGTAAAAGGAGCCTGGTTACCGCCTAAGGAATACTTGATCGTGCTAACTTTTACTGATGGTTAACTGGTCAAATAGTTCTCGATTGAAGCTCCCGCTTTCTTTTCCTCAAGCCAGCTCGAAGCTTTATCTGAAACCTTTTGCTTCAACAACGTCGTATGAATTTCTTCCTTCTTCTCATCCAAGGTTGGTGTAGTTGCCTGTTTATGATCGGTCACTTTAATAATGTGATAGCCGTTTGTTGTCTGAACAACGTCACTGATGGCTCCGGTCTCAAGCTTGAAAGCTGCTGCTTCAAATGGTTCCTCCATCTCGCCTTTAGCAAAGTAATTCAAATCTCCGCCTTTGCTTTTGGTCGCTGTGTCCAGTGATTTATCCTGAGCGATGGTGCCAAAGTCCTCACCATTCTTCAATTGCTGCTCAATGGCATCGGCCTCTTCTTTAGTGGCAACCAGGATATGCGAAGCTTTCACTTGCTCCGGTGTTTTTAATGTTTCCAGATTGGCTGTGTAGTATTGATTAATTTCATCATCGGTAACTGTTATTTCTGGCTCCAAAATCTTTTCAATCAGCAGCTCTGTTTGTATACTTTGCTTTAGCTGATCGGATGTCATTCCGTAAGTGACCAACGCCTGATTAAATTCGTCTTCAGAAGCAAATTGTCCTTTGGTTGATTCAAGTGCGCTGTCGATATCCGTCTGCTGCACCTGAACACCTGCCTTTTGAGCTTCCTGCTGAATCAATTCCTGATCGATTAAATTTTGCAGCGTTTTTTCGCCACTCGAAGCCAACACTGCATTATACAGCTGTTCCTTGGCTATGGAAACTCCATTTACTTTTGCAACCGATTCTTGCCCTTTACTTACCGGAGGATATAGAAGCATATAGGTGACAAGGACGATTAACAATAATAAAGTTGAGGTGATCCATTTATAGTTCGTTTTTTTGGTTATCATAGTGAACTTCCTTTCTCTGGTTGAGTTTCTTCTTAGATGAGGTTATATATGACGATCAATAAGGTGATCATTATGAGAGAACGCAGTGGTAGCGAGTATTGGGAACTATAGGCTCTTAACATGAATACACCTCCTTGATGGATGCTTATCTCCGTTACGCTATGAATTATAAATCGTCCACCTGAATAGGAGCTGACCGTTAACTGAATGATTCCTGAATACAGAATAAACCAATCTTCCAAACTGGAGACATAACAAAAAGCACCGCAAAGGATAATAGTTCTCCTTTAACGATGCTTTATACGTCTGCCGCGGCCGACGATGATTCCTTAAGTTATAACCAACAACTGAAGTCTCTTTACGCAGCGCGCTCTTTCCTTGGCCTTCTTACGAGACCGAGATAAGCAAGTAAAGCAATTACACTCGTAGAGAGGATAATTACGCCCAAGGGAACGGCCGTATGCTCACCTGCGATTCCGACAAGAGGGGAAACCACCGCACCCAAGATAAAGGGAATTAACCCAAGCAGTGCCGCCGCGCTGCCCGCGACATGGCTTTGATGCTCCATGGCCAATGAAAATGATGCTGTTGCCGTCATCCCGATCGAAGCTACAAAGAAAAAAAGTGGGATAACAAGTGCCCATAACGGACCATGAACAAGGGCTGCAAGTAATACGGCCGCGCTGGAGCATCCCGCTAACAGCAGTCCTGTCAGCAGGAAGCTGCGTTCTGAGACCCTGTGGGTCAGCCTGCCCACGATTTGAGAGCCGATGATTAAACTGATGCCATTCGAGCCGAATAAAATCGCAAACAGCTGCGGTGACGCCCCATAAATATTTTGGTAAATAAATGGCGTCCCTGAGACATAAGCAAATACTCCGGCTATCATAATACCTTGTGCGAGCGCGTAGCCGGCGAACTGAGGGTCTTTTAACAGCGATTTAAAATTTCTTAATACTTGCATAAAGTTACTGGGAACACGCTGCTCCACAGGTAAGGTTTCATCCAGCTTCCAGGTAGTCATGATGCTCAAGAAAATGCCGATTAAGCCCAATACAACAAATACGCCAACCCATGTTGTAAAGGAAATGATGCCACTTCCTACCACAGGTGCAACGAGCGGAGCCAAATTGCTTACCAGCATGAGCAAGGAAAAAAACTTTGTTAACTCATGGCCGTTATAGACGTCGCGAACAATGGCTCTCGAAATAACGATACCTGCAGATGCAGCAAAGCCTTGAAGAAACCGGACGACGATAAAAAATTCAATGTTCGGTGCGAGGGCACAGGTGAACGAAGCTGCCAAATATAAGATCATACAAATCAGCAGCGGCTTGCGTCTTCCATGTACATCGCTTAAAGTTCCCATCACCAATTGTCCCAGACCGAGTCCTAACAGACATGCCGTTAAGCTAAGCTGCACCAGTGAAGCTGTTGTACCGAATTGTGCTACGATTTCAGGAAATGAAGGTAAATACATATCTATGGTAAAAGGCCCCAGAGCTGAAAATGTACCCAATAGTAATGCAAAACGCAGTTGATTTCGTTTCTTTTTCTCTATATTCATCGTATGATTCTCCTTGTTATCCACCCTAAGTTTATTGCAGATTGCTATTGGTTACGCCAGCTTCACAGTCGCTCCGGCTGCAATCTCTACCGACTCACCATCTACACCAACCCATATGGATAATGCCGTTGGGTTATGTACAATCGTGCCCGATACCGAAAAGCGGAGCTGCCTTGACGCTGTCATGTAAGCCACAATCTCCGCATTCGTTGCATTCCAGATGTCCGGCTGATTTCCGATGAGCTGACCGAACTGCTCCATCCTTTCCCAGTTATTATCATTCTCGAATTCATAGCTGTGACCCCACACATACAGTAGTGACTGCCTAGAATATTTGGGCTGATGCGCGAGAAACTTCTCACCATACTCCAGCATCGACTTGTGATGGCAGGTCGGCGACCAGAGCAGCCAATTATCCGGCATCATAAATTCGCCATGACTCTGAACCGTACGCGCATATTCAATGCCTAATGAAGGAAGCATAGTAACAACCTGATCACTCCAGGTGCCAAACGGGTATGACATGCCCCGAACCGGATAACCTACCAGCTCTTCGAGCGCCTGACGGTCTTCTACAAGCTCCATTACGATTCGCTCCGGTGGAATCAGTTCCAGATGCGGATGATTCACGGTATGAGCCGATACTTCATGCCCTGCAAACAGCGCTGCCGTTTCTTCCGCTGTAATATACGAGTCCTGACCGAGCTTGCCCGAATTCAAATGAAACGTTCCTTTGAGGCCATGGCGGTTCATAATGTCCACCAGCCTGCGATCATGGATTCGCCCATCATCATAGCTTAACGTGACCGCCTTCATTGTGCCGCCTGGAAAGCGGTCGAAACGAACTTTCATCATAACATCCCTCTTCACTTGTGGTATCGAATAGCTGAATGATCATGTCTATCCTACCTTATCAATTCAGGGATGACAATATGAGACGAATGGTTTATATGTAAACGTGGAAGGGACCCAACGAAATTTCCCAGTAAAAAAAGAGAGGCTTATGCCCCTCCTCTTATGATTGATTAACGAACAGCTGTTTGCAAATGCTCACTCTCGGCAGCTTCCAGGAAACGTTCGCAATCCAGTGCCGCCATGCAGCCGGTTCCTGCCGCGCTGATCGCTTGGCGATAACGATGATCCTGAACGTCTCCGCAGGCGAATACGCCAGGGATATTCGTTTCAGTTGTACCTGGATTAACCAGCAGGTAACCTTGCTCATCGGTTTGCAGCTGATTATCTAGAAATTTGGTGTTAGGCGTATGACCGATAGCGATAAAGATGCCATCTGTTTCAATAACCTCTTCCTCATTCGTGCTATTGTTCTTAACTTTTAAGCCGGTAACACCTCGATCATTAGTAAGTACCTCAAGCGGGGTTTTGTTCAAGCCCCAGCTGATTTTCGGATTTTGGCGTGCTCGGTCCTGCATAATTTTGGATGCGCGAAGCTCACTGCGGCGATTGACCACAACTACCTCGGATGCAAAGCGAGTTAAAAAGTTGGCTTCTTCCATAGCTGAATCACCGCCGCCGACTACGATAATCTTTTTGTTGCGGAAAAAGAATCCGTCACAAGTTGCGCAGGTGCTTACACCGCGGCCAACATTTTCTCTTTCACCCTCAATGCCCAAATATTTGGCTGAAGCGCCTGTGGAGACGATGATCGTCTCCGCCACAATATCTTCCCGGCCTTCAATGGAAATGCGAAATGGGCGGTTGGAAAAATCAATTTTGTTAACCCAGCCTGTCTGAAACTCAGCACCGAATCGTTCCGCTTGCTTACGCATATTGTCCATCAACTCGGGTCCCATAATCCCATCGGGAAACCCGGGGAAATTCTCGACCTCTGTTGTCGTGGTTAGTTGACCACCCGGCTCTGGACCTTCAATAATCAATGGCTCCAGATTAGCTCTGGCCAAATAAATAGCTGCTGTTAGTCCTGCTGGACCTGTTCCTATAATGACTGATTTATATACGGATGTACTCATGGTAAGCTCCCCTTTATTTTACGATTATGTTTGGATTGGGTTGTTCTTCGATATGTCTATATTACCAGAATCCAAATCCTGCCTCATGAAGGTATCGTGAAATTCGCATGAAGATCCGATGAAATAAGGGGAAAGATGAAGATGGCCTTTTTAAAATATCGAAAAAAGCACCCGCTTTCCCTTATTAAAGGAGTTAACGGATGCTTGTGAAATATTGGATAAAATTAGCTTAATACGTAGCCGCCATCAGGGAACAGCGTGCTTCCTGTCGTATATCGGTTCGTCATCAAGTAAATAACAGCATGTGCGACTTCTTCAACACTCCCTACCCGCTTCAGCAGGCACATGCCTTGATAAGCCTCGTACGCTTCTGTCCGTTCTTTCTCAGTTCGGATCGTACCTGGAGAAACCACGTTGACCCGAACAGGAGCCAGTTCAACAGCCAACGCTTTACCCAGACTCTCGATGGCTCCATTACAAGCGGCATAAGAAGCTGCGCCAGGTATAGGTCTTTGGCTCGCCGCTCCCGACATCAGCACGATAGATCCATTCTGTGAAATATGGGGAACTGCATATTTGGCAGCAAAATATTGCGGCCAGAACTTAGCTTTGAAGCAGCTTTCGGCTACATCCGTAGTTGCTGTTATTGGACCGAGCACGTAAGATGCCCCAGGCGTAAACAGATGCTCAAACTGACCAATCTCCTGAAAAAATGCCTTGATCGAATCTTCACTCTGATTATCCATTTGCCGGATCTCCAGTAATTCACTATTTATGGTTGCTTTAGCTTTCTTCAGTTTGTCCAAGGAGCGCCCAGCGATGATTACACGAGCTCCTTGTAGAACCGCCTCCTGAGCTGTGGCTAATCCAATACCAGTGCTTCCACCTATAATCACTACACGTTGATTTTCAAGATTCATGCTGGCCTCTCCTTCTATTCCTCATATGAGCGTAATTGCGCTATCTCTGTACATTCAAATATAACAAAAATAGATCGCGCTTCATATAGAAGGCAAACCAAATGAGAAGGCCACTATTTGGGCATCGGCACAACATTAATGGGGATACACATTTTGGTGCTCGATTCCGCACGGTCCCCCATCGGGATTAGCCTCCAGCTCCACCATCGTTCCGTCCTGCCGGAACAAAGGGTGGTAGTGGCTGCTAATGCTGGTTGCCGACTGATTCGCATAATGGCATATAAAAGCTCTGCGGAAGCGATCCTTCGTTTTGTTCCGGTATGAACCATGAATCAGATTTCCATTAAAAAACAGTACATCGCCTCTGTCCATAAGCACTGGAATGGCTTTCTGATCCTTGGGCGGCTTCACATAATGAGTTGTGAACGATTCGTTCTCGTCGGCCAGATCCGGACATACAATCTCGTGCTGGTTCGTCTTCGGTACAATCAGCAGGCCACCATTATCCTCATCCGCTGCATCAATGGCGGTCCAGGCCGCAATACAGTTTCCGGGATCGACTTTTAAATAAAAGTTATCCTGATGCAAAGCCTGCCCACGCGATCCAGGCGGCTTATAATAAAACATGCTCTGAGCGGCGAGCGGCTCCTCCTCATATAAGTCGGTCAGAACCTCCAGTACCGGCTGATGCAGCATATATCTTTTAGCTGTCTCGTTAAATCGGTGGGGGTGCATAACCCGTGGATATCGTTTCAGCGGATCTGTTGAACCCTCATTCAGATCGGGTTCAAAAAAACCGGAAATCGTTTGATAGCTGATCTCTTCAAAGGTGCTGTCGATCTCTGCCAGCTGGTTCGGTCCAAATAATCCTTTTACGACGAGATACCCTTCCGTTTCAAAATGATGCTTCTGCTCCTGTGTTAATCTGTGCAATTGTCGATCCATTGCCTTTCCTCCTATAAGCTGTATTTGTATAAGCTTATCGTAAGCGAATTACACTCCAGCGAACAGTAACAATGATGCTATATATTCATATAATCCTGCTATATAAGTAGCGAAATGAATGGATTTGTTATATGCTGTTAATCAGAAATTAATCCTCTATCATAAGCCAAACTGTTTCTATATCTCAATCGAAAGCAGGGTATCCATGGAATCTGGACCAATGAGCAAATATAAAAGCTATACCTACGATACGGTTATCGCCGGACATTTTCAGGAAACCGAAACCTACTTCATCAACAGGCCGAATGGCAGGAATGATTGGTTAATCACATTCACGCTGGAGGGTGAAGGCTATTTTAAAGTGCCGGGACATGAGTTAAACTGCCAATTCGGAGATGTGACCTTGCTCAAGCCGGGTATCCCTCATCAATACGGCACACGACGCGGATATACATGGCAATTTGTATGGGCCCACTTTCCCTCCAGTCTTATTGAAACGAGCCTGCTGCCCAACGATAATTTGATTATGCAGTCCATAGAAAATGAGTCAGCCCGACAACGCATCCGCCATGCCTTCACCAGAGTGATTTCGGATTCCAGAGAGCGTGGGGAATATTGGAATGAATTGTGCTGCAATGCACTTCGTGAGATTATTATGCTGCTGGCTCAAAAGAAAAGCCACGTTATGGATGCCCGGATCGAAGAAACGCTCTCTCTGCTTTCTCAGCGGATGAGGGAGCACATTCGAATAGACGACTTGGCCCATGCGGTAGGGTTATCAGCTTCACGATTGTCCCACCTCTTCAAAACAATTACAGGACAAAGCATTGTCGATACATTGAACAGAATGCGTGTTCAGCAGGCTGCGCTATTGTTTGAGCATACCGAGCGCAGCGCATCCCAGATTTGCTTCGACGTCGGGTTTCAGAACTACAACCATTTTACAAATCAATTTCGCAAATGGTATGGCGTCAATCCGAGTTCATATATGAAGCACAAACGATCGGCACCTTCACTGCTTGGGGACAACTAATTTGCATGTTCTGCTGCTTGTCCAAGCGGATTCATTAAGCTGCGGCCAGATTCCAAATAGAGAATAAAATCATAGGAATTAATTTGATCAACGGCCAAGAGCAGCTTGGTCTGTTCCTGCACCTTCAGGTTGAAAATAAATTGAATGGTAGGTCTCCCCTCCGAATCGCTGGTCTCCTTATCCGAGATCATTTTGACATTGATAATTTGAATACCGTGCTCTCCGAATTTAGACGCTATGTGACCAAGAACCCCAGGGCAATCCAACGCCCTGATGGACACTTCACTGCTTCTTCGATTTCTAAGCAGATGCTTCTCCCACTTGTTTAACAGGAAGAGGCTAACCAATACCATTAACGTGGCATAAAAAGCTGCGTACAGGAAGCCAGCTCCCACACACAATCCGATTGCAGCAACTACCCAAACGGAAGCAGCCGTTGTCAGACCGCTAATGACTGGGCCATTACGAAGAATGGCACCTGCCCCCAAAAAGCCGACTCCACTAATGACCTGAGCAGCAAGACGGGCAGGATCCATTCTTACATTGGCTTCGTTCACAAATTGGCTGAATCCATAGATCGACAGCAGCATAATCGTAGCCGCACCTAGACAAACCAAGATGTGGGTACGGAAGCCCGCAGCATGGTTATTCCATTCCCGCTCCATGCCAACCAGCCCTCCCAAAACAGCGGCAAGGACCATTCGGAGAAGCAGCTCCCCGTGTGAGATATACCATATTTGTGAAATGTTGTTCACGAATTGCACTTCCTTTTATATGACCGGAATTTATTAATAAATCGTTATTGATGAATATACATCACTTTAACGGAAAACTCGCTGCGATCCCGTATCATCTGCAAGGCATCACCAATTCCTTCTATGGGCACACGATGCGTTATTAAAGGATCCAGTCGAAGCTTTCCCGAGGCAATAAAGTTCAGCACCAGCTGCCACTCGTTAACCGGCAAATTCGCATAATACGAATTCCAGGTACCGATAACCGTAAGATTATTACGAAGAATCTCCCAATAGCCCTTTTGCGTCAGCTTCATATCACCAGCTGGATTGCCCATAAGTATAACTTTGCCGAAGGGACGTGTCGTATGCATCGCATTCTCAAAGGAAATCGTGCTGCCTGCGCCCTCGATCGTTACGTCTGCACCACGCCCGTCCGTTTGTTCATGTACCCAGGCTACTGTGTCAGTGACGGCAGCGTTACACGTATTCGTAATGCCAAGCCCTTGCGCGAATGCCAGCCTCGCTTCATCGATATCGACGAGCAGTATACGGCCTGCCCCCCAAATCTGAGCCCATAGGGCGAGCATCATACCAATCGGGCCCGCTCCATAAATGAGCACCGTATCACCAATGTCCACACTGGCTTGTCGGAGCGCATGCAAGGCTACAGCTGCTGGCTCTACCATTGCCGCTTCTTCATAGGACACACCTTCGGGCATTAACAGCAGGTTCCATAAGGGTACTGTGATATATTCAGCAAAAGCCCCATCGCATCGCGAGCCCATATAATTGTAATTGTCGCATAACGCAAACTGGCCAATCTCGCATGCGCTGCAGCTCCGGCAGGGCATTAATGGAAACACCGCGGCACCGCGGCCGACTAGCGACTCATCCCCACCTTCGCCTACTTCTACGATCTCACCGGAAAATTCATGTCCAGGTATCGTCGGAAACGAGTAAGTTCCCTTCGAGTAGACTCGGGGAATATCGGAGCCGCAAATGCCGCACGCACGCACCTTCAGAAGAACCTCCCCTGAACCCGCATGCGGTTTCGTTCTATTTTCTAACCGAATGTCTCCGATAGCGTACAAAGGCCAAGCTTTCATCTTCATCTTTCCTTTCTGACTAACTACCGAATGCCACCCATTTGCTGGCGAACATGCATAGCTGCTTGTGGATCGTTGCAGGTTAGCAAAGTAACACCGCATCCCAGCGCATAATAAACCTGTTGCTCATTATCCGTACTCCAGCACCCAACAAGAAGACCCATTTCCTGAAACTCTTTAACTAATGCAGGAGTTAACAATTTTAAACTGATACCTATTGACCACATTTTAGAGTAGGTACCATCTTTGCCTGTAACGAAGTTTGACATAAGCTCTTCAGGAAAGCCTTGTGTCTTTAAGCTATACGTATCGTAGATATAAGTAATGATCTCTGCATCAAAACAAGTAAATATGCTACGAGATAAATATCCGTATTTTTCCAACATACCGATAGCTAGATTGGCAATTTCCTTGGCATGACTGCTTGGTTTAATTTCTACATTTAGCAGAGTATCGGGATATGAGGCCAACAGCTGGCACAGCTCTTCAAAGGTTGGTATCTTGAGCCCTTCAAATGGTTTACCGAACCATCCTCCCGCATCCAGTTGTTGAAGCTCCGCCATCGTATAGTCACTCACTTTGCCCGAGCCATTGGTTGTGCGATCCAGTGTTTCATCGTGGATAACCATGATGACCTTATCCTTGGAGAAACGCAGATCAAACTCAAGCACATCTACCCCCATCTCCAGTGACTTCTGGAAAGCAAGAAGTGTGTTCTCTGGATAGGAGGATTTGTATCCTCGATGTCCAACAATTTGAATTGACGAATTATTTTCCAGACGTTCTAACATATAGGCTGCATCCCTCTCTTGAATAATCATCCTCATGAATCAAAGAAAGCAGAAAACCGAATGTGGATTCCAACATCGGTCTGTCTGCTTTCCTGAAAGGCCTTGTGGGTTCTAAAAAACTGGGCTTACTATTTCATCAGTTTTTCGGCTGAATTTTTGAATGTGGTCAATGTGGTTTGAATATCCTTGTTGTCATACATGATCGCCTGCATAGCCGAGCGGAACTCCTGTACCACCGGTGTCCAAGCCAAATGCTTATTCGTGTCCGTTGCATATTGAAGCTGATCGTAAGCGACCTTTCGGTTCGGTTCTTTTGCATACAGCTCTTTAATTTCTTTGGACTCTACCATTTTCTTCGTGAAAGGCAGGTAACCGGTATCGATTACAAACTGCTGTCCACCCTTAGGATCCGTCATCAACCAGTTTATAAATTCCCAAGCAGCCGCTTTGCTTTTGGATGAGGCCAGCATGGTAACGTTTGCTCCCCCGGTTGGTGTGGCAAACACATCATTTTTAGGCAGGAAGGCGGTCACATAATCGAATTTCACATTTTGCGCAAACCCTCCAATACTTCCTGTTGACTGCAGCAGCAATCCGACTTTACCTTCCATAAACATCTGGTTGGCGATATTACCGGAATCCTGAGTCGGCGGATAAAACAAGGCTCCCGTATTCTGAAGGTCCTTCAGGTAACTGAACACTTTAAGCCCTACTCCGTTATCATAAAACCCGATCGAGGTACCCTGTTCATTAAAAAATCTTCCTTTGGACTGGGTCATCATCGCAATGAGATACCAATCATCAAACGGCATGGATAGACCTTGACGTTTGTAAGCGCCATTTTCTTTAATGACTAGCGCATTGGCTACCGTTTTCATTTCGTCCCAGGTTGTCGGCACCTTGAGCCCTTTCTCATCCAGCATCGTCTTGTTAACATGCATGATCGGAGTGGAACGGTTTAATGGCAGTGTTACCAACTTTTTATTGAAGGTAGAATGGCCCATAAGACCGGGAACAAAATCATCAACGCTTAATCCGGATTTCTTTAAATACGGTGTAAGGTCTTCCAAAACGTCTGCATCTGCAAACAACTGTACAAAAGAACGCTCCAGCATGCTTACATCAGGTGCCGTATTCGCTGCAGCTGCCTGCTGAAGCTTGGTAACTACTTCTTCATAACCTCCCTGGAAAGTCCCAACAACCTCGATATCGGGATGGGATTCGTTAAAACGTTTAATGAGTGCATCTGTATATTCACCGTTTTTCCCTCCCATGGAATGCCAATATTGAATCGTGGTCTTGCCCGTCTTTGCCGGTGCTGCAGCGGTTCCAGTAGCTCCACCCGTTTCCGTTGCTTGAGGTGATGAGCTGCAGCCTGCAAGTGCACCAAGCAGCATAGTTGATGCCATAATCATTGACATATTTTTTTTCATTTTTTTCTTCCTCCCTTTTTTTAACTATTATTCGGAAGGGATTATACGATTACTTAATCCCTGAATAAACAAATGCCTTGACAATCTGTTTGGAACAAATCAGGTAAACGAGCAGAATAGGGACCACCAGGACAACGTTACCCGCCATAATAATATGCCAGTTACTGATCCCTTCCGTTTCTCGAAGCATGGCGATTCCGAGCGTCAACGGACGAACCGGGGACGAATCCGTCATCACGAGCGGCCAGAAATAATCATTCCAATGACTCACAAAGCTGAATAGTGCAATTGTTGCCAATGCTGGCATGGACATCGGTGTCATGATTTTCCAAATAATCTTGAGTTCGCTGGCATTGTCCAATTTGGCCGATTCAATAATTTCTTCTGGAATTTGCATAAAATATTGGCGTAAAAGGAAAATGCCAAATGCGTTGGACATGAAAGGAATAATTTGCGGCAATAAGGTTTTGATCATTCCCCAATCAGCCAGCATCAGATAGACCGGGATGAAGGTGACTTGACCAGGAATCATGAAGGCCAGGAGTACCATAGCAAACAAAAATTGTTTTCCTGGAAAAGAATA
The DNA here is from genome assembly GCF_025567575.1 of Paenibacillus baimaensis. Taxonomy (NCBI): domain Bacteria; kingdom Bacillati; phylum Bacillota; class Bacilli; order Caryophanales; family Paenibacillaceae; genus Paenibacillus; species Paenibacillus baimaensis. The sequence continues at coordinate 276,382 of NZ_JAOQIO010000084.1, read as the reverse complement.
TTTGGCAAAAGCATAAGCAGCCGGGATCATCACAGCAAATTGCAACACAATGACGGAAAGCGTCACAACGATCGAGTTTTTGGCATAGGTCATGAAAGGACCCGAGCTCATGGCAGTCACAAAATTATTCCACTGAGGTACTGCCGGAATCATGGTAGGAGGTATCGTCAAGGTTTCCTGAAAGGTCTGCAGCGACGTGGAGATCATCCACAAAAATGGAAAAACAAAAATCATAAGAACTGCTATTTTAAGTACGGTACTTAATGTCGTCCATAGGTGCTTGAGTTCAAATGGCATGAAGGGTCGAACTCCCTTTCTCTTTTATTGATAATGAACCTTTTTAGAAAGCAAACTGAAGTAGATAAACGTAAGAATTCCAATAATAGCCATCAAAACAACACCCGTTGCCGAGGAGAAGCCAATATTCGTCGTTCTAAAGCCATAAATGTAATAAACCAATGTACTGGTTGCGTTGTTAGGGCCTCCACCTGTCATGATTCGGACCGTATCAAACACCTTAAAGGAACCAATCGTCATAATGATTAAGATGAAAAACAGCTGCGGTGAAATTAAGGGTAACGTTATTTTGTAAAACACCTTAAACTTTTTCGCATTATCCAATTCGGCTGCTTCATAGATGCTTGGCGGTATGCTTTGGAGAGCAGCTACTATAATCAAGGTATAATAACCTACGCTGTGCCAAACAGATACAATAATTACGGATATCAATGCCGTTTTAGAGCTCTGCAGCCATTGAGAGGGCGGTAGACCCAGAGCCTTTAAAACAAAGTTGAGAAAACCCAGGTTAGGCTCCATAAGCCACAGCCACACGAGTGCAATAGACACAATGGAGATGATATGCGGCGTGAATAAGCCAGCCTGCACAATACTATTGAACTTGCTGCTTTTGCTAAGCCACAATGCAATAAGCAGAGATATAACCATCGTCAACACAACAGCGCCAACGGTGTAAACAACCGTATTCCCCAGCGATTTGTAAAAATCTTCACGCATAAAAACCTCTTTGTAATTGTCTAATCCAATGAATGTGCTTTTGGCTTTATTCATTAGGTTATATTTAAAAAGACTTAAATAAATCAAATAAAGCATCGGGTAAATGACGAAGGTAAAAATGCCTATCATGGCGGGTAACACCATGAGATAAGAACGGATCCACTTCCATAATAATTTTTTATCCATACCATCAACCTCTCAATGCTTCTATGTATTCATGGAAGCGTCCATCTTCCTCGCCAATACGGTTTCCATCTGCCCCAAAGAAGAATATTTTGTTGGCTGCGACTTCCAAATATACCTCTTGGTCCACGGTGAAATGATCCTCAATGCATTTAATCATGTAAGAGCTGTTTTTGTATTTTACTTGATAGACCGTTTCAGATCCGAGCATTTCCCTGGTGGCAATGACTCCACGGATGGAAAAGTGCTGTCCCCCAGGTTCTTTAGATAAAACAGCACTTTCCGGGCGAAAGCCGAACCTGATGTCCTCTACACCCAAGTCGTCAATATTCATGGGCGGAACTCCGATGAACTCCGCAGCAAACCTGTTGCTCGGCTTGCGGTACATAATATCCGGTGGTGCTTCCTGTTGAATAAGCCCTTTATTCATCAATACGATCGTATCGGCCATAGACATTGCTTCTACCTGATCATGAGTCACATACACAAAAGTAGTGCCAAGCTTCTTATGCAGCTCAATGAGTTCAATGCGCATCTGCACCCTGAGTTTGGCGTCCAGATTGGACAACGGCTCATCCATCAGGAACACCGATGGCTGCTTGACCATGGCCCGGGCCAGCGCGACACGCTGACGTTGACCGCCAGATAATGTTGACGGCTTGCGATCCAGATATTCGGACAACCCTACCGTAGCGCTGATCGATTCCACCAAACGAGTCCGCTCTTCTTTGGGCACCTTATTATTTTTCAAGCCGAATTCAATGTTCTCCCTCACCGACATCGTAGGGTAGATCGCATAGTTTTGGAACACCATGGCAACTCCTCTTTGACCAGGTGCAATCTTTGTTACATCCTTGCCATTAATAAGCACCGATCCGGATGTCTGGGGGTCAATTCCGGCAATCATTCTTAGAAGTGTCGTTTTCCCGCAGCCAGACGGACCTACCAGAACGGTAAATTTGCCATCTTCAATTTTCAAGTCCAGGTCTTTAATAACATCGTGCTTATCAAATGATTTCGTAACCTTCACAAACTCTATAGATGCCAATTGGACCCCTCCTTATATGAGTAAAATCTTTAAACGTCATTACTTTTCTACGTGATCATTGTCAGGATAAATCATAACCTTAATACTTGTATCCTTGCGGGTTCTTGCTACATCTATAGCCTCCTGAACATCATGAAGAGCAAACTTGTGGGTAATGGACTGACGCAGGTCAATATCACTATTCTTGAGCGCTTGTATAGCTGCCGGGTACGTGTTGGCATACCGGAACACACCATACACATCTAATTCTGAATCAATTAACAGGTTCATATCCATAGGAATTTGATCCACTGTCGGCAAGCCAATATATACAATGCGCCCCCCGCGATTAACCAATCGGATCGTATCGGAGATCGCTTGACTATTGCCTGACGATTCGATGATGACATCGATGCCATCACCCCCAGTGAGTAGGGAAAGCTGCTCAGAGATGTTGTCCTGCAATGGATTGATTACAGCTGCTGCACCAAGCTTAAGTGCCATTTCGCGTCGGAACGGCACAACGTCGGAAGCAATGATCTCGGTAACACCGAACAGTTTCGCTGCTTGAATGGCCAGTAAGCCAATTGGACCTAATCCGAGTATCAGCATACGATCGGATGGCCCCACCTTCCCCCTTCTCATCGCATGAAAGCCAACAGATAGCGGTTCCAAAAGAGCTCCTTCTTCATAACTCATGTCCTCTGGCAGCTTGAACAAAAAATCACTTCGAATGGCAACGTATTCAGACCAAGCCCCGTCCACAGGAGGTGTAGCCATGAAAACAACCTCTGGACATAGATTGTACCGCCCTGACTTGCAAAAATTGCAGCGGCCGCACGTAACGCCCGGTTCAACAGCTACCCGATCACCTACAGTGACATTGGTCACCTGATCACCGACCTGAATAACTTCACCTGCAAGCTCATGACCTAAAATAATCGGGCTTTCCACGACATATCTTCCAATCTTTCCATGCTCATAATAATGAATATCTGAGCCACAAACACCAATACAATGAACCTTTATTAATGCATCATTCGGACCTGGAACAGGTCTTTGTACTGTTTTAAGCGCTATGGACAACGGTTTTTCCAAAACTGCGGCTCTCATCATACCATTACTCATGTTCCTACTCCTTTTTCGAATGACTCAGGTAATGTCGCAGATTTCTTGAAGCGCAAAATTCATTGACTTCGTCCATCGTTGGTATACCGTCCTGAGCGTCTAATTTTGTCACCTTTAAAGCGCTTACAATCGTTGCAAACCTCGCAGCGCTGCCCAAGGCTTCACCGTCAGCAATCGCACAAGCCAACGCACCTGCAAATGCATCTCCCGCTGCCACGGTATCAACAGGATGAACCTTAATGGCCTCCACATACTCCCACAGCCCTTTTGTATATACAAGAGATCCCATCTCAGCCATTTTGATAATGGATCTTGTCACGCCTGCCCTTTGTTCCAAAAACCTTGCCGCTGCAAGTGCGGATTGGATGTCTATCACGTCAATACCCGTTATATATTTGGCTTCCTGTCGATTTGGAATGATGATATCTGCAAATTTCAAAAGATTCAAATGAATACCCTCTGCAGGTGCAGGATCCAAAATAACGGTCACCCCGTACTCGCGGGCTTTAGCCATTGCAGAAATCGCAGTTTCTTCAGGAATTTCCAATTGTACAAGCAGCACCTTGCTCTTTTTAATCAGTTCACTGCAGCTCTCTACGTCTCCAGCATCTAATTCTCCATTGGCGCCTCTGACAACAAGCATTGTATTCTCTGCGGACTCATCAACGGTTACGAGCACTGTCCCGGTACGCCTGGATACAGACCTTTTAATAAAGCTTACATTCACATGGTTTCCGTGCATAGTTTCAATCAAGCGGTCACCGAACGGGTCTTTTCCAACGCACCCTACGATTACGGCCTCTTTCCCCAATTTGGCACAGGCCGTTGCTTGATTGGCTCCTTTTCCACCAGGAGAAAACCGGATTTCATTCCCGAATATCGTGTCTCCGTGATCAGGATAATGATCGGTTAGAGCTACAATATCCATATTGATGCTTCCCACTACAGTAATCGTCACCTCACACTTCCTTTCCCTATAGATCTGAACGGCTATTTATGGCAATACTCCCTCAAATCCGCGACCGCTTGCTCCAATCTCACACCCCGCATGAATAAACTTGATGTTCCGCACACGAGCATGTCAGCACCCTTTTCCATAACCTGCGGAATCGCAGCTAAGCTGATATTTCCATCAACCTGAATCGATATATCCATATTGGAGGCATTAATTTTTTGTCTCAAATCGGCGATTTTCCCAAGCGTACTTGGAATAAATTTCTGGCCTGCAAATCCCGGATTAACGGTCATTAAACAAACATAATCTACAGTATCCATCACATAATCCAAAATACAGAGGGGAGTTGACGGGTTAAGGGCTATGCCCGCTTGGAGATTTCGATCCCGAATGGATTGAAGCACTCTTTGCAAATGGATTTTGGACTCTGCATGAACTGAGATCATATTGGCCCCCGCATCTGCAAACATGTCTATAAATCGTTCCGGTTCCTCAACCATCAGATGCACATCAAACGGTTTGCTTGTATGCGGACGCAGTGTCTTCAGCATATCGGGTCCCATGCTAAAATTAGGAACAAAGCTTCCATCCATAATATCAAAATGAAAAAAATCAACATTCCCCTGATTCAAGATTTGCACAGATTCTATTAAACGACCCAAATCTGCACACATTAATGAGGGTCCTATCATCGCCATCGCCCACACCCCATTTTGTCTGTTTCAAAGCACATAACTATTCATTCCAACAAATTATTCTTCGAAATCAACTCAATAGGAAGATTATATACTATATATTATTTGTTTTCAACATATATTTTACCAAAAAAGAAACCAATCACAGATTGGTTTCTTTTTTATACAGAATTATAGGAAGGAGGCGATGTTCAGCTGACTACTACGACATTGATGTCACTTGAATCCATTTCTTGCAAGGCTTCTACTGGCATATGATTGTCGGTTACAAGCATGCTTACTTCCTCCAGTCCTATTAATCGGACTAAGGATTTTCTTTGAAACTTACTGCTGTCCGCTAATAAAATCAGCTGGTCCGAAATGGAGGCGATGCTTTTTTTTAATTGTACATGTGCTTCATAGGGCTCGCTGATCCCTCTTTGCAAATCAAAGCCCTGACAAGAGAAAAAGAACTTGTCCACATGGTATCCTTCCAGCATTTTTTCGGCTGGAGTACCGGTATTGCCTAACGAATGCCTATCCAGATAACCACCAATCAAAAATATTTGGATATTTGTTTTTTTGATCAGCTCGTAAGCTATGGGAATCGAGTAGGTGATGACAGTAATCTCTTTGTTTGGAAAGTATTTGGCCATTTGCAGGCAGGTCGTACTGGCATCAAGGGCTATCACTTCCCCGTCCTTAACCAAGGATGCCGCGTACTCGCCTATGGATCTTTTTTCTTCCGCTTGCACCAATTCCCGCTGCAGTACAGGGAGCTCCGGGCCTTCTTTACGGTTAAGCACAGCGCCGCCATGTGTTCGAAGCAGTGATCCTTCATTCTCAAGCCGTTCCAGATCCCGGCGTATCGTTTCCTCCGTAACTCCGAATCTTTTGCTCATATCAGATACGCGGACTACACCCAATTCTTCCAGCAGATTCACAATTTCTTTTTTTCGATCATTACCCGCTAAGGTCTCCACTCTCCTGGATGTATTGTTTTCCACATTTACCACCTTACCCTATGCTTATTATTGTCATATCTCATCAAATAATCTTTACTTTGTTAGTTTTCATGTCCGTTTTACAGACTCCATTGTTAATCATTTTACTTCATCTTTGAATGAAGGGCAATGCCGCAGCAATTGAAATAAATTAATGTTTAGTAAATTTGGACATATGTCCACATGCAAACAATTGATTGGACATCTTTTGTGGTTTGAAGTAGAATGAAAATGCTTACAAGTTAGGAATTGAAAACCAAATTTGTTAGGAGGCCAAAATGGATATTTCATGTGTACGAACAAAACGATCGAAGGTAAATGAAATGTCAAAGAAGCAGCGTTTTATTGGTAAAAGGCTATCGCAGGTGCTTACGATTTTTCTTGCAGTAATGATGTTGTCGTTTCCTCTATTACCAATCGGAGAAGGTATTGCACAAGCTTCAGTTCCAGATAAGTTCGATTTATCAGACGCCGCAGAACCCTTGTTTACAAGCAAGGCACTGACGGACAACACGGTACAGCAATCCTTTGCGTTCGATAATACGAATAATTGTATTTACGTGGTGCAGGTTACAGCTGGAGGACAACAATTAGGAACGGAAACCCGAACCTACACGGCTGCAGAGAGAGCCCTTAATGGGGATTTAACGGTTACGAAGCTCAGTACGACTGGAACCGTATTGGGGAAAATGTATTTGATGGGGTTTGGACACGGGCTTTCGATCGGGGCGGAGCCAGTTGGTACGACTACCTATTTGTGGACCGATGTCGATGCTTTCCAGGATGATTCAACCGATGCAAATAGCTATGGCACTCAGTTAGCCAGATTCGCATTTGTGAATAATCAGGTATTGGTCCATACCGATTCATCGATTACTAAATACTCGCCAGTGGCGGGTGCTGATCGGACGACAGTCAATGTCGATATGGCTAACGGCCTGTTGACCGTGCGTTACCGCACAGGCGTTGTCGGAAGCCGCTCGTTCCATTACAGCGTTTATGACCTGGCCAAATTCAAGACGGGTACCTTTACACCGCTCGCTACAGTAGATCAACCGTCGACTTTAGGTTCCTTTAAAGGCTTTGTATCTTACGGCAGCAATCTATATGTACTGGATGGGAATGCCTACAATTCGTCCACCAATCCTACCGGTAACACGTATATAACGACGGTGGATTTTAATTCAGGCGCTCAGGTGGATCGGTCATTGACGAATGCAGGCAGCTCACTTCTATTCAGAGAGCCGCATGGCATGTCGATTCAGACTGTAGGTTCAGCTGTCCGATTATCCTTCGGTTTTGCATCCTATAAGTCATCGACGGATACCGGCAAGAATGCGAATATTTTTTACAAGGATGCTTTCGTATCGAAAATGTTCGATTTATCCGATCCAGCGGAGCCCCTGCTTACAGGTAAAGCGCTGGCAGACCCTACGCTGCAGCAAGGCTTTGCAATAGATAATACGAATGACCATATTTACATGGTACAGGTTACAAATGCAGGTCAACAATTAGGGACGGAAACCCGGACCTACAGCAGTGCGGAGAGAGCGCTCAAAGGAGATTTAACCGTTACGAAGCTCAGCTCAACCGGTACCATACTCGGAAAAATGTATTTGATAGGTTTTGGACACGGGGTTTCCATTGGTGTGGAGCCTGTCGGTACAACCGCCTATTTGTGGACGGAGGTGGATGCTGTTAACGATGGATCAGATGGAAATGGTTATGGCACTCAATTAGCCAGATTCCCTTTTGTGAATAATCAGGTTCTGGTCAATACGGACTCATCTATTACCAAGTACGCCCCGATAGTGGGAGCAGACCGGACAACTGTCAATATCGATATGACGAACGGTCTGCTGACGATGCGCTACCGAACAGGTGTTGTGGGAAGCCGTGCTTTCCATTATAGTACGTTTAATCTGGCCCAGCTTAAAGGAGGTACCTTTACACCGCTCGCAACCGTGGATCAACCGACAGGATTAGGCACTTTTCAGGGGTTTGTCTCTTATGGAAGCTATCTTTATTTACTGGATGGAACTGCCTACGATACAGCCACGAACCCTACCGGCAACACCTATATTACGACAGTGAACTTAAATACAGGTTTACAGGTGGATCGACAATTGACGAATGCAGGAAGCTCCTTGCTATTCAGAGAACCGGAGGGCATGTCCATCCAGGTTGTCGGCACAACCGTTCGGTTATGCTTCGGATTTGGTTCGTATCGATCGTCGACGGATACAAAAAAGCACGCCAACATCTTTTACAAAGATGCTCTTGTAACAGGAACCTGATTCATACCTGACTTACACATAAAAACGGAACCGCAAGCAAAAGCTTGTTGTTCCGTTTTTTCTATTATATGAACATATATATGAACATAAAGTTGAAGAAAGTGCTATACACCTACATGCAGCTCGGGATGGTTGCGATAAAATTCAGCCCAACGCTCCAGCTCATTCGTCGTGATCAGATCCGTTGGATATTTGGCGGCGATAAGCTCCATATCCGCTAACGTATCTACAGGCCAAGGTCCGGAAATGATGCCCCGCTCCTGCATCATGGCTGCATATTGCGGTGTCATGAAGCGAAGCTGCACACCCAAAAAGTCACAATCGATTTCTTCCATAAACGGAAACACGTAAGGCATACTGCCACTAGCGATAATGCCCAATCTAATATCTTTATCCAGCTGTCTTGTCTTGGCAATTGAAAAATGGTCGAAACCAATGATTCTGCACTGGTCCAATGTGTCCGTTTTGCGTATAACCTCCAGTGTCTTTTCTTCCACTCCGGAATAAAATTCGCCACATTGCTTCACTTCTACCAATATCGATATTTGACCCTTAAGCAGGTTCAATGCTTCTTCCAGGGTCGGGATTGTTTCTACTTCCTTAACGCGGAAATATTTGAGTTCATCCAGAGTGTAATCACGGATGAAGCCTTTACCATCCGTCATCCGCTCAATCGAATAATCATGCATAAGGACTGGAATACCGTCTTTACTTAAATGAACGTCAAGCTCCAGATGCGTAAAAGACAAATCAACTGCAGCTTGAAAGGAGGATAGTGTATTTTCCGGATACTTGACCGGATAACCCCGGTGAGCAACACCTTTAATTTTCACAATAATATCTCCTTAAACATCAATTTATTGGATTTATTTGAGCTCAAGTACCTGCAATGCCGTTTCTTCCGTTGTAATCAGCACATTCAGCAGCTTTCCTTGCAAAGCACCACTTATAGCTTGCACCTTGTGCGCGCCTTGAGCCACACAAATACGCAGCTCGATATTCATCAAATCTTCCGTCGACGTGCCTACGACCCTTTCGCTGATGCGTGGAAGGGAGAACTTGCCCTGCTTGTCATAGCAATGAAACAGAATCTCTCCTACAGAGGCTCCACTTAACTCCTCATAGGTTAAACCGGATACCAGATTTAACGCCAATAAGGTGGAATCCTCACCAGCGTGGCCTATACTGAACACAATCGTTTCCATTTTGCGGATTTCCAACATGATCTCCTGTATGCTCGGATCCTGCATAAAGCTTTCCTTGCTTTCAGCACTACCGGCAATCGCAGGTGCTGGAAACAAATGAGCTTTGCCCCGAAGCGCTTGAGCCCACATCTGAATGATCGAGGAGGCAGGAATCTGATCTTCTTTGGCACCAAAACCGCCTATCAGCTGATAAACCTTCAGTCCCGGACGCGAATCGCACAGATGCAGCTGGGTGCCGATTGCGTTCAGCGTCTTCCCCCACCCCAGCCCAATGGCCCCGTGTGAGGGCAGCACCGAATCCAGATACTGAGTCGCCATTGCCTCAAAAGGGTTCGCGCTTTGATCACCCCGAAACACTACACAGTCCTTCAAGCCATACAGCTTGGTAAGTTTGCGTTCCAAGGGCTCATGCCGACAGCTGTCCAGGTCGGAACGAATCTGGATTTGTACGATTCCTCTTTCTCTCGCCTCATTTAAAAATCTGGAAACCGAAGATCTTCCGATATTAAGCTGCACAGAGATTTCCTGCTGGCTCATGCCAAGGACGTAGTACATCCGTGCTACCCTCTCCAGAAAGCTCTCTTTAGACAAATGCTCATTTTTACTATTTCCGCTCATATGATTCAAATAGGCGCAATCCTTCAACAAAATATCCAACTATAGGATAATTGCTGTCCGATTGCACCGCCTCCCATTCCCAGAATGCCTTTCGAATATCCATGATCTCCTAATCATACGTCCATGATTGCACAAATGCTCAAATATACGATCATTTTATCATGTCAGCACAACGATTACAACATTGTGTTAACCACATAGAAGGTATATGATTTCGCATTTTATATCGGCTGTGTCAATGTTTCATAGTGATGTATAATCAGGTCGTGAACAGGATGTCCAATCGGTATTCCGGTAAAATGGGCAGCAGCTTGATGAATCCCTACAGCCTTGATTTTCGCTTGGATTTGTACAGCTTCCTCGTCCGAACTGTAATCAAACAGCAGTGCCGTCGCTATTACCCTTGATAAATGATAAGGCTCTATCCCCAATTGAAAAGCTTGAAGCGCGGGGCGAACCAATCGGTCATTCGGGGAAAGCTTACGGATCGGTGAGCGACCCACACGGACAACCCCATCAGATAAATAAGCATTGCGAAAACGGCTCATAATTTTTTGGATATATTGTGTATGCTCTTGCAGATTCAGACCATGCTTCTTAACAAGCAAGGAGCCCGTTTCCTCCAGTACCTGCCTGACCTGAATAGAGATAGCCGGATCAGCCATCGTTTCATGGATCGTTGCATAACCGTTCAGATAGCCCAAATAAGCGGCACAGCAATGTCCGGTATTGACGGTAAAAAGCTTGCGCTCGATGTAGCTCTCCAACTGATCAACATAACCCGCCCCCTGTATCTGGGCAGCTCCCGGCGGCATGCCTCTACGATCGATCAGCCACTCATAAAAGGGTTCGACGGTTACCTCCAACGGATCATCATGGCTTTGAATGGGCACGATCCGATCCACAGCCGTATTAGTAAAAAATACAGCTTCATCCGCCTTGCTGCATGCTTCACGGCTTAACCGTTCGTACACCTGCTTCTTCAATAAAGAGCTTGCATGGATTGCATTCTCACAGGCTATGACCTGTAGTGGACCGGACAAGCTGTTCTTAATCCTGTGTTCTATGCCTCGCGCAATGACATCGGCAATCGATCCAAGCAAATTCACCCCTACCGCTGTAGTTATCAGATCGGCGCTGGCGATTTGCTGGATAACCTGTGCAACCTCATTACCGTTAATCGCAGATACTCCGTTGACCTCCACGCTCTCGTGAGACTCGGTTGCCAATGAAACCGTATAGCTCCCTCTTTGACGAAGCAGTGATACTACCTTATCATTCACGTCAACAAAACAGATCGTATAACCTGAACGGGAAAGCAGCAGTCCGATAAAGCCTCTGCCAATATTGCCTGCACCAAAATGTACGGCTCTCATGATCACACTCCTCTTGAAACATGTAACCCCGGAGAGCTTGTTACTTCCCAGTTTTTTGACGAATGAAATGAATCTTAAAGTTCAATTGCGATGTATGGGTGTATAACCACTTCCCAACACGATTCATATTTTGAGCAAATGTCCAAAATATAGCATTTGACCAAGTTGAAATCATTGTATCACACACAAACGAATTGCCGCAATACCGAAATGGAAGCTGCTGGAGACCGTTGTTTAGCGATTAACCGCTGTCCTTGCTTTCCAAAACCTCTCATTGTAAAGCCTCCTTGGTTGATATGATAAAAGACTACGGCCTTCTTCTCCCCCTCTGAAGTAAATCCTTTAGTTTGATTCTTTTCTAGTGTAAAAGGATCTTCATTGATTTGTAATCGTACAATTTTACAGTTATTGCACTTTTTGCTGAAAACAAAAAAATAGGGCTGCATCAGCCCTATTATTGGAATGTATACTTTATCGGAAGCCTCGCTCCGGTCAGGATTAGCCTTCTTCAGCTTAGCAGCTGATCATCCAATTAACACCATATTTATCTTCTACTTGCCCGTACATGCCACCCCAGAATACCGGCTCGAGCGGATGTATCACTGTGCCGCCTGCCGCGAGGTTATCGAACGCTTCCCGGCCTTCGACTCCAGGTTCGAAGTTCAAATTCAGGCTGATGCCGTTCCCCTGCGTAAGCGGACCGATGGAATCAGCCATGAAAAAGTTGATTCCTCCGGCAAGCAGACACAAGTGCATGACTTTGTCTTTGATCGCATCATTCGGCTCTGGTGCCTGACCATGCGTCATAACGGACTGGATCTCCCCACCAAGCGCTCCAACATAGAACTCCGCTTGCGCTCTGGAATCCTCCGAAAATAGGAAAGGTATAAGTGTTGCCATCCTCCATCATCCTTCCAACCAGTTATTGGGTATGTTCATTGCCATTATAGCATAACTGAAGAAGGAGGATTTCTTATCGATTGCGGTGATTCGGACTTGGACTTAAGTTCATCAGGAAGGGTTGTTCACTTTACTGTGACGGCTCAATATTTCATTGCTCTGCAAAAAGCGATGGATTTGCTCGTTTTCCTCCGATGTAAATTGTCTTAATGGCTGTCTGGCTGTAGGTGTGCTGATAATCCCCTGCTTGTATAATACATATTTTTCGTAAGGTATCACGTCAAAATTCACCAGATGCGAAATAATAGCGTTAGCTTTACTTTGCAGGGCGCGCACTTCATCCCAATTTCCACCCTGTATGGACGTATACATGTCCGTATACAGACTAGGCATCATGTTCATCGTACTGCCCACAGCACCATCCGCTGCGATTAAGGCACCCCCTGCGAAAACCTCGTCATGACCGTTCCAGATCAGGAAATCGTCCCCACACCTGGAACGAATCTGTTCCATTTCGAACAGGTTCAGCGAGGTGAACTTCACTCCGATACATTGTGGATGCTTCGCCATCTCTTCATAAAATCCAAGTGAAAGCTGGACGCCTGTGGCACCGGGGAAATGATAAATAATCATTGGCAGCTTGGTGGCAGCCATAATCGTTTCATAATGCTTCTGAATTTCTCTGGCTCCTACTTTATAGTAAAAAGGCACAACCGCAGAGACCGCTTCTGCTCCCGCTGCTTCCGCATGTTGGGCAAGCTCAACAGACTCCATCGTACTCATACTGCCGATGTGTGCAACAACACGCGCCTTGCCGCCAGTCGCCTGAATGACCGTTTCCAATACCTGCTTGCGCTCTTCCCGCGTCAACAGGAAACCTTCTCCCGTGCTGCCTCCAACATAAAACCCATGAATGCCGTGCTCGATTTGATGCTGCACCAATCGTACCAATGATGGGTGGTCGATACCTCCGTCCTCGTGCATAGGGGTAACCAACGCTGTGAAAATCCCGTGAAACCGTTTGCTGTTCGCCATTTGTTATTGCTCCTCTCCTTATCTTAGGTATTAGCGTACAGGACGTGGGACCTCCAAGGTGTTCATATTTTCTAATAAACCTCTCATATTTTTAAGAATTCGATTTTTTCGATAGTATGTATTCATTTTTTCATCTTTACTTATTCGTTCACGGCCAATATAATCTGAGTAATCCGAGTAATATACAGTGAATTTATTTTCAGAATGCAGTAGGACTACTCAGCCTCGTTGCATTCGATTAATAAATGATAATGTCCGGAAAAAGGGAGGAAAAGAAATTGAAAAGAAAATTTAATCTTGTATCCGTAAGTTTATCCATTGTATTGATGACGGTATTGAGTGCCTGCGGTACTAGCCCCGTGTCCACCACAAGTCCATCGCCAAGCAGTCCACCCCCTGCAACGAGCGCTGGTGCCCAGCCTGCCGCAGGAAGCGATTATCCGACAAAACCGATTCAGATTCTGGTCCCCTTCTCCGCAGGTGGAGCTACAGACTTATCCGTTCGCGCGCTTGCTCCGAAGCTTGAGAAGGTGCTTGGCCAAAAGGTTGAAGTGATTGACAAGCCGGGCGGGGCTGGCGCGCTCTCGATGAATGAAGTTATCAAAGCCAAACCAGACGGATACACCGTTGGCTTCACCTCTGTCGGACCAGGAATCATTACGCCTCTGACTACGGAAGTCGGCTATACAACCAAAGATTTCGATGCTGTTGGCGGTTATATGGACAACCCTTATGCATTGGCTGTATCCGCAGATAGCAAATATGCCAAGCTTCAGGATCTCGTTGACGATATCAAGGCTAATCCGAATAAGGTCAGAATCGGCACCACCGGACCCTCCTCCCCATCATTCATTGGTCTCCAGCAATTCGCCAATACCCAGGGATTGAAGTTCCAATTAATACCTTTTAACGGGGGCGTTGATGCTGTTAACGCCTTGCTCGGCAATAATCTGGAAGCCATTGTAAATGTAGATTCAGAGGTTCTGTCTTATATCAAAGACAAGAAATTCAAGGCGCTCGCCATTGTAACCAAAAAGCGCTCGGCGATATTGCCTGATGTGCAAACTTCCGACGAGCAGAATTTGAAAGGTCTTACGTTCGCACCGCCTCCGGGAGGCTTGATCGTTCCTAAGGGAACACCAGCTGCTGTCGTTTCCAAGCTGGAAAACGCATTGAAGCAGGCTACACAAGATGCTGACGTCAAAAAAAGCTTTGATAACATTTTTATCGAACCGATTTTCTCCTCAGCAGTAGATTTCCGCAAGGCCTATGACGATACGAATGCGTTCTACGGACAAACTCTGAAAAAACAGTAAGCCTACTACGAAAAGACAGGAAAGAAAACAAGAGCAATGGGGGAGGACAAGAAGTATGTCAAGCTTCATGCCCTCTCCCCGATTGCCTTTCAGAAAGGGTGCTTTTGTTGAAAGTTCAACGTTACTACTCCGCTGCCATTAAAGTGGTTCCATTCATTCTGGGACTCTTTTTTTTCATTTATTCCAGCCGAATGTCATTTGGAACGTGGAACAATCCGGGCCCAGGCCTGTGGCCAACTTGTTTGAGTGTGCTCATTATGGTCGTATCGGTCATGCTGTTTTTTACGGACAGGAATGGGGACCGCAAGGATGATGAATCCTTCACCACGGATTCGCGTTATTCCCTGTATGGAGTGCTGAGTCTGGCACTGTTCATTGTGCTGTTTGAACAGATCGGGCTTTCACTACCCTCAATTGCCGTGTTTCTGTTCTGGACACGATTCCTCGGTATGGAACGGTGGATCACTTCCATCCTGGTGTCACTGGGATTAACCGCTGCAATTTATATGATATTTGCTTGGGGACTGCATATTCCTTTTCCCGAGGATCAACTGTTCCTGTTATTTAAGTAGGGGGTCAACATGGGTACTATAGACGCAATGATGTCCGGCTTTCAACTTGCTTTGTCGGGACACAATTTAATTTACTGCCTCATTGGCGTGCTGCTTGGCAATATCATCGGAGTACTGCCTGGGCTCGGCCCTACGGCCACCATTTCGCTGCTGCTGCCCTTTGCTTTTACACTGCCGCCGGAAAGCTCGATCATTATGATGGCTGGTATTTATTACGGCGCAATGTATGGTGGCTCGATTACTTCCACACTGCTCGATCTCCCGGGTGAGGCGGCATCGGTAGTCACGACCTTCGATGGCTACCAGATGACCAAACAGGGTAGAGCTGGAATTGCGCTTGGCATTGCAGCCATTGGTTCATTTATCGCGGGCACGTTTGCCGTCATTGGATTAAGCTTTCTTGCACCAGGTCTCGCAAACTTTGCAGTACGCTTCGGAGCCCCCGAGTATACGGTGCTAACCTCGCTCGGTATCCTATTGGTCGCCTATTTGGGGACCAAATCGTTTGTGAAAAGCGTCATCTGCGCGGCACTCGGCTTATTGATCGCAACGATAGGTCAGGACCCGATAACCGGATCGATCCGGCTAAATTTTGGCACAAACAATTTATTGGGCGGAATCGATTTTGCCGCTATGGCGATGGGTGTATTCGGCGTCGGTGAAATTCTCCATAATCTTGAAAAGCTCTCCAAGGGTACGGTGATTACGACTAAGGTAGGCAGAGTTTGGCCGACGCTAAAAGATTTTTCGCAGGCCAAATGGGCTATCGTACGCGGAACAGTGATCGGCTTCATGATTGGGCTGCTGCCCGGAGGCGGCTCGATTATTGCAACTGTGGCGTCCTATGGTGCTGAGAAGCGGCTATCCAAAACACCGGAGAGATTCGGTAAAGGGGCGATTGAAGGGGTTGCAGGACCTGAGTCGGCCAATAACGCCGCAGCGGGGGCCGCTTTTATTCCGCTGTTGACGCTTGGTATTCCATCGGATGCCGTAATGGCACTGATCTTCGGAACACTGCTGCTCAACGGCATTACACCAGGTCCTCAGCTGATAGCCCAGCATTCGGATTTGTTCTGGGGAGTCGTATCCTCAATGTATATCGGCAATGCGATGCTGTTAATTCTGAACCTTCCGTTTGTCGGACTGTTCATTCAGCTATTGCGGGTACGAAGCAGCATACTGATGGCATTTGCGGTCGTACTGACGATGATCGGCGTATACAGCTTGAGCAACGACAGCTTTAATATGTGGGTTGTGCTGTTTTTTGGAGTGCTGGGCTACATCATGAGAAAAGCAGGCTTTGATCCGGCTCCCATGGTGCTTGCCTTCGTGCTCGGCAAAATATTGGAAAGCTCCTTCCGGCAGTCCATGCTGATGTCCAATGGCGATTTTGCGATCTTCATCACACGACCGCTCTCCGGAGGGCTGCTCTCTATCGCCTTTTGTTTATTGCTGTATACATGCATTCAAATGATGTGGAAAAAACGCAAGGCTTAAGCCTCAGCACGGTCGAGCAGCTTAAGCTCCTGTCGGATAAAGGATGCAAGCTTACGGGCAGCCGCGCTGAGCAGCTTCGTGTCCTTCTTAATCAACAGCCCGGTTATGAGTCCCGCGTCCAGATTTTCCAGCTTTCTCACAACCGTTCCCTCCAGAGGCGGAGTCACGGTGATCTTCGGTACGGCCGCAACGCCATACTGCACCTGAACATAATATTTTAAGGAAGCCATATTACCGATTTCGATTTTCCGATAGGGCGTTCCCCCATTCTCGTGCAGCGATATTTCCAGCTTACGTCGAAAAGGGCAGGTAGAATTCGTCAATAAAACCTGCTCGTTCTTCAGGTCTCCCAGTGTGATGTGTTTTTTCTTCACTAGGGGATGCGACTGCGGCAGCAGCAGTACTATCTCTTCGTTAAATAGAGGCTCAAAGGTTGTCCCAAGACCGCTTTCCGGTGTTGCGCATACGGCAAAATCGACGGTTCCGTCGCTGACCATCTGGTTGAACATATGGCTGTTATGAATTTTGATGTTAACCTCAACATGCGGATATATGCTCGTAAATTTCTTGAGCAGACCCGGAATCCGGTAGCTCGCAGTTGGCTCCATAATTCCGATACTGACCGTGCCCTTCTCGCCATCGTTCAAATCGGTCATCGTTTGCTGAAGGTCATGATAGTTGCGTATAAGCTGGTCGGCTTTTTCGATAAATATTTCTCCGGCATGCGTCAGGCGAATTTTCTTTCCCCTTTCCAGCAGCTTCACACCAAGATCGCTCTCGAGGTTTTGTATTTGCTTGGTGACCGTGGATTGTGCATATTTCAGCTCTTCTGCCGCTTTTTGAAAGCTGCCTGTTTTGACAATAATCTGGAAGGTAGCGATGTTTCGAATGTCCATGATGGGGTGTCCTTTCTGAGGTTAATTCGAAAAAAGGAAATGAACGCATTCCGTATTTCAATTATACAAAATCATCTAACGATGCTATTATAGCACTAATGTATTACTAAACACACTATTTTACTCGGATATAAATTTATATTAAGGGAGATTATCATGTCGATATCCAACGAAAGCCTATACCTTAGGTCTAATTATGCCAAATATGCAGCGAAATTCGTTCCGTTTGCACCGGAAACGTTTAAGGCTTTCTCCGAATTCAATAAGCTTGCCCTGCAGGACGGCGCACTGTCAGGCAAGTTCAAGGAGCTGATCGCGATTGCCGTGGCGCATGCAACGGGCTGCCCTTATTGCATCGATATTCACGTGACAACCGGACACAAGCTTCAACTGACAAAAGAGGAAATTTTCGAAGCGATTGCGGTCAGCGCTCTCGTTAAAGGTTATTCCGCTTTTTACCATGGCGTTAATGCGCTGAATGCGCTTCGGGATGACCGCGACGACGAGCTGTACAGCAGATCCAACCTTACTGGCATTGAGCAGTTTGAACCTATTAACGAGCAGCTGTACACATCTGTGCTGGAATTTCGCCGGAATGTCCTGGCAGGGCAAGTCGTCAGCAGCCTAGAAAAGGCGCTGATCGCAGTTGCAATTGCTCATATAACAGGCTGTGCTTACAGCATTGAGGATTTTACCGTGCTGGCGCAGCAGGAAGGCGCAGCAATTGAAGAAATTGCCGAAACCATTCTGGTTGCTACTGCACTGAAAGCAGGCTCAGCGCTGGCTCATCGGGTCAATGCGTACAGTGCTTTCATACGGGAGGATGAAAATAATTCATAAGGCGGGTGAGACGATATGTCCAACAAACAAATGAAGCTCGGCGCAGCGCTCCTCGCAACAGGAGAGCAAATGGCATCCTGGTTATACCCGGGAACACCAGCTGATGGGGCTATCAATCTGGAGCATTACAAGCAGATGGTTCAGAAGTCGGAAGCCGGTAAGCTCGATTTTGCCTTTATCGCCGATGGCTTGTTTATCAATGAAGTCACGATGCCCCAATATTTGAACCGGTTTGAGCCTGTAACCGCAATCTCCGTGCTTTCCGCACACAGCTCACATATCGGTCTTGTCGGTACGGTTTCCGCTACCTACAGCGAACCATTCACAGTCGCACGCCAATTCGCCTCGCTTGATCTGTTGAGCGGCGGCCGCGCCGGCTGGAATCTCGTTACCTCAGCCCTCGACGGGGCTGCACTTAACTACAGCCGCAATCAGCATCCATCGCATGCAGACCGCTATGAGCTGGCAGACGAGCATTTGAGCGTGGTCAAGGGATTATGGGATTCCTGGGAAGACGATGCTTTCAGCCGCGACAAGGAAAGCGGCGTTTTCTTCGATCCTGAGAAGATGCACCGGCTTGATCATAAAGGCAAACACTTTTCGGTTCAGGGGCCTGTCAATATTGGCAGATCTCCCCAAGGTTATCCGGTCATTTTTCAGGCGGGCTCCTCGGAGGCGGGTAAAGAGCTTGCCGCCAAAGGAGCGGACGCCGTATTCACAGGAATCGGAGGCGTTACAACGGTTGCCGAATCCAAGCACTTCTATGATGATGTCAAGGGCCGCCTCGCCAAATATGGCAGGACTCCTGATGAGCTGCTCATATTGCCCGGTATCGCACCGGTCGTGGGTGCAACTGAAGAGGAGGCACAGGCCAAGTATGAGCGTATTGCCGGATTGATCAGCATTGAGACGGCCTTGCGTTATATGGGTCGCTGGTTTAACCATCACGATTTTACCCAGTATCCGCTGGATGAACCCTTTCCTGAGCTGGGGGATACCGGCAGTGAGAACTATAAGAGTGTAACCGATCGTATTAAAAGAATAGCCAAGGAAGGCAATCTTACGCTTCGTCAGGTGGCGATAGGCAATGCAACACCCAGAGGTCCACTGGTCGGAACCCCTGTACAGATTGCCGACGAGCTGGAACGCTTCTTCCGCGCCGAGGCTGTGGACGGATTTATTTTACTCGGACATGTGCTGCCAGAAGGGATCAACGACTTTGTCGATCATGTCGTTCCGATTCTGCAGGAGCGTGGCCTGTTCCGCACGGAGTACGAGCACACTACGCTTAGAGGCCATCTTGGCCTGGCAGTGCCTGTTAACCGTTACGAGAAGCACAGACAGAGCACAGCCGAGGTCAGCCAAACAACCGGGAGGAAGTGAACAGCTTGAAGCATATTGTATCTATAGCATGGTTGCTAAGTCATCTGGAGGACACCAACCTCGTCGTCGCCGATTGCCGGTTCCAGCTGGGTCAACCGGATGCGGGACGTCAGGCGTATGAGGAAGCCCATATTCCGAATGCTGTATATTTTGATTTGGAGCAGGATCTGTCTGCTCCTGTTGGGGAGCATGGAGGACGGCACCCTGTGCCAGATATCGATACGCTGGCCACGAAGCTTGGGCTGGCAGGGATAAACGTCAACTCCACTGTCGTCGTTTATGATGACCAAGGCGGAGCGATGGCTTCCCGTTTATGGTGGCTGCTGCATTATCTGGGTCATGAGAAGGTTTATGTGCTGGACGAAGGCTTTTCTGTCTGGAAAAAAGCAGGACAGCCGGTTAGCTCCTTGCTGAAAGAAGCGGTTCCAACCGTGTTCACTGCCCATATTCGGACCGATATTATTGCCGATGTGACAGAGGTTCAAGCCAAGCTTGGACAGCCGGGAACCTTGCTGCTCGATTCCCGCGAAGCTCCCCGCTACCTGGGAGAAGTGGAGCCTATCGATAAAGCCGCGGGTCATATTCCGGGCGCGATCAACAAGTTCTGGAAGGATGTCCTGGACGAGCAAGGCCGATTCAAGGACGAGTCTGCAATAACCGAGAACTATGCCAGCCTTCCGCGTGACAAGGAAATCATCGTGTATTGCGGTTCCGGTGTAACCGCTACGCCGAATATTCTGGGGCTTAGCGAGGCTGGCTTCAAGAATGTGAAGCTTTATGCCGGGAGTTGGAGTGACTGGATCAGCTACATGGACAATCCGGTGGCTACTGGGGAAGAGTAAGAACCGAAAGACCGCGTCCAACGGGCGTTTGGCGTACAGACCACTGGAGTCTGTACGCCTTTTTTGTATGCTTCTGAAAGGCTCTGAGAAAAAAGATTGCGCTGGTGAGTGCCCCATTCATATGATCGTGTTCACATCGCCATTACTTGCGAGGACAAAGGCAAAAGCTGATTGCAAAGCGCCGCGCTCAATCCAATAGGTCATTCTAGAAAAGGCTGGAAGCTAATGGGTACATGGCCCGAAGGGCCAAAGCCGGAACTTGCTGCATTGTCGTTTCCGTCATAACCAACGACCGTTTTGATGAACGTTTTGAGTACGGTATTCGGAGTTCCTGGAAGCCGCTCTTTCCAAAATGATAATTGCTCATAAGAGCAACTAAGTAGCGGCTTGTATTTTAAGGTTTACTTGTCACATTTGCTCTAGGACTAGCTCTGGTCAATCTGGTAACTTGTTTGGAACAAGCTCGTGGTCCGAGCGAGGTATAACTCAGCTTGACATTGTCGCAATAATTAAGTCGGAAATTTGTTTTGGATGAGTGATAGGGGCCATATGACCAGCACTTATATTAAAACAGCGCCACCCCTGTTCAGCAGCCAAAGAAGCAGTTTGATGGAAAAGGGGAAACTCAGTGCAATAAATATAAGAACGGGAAATTTGAGCTTGGCGTTCCATGGAGTAGTGAATCTGCTCCGTATGAGTGGCCAAAGGCATCTTGGTAAGAAAGCGGGAAATAGCTCCAGCTATTTGGGTATCAGTTAAACCAAAACTCTCGACAGGTGGTGGTTCAACCAAGGTTGGATCCGATGACAAAAAACGCTGCATTAGTAAATGTACATCCGGATAACGATCCATGATAGACTCGCCGGACTTAGTGATAAACCCGTCGACAATAACAAGTTCACAATCTACTCGTCCAAACAATCGATCTGCGGCTCCAGCAGCAACCACAGCTCCATAACTGTGACCAACCAGCACAACGTTCGTAATGTTTTTAAATAAGACAAGGTTTACAATATCTTCGATATGCACAGATAAATTAATATTTCCAGTCAAAAGATGTTTACGCTCGCCTAGTCCGGTTAAAGTTGGAGCCAGAACATGATACCCCTGAACAGTCAATTGCTTAGAGACGTCTCTCCAACTCCATCCCCCTAACCAAGAACCGTGAATAAGTACAATAGTTGGATTCTTCTCTGATCCTGCAACATCGATTACCATAGTAGGTTCTCCCTCCATCACAATATCGTTCACTAATAGTGAATATATTCACTAAATGTGAATGTTTCTAACATCATTATAAAGTGGATTTTTAAATTTGCAACTAATTTCAACAACGATGTTAACTAAACTTACAAAATCAATAAAATGGACGAGCATCGGAGCAAAGGAGATATTTAGTCTTTAAAATGTTTCTTGTCACTTTCCTTGCGAAGACGTTTCAAATCCATTAATATTTAGACAGCATCCAATGAATGGGTGAGATCACTAAACTAAACTTAGGTAGGGTGAATACATGGAAGAGATGGAAGCTCAAGTTCGTTTAACCTCCTCTTCTCAGGGAATTCAATCTCTAGAGACGGCTTTTTCAATTTTGAACTGTTTTAAAGAGGCAAAAGCTCCCATGTCCGTATCGGAACTCTCGAAAAGAATGGGTATGCCAAAAAATAAACTTCACAAATATCTCGTCAGCTTTACGAGAGTCGGCGCTCTCATTCAGAATAAAAAAGACTCTACATATGCATTGGGAGCGACATTGATCGAACTAGGCTTGGTTGCACTCCAACAATTCGATGTCGTCAAGATCGCAAAGCCTTACATTCGTGAATTCGGCAAACAGTTAAATCACTCGGTAGCCCTTGCAATCTGGAGTGATGATGGGCCGATGATCGCCGAATATGAAAGAAGCGACAAGCCGATCCAGGTCGAAATTCAAGCTGGTTATCGCTTGCCGTTGCTGATGACAGCCCTTGGTAAGTGCTTTGCTGCATTTCTTCCGCCCGCGCAAGTCCAGCCGTTACTACAACAGGAAATCAGGAAATATGGTCTTGACAACCACATGGTAGACGAGGAATTGAAGAAAATTCGTGGGGCACGCGTATCCTTCCGAAATACCCCCTTTGCGGGGATACCGGGCAGCATGTCGGTAGCAAGTCCGATTTTTGACTACACGGGTAACATGGTAGCAGCTCTTTGCCTTATCGGCTTTGCTGGTGAGATCGACTTTAGTCAATCCTCGGCAGAAGTAATCAGGCTAATAGAGAAAGCGGATCAAATCACAAATTTGTTAACTTAAGTTAAAGAACATTGCGGTCAAATCGACTAGCAATGTTCTTTTTTTTTCAACTTTTTCTTGCATGAAAAACAAAGTTAATTTATACTGAGTTCAACTAATGGTGTATGACGTTCACTATTAGTGAATGAATTTAAATTTAATCAAACTAAAAGGAGTTGTTCAATGTGAGTCAAACCTTTAAAGCTGCTGCCGTTCAAGCTGCTGCGGTCTATTTGGATCTCGACGCTACGATCGACAAAACATGCAGAATAGTGGACGAGGCAGCTGCTAATGGCGCAAAGGTCATCGCTTTTCCAGAAGCGTTTGTGCCGGGATATCCATGGTGGATATGGCTTGGTAATGCAGACTATGGAATGAAACACTACATTAGGCTGTATGAAAACTCAGTAGAAATTCCGAGCAAATCCATTCAGAAATTATCCGAAGCTGCCAAACGAAATAAAGTATATTTCTGCGTCTCTGTTACCGAAAAAGACCGTGGTTCCTTATATCTGACGCAATTATGGTTTAATCCAAATGGAGACTTGATTGGAAAACACCGGAAATTAAAGGCAACGAATGCGGAAAAGGTGATCTGGGGCGACGGGGATGGAAGCATGATGCCAGTATTCGAGACGGAGTACGGCAATCTCGGAGGATTGCAATGCTGGGAGCACCTCATTCCTCTCAATATTTCGGCAATGGCTTCCATGAACGAACAGGTCCACGTTGCTTCCTGGCCAACAGGTTTGCCGTATGACGGCCATTTGTTCAGCATCGAAGTGTGTGAAATTGCAACGAAGTATTACGCGATATCGAATCAAACATTCTGCCTGTTGGCTTCCCAGATTTGGACGGGTGAAATGAGAGATATGCTCGGCGAAACCGAGTACCAAAAAAATTATATGAAAATAGGATACGGATTCGCCAAAATAATTGCACCGAATGGTCACGTGATTAGCAATACATTAAAGCATGACGAGGAAGGAATCGTGTATGCCGACATCGATTTGAAGCAAATCATTCCCGGAAAATTTCTAATCGATCATGCGGGGCACTACTCCACTCCCGGATTTTTGAGCTTAACTTTCGACAAAACTGTACACGAATCCATTAAAGTGATCGGCGATACGAAGCCAAAGGTTATCGGTTACGAAGCCATTCAGAATAGTTAAGAACTATAGTTAGAGAGGACTAGGTAATGACTATGAATAGCAGTCTTGAACGAAAAATTACCGAGCTCGCTTGGCGGGACTCGACGTTTTCTGCATTGATTGAAACGGACCCGTATCGAGCTCTTGCACAAATCGGAGTGGAAGTACCCGAAGGCGTCAAACTTGACGTTCGTCGACAACGACGAGATACCCTTTATTACGTAATTCCGCCTCACTCTGGAGATGCTGATAAATCCGAATCCGTTATCAATCAAATGGATCTGTGGCAGAGTGCCGAGTTGTTTGTCTGGATCATGCCTCAAAAGCTGAAAGTACAGCTCTTGGCGATGAGGCAAAGCTACAGGAGGAATAATTCTAATGGATCAACATGATATTTTTACAAGTCATTACCGTTTGCTACGACGAGACCAAGCTGCCCGTCAGCGTTTAATCTCTAACCCTAAAGCTGGATTGGATGAGCATTTTGGTTTGGGAACGGTGCCTGAGGGGGATTTTCGAATTGAAATCATCCCGCAGGAACCGGATACGATCGTGATTCTCCTTCCTTCGCCAATCAAAGAGGATACGAGCGACGAAGCTCTAAATGCTGCTTGCCGTCGTATCTACGACATCTTGTTTACGGATGGGGTAGGTGGATATCTGATCCCGGATGACTCTTTAACCTGGGTGCTTCGGGATATGCGGTCAAATGTGCTAGATCAGCGTGCGAACGGATTGTAACGGACGGCTTATTATCTATATGAGACAGCAACTTCTACAAAAATGACCCAATTGAAAGAATAGAATTTGCTGCTTCCCATCCCGGACAGGATCGATTTTTCGGTTGCATCCGAATAGAGACTATTGCTCGCATGCTTTCACTTATTTGAAGTAACGTTAAATAGGAGGTTAGATGAATGGAACGAATCAATCCAATTACACTGACGGACTCCGTCACAAGCCTAATTTCACATATTGTGGTGACAACGCCTTCCAAACTGGCCTTTATCTCCGGACAGGTTGCACTCAACAAGAAGGGGGAGCTGATCGGTTCGGGTGATTATGGCTTGCAGGCACGCCAGGTGTTTGAGAATCTAAAGCTTGCACTTGAGGCGATCAATGCGGGACCGGAGAACATCACCCAGATGAAGATTCATGTAGCGAATCATCAACCGGGGCTGGTGGATGTCATATTCAAAGCAGGCTTCGAAGTGTTCAGGAACACCTGGCCGTTGACGGCAAGCACCTTCCTTGGCGTTCAGTCGCTTGCCTTCCCGGAATGGCTGATAGAAGTCGATGCAATTGTTGCACTCTGATAAATCGCATAAATAATGAGATAGGGGTTGGACCATATGAATTATGAAGTTATTATCGTAGGTGGTGGACCGGTTGGTATGACGCTTGCTGGAGAACTTGCTTTAGCAGGAGTAAAAAACTGCGTTCTCGAGCGGTTAAAGTCGACGATATCACAGTCTAGAGCTTTGACTGCTCACCCTCGCACTCTAGAGCAACTTGATCTACGTGGTTTAAAAGACAAGCTTAATGGAAAGCCCCTGCCCACAGGACACTTTGCAGCTCTGGATACGCGCTTAGATTTCTCTGTTTTAAAATCCTCATCAAACTATACTCTTTACATCCCTCAACACGATACGGAGAAGGTGCTGGAAGAATGGGCTATTAGCCTAGGAGCAGATATCCGTCGAGAAGTGGAAGTCATATCGGTAGGGCAGGATGAAGAAGGAGTTGCAATCGTTGCTTCAGGAACGCAAGGGGAATTTAAGCTTACGGCTAATTATTTGGTAGGAGCAGACGGCGCCAGGAGTTTGGTCCGCAAGCAAGCCGGAATACCATTTACAGGGACAAGCGAGACTTTAACGGGCATGCTTGGAGATGTGGAGCTTGATAATCCGCCCGAATTTGGTGTACTTTCCAGCTACAATGAGTATGGTCAGCTCATGGTCGTACCCATGGCAAAAGGAATGTACAGAATTGTCCTCATTGATGCGGAGAGAAAAAGCGTTCCAAAGGAAGAACCGGTTACCTTCGAAGAACTGCGTTCAAGTGTAGAACGTATGATCGGTAACGATCTTGGCATGCGTAGCCCGAGTTGGCTGTCTCGTTACGGCAACGCGACATTGCAGGCAGATCGATACCGTGAAGGCCGTATATTCCTTGTGGGTGATGCAGCTCATATTCATTTTCCAGCTGGTGGCCAAGGAATGAATGTTGGCATCCAAGAAGCCGTGAACCTCGGTTGGAAGTTGGCTGCTGCACTGCGAGGATGGGCTCCAAAATGGCTTTTAGACAGCTATCATAATGAACGTTTCCCCATAAACACGGCGCTTTTAAAAAATACAATTGTTCAAACCTTTCTTATGGGAGGAGAGTTCTCTCCCCGGATGATAGAATTGCGCGCTATGTTATCCGATCTGTTACAGGTACCAGAGGCCAATGCACAATTAGCCGCCCAAATTTCCGCATTCAATATTCGGTATGAGACGGACAATCAGGCACCGGAGCATCCACTAAATGGAGTACGTTTTCCTGCATTGAATTTACACTTGGACGGCGGTACTTGCTCAGCATATGATTTGTTCCGTGCCGGAGGCTTTGTTCTTCTCAATTTTGTTGCTGATGAAGGTTTTGAGCAAGCGATTAGAGGATTGAATTTGCCACATGTTCAAATTATACGCGCGTCTATTAAAGAGAATTATTCCGAATGGAAGGACGTTCACACGGCGCTAATTCGTCCAGACGGCTATGTGGCATGGGCCATATCACATACGGAAACGCAATCAAAGGATATTATAAAGCAGGGAATTCACCGCTGGTGCGGTGAGTACAAGGGCCTTCTGACGGTATGAGACAATGAGAAACAAACGAATCACATACGTTTTACTAACATTGTCAGCCGTATTTTGGGGGGCGAACTTCAATGCTGGACAGATTGCTATTCAGGTTATGTCTCCCATTCAAGTCGCGGCCTGGCGTTTCCTGATTGCAGGCGTATGTATGTTTACAATTTATTTGATTAAAGAACGGCCATCTTGGTCAACTGTCAAGGCAGATCTACTGATTCATGTGTTGATGGGTGTTTCCGGAATTTTTGTAATGAATATTCTCTTATTTGAAGGATTACAAGATACGAACGCACTCTATACATCATTAATTTCGAGCACTAGTCCGTTTTTGACGTTGTTATTGTCTGTATTGGTACTGCGTGAACGTTTAATTCCTCGGCAAATGGCCGGATTTGTAGTATCTCTTATCGGAGTCTGGCTTGTTTTGACTAATGGGTCGCTTCTCGAGTTGGAATCAGTGTCGTATGGAGCACTTTATGTCCTGTTAGCTGCCTTTCTTTGGGCTATTTATGGGATACTCGGGCGTAAATATATCCGGAGTAGTTCTCCACTCGCCACAACAGCTACTACAATGCTGGTTGGATCGATATGTTACTTACCTTTCATCGCATTTCAAGTCAACACAGTAGGATCAGTCAGCCCAGTAAGCGCGTGGATGTCAGTTCTCTTCATGTCTTTATTCTGCACGGTCTTAGCATATTTGTGGTGGAATGAAGGAATTGCCGCTATTGGAGTAAACCGAACTTCAATGTTTTTTAATATTGTTCCAATTTCAACTTTGACAATTTCAGCATTTTCAGGAGATAAAATACAATTATTTCAAATAGTTGGCGTTTTATCTGTCGTAACAGGAATCGTTCTAACAATAGGGACTCAAGAAACAAGAACTAATTCAACTACTTGATTGTTGCCGCGGCATATTTAGCTTCATAATATATCGTCTCTTTTTAGGTAGCTTGGTGGTTAAGATTCGAACGCTCATTCTAGGTACTCTTCCAATTAGGCAAACCTCTTTATTCCGGTATATTCCTTTTATCACTCTGCTCCGGTCGCTTCACGGCGAGGCTTTGAAAGCATTTTCCTGCGAAAACGCAGCAGGAGGACTAAAGCTGGTTACGATTCCGTAACTGGCTTTAGTCCCTTTTTGTGCTAACTTTGTCTTCGCATCGTCTATTATATGGAACGGCTCAAGCAAATAAGAGCTTCTGGCTTTACTAATAAACCTCTCATATTTTTAACTGAGGATTTGTTTTATAATGAGATTACGAGTAAAGGAGGCCGCTCCATGTATCCCGACTACCTGTTTGAATATCCGAACCGTCAGACCCTGTTTCCCTTTTACATGAAAAAAAAATCGTATCAAGCGGTGGCTCCGCATCGACACGACTTTATTGAGCTTTCTTACGTTTCCGCAGGCAGCGGTCTCGAAATCATTAATGGAAGCGAGCATCCGATGATTCCGGGAACCTTTGTCCTACTACTGCCTTTTCACATACACAGCTTTCGATCCACTCCTGGTGAATCGCTGACCCTATATACCTGCAATTTTCCTATCGATCTGCTGACGGAAGGAAAGGAAGCAGAGCTTGGTCTGGCACATCTGCTAACCGTTCAGGAAGATAGTTCTCGCTCGTTTGTAATGGTTCCTGGAAGCGACAGGACCCGCATATGCCATTTACTTGACGTGGCGCTGAGTGAATTTGAAGCGGATATCCCCTACAAGCATCTGGTTCTGAAAGGAAAGCTGCTTGAAGCGCTGGCACTGTTCCTTCGTTACCGCTCATTACCGTCAGCAGATGATCCAGCTGTCCCTCCCACCGGCGTATCTGCAAAAGCCAAGCTCGTGACATCCATCGTTCAATACATGTACCAGCAGTACATGGAGCCGTTGTCACTCGCACAGGTAGCCCGGCATTTTCACATCACTCCAGCTTACCTCAGTGACTTGTTTCATAAACAGTACGGTATTCACTTTGTCGATTTCCTCCATGAGCTGCGTGTTCGTCATGCCTGCAGTCTGCTGCTTTCCTCAGATATGCCGATCGCAGAGGTATGGGTGGAAGCGGGCTTCGGCTCGTATCCGAGCTTCTGCCGCATCTTCCATAAAGTAAAAGGAATGGGCGCCAGAGATTACCGTGACAGCCAGCACCAGAAGCGGCTGTTTCCGTAAGAGTGACCGTTTCTAATGCTGCCGCGCGCCACCCCTCCTCTTTTAAGGAACAATGGTCACAACATTCGAAGCCGTACTGTCACCAACAGTATTGGAAGCGACGACCTTGTAGTAATAAGTGGTTCGGCTGACCACACTCGTATCGGTGTACCCGTTGGATGTAGTCGTTCCCGCTCCGGTAATGATCACATTGTAGCTCGTACCATTCGTAGATCTCAGCACCTTATAGCTGTCCGCTGCTGCCGAGGCGTTCCACGACAGGTTTACCTTCCCGCCGACTGCTGCTGCCGTCAACGAGGCTGGTGTCGCTGGCACAGCCGTCGGATTGCTAATCGTCGTGTAGATGACTACCGGGTCCCGGGTATCAGTGGTCCCTTCGAGACCAGCGACTTTGACCGCGATTCCGCCCGTTTTATTCGTCAGCCGGAGGCTGAGCACACCGTCCGACTGGCTTTTATAGAACGGTGTAATATCAAAGGTCACGAAGCTGCCCGCCGTAATTGGTGAAAACACTCCCAGAGCAGCGTCCGTTCTTGCCCTTTCGGGCTGATTACTAGCGGTAATCGTAGTCGGAACCCACGAATCATCGAGTAGACCATGCAGCTGTAAATCCCCACCCGCTCCGGCAGAGGTGACGTACAGCTTGAGCTGCACCGTGTCGATACGATCACTCAGGGCTGGCAAATTAACTTTATAATATCCGGCTCTCCGTTTGGTTCCGTCTCCTTTAATTTCCATCGTAGCTGCTGTACTGTAATTCGTGTCGGCATTGGCAGCTGTAATGTTATCCACATACGTATCAGCGGTGACCGGCAAATTGGTTTGCGCTGAAGCGTTGACCTTGAGAGTTAAGGGCGGCGACGTTGATCCATCATATGCAGCCGTTACAATCGAGCTGCCCAAGGCTGCTGCTGTCACCCATCCACTCGTGGAAACGGTCAGCACCCCAGGACTGCTGCTGGTATAGGTTGACCCTGCAGTTACGTCCTCCGTAGACAGATCGGCATAAGTAGCGATAACCTTAAGCTGCTTCGAAGTGCCACCCAGCGCAATCTGCACAGGAACCTCCGAAGCTACAATCCCCGTAAGCGCTGGTGTCGATGCGCTGACCGTATTACCGCTCATGACCGTTTTATTCGCCTGGTCCACAGCCTCTACCTTGAACGTGTAGGTGGTTCCTGGCTGCAAGCCAAAAGCCTCATAGTTCGTTACATCTCCAAAGGTCGTATCGATTTTCAGATTATTCTGATAAATATGGTAGGCAGTAATCCTCGTATCATCTGTCGCCGCTGTCCAACTGATAGTTGCATGACGAGGGGCGATGCTTGTCACTGAAACCGGAGTCGAGCCGCTCCATGTCGGGTTGGCTGTATCCGCTGGCAGACCCGCTGCCGAGTATTCGTCGGCTCCGACATCAGGGATGCCGGTCCTCGGCTCACGATCCATATCCTCATTGACATAAGAATACGTCCCTCCGCTGCCATAGCTGCCTGCGGATGCGTTAATGGCCGTGCTTGCCGAGCCGAGCTTTTTGTACGCAATCGTTCTCAGCCTGGTATAGCTGGATGAGGTCCACAGCCAGGCGTACTGCTTGGCATCATGCTGCAGCACCTCATCCTTCAGCAGCGGGTAAGCAACATTAACCTCGGATGAGGTCAGTGATGCCGAATTGCCGGTTATGAGCGGCACATTTTTTTGCGGGAACATGATGTTGCCCAACCATGTCAGACCCGGGATGGGAGTCATGATCTTGATCAGCTCTTTTTGTGAGCCGACTACGATGTTATTGGCAAAGGTCAGATTTGTGGGAGGCAGCCCATAACGAACAAGCCCCAGTTCAATGTTGGCATAATTGTTGACCAGCGTGTTATTGGCTACAACGACATTTTTGGCTATGTAATGCAGAGCCGGGTAAGTGGGATAATTCGTCATCAAGTCATCCTTGTCGCCAGTCGTAAACGTAATGGCCGCATCAAAGCTGCTGCCTGTCAAGCCTTGAAAATAGTTGTTGTACACCTTATGGTTCTCGCCATAAATGCGGATGCCGCCTGTCCCCAGATTTTCACCGTAGGGGTCGGGGTTAAGCTCTGTACGACCATTACCGATGAACATATTGCCGTAAGCGCTGGAGCCGTTGCCAGCCCGAAGTGACAAGGAGCCTAACGATTCAATAAAATAATTGTACCGTATGATATTCGCGCCGCTCTTGACCGAAACAATCTCGGGATCGCCATCGCAATGATCAAAGATGTTGTATTGAATCGTCGTATGGGCGTCCAGATGCACCAATGTCGATACCCCGATCCGAATGCTCTCCGATTCGTTCTCCTGACGTCCAAGCGTGTTGCGGAAAATGTTGTACTCCACCGTATCGTATTGAGTAATTTCCTTGGTTACAGCACTTGCCGCTGAAACGCCGTCGAACAAAATAAATTTTCCTGTATCCAGCTTATTTTCCATTAAATTATGGTCAATTAGATTATGATGGCTGCCGGCTCCATCAATATAGACCCAATCGGTTTTGGGTCCGGTCGCGCTGCTCGTGGCAGGCGAATGAAAGTAGTTATTCGACACACGGATATGATGGGAGCCTGTCAAACGAATCCACGTAGAAGCCGTCATCGTGAATTCACAATCCTGCAGCGTAATATAAGAGCTCGTGGTGAATTTAAGTCCGGTCGATGTAAACTTCGCCATCCCTTTGTTACGGGCCACAATGACGATTGGATTGTCTGCAGTTCCATTCAAGCCTGTGTAGGATGCACCTGCATAATTGCCGTTTTCAAGTAAAATGATGTCTCCCGGCGCTGCCGATGCGAGCGCAGCAGTAAGCTGGGTTGTGGTGGTGACCGTTGGTAATGTAACCGCTTTCGGAACACCTGATACGGAAGGTGTACTGTCACTTCCCTCTCCAGACGTCGTAACCGAGCTGACAACAAAATAATAAGTCGTCCCCGTTGTCAAACCGGATTTCGTGTAATTGGTTGTCGTAACCGGTGTACTATTCTGCTTCGTAAAAGGACCCGTCGGGCTTGTCGCCATCTTTACATTGTAACCCGCTGCGCCATCAACCGTATCCCACGATACTTTAACCGCTCCCGTGCTCGGATAAGTCGCCGTAATATGAATGGGAGCTGCAATCACGGCCGGAGAGGTAGGTGAGCTGATGGTAGCTGCCTGCACATCATCAAAGGCGATCGTTCCCGCATTGCTGTACAAGCCGACCTGGCCTGTCGCATAAGGCGTTGTGTCCGTCCCGGACAGCACGAGCGTAGATGCGTAATAGCCTTCAAGCGTTAAGCTGGAATCGGTATTTTCAATGACCTTGAGCTTGAGAGGCAAATAGCCGAAGCTGTCAAAGGACGGGTTCAAAAGCGTGTTGGTTACCGAAACCCCGCTGGCATTAGGTGTACCGGAGGTCTGCGGAACGCTGATTTTGGAGGTACCCGTAACCTTTTCCAAATAAAACTGATAGCTGGACGAATTTTTCTTCCACGTAAATCGGTAATAATTAGGTGTACTTCCGGATACGGAATATTTGGCTACCAACCCCGCATACGTGCTGTTGGCACCGGTAATCTTTGCTTTGGCAGACAGCTCCATGCTATCGGTCGTAAGCTCCGGGTTATTGCTGCCCCAATAATTGTTGGTCACCACATAGGCTGAAGTCGTTGTCGTATCCGTCTGATTGAACACATGATTGCCAGGTGTACCGGAAGCAATCTCTCCCACCGACCAGTTCGTGCTGCCTCCAACAGCGTTTACCCACGGCTGGCTCGCGCTGGCAGTCGGTGCAATCGGAGATGTGTACCCCGAAGCTGTCGTTCCGTAGCCTTCAAAGCCTTCCTGTAGGGGATACGGCAGCGCCGCTTCTGCCAAATCGGGTTGAATCCAAGGTGTCGATACCGAAAGCAGCAGCGCCAAACAAAGTGAAACGCATATCAGCTTCCCTCCTTTTAACAATCGCCTACTGTTCAACTACAATCACCATCCTTTTACGAGAATATAGTGAGTATAGCTGTAGGACTTGTATCCGCAAATGATCTATTTTACACTGACTTGTGATTTATTAATCGCTTCATCATCATGACCTAGATCTGTTACACTAAGCATCAACAAGGGGGCATCATGCATGGAGAAAAATAACGAGAATCATCAACGTCCAACGATCGCTTTAACGGGAGCGGACGAATATATAGGATATAACCTGCTCAAGCAATTGTCAGGACAAACCAAATTTATCGCATTATCCAGACATGCCGACCAACGAGAGGATAGGGAACACGTGGAGTGGCGGTCCTGCGACTTTTTCTCTATGGATGACGCGGAGAAAGGTCTTGAGGGTGCGGATTACGCCGTATATTTGACTCCTTCCATGCTGTCCACCGCCATGCTGACACAGGCCAAATTTGAGGATATAAACGTCATTCTTGCTGAGCATTTTGGACGCGCGGCTCAAAAGAATGGCGTGAAGCAGATCGTGTATTGGAGCGGCCTTGTTCCACCTGATACGAAGAAGAGCGCACTTTCCCGCCACATGCGTAGTCGGCTTGAGGTGCAGCAGATCCTTGAATCCTTTGGAATTCCAGTGACGACGATTCGTACAAGTCTGATTGATGAGCCTGAGAACTCATCGCTCTCCGAAGTGCTGAACGCGTTAAAGCACAGTATTGGCAACGAAGAGCTGTTCGGAAGAACGATGGATATCGGAGGGCTCGATGTCACGACCTATGAGGAAATGCTCAAGCAAACAGCCGAGGTGAAACGCATAAAGCGGAAGCAGACGATAAAATCCGATGTACGTTCTGTTCAGCGTATCCTTGTGCCGGAAGGTAGGAACGCCACCTGGGCTGCCGCCTATTATTTGTCCTGGCTGTCGAGTTTCGCCAAGCCCTTGCTGAGGACCGTAATCGATGACTCCGGGGTATGCCGTGTTTATATTGTATTCGACCGAAGGCCGCTGCTGGAGCTGACTTATTCCTCACCAAGAAGCACGTCGGCGTGTGCTGTATACCAGATTACCGGCGGCACGTTCGCAAATACCAAAGAGTCGCACCACGGAAGGCTAGAGTTTATGCAAATTCCAGGCACACAGGAATGTATCGTTGCGATTCACGATTATATGCCCTCCTTGCCCTGGTTCCTATACAGATTCACACAGGCCACGGTACATATCTGGGTGATGTACGCCTTCAGGAAAAATCTGCTTCGTCTCATCCGCCAACCTAACCTTTGACACTCCCAAGAGTCGCATCTGCTGCGGCTCTTTTTTCGTCGTATCCAGACATTTCTTTCACATTTCAGCAGTTGACATTTTTCATTTACACTTGTAATATCAAATTCAACAGGTTATATTTACATTCGTAAATGAATGATCATGAGAAAGGATGATTCCATTATGAGCACGATTCCCAAAATATCGGAATCCGAGTGGGAAATTATGAAAGTCATTTGGAAAAGCAGCCCGATCACCTCAGAGCAAATCCTGCTTCAGCTGCCCGATGAGATCCAATGGAGCGAGCAAACTGTTCGTACCTTTGTGAACAGGCTATTGAAAAAGAAAGTAATCGGCTTTGAGAAATCAGGAAGAGGTTACAAATATCACCCCCTATTTTCAGAAAAAGAATGCGTTAAGGCGGAAAGTCAGTCTTTTATAAAAAGAGTTTTTGGTGGTGTCGCAGGCAGTATGGTTACCAATTTTTTGGAGGAGGCGCATTTGTCCGATAAGGAGATCGAGCAGCTGCAGAAGATTTTAACGGACAAGCAGGATAAAGCCGATAACAAACCACAGGCATAATGAAGCTGCCCAAGTACATGTAAAGAGGTAAACCTATGGATATTGTATGTAACATTTTTGTCTGGTTTGTGTATGCGACCTTTGCGGCAAGTATTGTTGCCTTGTTGGTGATATCGATTCAGAAGTTATTTCACCGTTATATGAATGCCCGCATTCGACATGCGTTATGGTTGATTGTGTTGATCCGATTGCTGCTGCCTGTTTTTCCAAACAGCGACGTCAGTATTTTTAATATGGTGCCGTTCGTAACCGAATTGAGTAAGGCTGCTGCCGGTATCGTTTCTTTTGTGCAAATCGATCTATCTAACAATGGAACAAGAACCAACCAACAAGATGAATTACTTCCCAATGATAACAGCAGGTTAAGTCAGGATTACTCTAACATGGAGCCAACTCTATCTGCACAAAGGATGAAAGATCCTGAACCTGCTACTGTACAATCACATGCTCTCGGTTTAAAAATCATTGCGTCTGTATGGCTTATAGGCGTAGTTACCATCCTTACCTACCTGGTCTATTGCATAATGAGGATGCGACAAAAATTCCGTACCCTCCGATTGGTAACCGATTCTTCGATCATGCAGGTTATGGATGATTGCAGAGCGAAATTCGGCATTTCGTTACCGATCCCAGTATACACAGGCAATTATGCGATAAGTCCCTATATCTCAGGGGTGATTCATCCTTGGATCTATTTACCGGAAGCAATCGGCAAGGAATTGAGCCCCTCGCAGATTTCGCATGTCTTGTCTCATGAATTAGCCCATTATCGAAGAAAAGATATGATTTGGAATACAATCGGAAGCTTTATTCTTGCGATCCACTGGATGAATCCTTTGGTCTGGATTTGTATCAGGATGATGAAAGCTGACAGAGAACTCGCTTGTGATGCTTACGTATTGGAGGTTCTGGGAGAAGCAGAGGCTGTTCCGTATGGGTTGACGATTATTGAATTTCTCAAGCGATTTTCTGCCAAACGAAATCAGCCGAACCTGCTGTATTTTCATGAATCGAACAACCATAACCAAATCGTTAGGAGGATGACAATGATCAAGTCTTTTAAAAAAGGCTCTTATAAAATATCAGCGATTGCGATCATAGTCATGGCGATCCTGGCTGCTGTGACGTTAACGAATTCTCACAATCCGCTCCTGGCGATCAGTACGGATAACACACTTGCAGCAGCCGAAACGGCTATGAAAGATCGAATTCTGTTTGATTCCCCATTCCGTGATTATAATCGATTGGACAAGGCTGCTCGAGTTGCCGATTTTAAGTTTAAAGTCCCTGACTTTGTGCCTGAGGACTACAAATTTGAGAGCGTACACTTGAAAGCGAAACAACCTGAAGAAAGCAAGTTAACCCAGGCATCATTTTATTACGAAGCTCGTAAAGGAAACAAACATTATGGAAATTTTGAATTAAACGCGGTGTATGGTGGAAACGGACTGGAAGCCGCTTATGCGAAAATTGAGCAATCCGAACAACAGCTTAAAATAAGTGAATTTGAATTTGAAATAAAGAAAGACCCCATGATCATTGATCAAATGGACGCTTTAAAAGTGACAGTAGGTTCAGAAAAGCGAGAAAAGCTGTACTATATATGGCAGGACCAGGATATCCAGTACCAACTTCATGGGAGCGTTTCAAATCAAGAGCTCCTTATGATGATAGAATCCATGAAATATCCTGATGAACAGATGAATGAACGTTATACAAGCGACTATATGTTGAACATTCAAATCTATGATACGGATGATTTACAGCAGGCTCCGGAATTAATCGGATTTACACCTAAATTTCCGCTGCAGCTATTCGGACAATTTCAAGCAATGAATGCTTTTGTCACCAAAAAGGTCAACTTCAGCTTTCCAATAGACGATGAGGATAAGAATACAAGACTTCTCAGTATTAGATACCAAAAGACTGACAATAACAATCGTAATGTAAACAGTTTTAATCTCAAGCAAATCAAAAACGGTCATACGTATCAAGATATCAAAAACAACGGATATGTTGACTTCTATCGTATAGACGGGCAGAAGCATGAAGTCAAGGTAAGCCCCATAGAGGTAGCAGGAATGGAAGTGCTCCAAACAGAGAAGTACAAAATCGACGGTCCATTAAGTAATGCGTATGAGACGGATTTGGTAAGCTATTTCTGGATAGAAAATGATGTGTGCTTTCAAGTGATGTTTAAGGAAAATGAATCACAACACAATGAGATTGTAGCTTACTTGATAAACGCAAAGGCCGCAGACCTTAACAATTTGAAGTAGACATATAAGGCCTCATTGAGTAGCCTATATAAAACTAAGCAGCGTGGAGAGAAGAGAATCTCTATGATTACCAATGAAGGTGTGTTGCACCTTTTATGACAACAAAACTATGACAAGCAACTCGAATAGAACTAAAGTAAGGATTGCAGCGTCACTAGGCCCAAAAAATGCGCGATGTACTCCGGGATTAGAAACTCTTAAATAAATATGGGCTGAATCACAATTTACAATTACACCTTCGTAAACATGACCGTCTATTGTCTGAATACGAACTGAACGATTAACATGAGAACTGCAGATATGATGTATACGATTACGAATTGTTCTTAATGTGTGTACTACACCCGGGTCTGCCTGATATAAAACCTGATGATGTGTTGCTGGATATTGAAAACTCATTAACATGACCTCCATAATGTTTCATAATTACTTCGTTCCATATTATGCGAGTACCTAGTCCTAAATTCGTTCTTTGCTATTTTTGTTATGGGGGCGTGGTTTACAGTATTTCTAACCACGCTTCGTTTATTAGATTCCCATCCCCGAGATGAGGAGCTCGTATAATTAAGCAAAAACGTCCAGTGCTCTACACAAGAGCATTGGACGTTTCACGTTGCCAGATCAGGAAAACGAATGAACAAGCGGGTACCCTTACCCTGCTCACTCTCCATACATAAGCCGTATTTCTCTCCGAATACCAGCTGAATTCTGCGGTGCACATTCATCATGCCAATCCCGCCATGCCCCTTGCCACCAGACAGATTGGATTCAGCCAGTTGGTTCGTATCCAGCTGACTCTGCAGAACAGCAAGACGATCAGGAGCTATGCCCACTCCGTTATCCTCAACCACCATCACCAAATCATCGTCCTCAATCCAGGCATCCAGCCGAATAAAATGATGCTCCTCCAAACCATCCGCAAAGGCATGTTGAAAAATATTTTCAATTAAAGGCTGCAGCGTCAGCCTGACTGTTTTCTTCAAAAAGAACTGTGGAGGTATCCGCACATCCAGCTCAAACTCCCGACCGATGCGATGCTTCATGATCGTCATATAATTGAGCACATGCTTTAGCTCATTCACGATAGCCGTCTCTTCAATATCGGTTTGTACGGAATAACGAAACATGGAGGCGATGGCATCAACAATTTCGGTGATTTCTTCGGATTGCTGGATTACAGCGTAGCAAATAATATTTTCAAAAGTATTGTACAGAAAATGAGGATTGATTTGCAGCTGCAGGGATTGCAATTGCGCCTTTTGATGCTCCAGCTCGGCGTCCTTTTTACTTAATTCAGTGCGGTATAACGTATCCATCAGCTCGGATAAGCTCACAACCATCAAATTATATCGTTCAATCAGCTCATCCAGCTCATTACGAGTTCGAAGCTGCGGGATTTTGACCCAATTGCCCTGCTCGGTTTGGCGCATGCCCTTTTTCAATATCTGAATCGGCTTGGTAATGTTGCGGCCAAATCGGTACGATAGCAGCAAAGCGATCAGCAGTGTAATGCCTCCCACCCAGATGGAAGACATCCGAATACTCGAAAGCGGCTCATTAATATCTGCAGTCGGCATCGACACCATCAAATTCCAGCCGGAGTATGCAGACTTCAGACTGACCACCATTCGCTCCTCACCACCGGATGCATCGATGAACGATTCCAATGGGTTCGACTCCAGCTTACTCAAAAGCTGCTTGTCAACAAAGCTGCCGATCTGCTTCTTATCCGGATGATAAACGATCCGTCCCTCATTATCGACAATGGAAAAGAACCCGTTGGGTCCAAGGTTGATCCCTCGCCATAGCGTTGAAAATTCATTCGATTTGATCTCAATCGCCAATATCCCTTTGAATTCGTTAAACACCTCACCGTGGATTTTTCGTGCCAACGTAATAAACTGATTGCTGCTCCCGGCAAACACGCTATTGTTAATAATCGTCAGATTCCCCTGCGCATCGGCTTCTTTATCCAGCTCCTCCAGTGTAACCTCAGGCAGCGGATCGGCAATCGGCTTCAGCGCCGGATTCTCATAATACACCCAGTTATGGTTGTAATCGATCAAATATACCGTCATGATCTCAGGAGATTTGATGAACAGCGGATCAATCACATTAACCTTCAGCTTATTCGTAAACTCATAATACTCGTAATCTCCCTGTGGAGGCGCATCGAGAAATTTTTTAACGTCCGTATTGGTGAACAGAGATAGATGGGCCCGCTCATACAATTTCAAATACAAATCGGTATGATTGACCGCATTCGAGACGATTTCCTTAAGATGCTGCTCATTCTGCTCACTAAGCTTCTTGGACGAAATATGATAGGAGAAAAATCCGATCGAAGCCGCGGTGATGATGACAACAGATGCAATATAGGCAAAAATACTTCTGGCGAGCGTTGGCTTCATTATTTGATTCCCATCATATGTCGGTATTCCAAGGGCGACAATCCGGTGACCTTCTTAAACATGCGTGAAAAATGCGGATAATTCTCATAGCCTACCTCGTAAGCAATATCGTTAGTCCGATAGTGCGGAATTTCCAGCAGCTTTTTGGCCAGCTCGATTCGTTTCATAATCCGGTATTGAACGAAGTTTTCCTTGTGCACCTTTTTGAACAGCAGGCTTAGATAAGGCGGCGTAATCCCGAGATATTCGGCCACATCCTCAAGCGACAAGTCTTTCGTAATATGAGCATCCATATAGTACTTGGCCTTCTGCATCAAATCCTGTCCACCCCGCTGTAGGGTCAGCTCATCAATCATTTTCAGGATCTGTATTTGAAGCTGTGCAAAATATTGCAATTTATCGGCAGCGTCCGAGATTTCCTCACCCTGCGGGTGAAAGCCTTTGACGGATAAACGTTTCTTGAGCATCGTCAGGCAGTCCTTCAACAGCTGAATGAAATCCGAATCGGAGGTCGAGGCCGTACTGCAATACGACCTTAACTGCTCCAAATGCAGCTCAACCTCCTCAATCCGCAAGGCCCAGATCGCTTCGACAATTTTGTCGATCCATTCCTCATATCGAGATATGGAAAATACAGCATGATGGCTTTCGTACACAAGCTTATCCAGCAGGCTATGAATTTTGGAGGGGATAAACGGCTTCAGCACATACTCCTTAACCCCATAGGAGATGCAGGCTTGCGCATATTCAAAATCACTGTATCCGGATATGATCACCTTTTGAATCAAAGGGTATTTCTCATGAACCTGCTTGCATAGCTCAAGACCATCCAGCTTAGGCATCCGGATATCCGTAAACAGCAGCTGAGGCATCGATTCCTCAATCATTTGGAGCGCTTTCAAGCCGTTACTGGCTGTTCGAATGGAATCAAAGGTATGCGAATGCTGCTTCAGCATGACAACAAGACCTTTGAGTATAAGCGGCTCATCATCTACAACCAGAATATGCTTCATGTGCCGTCCTCCATTTTGTGCAGGGATCAACGTATGGATGTATTAGTCTCCCATGATGACGCCGGATTTCTGATTATAACGGTCAGTTGCTTCTTTTATGATATCATTCCCGCCCTTGGATTTCCATTCCTCCAGCACCTTCGGCCAATCGGAAATCGGTTCCTTGCCGTATACCATTTTCAGCATATGATCCAGAATAACCGGCGGCATATCCGAGAACTTGATACCGGCATCCGTATACTTGGCGCTGGCTGCGAGCTCAGGCTGGAACGCAATTCCGTTACGACCTTCCTTCGTTACAATGGTATCGAACTGCTGAACCAGCTTTTTACCATCCTCTGTCGTATTGAGCAAGGTCCGATTCAAGGCCGTATCTTCAACCAACCTCAGCATAACGGAACGGAATTGCTCCTCCAAGGTACCTTCCGGTGTCGTCGGCTGCTTGTAGGCTACCTTGCCATCCTTCATCGTATACGTGTCGCCCTCAATACCAAAGTTGAAGAATCTGTCGCCCGCTTCGGTAATCATATAATTGTGAAATTTAACGATGGCTGCCGCCTTTTCTTTGCTGACCTTGCTGTTAATATAAGAAAGTCCGCCCGTGTAGCTGTATTTCATCATGCCGCCTTTGCCGTCATCCCCTACAGGTGAAGGTATGATGATGACCTCGGATTTGGCATTCGCAGGCTTTGTGGTGTTAATCCAGTTCAACAGCAGATTGGCATTATGATTCCAGACTCCCGATTTACCGGCATTGATATTATTTGTCCATTTGTTACCGTCCAGACTGGCAAAATCCTTCGCCATTAAGCCTTCGTCATACATCGTCTTGTACACCTGCAACGCCTTTTGCATGGCTTCGACCTTGAAAAACTTAGGAACAACCTGATCGCCGATTTTTTCAAACATCGTGCTGTAAGGCATCACATCATAGGCACCGAAAATCACATCGGAATATACAAAATCTTTGCGGAAGGCAAATGGTTCAGCAACCCCGTTCTTTTTCATTGCGCGCAGTACATTCAGAAGATCATCGACAGTTTTTGGCGCTGGCAGCCCCGTCTGATCGAGTAGATCCTTACGGATAAACGTTGCACGTCGGGTGGAAGACGATAAGTATTCCGGGATCGCATAGATTTTACCGTTGTACTTGACCTCGTTCCAGGCTTCCTTCGGAATCGCTTTCAATAAATCCTGTCCATACTCCTTCAGCAGATCATCCAGCGGCATAAACAATCCGCCTTTAATCGCTCCGCTCATATCGGGTCCTTCCGGAAACATGCCTTGAATGGTGTTCATTACGTCCGGAATGTCGTTGCTGGCGAACATCAGGGCTGTCTTGGGCTTGAACTCCGCATGTGGAACCAATCGGATATCCAATTCGGTATTCGTTAGCTCTCCCAGCTTCTTGACCC
This sequence comes from Paenibacillus baimaensis, assembly GCF_025567575.1. Lineage (NCBI taxonomy): Bacteria > Bacillati > Bacillota > Bacilli > Caryophanales > Paenibacillaceae > Paenibacillus > Paenibacillus baimaensis. The sequence goes on along the minus strand of NZ_JAOQIO010000084.1, from coordinate 234,248 downwards.
ATTTGTCCTTGTTGATGTCCGTACTAGCGAGTGCATACTTGTTTAAGGAATCGCTCATCGAAATCGAAATTTTGACTGGTCCCTGCGGTTTGTTGTCTGCTGCTTTGGGTGCAGCCGGGCTGGAGCAGCCTACTATTGTAACACATGTCAGCGATGCGAGCATACCTGCTTTTTTCCAACGTTTCATTGTATATGTTCCCCCTACGAGTTAATGAGTGGCTTCGACATGATCTTAACGCGAATGCTGTAACTGGAACATCGGTTTTTTTAAGCTCTGTTGATCTTTATTATAGTAGTGCACGGAATCATCCATCCTGCACGGTTAAGATTTAATCGATCCGATCAGCATCCCTTTAATAAAATGCTTTTGCAGAAAAGGATATACGAGCATGATCGGAATCGTTGCGATTACGATGACCGCCATCTTCAGCCCTTCCGGTGACAGGTTGGCGACATCATTGGCCGTATTCGCCAAATCCGATGAGTCGGTAATAACGAACTCTCTCAGCTTGACCTGCAAAGGAAACAAGGCCCGATTATTGATATAATACATCGCATTGGAGTAATTGTTCCACAAGGCAACCGAATAAATAATGCTCATCGTTGCCATCGCCGGCTTGGATAGAGGCAAAATAATGCTCCATACGGTACGCAGCTCCCCTGCTCCGTCGATTCTCGCCGATTCAATCAATTCATTTGGGATGGAAAGGAAAAACGAGCGCATCACGAACAAATTGAATGCACTGATCGCTCCGGGCAGCATCAATGCCCATAGGGTGTCCAGCAAGCCTAAAGACCTAACGAGCAAATAATTCGGAATTAACGGCGCATGAAATATCATCGTAATCAAAACCAGCAGCAAAATAAATTTCCGTTCCCTATACTCATGTCTTGAAAGAGGATAGGCCAAGCTCGCAGTCATAATCAGATTGATCAAAGTCCCACAAACGGTAATAATTACACTGATCCCAAAAGCTCTCCAGATCGCAGCCTGATGCAAAACGGTTGCGTAGTTCGCCATGGTAAACTCCACTGGCCATAAAATCACTTTGCCTGTGCTAAGCGCAACCGAACCACTCAGTGATTGCGCGATAATATTCAGAATCGGCAGCAGCATCGTCAAACTAATCAGTAATAAAATCAATGGATTGAGCAGCGCCAATCGACTTGTTTTGTTGGATGGTGACACGGGTTAGCCTCCCAAAAGTTTGCTTAGCAAACTGACTTCATATTTATGCACTGAGTTTTATATTGTAGTTAATTGTCCAAAGGACACCTTGGACAATCTCCTTTTTTCCTAATCTCTACTCTGCCTTATAGGCTCGGCCGCGCAGCGCCCCCCTCACCATACGCTCCTCACCACACTCTCCACATCGAACCTTTAATACAATCCCTCACCCGTTGCTCGCTTACTAAACGTATTCGCCGTAACAATCAGAACAAACCCAATCACCGATTTAAACAACCCAATCGCCGTCGTATAGCTGTACTCCCGTTGAATGAGTCCCACCCTGTAAATGTACGTATCGAGAATATCCCCATTTGAATTCGTCAGCGGATTCAAAAACACAAATACCCGCTCAAAGCCGAGATCCAGAAAATTCCCGATCTGCAGCAAAAACAAAATTGTAATTGTCGTCATAATCGAAGGAATCGTGATGGAGATCGTCTGTCTCCACCGAGTCGCTCCATCCATTTGCGCAGCCTCGTACAGATCGGGGTTGATACCGCTCATGGCGGCCAAATAAATGATCGTGCTCCAGCCCGCATCACGCCAGATTCCCGAGCTTACGATAATGGTACGAATATGGGAGTCCTCACCCATAAAGTAGATCGGCTCCTGTCCAAACCAGGTAAGGACGTGGTTCACCACACCACTGGTCGGTGACAAGATTTCTATCACAATCCCACCAACAACGACCCATGATAAAAAATGCGGCAAATACACTGCTGTCTGGACAAATCGCTTATAGAGCTGATTACGCAGCTCATTCATCATTAAAGCTAAAATAATCGGAATCGGAAACCCAAAGACCAGCGTGTAAAAACCGATAGCCAATGTATTTTTCAAAATTCTCCAAAAGTCTGCGAACTCAAACATACGCTGGAAATTAGCCATGCCTACCCATTCACTTTTCCAAATACCCTCAAAAATGCTGTAGTTCTGAAACGCCATCATCGAGCCTGCCAGTGGAATATACTTAAAAACCACAAAATAAATAATTCCCGGAAGCGATAGCAGATAAAGAATTTTATACCGATTGTAGTAGGTTAACAAACCGTTTTGCTTCAATTTTCGAGTTTCCCTCACGGACTCGGTCTCCGCCTCCGTATAGCTCACATTCACACATCCCATCGTTGTTGTTATATGTGAATCTTACAGCAGGGGTCTGAATAGAGGGAGTCCGTAATTTAAACATACTTATCTTTTTTTAAGATGGGTGTTAAGAAATTAGGGGGGGAGATTGCATACGGTAAAATGAGTGAATGAATCGCAGACGAAATTCAGGGGCATCTCCACTGGTAAACTGGACGTTCAATGCCCAATTGTACAGGGGTACCCCCGAACGAATAACATACTTCAACTCAGCAAATCCTCGGGAATAAAAGCCATATACGTCAGCTCCGGATCAGACGATTTCATATAAAACAGAGCAACCTTCGTACCATTCTCATCCATGTATAGAACGCCGTTATCGTTGGTCATTCCATCCAGCACTTCTGGAGCAGGGGCTTTTCTTGCTTGGGAGGATAGCAAAACCTCATCGTATTTATCCGTAATCATGACAGTGCCCTGGAGCCCCGGATCGACAGTATCCAATATGGATTGTAAAGGGGCCGCCTTGAAGACAATAACTATCGTTGCATCCGGTCCGGTTGGGTCCGTCAACGGCAGCGATTGAAAAAGAGCCAGCCCAGTTCCCTTAAAGCTATCCTTGGAGGTCTGTCCGATATGAAGGTAGTTCTTGTTCTGGTACGATTTGATAAGCTGATGCCAGGTTGAATACTTCATGGAGGTGTACAACCGGGTGGAAAAGAACTGTTCAGGCGTGTCCACAGCTTGTGTACTCACGATTGCATGATTGCTTTTGGCGTACATGTACACATCCAGTATGGAGGGGTTGGCAGCTTTATACCTGTTCAAGCTTTTCATCACAAGCTCGGCGGCGGGCTTCTGGCTGACTGGTGAAGGATCCTGAGCATACAGATAATCCCGAACATTCGGGTCAGAAGCAACTCGCAAGTATACTCGATTCATCTGCTTGATTTCATTGTCCATGGTCTGCTTCACTTGCATTAGCACTCTCATCGTTTTCTCTTTTTTTTCATATTGCATCATCTGAGAGGAAACGAAGTGAACCGCCCCACTAACGATAAGTAATATTAGACCTAATCCTCCTATTAACAGCATCAGCTTCAATATTGGTTTGTTTGACAACATGCTGGCCATGCGCATATCTATTTACGATCCCCTTTTTTGAAAGCGTTATCAAAACGAAGCTTGATTCTTGTACGATCAAACGATGCTGGTCATCATTGGATGTGAAGTACGACGATTTCTATGATCTCTAACACCGCACTCCACACCACTATACACCGCTCTACGTTACATAGAAGTTAGTTACTTCACAATATATTGTAGAACATTATGAGCACTCTAGCAATAACTAGTTAGTCATCCTTGGTACCAGATTGTGGCATTAACATTTTCTTGAAAATTGTTCAAACTTTATTCACTTATTATTGTTTAGATACTATTTACAATTCAAACACAAAGTGATATATTTCGTACAGAAACATTTCGTTAGCGAAATGTTTAAGGAAAAACTATAGAGATAAGGTGGAGTTAAAAATGAAAAACAGAAAACCATGGATGGCTGCAATACTTTCTACTGCATTATTATTTAGTGGTGCCCTTACTTTAGCCCCGAAAGCATTTGCGGATGACGATGATTACCCAGTCATTGAAAGAGTAAAAGCACCTTTGGATAGACAGCAATACATAACAGATCGTTTAAACAAGCTGATTACGATGACAGTAGCGTTTTCGGATAAAGATTATGTAGATGTGCAGGATGCTTTGCTTAATGGGCAGACATTAGCTCAAGCTTCCAGTATCGACAGCTCATTACTGGGCGAAAAGTTGAGAGCATGGATAGATCAGGATCTATCCAGTACTTTGCAAAACTATTCGGTCACTAATGAGCAGTTAGCAACATTGAAATCCGATTTGTACAATAGCATTCAAGTCGCTCTTTCCACACCAGGATATCAGGTTGCCAGTGTCAAAGGCGGATTTAATTATGATACTCTTATGAATACACTTATGAAGCAATTGGAGAACAAGGCTGCAGCTATTTCAGATGAAGATTATGTGGATGTACATGATCGTGTACTCAAAGGAAGCTCGCTCGCAGAGGCTACCCTTCTCGATCAAAGCTTTTTAAGGGATGCACTGGTCAGTCCGATTCTGCAAGAGCTTGATAAGGCGGTTGCCGCCAATCTGCTAACAGCTGATGAAGCTGCGAAGCTGAAGGATCAAGCAAACAACTCCATTTTATCTGCCGTTTCCTTGTCCAATGGGATGGATGTAAAGAAAGACTCCACATATGATACACAAGCATTCATTAACAAACATTTAGCATCCATCTTTAACGATGCTTTCCTGATTACCAATACTGAGGATCTTGAGTATGATGAACTGAAAAGTGCTTATAAACAAGGTGGCAGCCTGACAAGTCTTACTGCAACATCAGCTGATGAGCTGGCATCCCGTATTTTGAACTTATGGAGTAGTGATATACATGCTGTTTCAGATAACCTGTCCGCACAAGAAGCGGCTGAATTCCAACAGAAAGTGACGGATGCCATTAGAGCAGCTGTTAACGCTGCCGGAAAGTAATCCGAAGCCCTGTATGAGAGTTCACTTTAATCAGAGCTTCTCATACATAACGCAACCACAAGCTGACAAAAAGCCGAAGCATCCTTTAAAAAAGTAAAGGGGCTCCGGCTTTTTTGAACTATTTGTCTACGCTTTTTGGAACATCGGAATTGCATAGCTGCTTCATACGGTCTCCTCAACATGCTATAACGATGTGATTTTGTAAATCAATTTACCTTGCCTTTATAGGTCCCTGTGTTAGTTATCCTTACGTGAACAATGATTTTGTTCAAAGTATCTTCTTTTAATACCAGTTGGTTTTCGTCAGAAAATTTTTTCCATATTTTATATTTTTTTTCATAAAGTTCTCCCAGCAAGTTCAGAATATCCGTCTGCTTCGAAACTCCCTTTAAATAGGTCGATTTTATTTCTTCTCGAACAACCGCTTCCGCTTCCTGCTCCATCTTCTTTGTAGATGTGTTTTGGACCATTTCATCTACATAAGCTTGGACCTCAACGGTGATATTAAAGCGCAATTCCCCATTTTCAAGGTAAGTCTCTATACGATGTTTAGGCAGCTTCAGGACTAGTGCCGCGATCGGGTCCCCATTACCGGGAATATTAACGATCGCACGTTTCATTTTTTTATATAGCCATCTGGCTCCCTTGAGATCGTCACCGGAAAACCAACCTCTCAGTTCTTGCGTATTCACCATGTAGGCTCCGTCCACTTTAAACATTGATTTTTTCTTTTGATCCTCCGTCCAGCTATCGTCTACGGTGGCAAGCGATGGAAGCATTGCCGTCCTTCCGGGTTCGCTCACTTCTGCGATAAGCCTGTAACCATACTGGGGAGGAATAAAGGACCTTTGAGAATAGCTATCTTCCGGGGTATCCATGATGCTCTCTAATGGTGAAAAATTGAAAATTGATTTTTGCGTAAGGATCTTGGTCATGGGCTCTTTCGTACCGTATACTAAAATGTTATATCTAACCTCACGATAACGGTTTATGGCGTCATAAGCATGCTTAACCGAATCTGTCGCATTAAGCATTCTATCACTGAAAATGATCGCTCTGACATGTCCCCAGTATACTCTTACCTGTGAGGTCGCATAGATCGATGATAAAGCTTCGCTGACCGTTTTCCCCTCTCCTCTGCCTAACCACACGGGTACATTTTTACCAATTTCGAAATTTTCACTCTTGGCCACATTACTAAAATTTAGTGTCTGTACATGGACAATAAAATTACCTTCCTCATAATCCAGACCAATAGCTGTTACATAGACCATATTTTGAATAGGCTTGGAATCCCAGCAGCCTGACTCCAATAGGAGTACAGCCAGTATGAGAACCCATTTTATGCTTACAGCCACGCTAATCCTCCCCTTGTCGGTCCGAATCTATGGTGTGTAATGATTGAGGTCTTTTTTTATATTTGCTCCAGGGAAGTCGAAGAACAGCGCCTAACATTTCTTTAAAATGCGGAGGGGAAATCGGCGCCATATAGGGCACACCGAAGGAACGAAGCTGGCTCATATAACCTAGAATCAGCAACATCCCAAGGATAAGTCCGTACATGCCAAGAAAAGAAGAAATCATAAACATCAAAAACCGCATGAAACTGACGGTTGAACTTAACGATTGATTGACTAAAGTAGTTCCTGCAACTACTGTAATGGCGCCAACGACAACAACGCTTGGCGAAACCAAGCCGGCTCGAATAGATGCATCACCAATAATTAATCCGCCAACAACGGTCAATGTCTGTCCAATTGTACTTGGTAATCGAAGACCCGCTTCTCTGAATATCTCTAATAGCACCAGTAAAATTAACAATTCTGCTTGTGCGGTAAAGGGCAATCCAATACGTGCTGATGCAATGGTTGCCATCAGTCGAAAGGGGATCTGATCCTGGTGAAAAGAAGACAACGAAACCCAAATACCAGGCAGCAAAATAGATATACAGAAGCTGAATAAACGTATCAAACGTGCAAATGATACATTTTGGAAACTAAAATATAGATCTTCAGGTGATTTTATTAGAAGCAAAAAGGTCGTAGGCCCAACTAATACCATTGGATTCCCATCGACAATGATGACAAATCTCCCTGCCAACAGACTGCTTACTGCTTTGTCAGGTCGACCGCTGTAATCGAGTAAAGGAAACATCGAATACTTGGCGTCAACAATCATTTCTTCAAGTTGGTTTATACTATAAAGTCCATCCACATCAATCTTGTTAAGCCTTTTTTTCACTTCATTCAACACATCAGGGGAAATAATGTCATCAATGTACAGCAAACCAACTCTTGTTCTTGTTCGTCTTCCCAGCGTAACGGTTTCATAGCAGAGGGAATTGCTGCGAATCCGTTTGCGGATCAGTGACACATTCACCATGATGTCTTCTACGAATCCATCTTTGGGACCCTTGATCGATATCTCTGTACTTGATTCTTCAGGAGTGCGCTCAGAACGATGACCGATACACATTCTAAATAAAGCAGAGGTTTGAGGAAACAGCAGCAGGAGATCCCCCTGAAACAATAATTCGGCTATTTCTACAGGTGTGGCTTCGGCCTCTATTGAATGTATAGGCAGGGTACCGTATACATTGTCCCCTTGCAAGTCAGTAAAACCATGCTGGCGATACATATTTTTAAGCTGAGGTAGAACGACCCTACCAATTTGAGTGGTATCACACAAGCCCTCGCTATAAATGAGAGTAACTTCGGAGCAACCATCATCCTCTAATCGAAAATTATGAATCTGGACGTCCGCCGAGTGAGGAAATAACGCCTTGAGTTTAGATTCGCTCCAGCTTTCCGACGATTCAAGCTTATTTCCTTTCATGCAGCTTCCTCCTTTACCTTCCTGGAAATGAGTGCAATCGCCATGCATACGAGTGATATGAACAAAGCTACTGTGAAAGAAATCGGCATGTAATATTGATACATCCATAAATAAACGGAATAGCTTTCCAAGGGAAGCATCGTGAGCACAATATAACTGATCGTGATGGATAAAATTAGCATATTTTTCTTTTTCAAGCTTCGAAAAGGTAACAACTCTCCTATTAATAGCTGTGAAAAGCTGACTCGTATCACCGCACCGGCGAGCCATTGGAATTCGGATAAAAAATCCACATGCTCGATATTATTACCAAGTTTTACCAATCTCCACTGCTCGTAGGGTGATTCCATCTGCTTGGTGGCTTCCCTATGCCCAAATTCCGTAATTCCACCTATAATGGGACCTACCGTGATGTACACCATAACAGCTGCAAGTATCATCAGCTGCCATGGCCGAACACGAGACTTTATTCGATGCTGAATCGCTATGATCATGATCAGCTCTATGAAGCCGCCTCCCGCATAAAGCATGCCATGGATAACAGGCTGCCAGCCATACTCCAGAACCGGCTGCAACAGGGTGAAATCTTTTTTGGGCATATTGGCGAAGCTCACAAAATACCCCAGTACAATTACCATAGGTAATAAGATGCCCGCACTAATCGCTATCATCCGAATGCCAGAAATGGCGTAATACAAGCTGACCAGACATAAAGTGAAAACCAAGGCAAGCTTGGGCGTACCGGGCAGGTTATTAATAATGGTCCATGTTGCGGTGTGGATAACCGTCGTCCCTCCGATGAGATACAATTGCAAACAAATCGGAATGACAAGCAACCACGAGATTGTGGAATTTGTCTTGCTCGCTAGCCAAGGCTGAAGCTTCTGTTGGCCTGATTTTTTCATAAAGATAACCAGCAGGGCACACCACGGTAATAACAATACTCCTGCCAATATAGCGGAAATCCAGGCATCCCTGCCGGATGCCTCCATCAGCATAGGATTCACGACTACATGAGTCATAAGTCCATTCATCAGCATCAAAATCATGCACACCTGCAAAAAGTTAATTTTACCTATACTTTTATCCATGACACTATTCACCATCCGTCTGTTATAACGGTAATAGATTATCCAGATGTTCGAATATTATGCATATCCATCCAATTTACAACCATCATACAAACAAGCTGACCCCGGTCTACTACCGTTGTCAGCTTGTGCTGTGTGCTATCCATTCTTCAGTGATTAGCGCACGATTGATTCATTTCACTTTTTTAATTCCGCTTTTTCCTTGTTGTAGATAACCGTTGCTTGCTCAATCCACGTGCTTCCGCCTTCGGCTAAATATTTTTTCTTAAAGTCCGTGTATAGTTTATCCAGATCGCCCTTCGATACGATGGCAGAGGTTCTGAATTCAAGCTCCATGTCATCAAGAACCTTCTTTTTGTCTCTTTCAATATCAGGTACCCCAAATAGATAAGCATCAGGGATTGGGCTGTTATACGATAGTTCGATCCCTTTGCGCGTCGTATCGTTCATCAGCTGAAACTCCATACCATCCAGGCGTTGAATAATAGCAGAATAGGCGAAGCCCCCCTGATTTCTCAGTTGAACAGCATCGTCATAAGGCTTGATCCATTCGAATTTGCCGTCTTTCATGGTATAGGTGGTTCCTTCAATTCCAGCCCATGTCAAACGGTCGCCTTCTTCGCTGATTAGAAAATCAAGCACCTTCATCGCAGCTTCAGGGTTTTTGGATTTACTGGAGATGTGCGTCCACGGACCTTTATCCTCACGGACAAAACGAACATTGCCGCCTTGACCATTCGGTCCCTTGAGCGTAGTATACACAAACTTCGGTTTAGGATTTTCAATATAGCGGGTCATCCAGTTTTGCGTTGTACCTGGAGGATTAAACTGGAAGGCACCCATCTTCCCATTCCATAGCTTTTCATATTCCTGCATCGCTGGAACGGTTGCAAAGTCAGGCTCAAGCAGCCCTTCCTTGTACAGCTTGTTATAGTACTTGACTGCATCCAGATAACCGGGGGCTAGTGGCCACGGAGTCACTTTACCGTCAACTAGCACTCCCCTCTTGAGTGGCACCCCATAAGCCGCGAAGACATGCTCGAATGTCTGATCAATGGATACGGACAACCCAAGACCGATGGTATCATTCTTGCCATTACCATCCGGGTCCTTGGTAACAAAGGCTTTCAAAACATTTTCATATTCATCCAATGTTGTCGGCACCTTGAGCCCAAGCTTATCGAGCCAATCCTGACGGATGGCAAGTCCGTTACCGAGTCCGTAAGCATTCGGGATGGCATACGTTTTGCCATCGATGTAGCCGATACCCTTTAAATATTTGCCTTTATTCTCACTAATGTTTTTTCCTGATTTCTCTAATAAAGGATCAAGCTGAAGAATGGCTTTATTGTCTACCAGATCTTTGATCTTAGGCTTGCTGTAGCTGTTGAATATGTCAGGTGGGCTGCCGGATGCAATCATGGCATTCAATTTATTTTCATAATCCCCGAGATCCACTGCAATGACCTGCACGTTGGCGCCTGTTTTTTTTCTGATTTGGTCAATGACCGGATTCGTCTCAGGGAAATTGGTGCCCTTGCTCATAAGAATCGTAACGGTTGCCGTTTCTCCAGGCTTGGTTTGCTGCTGTCCCGATGCATCGGAACCCGTTCCTTGCGCACCTCCACTGCAAGCGCTTAAACTTCCAACCGCAACTATTGTTGTCGTTGCCCATACGATGGATTTCCAAGATTTATTAATCATAGCCAGCCCCCTAGGTATTTGTCCGAATTCACATTTCATTATCCTTTAACTGAACCGATTAATACTCCCTTTACGTAGTACTTTTGCAAAAACGGATAGATGAGCAGCATAGGCAGTACCGATGAAATGACCGTTGCCATCTTGACCGATTCCTCGGTTACCATCCCGATATTGCTGGCAAAAGCCTCCGAGCCCTGTACCTGCTGCAAAGAACTGCTGTTGAGCATCGTCCGTAGGAACACCTGCAATACTTGTTGGCTCTGTGAGTTGATATACAGGATCGCGTCAAAATAGGAGTTCCAATGAGCTACTCCGTAAAACAAGCCGATCGCAGCAATCACCGGCATGGAGACAGGCAGTATAACTGAAATTAACACCCTCATGGGCGAAGCTCCGTCTATGCTCGCAGATTCTTCGAGCTCAGGAGGAATGTTCTGAAAATACGTTTTCATAATCAGCAAATTCCAAGCACTGATCGTACCCGGAATAATGAGCGCCCAGATACTATCCAATAGTCCCAATTCTTTAACGAGTAAATAGCTGGGAATCATACCGCCGCTGAACAGCATCGTAAAAAAGATCATCAGTGTGATCGCATTTCTGCCGATAAAACGCTTCAGGGATAACGGATAAGCAAGCATCGCCGTAAATAGAAGATTCACACAGGTTCCCACAACCAGCCTGATCAAGGAGTTCCCGTAGGCTGTATAGATCCCCTTACTGTTCAGTAAAATTTCAAACGACGATAGCGACCATCCCCGTGGAAGAAGGAATATGCCTCCACCCATCGATAGCTTGGGATCACTTAAGGCATACATCAGGACATGCCAGAAAGGATACAGCGTGCATAGGGACAATAGTAATAAAAAACCGTTTAACAGCCAATAAATGAACTTCTCCCCAAACGTCTCCTTCATGTTGGCCTCCTAAAAGTTTTGGTACAAAACCCGCATCGTAAGCTTAAATAATCCCGCTGTCCCGGTCGATTTTTTTGGCAATATAGTTAGTGAACAATACGAGTATCAAGCCAATGACTGACTTGAACACACCCGTAGCTGTCGACAAATCATATTTGGCCTCTTCGAAAGCCAGCTTGTAAATAAAGGTGTCCAATATTTCGCTGACTTCATATACCTGAGGATTATAAAGCGCATACACTTGATCCAGCCCGGCGTTGAGGATGTGGCCTACCCGGAAGATCAGTAAAATGACAATCGTTGTTCGCAGCCCCGGAAGCGTAATATGCCAAATTTGATGCCACTTCTTCGCCCCGTCCACCTTCGCCGCTTCATATAACTGAGGATCAATTGATACGATGGTCGCCAAGTAGAGCACAGTCCCGAACCCTGCTTCCTTCCATATATTCGAGACAACCAGCAACGATCTGAAATATTCCTTGCTGCTCATAAAATTGATCACAGTTCCCTCATAACCCAGCCACACGGAAATCTCTTTGATAACGCCCGTAGACGGGGAAAAAAAGGCATATAATATGCCTGTAATGATAATCCACGATACAAAATGGGGCAGATAAATGACGGTTTGCACAAATTTTCTATACAGCATGTGCCTGACTTCATTCAACATAATCGCAAGGATAATAGGAGCAGGGAAAGCAAACACCAATTGGTACAGGCTGATAATCATCGTATTGTTAAGCGCTCTCACAAAACCACTCATTTGAAAAAGCTTAACAAAATTATCGAATCCTATCCAAGGGCTGCCAGCAAATCCTTGGTATACGTTGTACTTTTTGAAAGCAATCAATATTCCATACATCGGAACATAATGAAACACAATAAAGAATAAGATGCCGGGTATGGCCAATAAATACAGATGCTTGTCTTTTTTTAGCAGAGTCAATGTTGCTTTAATTCCTACCACCGCCATTTCTGTAGGGATAACCCTAATCTCCTGCTGTTAGCTTCTGGATGTTACATGTGGACGAAGACCTGCTGTTCATCTACAGAAACATCAAACCGTTCTACTTCTACATCATACGTTTTGGTTCTTACCTTCGGGTCCACCATCATTTGACCTGTCTTAATGTTGAATTCCCAAAAATGCCACGGACATCGTGCAATCTCACCCTCATGCTCAAAGCAAAATTCCCCGGGTCCCGTGGATGTAACAAACGAGCTCGTAATGCCCTCGCATAATCCCGCACTTTGATGTGGGCATAGATTCCGAATCGCATACAATTCGCCGCCCAGGTTGTACACACCAACACTGCGCCCGCCGGCTTGAATAATTTTTTTGGATCCAGGTGTTAATTCTGAGATGCTGCCTACCAAATACCGGGTCATGCCAAAGCCACTCCCTTCGACGCTTTTCTTTGCGGCAAGCCGTACAGCTCCGCTGCATTCTGGTAAAAGATTCGATCCCACATATTCTCTTCCAATTTCGGGAAGGCATGCGTCGGGGAATCAAAATCCCAGTGCGGGAAATCGCTTGCAAACATCAGATTCGTCTCGCAATGGATGGCATTCATCATTGGCTTGATCATATCGGTTGTCGGAGGAAGCTCCAACGGCTGCGAGGTGATCCTAAAAAATTTACGGTAATATTCACTTGGCGGTTCCTTGACCCACGGTGTCTGGTGGCGCAAAGCTTTCCAATCCTGATCCAATCTCCAGATCAGCGGAGCGATCCACAGCATTCCCGCTTCCATCATCACTACCCTGAGTGTTGGGAACTTCTCAAATACCCCTTCAAAAATAAAGCTTGCCATATGTGCTGCCATAATATGAGCACGCGCTGCACGGTATTCAATGTAGCTGGTAACATGCCCGGCCCCCGTTGTCGGATTGTTGATACCAATACCCTCCATGCTGACGTGAATGGTAAAAGGCAGGTTATGGCGAACGCAAGCTTCATAAATAGGATGATAAAATCGGTGCCCGTAAGGCTTCTGTGCTCCATTGGAGACCACGACCTGAATCATATCTGGATTGGATCCAACACGATCAATTTCTTTGGCGGACAGAATAGGATCCTGCTTAGGAATCAGGATTGAGCCTTTCAGTCTGCTTTCTCTCGACAAGTATCTCTCCAAATAATAATCATTGTGTGCCGAACAAACCGCCGCCGCAAAATCGGTGTCTACCGCTGCATGAACCTCATAACCTCCCCCAGTCAATATACCATACTCGATGTTGTAGGTGTCCAGGTGGTTTTTCCGTAAATAATCGAGATAAGTGTCTTCGTTCTGACTGTCCTCAGGGATGTTCACATCCTGCATACTACCGTTGGTTCCACCATTCAGAAACATTCCGCCTTGTGCAGGCAGACGCCAACCAAAAGTAGCAATCTGTTCCCGATAAATACGCGGCATGTACTTCAGCATACCTTCTCGCGGAGCTCTTCCGTGAATATCCGTGTCAATAATGGAACGCTTCAACTTGGACTTGCTTTCTGATCCTTTGATTTGTGTTGTCTCCATTTGAACCACCCCTTTATCGCAATTGTCATCTTGGAACTACGTAATGTTCTGATTTCACTATTATCATATCATCGTAAAATACGGATTGTAATACACACATTTGCCATTTCTCTTGCACTTTTTTGCGTAGATGCGGAGAAACAACTATCCGATCCAAACCTTTAATAATTACATAAAATATGATATTCTCAAATTAAAAGCCAGCTTGGTTGATCTGGTGGCAGGAGGGGAATGTGCCATGCTTCAAAACCTGATAAATGTAGATGGATATGTCTATGCGGGACCCCAACCTGGCTTCCAGCTGCCCGAGGATATATACAGTAATCATGTTATCCTTGGCGTAGAAAAAGGCGCGTTTGACTTCGATGTCGGGGAGTTGAACGGACATGCGGTCTTTGGGGATATCGTGATTTGTCCGCCGAATGTCGTGTTAAAGCGCAGGACACCCAATGAAATTACTTTTCACATGATTCGGTTTACCGTACCCGAGGAAGTAGAGGATTCTTTTCTGCGGCCACCTGTTGGCAAAATAACGATTCACGATGTGGCCCGGCTCTCCTCCACTTATACTTATTTGCGTAAGACAGAGCTCAAATACGGCGTCTCCTCTCCTATTCTCAATCATCTGGTTGCGGACCTTTTATTTCTGTGTGATGTGGAAAAAAAATCCACTTTTAATCGTAAAAAGCAGATTGACCCCAGCATGCAGAAAGCAGCGGGAATCATTCACAAGAATGTGTTCGGCGAGCTTAGCATGCACGAAATTGCGTCCAGTCTCGGAATCAAGCAGCCTCAGTTTACAAGGCGGTTTCAGGCAGCATATGGCGTGGCACCTTTGGAATTTGTTACCCGTTTGCGATTGGAGGAGGCCAAGCGGCTGCTGCTGGAAACAGATGACACCATGGAATCGATTGCGATCCAATGTGGGTATGAGAACGGCTCCTACCTGAGCCGAATATTCAGCTCCAAGATCGGGACGAATCCTTCGTCGTTCAGACAGCATTATCGTGTCTAAACCCATACTTAGGTGCGTTGGTGAGGACATGGGTATGGGGTTCCAGCCGTTGTTGAAGTCGTGTTCCATGGATGAGATTGGACGGTGGGAACACGACTTCAAAGACGGCCCGTAAACTTTCCACCCCATACCCATGTCCTCTCTCCTTCATATGTGCAGTCTTCTACTTCTTAACCCCAAGCCGATCTGCCATCCGGCATTCATAACCATGATCCTCTTATATATGAACAAAGAAGCCTCCGGCTCACTGAGTTAGTAAACCGGAGGCTTCTTCTTTTTTTCTTGTATGGGGTAAAACTCTACAATAGGATTGTGCTGCTCTCCATGCCTACAGATGGACAATCACCGCTCCATCTTCGACGGAAACCCCGAACATTTCCACTGTTACCTCATAGGACTTCGTTCGCATCGCCGGATCAACAATCATACATCCGGTCTTGATATCGAATTCCCATTGATGCCACGGACAACGGACGATTTCCCCTTCACGCTCATATTCAAAGCGACCCGGACCTGAGGAGCTAACAAGCGGTTTGGTCAGCCCTCTGCACAGCTCTGCACCCTGATGCGGGCACACGTTGCGCAGTGCGTAAAACTGCCCATCGATATTGTAAATGCCGATACTGCGGTTGCCGGCTACCACAATCTTATGAGTTCCAGGAGGAATCTCCGATACTTGTGCAACGGTGTGCATCTCAGCAGTTGGTGGCCTCTTCTGCGGGACTTGCTGTTGTGTAGACTGTGTCATGATTGCTTCCCGTCTCTTTCCGCCTTACGCGAAGGCAGACTATAAATATCGGCAGCATTCTGGTAAAACACACGATCCCATAGCTCATCATCCAATTTCGGCAATGCTTTTAGCGGGGAATCAAAGTCCCAATGTGGATAGTCGCTGCAGAACATCATCGTTTCCTTTGCGAAGATGCTGTCCATCATCTGGTCAAACACTTCCCGATTCGGCGTAATCTCGATCGGCTGCGTCGTAACTCGCATATTCGTACGGAAGTACTCGCTTGGCTTCTTCTTCACCCATGGGGTCTGCACACGCAGCGCCTTCCAATCCTGATCCAGCCTCCACAGGTACGGGGCGATCCAGAATACACCTGCTTCCTGAAGCACAACCTTCAATGTAGGAAACCGCTCAAATACACCTTCGAAGATGAAGCTTGCCAGATGAGCCATCATGACCTGCGGACGAGCAGCTCTGGATTCTATATAATGGGTCACATAGCCTGCACCTGTAGTCGCCGCATTCACTCCGCTACCCTCTCCACCAACATGAATGGTAAATGGCAGGTTATGACGGACACATGCTTCATAGATCGGATTGTAATATCGATTCCCATAAGGAAAGATCGACCCGCTGGAAACGATCACCTGCGCGATATCGGCCCGTCCACCTATACGATCAATCTCCTGCGCCGATAAATTCGGCTCCTGCTTCGGAATAAATACTGAACCTTTCAACCGGCTGTCCTGTGCCAGCCAGTGCTCGATGGTATATTCATTCGTTGCGGTGCATAAAGCTGCCGCGTAATCATGGTTGATCGTACCATGCATCCCCATGCCTTCACCGGTCAGGATGCCATATTCAACATTATGGGGATCGAGATGATGCTCCTGCATGTAAGCCAGATCACTTCCCGCGGGACCTCCAGCAGGCGGAAAAGAGTCGACCATCCGACCGCCTACACCTCCATTAAAATGCATACCTCCAGGCAAGGCAGCTCCATAAGTATCGACAAGCTCACGATATTCACGAGGCAAATATGGTTTTATTACATTCATCCCTGTGTAGTGATGGATATCGCAATCAATGATCGAACGCTTCAGCTTTGGACGTTTGACCGTCATTTGCTGTCCACCTTCTGTCGCCTTCATTCGCTTCTCCTCCAATTAACGATTTGTCCTGCAGTTGCTTGACAAGATCAATTATAGGATGAAGAAGCGAAATAAGATTGCCGATGTTTGACATGTTTCTGGTCAATAATTGACCAATCTGATGAAGTGCTGCCTGCATTTATTCAGCTGCAAACAAACGCTGGCGGTATGCGGAAGGTGTCTCCTCTGTCAGAGCTTTGAAATGACGGCTGAAGTGAGATGAGGAGGGAAAACCGATCATATATGCGATCTCCGAGACAGACACATCCGCAGACTCGCGCAGCAGTCGCTTTCCTTCTGCCACCCTTTGCAGCAGCACATACTGGTAGAAGCTGATATCCATCTCCTTCGTAAAGCTTCGCGTCAAATGCTCTTCACTGACCGCGAAGCGTTTGGCAACCGCTTTTAATGATAATTCTTCACCCAGATTTCCACATACATAATCCAGACAAGCCTGCACAAGATCATTCTTTTTCCCCTTCATCGGCAGCATCGTTACGCGCTCCGAATCTGTCGTACTCCTTTGCAAATAAGCTGTTATTTGCAGTACAAGAGCCAATGCCATCCGCTCCCAGCCAATCTCGCGAGCTTCCAGCTCATGATTCAGCCCTCTGCACATCTCCTCTACTTTCTGGAACTGCTTAGGACTAAGAGAAAAGCTCAGGCACGAATCATCGGGTACCCAGGCAAAATCAATGAGACGGTGCAGGCTAGAAAGCACATCCTCATCCTCATTACTGAAGTTGACACAGATCACCGCACGTTTATAAGACGATTTGGAAATCATCTGATGCGGCACGGTTCCGCGAAATACCGAGACAGAACGGGGAGCCTGCAGCAAGATTTGCCTGCCTACAACCATCGTTCCCTCTCCCTCTTGAGTGATATGTATCTCCACACCAGGCTGATAATGAAAGTTGGTTCCCTTGGTCCACTCATTAAATCGCAGCAGAATAGGGAACCGATTTAAAGTTTTCTCGATATCCACGAGCCATTGAAGCTTGTCATTATTCATGAAATCCTTCATATCCATGCATGTAATCTCCAATCCATACAACCATACTCTTACTGGCCATTTCCACCCGAAAAGGCTGCTCCTCCACATCGGTGTGAGAAGCAGCCGTTCCGCCCAATCGATGATGTACAGCGAGACTACATCATGAAGCATCCATCTCGATTGGCCGAGTCGCTTGATACAGCGCAGTAATTTCACCTACAGACAAACACCTGTCATATACCGCCAGCCCACCGAGCAGGCCTTCATAGAAGTTACCCATTTCTCCAGACCGATTCACACCGGCAACCGTAAAGTCTGATCCCTCACTACCACCGTTGTGCAGTGCCTTCGGATACAAGTAGGGGTTGAACGTTTCCCGTTCATCCAGCTGTCCGTCCAGAAATACTTTGGCGTATTCGCCATCAAAAGTGAACACAGCAAAATGCCACTCTCCAAAGGAAACCTCTGTTTGTCCAATAGCCGATGTCATACAATATTTATATTCCGGTGTCGGACCGCCTTCAGCCGACACATGTCCGCATAGCTGTTGAGCGCTGTCCCAAATCCGCAGATTGAGAAACATGCAATATTGCCGATGCTTATACGTTTCATCCCACATGCCAACGACCGCTTCACATTTTGTTGACTCCTGCTGACCAGAGCGCTTCAGCCATGCACACAATGTAAACGCTGTCTCTCCGTGGAAATCCAAAGACGGACAGTCTGCACGAGCAATCCGATACCACTGACCGTTGCGAATGTCGGCAGCAGAGGGCCCGAACACACCTTCATTGGCCTTGGCAACAGCGCCGTTCCCATCCTGCAGCACATACCGCTCTTTCCCCTGGGAAGTTGGAGGTTCTCCTGAGGGCTCCTGAAAATCCCAAAAACTGACCAATCCCGGCGTATTTAGCACGGCGCTTGCCGCACGCTCTCCTGCTTGTGTCACATGACCATCTCCCATGAATAAAGTATGATTTGCATCGGCAGACATATTCTTCCTGCACCATGCTTATTATACAATGCAAATCGCAATATCACTAATGTCATGAGAACCTTTTATCAGGCTAAATAAACCGTTTGACCTGAAGCAGCTGAAGCATTCGCCGCCAATGTAACCTCCAGCGTTTTCATGGCCTCGCTGTAATCAGCAAGGATCAGGCTGCGGTCACCCGTATCAATCGCTTCGATAAACGCATGATCCTGAGCTCTATAGAAATCATCATCCCCTTTATAAACCATAGTTTGTTTGCCTTCTATTATAGTCAAGGTTCTACCTTCAATTGTCAGAAGATACCCAGGGCCCATTACTTCCAGATAAGCTCGTTCGACAGGCTGAGGAAAAAACGTGGTGTCGATATGTCCGACTGCCCCATTAGCAAAAACGAAGTTCGCGGAAGTGACATCAGGGATATCGAATCCCCCATCCTTCATCACAAGCAAGTTCATATCAGCGGATACCTTCGTGATATCTCCAGCCAGGCAGCGCATCATATCCACATTATGTGTAGTCATTTCAACTAGCTGCCCGCCGGATTTGTCCATGATCGGCCACCAAGGCATTTGGGGTATGCCGCTTATGCGCAGTGCCCGCACCATCGCTATCGGCTTATCCGACAAATACGCCCGTGCTTTTTGCAAGGCTTCCATATAACGCAAGCAATATCCGGTGCTGACGATAATTCCTGCCGCCTGCATCACTTCTGCTTTTTTCCTGACTGCATCCATATTGAGGCCAACCGGTTTCTCGACTAATAAATGAATTCCACGACTCGCTGCGACCTCTTCCACATCACCATGGGCGAAAGGAGGGACACTGATAATCAAGCCGTCCGGCTGCTCCCGGTCCAGCATTTCCTCATAATGGGTGTAGGCTCGCCCCCCGTTTTTATTAACCATATTTTGCGCGTTTTCAAGAATTACATCACAGATCCCTACGATCTCTACCTTTGGATGAGGCTTCAAAGCTTTCATATGCTCGGCAGCAATACCACCTGCACCCATAACAGCGATTTTTACCATAATATATACCGCACTCCTTCGGAATTTGATTGTACAAGCACGCTTAGTTAATTCGGTTTGTCGCCCATGATCACACCAAGATGCCTCGCCGTATCGAAGATGAGCTGCTCCGGAGCACTTGTGTAAGCCGTCAATTCCGCAGTCAGCACATCCTTATAACCGATATCGTTCAATGCGATTCGTACTTCCTTCCAATCGACATCACCTGCCAGCAGCGGGACAAAGCCATTCAGGTTACCTATAGCGAGCTTAAAATCTTTGACATGCACCTTGCGAATTCGGTGACCCAGTATACGAATCCATTGCTGCGGATAACCAAATAGCAGTGTATTGCCTACATCAAAATAAGCGCATACCAAAGATGACCCGAAGTCATCAATGTACTTGGCCATTTCAATTGGCGACCACATGAACTTATTCCATACGTTTTCGATGCCCATATGGATATGATTCGCCTCCAGAGCCGGCAGCAGCTTGGCTAGCTCTGTCCGGCTGCGTTCATAGCACTGCTCATACGATACTTCCTCGTTCACTCTGCCGGGAACAACAAGAATCGTATCCATACCGAGCCATGCAGCAATTTGTATTTGCTTCTGCATAGCCTTGATTCCAA
This sequence comes from Paenibacillus baimaensis, assembly GCF_025567575.1. Taxonomy (NCBI): domain Bacteria; kingdom Bacillati; phylum Bacillota; class Bacilli; order Caryophanales; family Paenibacillaceae; genus Paenibacillus; species Paenibacillus baimaensis. The sequence goes on along the minus strand of NZ_JAOQIO010000084.1, from coordinate 213,745 downwards.
GATTGCGAACCTCCTGATCGGGGGAAGACAACGGATAACGTCCCATGATTTCTGAGGAAAGTGAGCGCAGCTGGATCCCATGATGCTCGGCGAGCCGCCCAATGGCTTTGGCTTCCTCCTCCGTGGTGTCCATGGTTAGTCCCACACCACCAGGTGCGTACAGGTTCAGTTCAACTTCATCGAAGCCCGCTTGACGACTCGTTTCAAACATATTCGCTAATGAAGTACCCTTTGGAAAACACCATTGATTAATTCCTTTGCGCATCCACTTTTTCTTCCTTTCCGCCCTGCTTATGACGCATGACTTACCGCATGCTGCCGTTTTTCGGGGTACACTAGAAGAATAATGTATTTCGAACCGCTTGTATTTATTGAAATCGAAACACAATTTACACAAAACGCCATCCGCTTAAATAGAAAATTCATCTGTCTTTCTTTGTTGCATTTTACGCCACTCCGATGGGGGGATTCCTTCCACTTTTTTGAACCATAACGAGAACGAATGCAATCTGGCAAATCCGATCTGCTCGGCGATTTCATTCAATTCTTTATTTGAGGAGCTAAGCAGCCATTTGGCCTCGATCATACGACATTGCTGCAAATACTGCTTGGGGCTCATATCGTAGATTTCATCGAACAAACGGCGAAAACCAGCCTCGGTCAGCCCTGCCAATGCGGCCAAGTCAGCGATTTGCACACCTCGACTCAAATTTTCGCGGATATAATCGGCCGCCTTGGTGATCGTTAATGCATGCTGAACCGATTGCGAATGTTCAAGCAGGAATAGAACAATGACCTCTACCCATGCACTGTATGTTCTCATTTGCTTCTTAAGTGGACTGGACAATATGCGTAAAAATTCGCGAAAAAGCCATTCCAAGCGTTCTTTATCGAGACGGGATAGAGCTATGATAACTGGCTTGGATCCGCTTCCAAAATCAGATAAGTGCTCCATAATCCGAGCCGGTATGTTTTCCAGATGCATGACCCCATAGCGATTCCGCTGCTTCCCTTCAAACCGGTGCGGCAGGGCAGGCGGGATGATAATTACTTGCCCTGCATCCAGATTAAGCTTACTGTCATTCCATTCGAATACGCCTCTACCTTCCAACAAAATGCTGATTTCCAAGGTGCGGTGCTGGTGAAAGCCGTCATCCGCCCAATCTGTATTCGTAGTAGCCACAAAACTCCGGACATGAAACTCCGGTTTGGTTAACATCTCGCCTCCACCCAACTTGTTCACGCCCCTCATCCTGTACGGCTTCCCCCGCAATTAATTCGCAACAACCCTTCATGTTATCACTGTAACCGGAACATATGGATAAAATCAACGCAAAAATAGTAAAGAACCGTTCGGCTCCTGTCCGGACGGTTCTATTCTTGTACATACGCTCATTGTAGTGATAGAGTTACAATTTATATAACTTTTTGGCATTTTCATAGAAAATCTTCTTTCTTGCTTCAAGGCTCAGACGTTTGAGAATCGCATCCGGGGCATCAAAGTCCCAATGAGGATAGTCGCTGGAAAACATCAAAATATTTTCCGCATCCATCATGTCAAACAATCTGATCAAATCTTTGGGATTATCCGGCTCTTCAATCGGCTGTGTGGAAAGGAAACAATGGTCGCGAATGTACTCACTTGGCAATCGTGTCAACCACGGCACCTGGGCCCGCAAAGCTTTGTAGTTTTTGTCGAGCCTCCACATCAGATGGGGCAGCCAGGCAATCCCCCCTTCCAGCAATACCAATTTCAAATTCGGGAATTTCACGAACACCCCTTCACAAACAACACTGGTCAATTGTGCCATAAACATCTGGGACAAATTCGTGTGCCATTCGATATATCGGGTAGGATAACCAGCTGAAGTCGGGGCGCCGGTGCCACCTGTACCTTCGGTTCCGGGATGTACAGCTATTGGCAGTCCATGCCGCTCTGCCGCCTCATAGATCGGATGATACATGCGATGCCCCAGCGGTTCGCGGGTTGCACTGGAAATAATAACCTCGATAATATCCGGGTGTCCGGCGATACGGTCGATTTCACGCGCAGCGAGCAGAGGATCCCCTGTTGATACGACCATTGCCCCCTTGAATTTATCGCTCCGCGGAAGCCATTCCGCAATCAAATAATCGTTATATGCAGAAGCAATAGCTGCCGTAAAATCAGGATCATGTGTTGCTGAAATATTATAAAGAATACCGGTCAGAACGACATATTCCATATTGTACTCTTCCAGTAGTTGTTCGAGCATATAATCCGGGTCCGATCCTTCCACCCCTCCGCCTGGTGGCTTGGTGTCCTTGCGCATTCCTCCGACTGGCGACCAGTACCCGCTCCCCATCATACCGATCCCTGAAGCAGCAACCCGGGTTTTCCAGGGCTCCGGTAAATAGGGAACCAGATCCTGCGGTTTTTTCAACTCATTATGCACGTCCACATCGATGACCTTCAATATCTCACTCACTTTCATTACCTCCCTTATGTCCTATGTTTATTGTAATCAAAGAGACAAGGGATCACGATAAGTGATTCAACAATTTATTGAGAGATTCTCCGATTAGTATGATAAAATGAAGTCATTGGGAGGGGAGCAGACTCGTGAAAATAACATCGGTTTTATTTGATTCTCAAATGGGCAAAAACTGGAGCATATCGAGGTCACCGACTAAATATGATATTTTACTGCTTGTTATCAACGGAAAAATCACTTATACCTTAGGGGATACCGTAATTCCTCTGCAGCGTGGAGACGGTCTTTTTATATCAGCGGGTACTATGCGATCTGCAGTCACGGACCCTACTGATCCCCATCAGATGTTTTCCGTACACTTCAACGATTCTACGGAAATCGATATACCTCTACTTGCTGGAGGAGACCACCGTTTTATTCGAACCATCAGCTTCGATTACCTGAAGCAGCGGTTTTCTTTGCTTTATGATTGCTGGATCGGGCAAATGCCGTGTTATGAAATTATTTCCAAAGGAATTATGCTGGAAATATTGGGGATCGTCCAACGGGAGCTTATGTCCAAGCAGCATCCCACGTCCAAGCAAAGCCTGGCTATGCACATTCAGCAATATATCGTCAAGCACTACCGTGAGCCGATTCGTCTCAGTGAGCTTGCTCAACACGTTGACCGGACTCCGAATTACATTTCAAGTGTATTTAAAGAAGTAACAGGCCGCACACCGGTCGAATACCTGCATCAGGTGCGCATTACCTCTGCCCGCGAGATGCTGCTTAATACCGATATGACAATCAAGGAGATTTCCGATTATCTCGGTTATTGCGATCAAACTTACTTTAATTATATTTACAAAAAAAATATAGGCTATCCTCCAACATCTACGCCCAAGCGTGGCATGAAACAGGCGGCGGAATAAAAGCAGCTGTTCAATGGAGGCCAAATAGAAAAACCATACTTGTCTAAACCCATACGTTGGCGCGTTGGTGAGGACATGGGTATGGGGTTCCAGCCGTTGTTGAAGTCATGTTCCATGGATTAGATTAGGCGGTGGGAACACGACTTCAAAGACGGCACGTAAACTTTACACCCCACACCCATGTCCTCTGTTCATCCTTTTTGCTGTCTGCCACTTCTAAGCTCTAAGAGCCGATACGGTACTCACCTCATCATGTTTAAGAAAGACCGTCCAGCTAGCTCGCCGGACGGTCTTTTCGTGTGTAAATTCATACGCTTACGCACGAAACTCCAAGTGAATAAGCTTATTTGCCATAAGTGCGCTTGTAGGCTGCATTGTACATTTTCAGCAGATCGTCCACGCCCTGTTTCTTCGACTGGTCAATAAACTCGGCAACGGTTTGATCATTGATCGGTGTTTTTCCAGATACAAACTCGGTTAGCTTCTGATCAAAATATTTGTTAAGGTTGTTCAGCTTCGATTTTTCGATTTCCTGCTCATCCGCATTTTTAACGATCGATTTGGGTGCGTCAATAATAAATTTGGCATAGGAAGCATTGATTTCCTTGTTTTTGGCGTCCAAGCCTCTTTCCCATGCAGCACGCGCTATCGCGTTATTGATCGAGACGTTAGGAAACCATACGCCCCAATCACGGCGCAATGGAACATAGGGACTGGTACCGAATTCTTCCATGTATCTGGGCTTGCCATCCACCAGTTTATAGGTTTTGTTCAAGATGCCGAGCGACATCAAATTCGTGCCTTCCTCGCTGTATAAATAATCCATAAATTTGATCGCCGCATCTTTGTCTTTTACATTAGCTGAAATCGCAAGGCCGCTTGTACCGACGGCAGGCCGTGCGTACTGATAATTTTTGACACCTTCGGCAGCGAATTGCGGGATGACATTCATATCAAAATCTTTATTGTTGGGGTTGGCTTTACGGGCTTTCTCAATTAACGGGTCCATGTCAGCTTTCCAGAAGTAGGTAACCATCGATTTTCCCGTCAGCAGCCGCTCTTCCCATTGGGCTGTAGTCAACAGCGCGAACTCCGGTTCGAGCAGCTTCTCGGCATACAGCTTATTCATGTACACCAACGAATCCTTGAACCCTTTATGATACCCGGCGAACTCATATTGACCGCCGCTTCCTGGTGTTTCGTTAATGAATCCTTCGACGCCTGTGAATGCTCTTAAGAATACCGTAAAGATCCCGGTCAGGTTAGGGCTGCTGACAGGTGTGCGAAATGTGAGCGGATATGAATCCGGGTGTTTTTCTTTTAACGCTTTCAGATATTGGTAGAACTCATCCACAGTAGTCGGCGCCTTCAAGCCGTATTTGTCCTGCAAGTCCTTTCGAACGTACCAGGCGTAGTTAAAGCCTTTGGTGCTGGGATCACTTTCCAATACAGGCATGGAATAATATCCGCCATTCGCTGCTGTCGCCTGAGCCTTCGCTTCCGGGTTATTGTCAAAAAACTTCTTGATATTCGGCGCTTTGTCCAAATAGTCTTTTAAATTCAGGAACACCTTCTCCGGTCCAAAATCCCTTCCATCCTGATTAGGCACAAGTATAAAATCGGTGACTGTATTCGTCGCAATCATTATTTTTCTTTTTTCCGGGAGTGCTTCCTCACTGATCACCTGAAAATCAATTTTGGCGCCCGTTTTCTTCTCAATTTCCTTGAAGGTTTCCCAATCCTGCTTAACCGGTCCCTCCACGCGATTAGCTGCCAACCATGTGAACGTTACCGCTTTAGGCTGCTGGCTTGCCGCTGGGGCTGGCGTTGTCGCTGATGGCGGCGCCGTTGTGCCACCTGTATCCTTTGCTGGCGTTGAAGTGCCAGCACTGGGTCCCCCGCTGCTACAGCCGGCAATCATGCCGCCAAACATAATAGCTGTAAGCGTCGCTGCATATGCTCTCTTTTTCACCCTAATACCTCCCTTAATGGTTCATATATAGGAACAGATTCCAGGGGAATCTATGGCTATCTAGCCTTTCACGCCGCCAATCATGCTGCCCTGCACAAAATATTTTTGGATAAAGGGATACACGCACAGGATCGGCAATGTCGCGATTACGATCAATGCATATTTCAACGATTCGATATAACTTTGATCACCCTCACCCTGCGGGTTGTTGCCGGCTATAAGTACACTGCGGAGCATAATCTGCAGCGGATGCATCTTGCCGCTATTCAAATACAGCAGTGCATCAAAAAAAGCATTCCACTGATTGACAGCTGTGAATAATCCGATCGTCATCATAACAGGCAGCGATAAAGGAACAACGACTCTCAGCAGCACTTGCATGGAGCCGCAGCCGTCCATAATCGCCGCATCCTCAATTTCCTCCGGCAGCCCTTCAAAAAACGTCCTCATAATGAACAGATGCCAGGTGCTAATCAAGGATGGCAGTACGATAGCCCAAATCGTATCCAACATATTTAATTGCTTGACAAGGAGAAAGGTTGGAATCAGTCCTCCATTGAACACCAGAGTAAACGCGGCCAGTATCAGAATCCATTTTCTACCGATCAGCCATCTTTTGGCCAAGGGATACGCCATAGCAGAAGTTGCTATTAAAGTAAGAACGGTTTGCACCACGGTATAACGAATCGTGTTCCAATAGCTGATCCACAGGTTTTCATCGACGATAATTTTTTCATAAGCGCCAAAATTGATGCCTTTGGGCCACAGCAGAACCTGTCCGCTGGCAACCATCGCATTATCACTGATCGAGGCTGCAAATACAAACACCATCGGATATAACATGATCATAATGACGACTACCATGATCAGCGTATTGACGATGTCAAACAGCTTGAAGCCAAAGCTTTTTCGTTTCATGCTGCCCCTCCTCTACCATAAACTGGTCTGCGAATATTTTTTCACAAGCCGATTGGCCGTAACAACTAATGTAAAGCCAATCACCGATTGAAACAGACCTACAGCTGAGGCGAAGCTGAAGTCAGCATTCAATACTCCTCTTCGATAGACGAAAGTATTGATCACATCGGACGTCTCGTAGTTCATCGGATTATAGAGCAGCAATATTTTTTGAAACCCGATCTCCATAAAATGGCCGAGACTGAGTACAAATAAAATCGTCATGACCGGAATCATCCCAATCAACGTAATATGACGTATTTGCTGCAGACGATTGGCACCATCCATTCGGGCTGCTTCATACAAAGCGGGATCGATGCCGGCAATAGCCGCCAAATAGAGGATCGTTCCCCAACCGACCTTTTGCCATATTTCCGAACTGATATATATGGTTCTGAACCATTCGGGCAAGCCCAGAAACATGGTCGGCTCGATGCCAAATGCTTTATGCAGCAATATATTGACGATACCGGTAGACGGAGACAAAAAGATGACCAGAATTCCGGCGATCACCACCGTTGACAGGAAATGCGGCATGTAGCTGATGCTTTGCACGATTCGTTTGAATGTTTTATTTTTGATCTCATGAAGCAGCAAGGCCAGAATAACCGGTGTCGGAAAATGAAACAACAAATCGTAAATATTCAATAACACGGTATTGCGAATCAGCTTCCACGAATCAGGCGTATTATAAAAAAACTCAACAAAATGCGCCAACCCGACAAACTTGCTCCCCAGCATGCCTTTTCCAATCGAATAGTTCTGAAACGCAATAATAATTCCGTACATCGGCACATATTTGAAAACAATATAATAGATGATACCTGGGAGCATTAATAAATATAAGGCTTTATGCTTCATTAGATAACGTTTGGCACGTAAGCGCTTTCCAGTTGTGATTTGAGAAACGACGCACTCACTCGTTCCTTTATTGGCTCCGCTATTGGCTGACAAAGCACCCTCACTCCTTTTGAATTCACTTCATTCGGTACTTGGTAACGCATTCTCCTGACCTAAAGATAGGGGCTCTGGCAGCAATCGTAAAGCGTGCATTTTTGTGCTGTGTAGCTATTTGTGTATCGTGCCCTTCTTATATCCTATTCCACACTTCCTGCAAAAATAGCGACACATACAATTATAGCTACGTATAATGAGCCTGCCGATGCCGCTGAATACCAAAGACCCGCTCCCTGTCATTATGACAGTGAAACGGGCCACTTGGAGTGATATGCCATTATTATTGATGATGAATCGTTCGATATTTGCCGGGAGTAATGCCTTCATATTTGCAAAAGGTTCGGATGAATGAAGTCCGTCCCAAATACCCGACTTTTTCAGAAATGACGTCGATGGTCATGTCGGTCTCAAGCAAATATCTTTTGGACATCATCAATCGATGCTTTGTAATATATTCCACGTATTTTTCCCCAACTGTTTCCTTGAAGGTCCTGCTAAAATGGCTTACCGACATGTTTAATTGCTGAGCGAATTTCTCCACAGATAGTTCTTCTCCGTAATGTTGATGAATATAGTCCAATATTTCTGCAAATTGCGCGCTCCGGTCGCTTGGCTCCACCAATGGAAACATAATCGTATGGATATGCTCGAAGCATTGCTTGATTTCATCCCAGGTCGCACAGCGATTCAGCTTTTCAAACAAGCTGTAGTAAAAAGGAATGTTCAAGTCTTTACGTTCCGTCTCAACAGCCCGGATCCATGTATTCAACACGTCTGAGCATAATCCCTTTACCTGATAGGCGCTTGCGTTTTTCACGACTGCCATATCCAACAGATCGAAGACCGATTTCAGCAGCTTGGCATAATTCCGTGATTTGTATATATTAAAAATCCGATTGACTTCATCACTAGATAAAAAGCTGTCAAGCTGCGTTCTATCTTCCCAAGCATTCTCTTCACTTAAAATCTCCACTCTGGAGTGAAGGCTTTTATGCTGCAGCATGGCCAGAGCTGAATCATAGGACAAGTACAGCTCACCGATATCGTGAACTTTTTTCCCGACTCCAATCGCAGCTTTAAAATACGGATTAAATTGCTGAAGAATCAGCGAAACAACCTCTGATACCTCCTTAGGGCCCATATGTAAAAAAAGCGAATGCTGGACCACACACGCCAACATATCCGGCTTCGTCTGACACAGCCAAACGGTTCCCGATGCTGATTTGAGAATGCGTTCCTTTAATTCCACCATCATAAACGTTTTGGACGTTTCCGAAATTTGCTCAAGCACCCACGAATAGTACTGGATTTCAATACACAAAACGGTTCGAGCTACATTCCGCTCGTAAACAAAATCGATCTCTCTGGCATATAATTCGATCGATAAATTGTCACGATACTCGCCGGACAGCATCTTCGCTATAAAATCCTCTTGGACAATCGGAGACATCCCACTCACCAATTCGGACAGCTCTTTATTCTCAGATATTAATAGCTTCGAGAATTGTTTAATAAAATCGTAGTCATTTCCTTTTTGCTGTACAGGCACAACCGATTTACGGAGGTGCGACGTCAATCCACTTTTAATTTCGAGGATCGGCTTGTATAACCTTTTACTTAAATAATAAGAGACCAACCCGCCTAGAACCAGAAAAAATCCGAGAAATACAAGGTTGAACATCCGGATCCTGTGCGCTGGCTTCAATAAGGTTTCGAGATCGATCAGACTGACATAATACCACGCGTCATTAAATCGGGATTTCACATAAGATAACGCTTGCAGCTGGTCGTCTGAATAAAGCGCTCCTTCGGAATGAGAACGGGCTGCGTCAAGCAGCTTTTGCGGATTAACAATGGATTCGCCAGCCCGAGTAATCACGTTACCCGTCACATCAACAATAGCGGTCCCTGCAACCCACTTCTCCTGAATACGAATATGCTTGCTAAGCTCACCCAGCTTCATGTTGACGATCAGATACACATCGGGATGATCACTATTGAATGGATAGCTCATCACTGCCGAAATACTGGAGCTGGACGATACAATATCATTCGTGAACAGTATTTTTTGATGTAAGGTATATGGCTTTGTAAAATGCATCATTTTTTTACCGGAAAAGTTGTCCAGGTATTCTTGCTTTTCCTGATCGCTGACCGGATAAAAGTATTGAAAAAAATTTTCTTTGCTTGTCTCTGTGTTAAACCCTATAACAAGGTCGTATTTGGCAAAATAAAAGTAGGCGTTGGAGATGATATCGCCCGTATCCAACGTATTTAACTGATCCATCAGATAATGGGTAATTTCATAATAGTCGGGGTCTTTGACAGGCTCTTCGAACAGCTTCATAGCGCTTTTAAGGTTAGAGGTACCCAGAAGATTAATCATGTTGGCCTGGAGAGAAGAAAAAGCGGTGTCGGTTTGGGTGGAGAAGTTGCGGATCGTGATGTTATTCGAATTCTCCGCCTCCTGCTCGATCAGCTTAACTACGAACACATAAGTAAATGTACTGGCTATAATAACGGGAATGAGAAAGAGAATAAAATAGCTTGCAAAAAACTGCCAAAACAACGCTATATTAAACGAGCGGGGGCCGAAAAACCGATTCACCTATCACACCAATCCCCTTCCAATTATTTGTATGTTTCTATTTTCACACATCTGCTTAGGGGTTGGCAAGGTTCGAAATTAAATAAACATTCCCCGTGATAAACGACAAAATCCGCAGGGAATGTTGGATTCGAGCATAGTTGGAATCACATTTACAGGTTATACAGCTTTCTGGCATTTTCATAAAAGATTTTATGGCGTGCATCGGGATTCAGGCGCTTCAATATTTCCATCGGGGCATCATTATCCCAATGCGGATAATCGCTGGAGAAGATAATAAAGTTTTCGGCGTCTATCATATTGAATAAATCGATCAGGTGATTCGGATTATCGGGTTCCTCGATCGGTTGAGTAGAAAAGTAGCAATGATCACGAATATACTCGCTGGGCATCCGGTTTAACCAAGGAACCTGAGACCTCAGTGCCTTGTAGTTTTTATCCAGTCGCCACATCAGATGCGGCAGCCAAGCCAGGCCTCCCTCCAGCATGACAAATTTTAATTCGGGAAACTTCTCAAATACACCTTCGCATACGAGACTTATCGTATGGGCCATATAGTTCTGTGATAAACCAGTATGCCATTCCAGATAACGGGTCGGAATACCCGCCGCTGAAGCATAAGTTCCACCAGAGCCTTCAGCACCCGGATGTATGGACATGGGAAGGCCGTTGCGTACGGCTGCTTCATAAATTGGGTGGAATTGACGCTGACCGAGCCCTGCACGTTGGGCACTGCCCATGAGCACCTCCACGATGTCAGGATGTCCCCCAACCCGATCAATCTCCCTGGCAGCCAGCAGCGGGTCCTGACCAGCAACCAACATCGCCCCTTTAAACGACTTATGAACCGGCAGCCATTCCTTAATCAAATAATCATTGTATGCCGTACAAATAGCCGCCGCATAGTCAGGGTCGGGATTCACACATATATTCATCGCGTCACCCGTCAGGATCGCATATTCGATATGATTCGGTTCGATCAAGTTCTCTACCAAAAATTCCGGGTCGGAAGCAGCCGGTCCTCCGGTAGGAGGCATACAGTCCTTGCGGAACACACCTATGGGCGACCATATTCCATGCCATGGATTTCCAATGCCGCTGCCTGCAACACGCGATTTCCACGGCTCGGGCAAATATTCAACAAGGTCTGTCGGGGTTCTAAACGTGTTATGCACATCGGTATCAATGACTTTCTGCACTGAACTCATTTTCTAAAAGCCCCCTTACATTTGATACATACATTGTAAAATGCAGGGTGTTGATTTGCGATTAATAATACTACGTTATATTCAGTAATTCTACGATTTCAGGAAAAACCCCCTATCCGCGGATAAGGGGTTGGTCTAGAGGAGCTATATTTGCTTATTTGCCGCCATACGTCCGTTTATAGGCCGTGTTGTACATAGTAAGGATTTCATCCAATCCCAGCTTTTTCGTCTGGTCAATAAACTCTTTAATGGTATCATCATTGACCGGTGTCTTGCCAACAACGAATTCAGCCATTTTTTGGTCCATGTATTTGTCCAGATTACTCAGCTTCGATTTTTCAAGCTCCTGCTCTTCTTTAGTTTTTGCATAACCTCTAGGGGCTGGTACGATAATCGGTTCATAGGCCTCATTAACCTTCTTGGTCCTTGGGTTCAAAGCACTTTCCCAAGCTAACCGTGCAAGCGCAAAGTCGGAGCCAATACCAGGAAACCAAACACCGTAATCTTTGCGAAGTCCGTTAAAAGGAGACGTGCCAAATGATTCCAGGTAGCGCGGTTTTCCATCCACCATCTGGTATGTTTTACCTTCAATACCCAAAGAAAGCAGCTTCTTACCTTCATCACCTACCAAAAAGTCAAGTAATTTGACTGCTGCTTCTTTATCTTTAACCTTATTGGAAAGGGCAATCCCGTTGACATTAACGACTGAACGAGCGAATTGATAGTTTTTCACATTCGGAGCAGTGACCTGCATGAAACCTTCCATATTATACTCTGCATTTCCACTTGCTTTGCGTGCCTTTTCAGCAATGTCTTCAATGTCGGCTTTCCAGACGAACGTAACAAACGATTTATTCGAAATTAGCCGCTCATCGAACTGAGCACGAGTTAACAACGAATATTCGGGATCAAGCAGCTTTTCGCTATACAATTTGTTCAAATATTGCAAGGTTTCCTTGAATCCTTTCTGATATCCAGCGAATGTATAGGTATCGTTATCAGGATTCAGATTGATAAGTCCCTGAATGCCGGTAAACGCTCTCAGGAAAACCGTATACAGTCCCATCTTCTTCTCTGTTGCAGGCGGGAACATGGTCAATGGATAAGAATCTGGATTCTGTTGTTTAAGCCCCTTCAACACCTGATAAAACTCATCCATATTGGTCGGAACCTTAAGACCATATTTATCTAATAGATCCTTACGCAAATACCAGGCATGGTCAAATCCTTTGCCTCCAATATAGGAATCCAGATTCGGTACGGTGTAAATCCCACCATCCGCTGCGGTTGCAAGTGCTTTTGCCTCCGGATTTTCATCAAAATATTTTTTGATATTAGGTGCTTTGTCCAAGTACGTTTTCAGGTTCAGGAATACGCCTTCAGGACCTTGCTCGCGCCCTTCCTGATTGGTGATATGCATAATATCAGGTACAGAGTTTGTAGCGATCAGAATTTTTTTCTTCTCCTCCAGGGATGTAGCAGGTACAGCCTGAAACTCAATTTTGGCACCGGTTTTTTTCTCAATTTCCTTGAAAATTTCCCAATCTTGGCGAATCGGTCCTTCAATACGATCTCCAACCAGCCATGTATAAGTAGCCGGTTTGATCGCACCGGTACCCCCATCTCCCGTTGCCTCAGGTTTGTTTCCAGCGCTGCTGCATCCTGCTACTACTCCCGTAAGCATTACTGATGTAAGTGCCATCGCTATTGTTCTTTGTTTGTGCTTCATTACTTAAACCTCCCGATTATCGTTCGTTAACTTGTTTGTATATAGTAACAGATGAACAAACCATCTGCAGCTACCAACATTACCCTGAATTCAGCAGCCTTCCAGCAAAGACTAGCCTTTTACGCCGCCGATCATGCTGCCTTGTGTAAAGTATTTCTGCAAGAATGGATATACACAAAGGATGGGCAGTGTCGCAACCACGATCAAAGCGTATTTCACCGTTTCCATCGTTTGCAGATCACCCTCACCCTGAGCCGGATTGAGTCCCGCAATCAAATAATTACGAATCATAATTTGCAGCGGATACATCGTGTTATCACTTAAATAAATAAGTGCGTCGAAAAATGCATTCCATTGGCCTACTGCCGTAAACAAACCAATGGTCGCCATCACCGGCATGGAAAGTGGAATGACGATACGCAGCAGCACCTGAAAAGACCCACAACCATCCATAGTGGCCGCATCCTCGATTTCTTCGGGAAGAGCTTCGAAGAAGGTACGCATAATGAACAAATGCCATGTACTGATTAATGACGGAAGCACAATGGCCCAGATCGAATTTAATAAATCAAGCTGTTTGACGACGATAAAGGTCGGAATTAACCCACCATTAAACAGCATGGTGAAGGCGGCCATAAGTAATATCGTTTTTCGTAAAGGAAGCCATTTCTTGGCGAGCGGATACGCCATAGCTGAGGTTGCCAGCAGCGTCAACACCGTATGAACTACGGTAAACCTGATTGTATTCCAGTAGCTGACCCACAGCTGCTTATCTCCAAATATTCGCTCATAGGCGGCAAAGGTCAGTGATTTGGGCCAAAGAAATACTTTGCCACCAGCTACCATTGCATTATCACTAATTGAAGCCGAGAACACATACACCATGGGATAAAGCATAATGATGATAAGGAAAACCATGAAAATCATATTAATCGTATCAAATATCGTGGATGCCAAGCTTTGTTTTAAACGCATGTTGGTCCTCCTTTCTACCACAGACTGGTCTCGGAATATTTACGGGCAACGCGATTGGCAATGACTACCAGAACGAGGCCGATAGCCGATTGGAACAATCCGACGGCCGAAGCGAAGCTGAAATCTGCATCGAGAATCCCTCTTCTATATACAAAGGTGTTAATAACATCGGCAGTTTCATAATTTAACGGGTTATACAACAATATGATTTTGTGGAAGCCTATTTCCATAAAATGACCCAGATTGAGTACAAACAAAATCACCATAACCGGAATCATGCCAACAAAAGTAATATGGCGAATTTGGTGATACCGATTAGCGCCATCCATCTTGGCCGCTTCATATAAGGCCGGATCTACTCCGGCGATGGCTGCCAGATACAGAATCGTTCCCCAGCCAATCTTTTGCCAAATCTCTGAGCCTACATAAATCGTTCGGAACCATTCGGGAATCCCAAGAAACATAATCGGTTCCGTACCCAACCATTTTAGTGCAAAGTTAACAATACCGGTCGTCGGTGACAGGAAAATAACGAGTATGCCTGCGATAACGACCGTTGATAAGAAGTGCGGCATGTAGCTGATCGTCTGCACGAACCGTCTGAAATATTTGTTCTTAAGCTCATTAAACAGAAGTGCCAATATAATGGGAGCCGGAAAGTGAAACAACAGATCATAGGAGTTGAGCAGCACTGTATTGCGAATCAGCTTCCAGGAATCAGGCGTATTCACGAAAAACTCAACGAAGTGCTTCATTCCGACAAACTTGCTTCCAAAAACTCCTTTTCCCATGGAATAATCCTGAAACGCAATGACTACCCCATACATGGGCACATACTTGAAAATAATGTAATACAATATACCCGGCAGCATGAGCAGATACAGCGCCTTATGCTTCCTTGCTGTCTGCCAACCGGCTTTCCATTTACTTACCACCATCTCATCACGCTCCTGATGTTATCCAATCGGTTCCCGCGTGCTCTGCAAATCTTGCTATGATCTGTATCACACCGTTAACGCATAGCCACAGCATACGGATTATACGAACAGCTGTAAATCGCGCATTTTTTCGTATCGTCTTTTTTTGTCTGACCGTAAGGTTATACAAAAAAAAGCCAGCCCAATGGCCGACTTTTCTGCACTTTTATTAACGTTAAAGGCCCTTTCGCAAAAAAAGCTCATCTCACAAAAAACGCCTATTTTACATTTCTGTACTTGCCCGGTGTGATCCCTTCGTACTTGCGGAACATTCGGATAAATGCATTGCTGCCCAGATAACCAACCCGCTCAGCGATCTCTTCAATTTTCATATCGGTTTCATTAAGCAGCTTCTTGGCCATAGATAATCGATACTTCGTTATATATTCCATATATTTCTCACCGACAGCTTCCTTGAACGTCCGGCTAAAGTGGCTTACCGACATATTCATTGTTCCGGCAAACCATTCTATCGATAGCTCCTCCTGGTAATGCTCGTTAATATATTGCACCACTTCCGCAAACTGATCGCTTCGATTCATGGAAGACGAAGCCTGGAACAGCAAGGAATGAATATGTTCAAAATGCTGCTTAAGCTCATCCCATGTCTGGCACCTGTTCAACGACTCGAATAATCCGGAATATAACGAAATGTTAAAATCATTGCGCCCTGTCTCTACGGCACGAATCCATGTATTGAGCACATCCGCGCACAAGCTTTTCATCTGCATCGCGCCTGCCTGCTTGCGTTGTCCCAGTTCCAGCAGGTAAAGTGCGGATTGCAGCAGCCGTTCATACTCTTGCGCCTTGTACATATTCGCGATACGGTTCACTTCCTCGGACGACAGGAAGCTGTCCATCTGAGCCCGATCCTCCCAAGCATCGTCCTCGCTGCAAATTTCGACCTCTGCGTTCAGACTTTTTTGCTTTAGCATAGCCAGACCGTATTGATAGGAGCTATGAAGTTCGCCTATTTCCTGCACGGTCCTGCCGATCCCGATCGTCGATTTGAAATAAGTCATATATGGCTCCAGCACCAGCTTGATCTGCCTGGCTATCTCTGCTGCATCGGTGGAATTGTCCAGGTCATGATGCCATACACAGGCCAGTACATCTGCTCTTGTTTGGCTTAGCCACATTTGGTTGGATACCTGCTTCCCGATTTTCTCCTTCAGTTCAACAAGCAGGAACGACTTCGACGTCTCGGACAGCTGTTCCAGCACATGTGCATAATAATGATATTCAATAACCAGCACCGTACGCGCAGCTTTAATTTCGCAGGGGAAGGCGATCTCTTTGGAATAATAATCAATCGACAGGTTATCTCTGTACTCACCTAACAAGATTTGGGTAATAAAATCCTCCTGTACGATAGGAAGCGCCCCTTTAACCCATTGAGACATCTCCTTATGCTCGGATATGAGCAATTTGGAAAATCGTTTAATCATATCAAAGTCATTGCCATCCGGCACAATCTCGACTCCATCAGGTGGAGTAAAGGATTGGTGAGCTTGCAAACGATTGCGAATTTCCAGGATCGGGGTATACAGACGCCGACTCAAATAATAAGACACAAAGGCTCCGACCAGAAGAAAAAACAATACAAACACGATGCTCAGAACACGCAGCGTCTCAGCAGGCTTCAAAAGCGTTTTCAAATCAACCCAGCTGATATAGTACCAGGAAGAATCGTATTCGGATCTGACAAATGAAACGGCCTGTTGGTCATTATAAGCAGAGAATGCTCCTTCCGATTTGGCGAGGATAGCCTCATTCAGGGAGTTTAAGTTCAGCTCTGCTGTATCCGATTGGCTGATCACACTTCCGTCTGTATGTATGATCGCAGTCCGGGAAATCCATTTTTCCTGTGTCTGGATCAACCGCTCCAGCTTTTCCTTCTGAAAATGAACCTCAAAGTACACTTCGGGATTATCGGAGTTGAACGGATAACTCATCATAACCGAAACGTTGGAACCACGTGTTTGATTGTCACCTAAAACATTATTTCTAAGATTGGCAGGATACGGATCGGTGAAACGCATCATTTGTTTGCCCTTAAATTGAGCAATCAACTTCGATGACTCCGATTCATCCAGAGAGTAATAATTTTTGAAATAAAATGATTTGTTCGTATAAATATTATTATCGATCACCAGATCGGCATTTGCGAAATAAAGGAAAGCACCTGATACGAGCGGCTCTGTGATGACGGAGTTTACCTGTGTCATCATCGCGTAAATCATCTCTGTTTGTTCCATATTGAGCTGGGACTTACCGGCATACTTCAGAATGCTTTTCATATTGGACGAGCTTAATAAATTGATCATATCCACTTGAAGAGAATGAAAGCTCGCGTCAGCCTGACGGGCATTGTTCTTCATAACGATGTAGCTCGATTGCTCTGCTTCCTTCTGGATCAGACTAACGACAAAAAGATTCGTAAACGCGCTTGCCAGAATGGCAGGAATAAGAATAAGCATAAAATATTTGGCAAAAAACTTCCAAAAAAGCTTATTATTGAACGATTTGAGCTTGAAGAGCAAGGACATCCGTATTGTCATTCCTTCCTGAGTGAAGAACCCGTTGTACTATATTGCGGCGTCCGCCTTCTAATTATAACTGCAATTACTGAAAAGCGCGATTGGTAATCATACGGATTTTTGAGTGATTCTCCGATTTTGGGCATACAGAATACACATCTTGAACCTAAAAAACCACCTCAAATGAAGCCTCCGGCTTCCACTTGGGCAGTGGGGATGGAGGCTTCCTGACGTGGTTTATTTGTAGCTCTGTGATTAAGCAGATTTATTTCTGTTATGTTAAATGGAATAGTTCAGCTCCGGTCGTATCCGCTTGAGGAATTGCTTGGTCCGCTCTTCCTTCGGATCGCTGAACAGCTCATTCGGCTTGCCTTCCTCGACAATTACGCCTTCATCCATAAATACAACATGGCCCGCAACGTCCTGCGCAAAGCCCATCTCATGAGTAACGATGATCATCGTAATTCCTTCCTTGGCAATTTTGCGAATGACTGACAGCACCTCGCCTACCAGCTCCGGGTCGAGCGCTGAGGTCGGCTCATCAAACAAAATCACCTCGGGGTTAAGCGCCAACGCTCGGGCGATGCCTACCCGCTGCTGCTGACCGCCGGATAATTGTGACGGATAAGCGTCCAGCTTGTGTTCAAGCCCTACTTTTTTCAACAGCTCGACGCTTAAATCTCTGGCTGCTTCCTTAGGAAGCTTCTTTACGACCAAGAGCCCTTCCATTACATTCTCCAGCGCGGTTTTATGCTTGAACAGATTATACTGCTGGAACACCATGGCCGACCTTTGGCGAAGCTGATGAATTTCCTTCTTGCCTGCACGCTTGCAGTCGATAGCGAAATCGCCGATGGTGATGCTGCCCTCGTCCGGCTTTTCAAGATAGTTCAAGCAGCGCAGCAGGGTGGTTTTACCCGAACCGCTGGGTCCAAGAATAGCGACGACCTCACCCTTGTGCACGGTTAAATCGATACCCTTCAGCACCTGGTTGCGGCCAAAGGATTTTTTGATCTTTGACATTTGAATCATGCTGCGCCACCTCGGTTATAGAATCAATACATCTGGCTTGCTGCTCACGCGGCCATTCTCTTTTCATGGCGGCTGTATCGGGTTTCCAGCCATACAAAGAGCCTCTCGCAGATCCAGCAAATGACCCAGTAAATAATAGAAGCATCAAAGTACATTTCCAGGTATCGATAACCGTCACCGGCAACGATTTTGGCTTGGGCCATCACCTCGATAACCTTGATTGCAAAGGCAAGCGAGGTACCTTTAATCAGATTAATAAAAATATTCCCCAAATTCGGAAGCGCAACGGCAAACGCCTGCGGAGCAACAATTCTTATTAGCCCTTGGGATGTCGTCATCCCGATTGAATACGCCGCCTCCATCTGACCCGAATCCGTAGTGAGCAGCGCCCCGCGGATGACTTCCGACTGGTAAGCTGCAGAATTGATCGTAAACGCGAGCAGCGCAATAGCGAGAGGCGACATTTCCTGAAGAGGCAAATGCCAACCCCACTCCCGATTCAAGGTATCAGCAAGGAGCGGTGTACCGTAGAACACTACATAAAGCTGCACCAACAAGGGAGTCCCCCGGATGAAGGATACGTACAATGCCCCAAGCCTATCCAGCACAGGTACTTTATAGATCCTGCACAGAGCGATGATCAGTCCGATAATCGTACCCAGCAGCATCGAGATAACCGCCACAATAAGCATGGAGGGTACACCCTTCAGAACCTCCGGGAATTTTTCAATAGCGAAGGCCAAGCTAAATTCAGCCAATGCAGCTCCCCTCCCTTTCTTCCTTATCTTGCAATACTGACATGGCCTTTCTTATAGCTTTTTTCCAACCGTCCAAAGCCCTTTTCAATGGCAATGCTCAGAACCCAGTAAATCAACGAAACGAGAATATACACCTGGAACGTATTTGCTCCATAATTATTTCCGAGTATGATCTGTACCTGCCCCATAATGTCAACAATCCCGATGGAGAAGGCCAGTGACGTTTCTTTTAATAAAATAATCACGTTGTTGCCCAGATTAGGGATCGCAATACCGAACGCTTGTGGCAAAATAATCCGCCTGAGTGATTGTCCGTAGGTCATGCCCACACTGTAGGCAGCCTCCTGCTGACCGCTTCCGACCGCCAGATAGGAAGAGCGGATAACCTCGGAGAAGAAGGCTGCACTGTGCAGCGAGAAGGTGATTACGGCAAAGATGATCTTATCCCAGTCGTTCACATCCACGCCTACCAGTATCAACAGCTGTGGCAGCCCGTAATAGACCAGAAAAAGCTGAACGATGGTCGGAGTGCACCGCATGAACGACAGATAAAACGTGGCAAGCGCATAAATGATTTTATTCTTTTGAATTCTGGCTAGGGCGATAACCAACCCCAGCAAGAGTCCAAAAACAAGGGATAAGAGCATGATCGTCAACGTAATCGGCAGTCTCTCGGCTATTCGCAGGACCAGATTCAATGTCGTTTCGATTCCGGTGCTGTTCATTTTCGTTAATCCTTCCGGAATTTATAGCCCTGCTGCACATACTCCAGGCTTTTAAATACATCCACCTTGAACCATTTTTCCGAAAGCTTTGGCAGCGTGCCGTCTTTAATTAACTCAACAGTCGCCGCGTCCATCTTTTGGGCAAGCTCTGTCTGATTCTTGTTGAAGAGCAAATATACCGATTCCTTCGAGATGACGCCGCCGATCTTCAGGTTCAGATTTAATTTCTTAACGGCATCTTCAAAATGATTGATGTTGAGCAGATGAGCATCGTATTTGCCCGATTCAACAAGCTTCAGATCGTCAGCAGGGGTCGTCTTCTCTACATCTTCAATTTTGATTTCCTTGCCAGGATGCTTGAGATTATAATCCTTCAGGATGTAGCGGAAGCCGGAAACCGGGGTCATTGGAACCAATTTCTTGCCTACCAGATCATCCAGGGTCTTGATATCGTTGCGGTCCGGCTTAACAGCCAAACCTGTAATGGAATAGCCGAACTCTTGCTGCGGATACAAATATTTTTTCTCCCGCTCCGGGTTTTTGAACCAGAAGTTGGCTGCAAATGCGTACTTGCCAGTGTCGGTACCGATCAGTTGCCCTTCGTTATCCACGGATTCGTACTCAAATTTATATTCCGGAAGCTTCTTTTCCAGCTCCTTCAGGTAGTCGATCATAAATCCTGCCGGTTGGTTTTTCTCATCAAGAAAGCTGAATAAAGGTACGGGAACTGTATTTAGTGCGGATTTAATCACTTTAGGTGCCGCTTTGGCAGTTG
Organism: Paenibacillus baimaensis; assembly: GCF_025567575.1. Classification (NCBI taxonomy): domain Bacteria; kingdom Bacillati; phylum Bacillota; class Bacilli; order Caryophanales; family Paenibacillaceae; genus Paenibacillus; species Paenibacillus baimaensis. Next base: position 193,144 of record NZ_JAOQIO010000084.1, on the reverse strand, counting down.
AAGCCGCTGCAGGGGTAGCTGAAGCCGGGGTCGAGCCGCCATCCGCTGCAGGGGCCGTTTTTCCGCAGCCTGCCAGAACGGTAAGCAATACGACTGCAAATAGTAAATGAAAACGAGTTTTTTTCATGAAGTTGTTCCTCCTGATAAATGGTATGTTATTTGGATGATGGCGTACTAAGCGCAGACCAGCGATTAACTGGTGGTGTCAATCCCAGATGATCACGCAGCGTATTACCCGTATATTCAGTGCGGTAGCGACCACGTTTTTGCAATATCGGAATGACGTGATCGACAAACTCCTCTAATCCTCGCAGATAGTGAGAGGGCATAATGTTAAATCCATCGCAAGCCCCCTGATCCAGCCAATGCTCCATCAGATCAGCCAGCCGCTCCGGTGTGCCTGCGAACGTATGATGCCCTCCGGCGGATACCACGTGCTTGCTCATCTGCCTGACCGTCCACTGTTCACGTTGTCCCAAATCCTTCAATAGCTGCAGACGGCTTTTCTTGTTATTGTTCGCCTCCGCGTTGATTTCCCAGTATGGGAACGGACCATCCAGAGGGTACGAGGATAAGTCGACCTCGATGGTGCCAGACAAGGTTTTCACGGCAATATCCGGCAAAACCAGCTCATTAAAGTACGTTTCGCGTACTTTAGCCTCATGCTCCGTAGAACCCAGAATCGGTGCAAGCCCCGGCAGTATATGAAGCTGCTCCGGTCTGCGTCCATGGGACTTCAGCATCCCCTTCAGATTGGCATAGTAATCCAAGGCGTCCCGCAGGTTATCCTGAGCGGTGAAGACGACCTCAGCCTTCTGGGCCGCAAACTGCAGGCCGCTGCCGGATGAACCTGCCTGAAAGAGCACCGGATGCCCCTGAATCGGGCGCGGAATATAGGAGGTTCCGTTGATCGAGAAATAAGTTCCTGTATGATTGATATCATGTACTTTGGCAGGGTCGAGGTATTGGCCCGAGCTTTGCTTACTGATCAGTGCATCCTCTTCCCAGCTGTCCCACAGCTTCATCGCCACATCTACGAATTCGTTCGCGCGTTGGTACCTTAACGCATGGTCCATATGCGCGTCCTTGCTAAATTGGGAGGCGACACGCGGGTCCTGGGAGGTGACCATATTCCAGCCAGCCCTTCCACCGCTCAAATGATCAAGTGTTGCAAATCTGGCCGCAACATGATAGGGATCGTTGTACGTCGTGGATAACGTAGCCGTCAGGCCGATCTTCTCCGTTACTGCGGCCATGACGGATAGCAGGGTCAGCGTATCCGGCGTCGGGATGGAGCGTTCCTCAGCTACCTTCCCATTCTGTTCGCCAATGGCGATTTGCTCCAGCGCCAGAATCGTATCGAACAACCCTCTCTCCGACAGCCTCGCAAAGTCTTGATAGAAAGACAAATCGAGCAGCCGATCAGCGTGCGTTTCCGGATGACGCCATCCGCCTACATGCTGCCCAGTGTTCAATAGAAAAACACCGAGATGCAGCTGTTTTTTGGTATTACCCATCGTTATCCCTCCTTGCTTATTCGCACGCCGACTGGAGCTTCCAGTCCCAGATGGTCCCGCAGCGTAGTTCCCGTATATTCCGTTCGGAAAAGTCCTCTTCGCTGCAGCACGGGAATTACTTGTGCAACAAATTCATCCAATCCCCCTGGCAGCAGCGGAAGCTGAAGGTGGAACCCATCACTACCGTAAGCTTGGTACCAGTCTTCCATCCAGTCGGCAAGCTGCTCGGGTGTCCCAACAAATATTTTAGTTCCGGTAAGCTTCACAATCTGAGAACTAAGCTCACGAAGTGTTGCCGCTTCGATTCCTGAAGCTTTGACCGCCTCCAACAAACCGGGAATATCAGGAAGGGGTCCGTCCAGTGAATAACCCGTCAAGTCCAGATTCAACAGATCGGATAGGATGGCAATTCCCGTCTTTGGATCAACGAGTTCCTGCAGCTCGGCTGCTTTATGCCTGGCTTCCGCTTCGGTTGCTCCTATTATCGGGGACAAGGTCGTCAGCACCTTCACTCCAGCAGCAGAGTATCCATTCACAGCCCTTCGTTTCTGAAGCTTTTGATAAAAGTCAGCAGCCGCCTCTATTAATGGTCGGGAGCTTATCACAAGCTCTGGTGTATCCAGATCGTTTCCATTCCGGTTATCCCAAGCAGAGCTTATACCGATGCGAACCGGATGTCCCTGTGGAGGCCGTGGTATGCTTAAGGGACCGCGCACTTTAAAGTGCTGTCCTGTATGATGGATCAAATGCACCTTGTCAGAGTCAATATAGCGCCCTTCTCGTCTGTCAATGATGACTGCATCATCCTCCCAGCTGTCCCATAAACGCGCTGCGACTTCGATAAATTCCTTCTTGCGCTCATTTCTCTGTGCTAGGGAGAGCTCAGGTGGACCGCCGAGACGGCGTTTCGGTTCATATAGATCCACCGCGCTCGCCAGCCATGCCGTCCTTCCGTCACTGAGATGATCCAGCGCGGCCAATTGCCTGGCAACCGCGAACGGCTCTATAACGGAGGTGGATACAGAAGCTCCCAAACCAATGTGTTTCGTGACGGATGCCAACGCTCCCAGCAAGGTGAATGGCTCGAACGGCAGCCCGGGTTCCCTGCCTGCTGCACGGAGACGTTCACCGATGGAAGTCTGGTCCAGAAGCAGCATATCGAATCTCCCACGCTCGGCCGTTTGCGCCAGACTGTAGTAATAAGCTGGTTCATGCAGCTTCACATTACTGACGTCAGGATGACGCCAACTCCCAGGGTGATAACCGGTGCCCTGTACTGACAAAGTAAGATGCAGCTGCCCCTTTCTTCTACTCATGTTCGTTCACTGCTCCTTTCCACGCCGCTCAGCTTTTCCAGTCCCTGTTTCAATCGGATTATCCGGGTAAGATACCCAATCGCTCCAGCTTCCGCCATACAATTTGACGTTGGTAAACCCAGCTTCTGTTAAGGCCAGAACATTAGGGCAGGCAGTAACACCTGATCCGCAATAAACGATGATTTCCTTGGATGCATCCAGCTCATGAAAGATTGCTTTCAATTCCCCGGACTCTTTCAACTCGCCTTCAGCAGTAAAGGCATTTTTCCAAAAATGGTTTACTGCCCCAGGTATATGTCCAGCTATTCTGTCAATGGGCTCTTCCAAACCCAGATATCGTTTTTCTTCACGGGAATCGATGAGCTGGGTGTCCGAGCGATCCAATCTTTGCTTCACCTCTTGGGCGTCCAGCAGCAACCCTTCCTGAAGCTGCGGGACAAACGTACTGCCTTTAACGGATGAAACTTCTTTTGTAAGCTCAAAACCTTGGCTTTTCCACCGGGATAAGCCACCATCCAGCAGATAAACCTGTGGATGTCCGTAATACTTCAAAATCCACCATAATCGTGATGCCATAGCACCACCTTGATCATCGTAAACGACGACGATCTTGGACTCATCGATTCCCGCATCTCCAAGCTTCGCTGACAACTGATTCGTATCCGGCAAAGGATGCCTGCCTCCGTGGACGCCAATCGCATCCGATAAGTCCTGTTCAAGATCAAAATAAACGGCACCCGGCAGATGGCCAGCCTCGTATGCCTCTTTACCTGCAGCAGATTTGCCAAGAAGAAACCGGCAATCTGCGATCACGATCTCTGTATGATTCAAGCGTTCATGGAGCCATTCCGCGCTAACTGTATTCGACAAGCAGACCCTCCCCCTTCTTTCACAAAAAAATGATTGTAATATACCTATTCATATCGATATACTAGGATTAATATAAGTTAGCATGTGCAATTTTTTTAGTCAACATAATGACAAATATAAAGGATTACTGATGATTATTGACCAAAATGACCAATAATTTACATTCCAAGGGGGGGCACATCGCATGATTAAAGAACAATTTAATTTAATCCACATCAGTGAGGTCATGGATCAATTGGATGTTAGCCGTTCAACGATTGACCGTTGGCGAAAAACGAAGCAGCTGCCCAGCGTTAAGATAGGAAAAGAAATATATTTTGATAAAAATGAGGTTATGCGCTGGTATAGGCAATTTGGCCAAGTACGACAATCTTCCCCTGTACTTACCGCCAATCAGACGATAACCATTGGATATACGACCGTTTCCACGCATATGTGGGGTCCGTTAATTATTAAGGAATTCGGATTTCTCGAACAAGAGCTGAGGCGTATCCGTCCCAAGGACCGGATCGAAATCAAATGGCACAAGGCCAAGGACGGAATGGAATTGATAAAAGGGATGATAGCAGGCAATATTCACTTTGCTACCTTTGGAGATTATGCTCTGTCAGTCAGCCATATGATCAGCACAATGCTGCCCGATTACCGCCCGATTCTGCTTGCCGCCGGAGGAAAATCCGCGAAGGGTGACGGGTTTGGGATGGTTGTCCCGACAGATCTGACACTTCAGAGTATTGGCGATCTCGCCACTCTGCCTATCGCCACCACATTCCGCACCAATGCGGAGTACCGCTTGAGAAAGATGCTGGAATCGCATCATATGACGGATTTGAACATTATTCATCGTTCTATCGAGGAAAGTATGGAAAGCCTGCGTCAAGGCAGACTGAGCGCATCGATTATGTGGGAGCCCTTCCTGAGTCTTGCCCATCATCAGCAAATCGGCAAATCGATTTTCAACCAGGAGCTGGGACTTGGTTTTATTGCTAACGTGGTCGCTGACGAGCGTTGGGTACTCGACCATGAGGATTTGGTAGTCGCTTACTTAAAGGCCCATATGCAGGCCAATCGGCTGATACGGGAGCAGCCCCATCAGGCAGCCAAAGTTTTTGCGCTGGAAACTGGATTTCCTTTGGAAGTTGTCAGCCGCTCCATATCCAAAATTCGCTGGGATGCGGCTCTGTACAGTAACGACCTGAAGATGCTCAACTATTTTGACCCCAGCAAATATTTCGGCCCATCCACACCCCCGTTGGTCAGTTCGGAAATCCGGTATAATATTAAATATTTGCGTATTGCCGCGCAGGAGCTGAAGCTCCCCAATCTTCCCGCAACCCCAATCGACGGTGCTTGGCCAAAGGATATCCATTATTGAGACATCTGGCAGTCCTTATAGAACGATAGCTCAGAGAGGCCCACAGCATCGGATTTTGTTATCCAATGCTGCGGGCCTCTTGTAAGTATCAGGCTAATCTTGATCATAACTTACTCCAAAGTTCTTTATATTGAACCATGTTCACAAATTGTCATCTATACCTTATAATTGTAAATATATGCTGACAGTGTTCTCCAAGCATGCGTACCAATCGGACGATTGTATTATAAAGTGAATTTGCGTTGCCTAACCATAAGCAGTTCGTGATGCTCCTTTTGTGCGTTTCCCTGAGTCTGTCACAGAAGGAGCATTTCCTTGATACAATAACCAAAAACCAGCTTATGTACAGCATTTGATCAACTAATTACGTTTCGGGAAAATATAAATAACTAACCTTGAAGTAAGTGTAAGCGGAATGGACAATTGTAGTTTCCATGCTGTATGTATGCTAGAATTGACTGCAATATCATTTTAAGTATGACTTGAGGAGGGACAACTTGAAAATCAAGCGGATTTTTGGGAGAAAGACTACCTTGCTTCAACGTATGATCATGTTAACCTTGGCTGTTGGTTTTCTGCCCACCTTAATCGTAGGCATCAGCAGCTATCTATTCTCCGCTTCAACCTTGCAAAATGAAGTCAACCGTGCGCATGTCCAGCTATTGGAGAATACCTCCGCAACCATCGACCGGGATTTGCAAAACATACAGGACAGTACGCTGCAGCTGCTGTTTCACCCTCTTTTTGGCAATGAAGCGCTGCAGAGGGGAATTAAGGAAAATGAATCCGAATTTAATATGCAGGTCGTACAATTTTTCTCAACCTTTCAATCCAATCATAAGCTCATTTTGGATATTTCAATGTATGTGAAGGATAACTATCTGCTGTCCTCCTCCTTCGGCTTATTTAAAATAACCCCTATCTACGACCGTAACAGGCTCAATGAGGTGATGACATACCCCAAGGAGTTTCAGTGGAAAAATACGGTATTTCAAATCCGGGCGAATGATGCAGCCAATGGGGTAACCTTCATTTGCAGGCTGCCGCTTCAGGCCCTGAATCCGGTCGGTCTGATGCTTGTCCGCATTGATGAGAAGCTGTTCCAGGATGCTCTCCAGCGTTCGGTAGTTTACCCCGGACAAACGATTGCAATTGTCGATAAAGAAGGAAAAACGGTCACCTCCTCCTCCGTATCCGCAATTCCTTCCCAACTGCTTGAACGGATTCAGCAAAAAAACGTATCTGAGCACAAGCTTAATTATAATTGGAATAACCGTGACTATTTAGTGACAACGCTTACGTCAACCTATACCGGCTGGAAATATATCGATTTGATCCCAGTCGATGAGTTAAATGCCAAATCTGCCGGGATTGGGGTTATTACGGCGGTTGTGCTCGCCATTGTTCTGATGATTGCACTCGTTTTCACTTTTCTGGGTACCCAATGGGTGTACCGGCCCATTGCCAATCTGATGATTCATATGAAGCGGGATTCTGCAGGCAGCGAAGCAGACGAGGATGAGATCGGTTATGTCAAACAGACCTGGCTGGCGTTAAAGGACGAAACGAGACAGCTGCAGGACCAATTATCCCATCAGCTGCCTATTATTCAGGAATCCTTCGTTATGCAGATGCTGCAGGGCAATTATCTGTATTATGCACCGAGTGAGCTCGGGAACCTGTTCGAGCGTTACGGCCTCCCGCAGCAAGCCCAATTTGCCATTTTCATTGTGACCTATGATTCAAGCACACCTGGAAAAGGTAAATTTTCCGATCAGGATCGGGATCTCGTCATCTTTGCGATGAAAAACATCATTACGGATCTCGTCCATGCCAATGAACGTGTTTTTCTCGGAATTACGATCAATCTGTTGAATGATCAGATCGCCGTGCTGCTTTGGAATCATACAAAGATCGACTTGGAATTAAACAGCGCAATGACTGCAGAATGGAAAGTATTAGTGAAGGGATTTGTAGAAGAAACCAGAAGCGTATTGTCGGATTATTTGCGGCTGCCGGTAACCGCTGGCCTTGGAACTGTAACTCACGAGATCCGCGATCTGCCCCAGGTCTACCATCAGGCGGTTAGTGCTTTATATTCCCGGCTTGTGGTAGGCGGAGAGCAGGTTATCGACCCCGAGAATGACTTCTTGAAAGTAAGCGAAAGCTTTCGATACCCGATTGAGCTGGAGCAGCATTATGAGGAATCCTTGAAGCAAGGAGACCTCGAAGAGTCAAAGCGAATGCTTGATGAGTTTTCCAACTATGTCGTAAGTGCAACCCATGTGACCAAAGTCATTCAAATGTCATATACACAGCTGCTCGGTACTACGATTCGGACCATGTACCTGCTCGGTATCGATCTGGATTCGCTGTATAAAGGCGAGGAGCCCTATGAATATTTGCGCAAGTTTCAAAACATGGATGATTTAAATCATTGGTTTCTGGACAAACTCATTACCCCTATCGTGACGTTCGTACACAATAAAACGTTTGTGAAGCACGAGCACATCATTGACAAGGTGACCGCCTTCATTCAGGAAAATTATCATTTGGATATTTCTCAGGATCAATGTGCGCACAGCTTTGGAATCAGCCGAACACATCTCAGCAAGCTATTCAAAAAATTCCAGCACATCTCATTCAGCGATTATGTTACACAAGTTCGAATTGAACGAGCCAAGAAGCTGCTGCGCGACACAGATATTCCAGTTGCCGATATTTCAGAAAAGGTAGGCTACCTCCACACCCAAAATTTTATCCGTGTATTCAAAAAAAATGTCGGGCTCACGCCTGGACAGTTTCGTGATGAAGGAGAGTAACTACATTTAACGATGATCCACCCGTATTCCCAAAAAGGATAACACCTTGCTGAATACGGGTTTTTAATTTGCCACGTACAGATACTCATTTTGTGATTCACCTTAAATACGGCACATCAAGAGCATTCACAAATGGCTTATTGTTGGCTCAACAAGAACCGCATACAATTCAATTATCAACACAGATGCCCCATTGAGTCATGGACAGAAAGGATGAGCAGATTGCCTAATCAACAAAGAGAAGCTCTATCTCCAAAACTAGCGGATTTGCCTGAGCCGAGGAAGAACACAAAGTCCAATAGCTCATTTCTGCTTTGGTTAAAGAGCTGGAAAAGGACGTTTCAACAGGAAAAATATTTGTATCTACTTGCAATGCCGGGTTTGTTGTTTTTCATTATTTTCAAATATGTCCCCTTGTGGGGATTGACGTTGGCTTTTACCGAATACTCCCCTTACCTGGGACTGCTCAAAAGCGAATGGGTTGGACTTAAACATTTCCAGAACTTTTTTGCGAACCCTGATTTTTGGTTGCTGTTCCGCAACACGATTGCCATCAGTTTTCTTAATATTGCCTTCTTCTTCCCGATGCCAATCATTATTTCACTGCTGCTGAACGAGCTGAAAAATTTGTCATTCAAAAAATGGGTTCAAACTGCCATTTACCTGCCGCATTTTCTTTCCTGGGTAGTCATCGTCGGTATTTGCTTCCTGACGCTGAGTGGAAGCGGAATCGTTAATAAGCTGATCGCAGAATCCGGCGGGCAGCCGATTAATTTTCTGACCAACGCCGATACTTTCTGGGCGATGCTGACGGCACAGACCATATGGAAGGAAACAGGCTGGGGGACAATTATTTTCCTCGCTGCTCTGGCAGGCATTAATCCTGAGCTCTATGAAGCAGCACGCATGGATGGTGCGAACCGCTGGAGACAAACGTTGTCTGTGACAATCCCCGGGATCAAAGGAACAATCATTATTTTACTGATTCTTCGACTGGGTCAGGTGTTGGATATCGGTTTTGAGCATATTTACCTAATGTCCAGCTCCACCGTGACGGAAGTTGCCGATGTGTTCGATACCTATGCCTACCGGGTCGGCATTCAAAACGGACGATTCAGCTTCGCCACAGCAGTCGGGATATTCAAATCCGTTGTTGGTCTGATTCTCGTCGTATCCGCTAATCGGTTGGCCAAAAAGTTTGGAGAAGAGGGTGTCTACTAAATGAAACAGCAGCTTGGCTCACGGGTGTTTGACACCTTTAACTACATCATTCTTGCCATCATCTCATTATCAACTTTTTTGCCTTTTCTGTATGTCATTCTTGTATCCTTCACCGATCCAATCGAGTTTCAAACCCGGGCACTCGTCATTATTCCTGAGCATTGGAGTTTGGCTTCCTACAAGTTTATTTTATCGACCCGAACATTTTTGAATTCACTCAGCATCAGTTTTTTTCTCGCTGTGATCGGAACCGCTTGTAGTCTGATCCTAACCAGCGGACTCGCTTATGCCTTATCCCGCAAAAAATTCAGACTGAAGAAAATCCTCATGATGGGTATTCTGTTCACGATGCTGTTCAATCCGGGAATGATTCCGAACTATTTGCTCGTCAAGGAGCTTGGACTCATTAATACCGTATGGGCGCTTATACTTCCTGTATTGACCAGCGCCTGGTATGTCATTTTGATGAAAAGCTTTTATCAGGAAATTCCCGAGGAGCTGGAGGAATCAGCCAAAATGGACGGCTGTACGGACATCGGAGTGTTTTTTCGGATTATCCTGCCTGTTTCTTTGTCGGCAATAGCAGCCTTTGGACTGTTTTTTGCTGTTGCCTACTGGAATACGTATTTTAACGCTGTGCTTTATATCAATAAGGACACGCTTCGCCCGATGCAGGTTGTGCTGCAAATGCTGCTTATTCAGGCATCAACCCAGGTAGGAGATCCTGCGGTAGCGCAAATGCTGCAGAGCGAACAGATGCTGCCGCCGGAAACGATCAAGATGTCCGCTGTGGTCGTCGCTTCTCTGCCTATTATTATCGTCTATCCGTTTCTGCAAAGATACTTTGTTAAAGGGATGATGGTCGGTTCCGTTAAAGGCTGACACACACTGCATGGAAAGGAGTGAGGCATATCGAGGGGATCAAGGTTATAAGCTGCCGGAGTAATCCGGTCGTACATCCAAGCATCACATAAGAAAAATGCTTCAACATTTGAAGGAGGTCCATGTAGATGAATAATTGGCTGAGAAATACGAATATAGGCGCAATGGCAGCCGTTGTTTTGCTGGCAGGCTGTAGTTCCACAACAACAACTTCGAGTACTTCGGATGCCCCGGCAGCCGATAAAGGCTCGAAAGCACCGATAGAAATTAATATAGTGACAACGACCTACAATTCTGCACCCAGCAATGAACTGGAAAGCCTTAAACAATTAAACGCCAAATTCAATGTCAAAATCAATGTGACTTACGTTCCCGCAAATAATTATACAGATAAATTAAATGTCATGTTAGCTGCCGGGGACCTTCCTGATGTGACCCTGGTATGGGATATCAACACGCAAACCTTCGCCAACGCGACTAATCAAGGTGCATTTTGGGATTTAACCCCGTACATTAAAAACTATCCAAATTTGGCTGCTTATCCACCGCAAATATATAAGAATGTTGCCTTCAAAGGGAAAACGATGGGAATTCCGCGCGTTCGGCCTATTGACGGACATCAGTCGTTGCTGATTCGCCAGGATTGGTTAGACAAGCTGGGCCTTAAAGCTCCAACGACGATGGATGAGTTTTATAATGTGATGGAAGCGTTCACCAAAAATGATCCCGACGGTAATGGAAAAAATGATACGTATGGCTTTGTCGGCCATGGGACACCTACCATATCTTCTTATTTCATATCGATGTTTGGCAATGGCCTGCAGCATTATGTGGATGATAGTGGGCAGTTGCAGCCAAGCTTCTTTAATCCCAAAATGAAGGACGCGCTGGCATTCTGGAACAAGGTCAACAAGAATGGCGTTATGGTTCCGGATCTGCCACTTCTGCAGGTCAGCCAAATTCGCGACTTTATGACCCAGGACAAAGCGGGCATGGGCTTCACTAATACCTATGACGGTCACCTATATATGGACGACCTGAAGAAGGTGAACCCAAAAGCTGTGATCGTTCCTTACCTGTTCCCAGCCGCACCGGATGGAAAGGTTTATATGGAAGCCGCACCGGGTTCATTTGGTATCTTTATGATCAATAAAAAAGTGAACGAGGACAAATTAAAGAAAATTCTTGAAATCTACGATTACACGGCAACCCGGGAAGCTTACAATCTGGTCGCCTACGGTATTAAAGGAACGGACTACAATGAAAACGCAGCCGGTGATATTACCCAGACAGAGGAAGGCAAGAAAAAAGGTTATGCATTTGATACATCTGCGCAATGGGTTTCCAGCTATTTTGATAAATATGTCAAAGCAGATTTACCAGGCATGACACCGGAAACCAAAGAATATAATCACAAGCTGGTCGATAAAATTGCAACGGTCTCCATCCCTAATCCCGGACTCGGTCTTGTTACTCCGACGGCTTTGGAAAAAAGCGCAGACTGGAACAAAAAGATTAATGATATGGAAACCAATGTGATTATCGGTAAAAACACCATGGATGATTGGGATAAGTTTGTAAAAGGCTTCAAGGATGATCCGACTTATCAAAAGCACTTGAAAGAATTAAACGAGCTGTATAAAGAAAAGATTAAAAACTAACTCAAATTCAACAAACTTGTAGGAGGAAATTAAACATGGGAACAAGATTAAAGGACAAAATCGCTATTATTACAGGATCATCATCCGGTATCGGAAGAGCAAGTGCCGAGGTGTTTGCCGAGGAAGGTGCTCATGTCATCGTTAATGACGATGGGGGCCGCGAAGGTCTGGGTCAGCAGATCGCTGACGGTATCATTGCTAATGGAGGTTCGGCCAGTTACTTTAAGGCAAACGTATTTAAAAGCGAGGATTTAAAGCAGCTGATCGAGCATGCTTATACAACCTATGGCCGACTGGATATCCTGATGAACAATGCATATAAAGGGCACACGGCTTCTGTTCACGAGCAGGAGGAGGAAGACTGGGATCAGGTCTTCGCTTCTTCGGTCAAAGCCGTATTTCTGGGCAGTAAATATGCACTGCCAGGCATGATTCAGGCAGGTGGAGGCTCGATAATCAATACAGCGTCCGTACATGGGCTTCTCGGCGGAAGACGGCATTCTTCTTATGATGCCGCCAAGGCCGCAATTATTAATCTGACCCGGCAGATGGCTCTGGATTACGGAAAGTATGGCATTCGGGTAAATTCCATCTGCCCTGGCAGAATTGTGACGGAGGGTAAAATCGATTTTCTGGAAAAATATCCAGAAGAGGTTCGCCGACAAAAAGCCGTTTACCCTCTTGGTAGACCTGGAACGATGCGTGAAGCCGGATTGGCAGCACTTTTCCTTGCCTCTGACGATGCTTCATTCGTTACCGGTCATGCCCTTGTGGTAGATGGTGGTCTGACCGCTCAACTGGCGGATAGTGTATCCGAATCTCTCGAAGAAGGATTAGGCATTCTCAAGTCATAATAAACGGGGACAACGATTATGAGCTCACATTCAACTATCTATGCATACATCGGGACGCAAACCGATAGCACAAGCGAAGGTATCTACGTGTATCGAATGAATCCGGATACCGGTGAACTGGAGCATATCAGTACGACAGCCGGTGGCATTAATCCGACTTACTTGGCTATTGATCCGTCGCAACGGTATCTCTATGCGGCAAATACAATTGAAGGCGAGGGCCTGATTAGCGCCTTTGCCATAGACCCGAGTACGGGGCAGCTGACCTTTCTCAATCAGCAGCCCTCCGGCGGCTCCAAGCCTGTCCATCTGATTGTGGATCAGACAGGAAAATTCGTGCTAGCTGGCAATTTTGGCGATGGCAGCGTATGCGTCCTACCTATTGAAGCAAACGGTAAGTTGGGCGTAATGACCGATTTCGTCCAGCATACAGGCTCTAGTATTCATCCAACACGCCAACTCGGTCCACGTGTCCATTCCATAACGCTCGACCCTGGCAGCCGCTTTGCGGTTGCCGCCGAGTATGGAGCCGATCAATTACGGGTTTACCGTCTGGACGCCGATCACGGGGAATTAAAACCCGGTATCGTTCCATCGATTCCGATCGAAGCCGGCTCAGGTCCTCGTCATTTCGCCTTTCATCCCAACGAACGTTGGGGCTATGTCATCAATGAGCTGAGCAATACGTTGATGAGCTACGATTATGATGCGGACGAAGGCATTCTCAGGCTGAAGGAAACCCTCTCCACGCTACCATCCGACTTTACAGACCGCAGCAACTGTGCGGATGTGCATGTAAATGCTGACGGTACGTTTGTATACGGTTCGAATCGTGGACATAACAGTATTGTCATTTATGCAATCCAACCCGATACGGGCGAGCTTACGCTTGTTGGCCATGAGCCGACGCAAGGAAAAGCTCCGAGGAGCTTTGTCATCGACCCGACAGGCAGTTATGTATTCGTCGCCCACCAGGATACGGACAATGTTGTGGCATTTACTGTAGACCGTCAAACCGGGCTGCTGCAGCCTACAGGTCATAACATCAAAGTGCCGATGCCGGTTTGCATCAAAATGATCTCACTGCCCCAATAATGAGTACCAAAGGAGAGAACAGCTTTGTCAAACGACATTTCAAACCATGATCCTGTAACAAAAATCGCCGTTATACACGATCATCAGGACCCTTTCACCTCACATGCCTCGATCATCTGGGCAGTTAATCACTTGACAGCAGCTTTGGAAAACCGTCACGTGAGTACCGTTCTCGCCAATACTTCCGATGACGCTCCTGAGGCTGCCGTGAAGATCGTTATTTCCGGCTCCGACTCGTCACTTGTACATTCAGCGTTGAAGGCTGCCAATCTGAGCTTGCCTGCTGAAGCAGAATCGTTTGCTATTGCAGTGTCAGGTGGCGTGCTTGTTGTATCTGCTATGGACGCTCGCGGTTTAATCTATGCCATACTTGAGCTGACAGACCGTATTCAGCACAGTTCCCATGTCATTGAGGAACTGCTTTCCATAGAGTCCTTTGCCGACAAACCAGCAAATGCGATCAGGAGTATCACCCGGCTATTCTCTTGTGAGCCGGAGGATAAGCCATGGTTCTATGACAAATCATTTTGGGACGAATATTTGACCGAACTCATTACCCAGCGATTCAACAGATTCAGTCTTGCGCTGGGTATGGGCTACGATTATGGACATGACCCCGATGTTCATGACAATTATTTGTGCTTCAGCTATCCCTTCCTGTTTGACGTTCCCGGCTATGATATCAAGGTTAAGGAGCTACCGGACGAGGAAAGACAGCGCAATTGGGATATGCTCCGCTATATCGGAGATGAAGCCAAGCGCAGAGGCTTGCATTTTCAGCTCGGCTTGTGGAATCATTCCTATATATTCACAGATAGCCCCAATCAGAACTATACCATTGAAGGAATTACTCCAGACAATCATGCCGAGTACTGCCGCGAAGCGATTCGCGTTCTGCTGAAGGATTTCCCGGCTATCGATGGACTTACGTTCCGCGTCCACTATGAGGGAGGTATTCCAGAGCCCGCTTACGAATTTTGGCGTGTGGTTATGGAAGGCACGAAGGATGCCGGACGTCGGATAGAAATCGATATGCATGCCAAGGGTGTCAATGATGAGCTGCTGAAGGTTGCTTTAAGTACAGAGCAGCCGGTTTACTTATCCCCCAAATATTGGGCTGAGCATATGGGACCTTCCTATCATCAAGCCGCAATCCGCGACGCCGAATTTTTCCAGCCGCTCAACCACACAATGAGTATGTCATCCATTACACAGCAATCACGCAGATTTACGAGGTACGGATATGCGGATTACTTGCAGGAGGATCGTCAGGTCGGCATCCTGTTCAGGCTCTGGCCCGGTACGCAAAAGCTTCTGCTGTGGGGTGATCCGGCTATCGCTGCCGGATATGGCCGCTATTCCAGCTTTAGCGGCAGCCAGGGCATTGAATTATGCGAGCCATTAACGTTCAAGGGCCGCAAAGGATCAGGCCGTGAGGGTGGACGCGAGCCTTATCTGGATCCGGAGCTGCAGCTGCAGGGTCGCGATTGGCTTAAATACAAGTACACATACCGGTTATGGGGACGTTTATTGTATAACCCGGACGCGAACCCCACCTCCTGGCAGCGTTACCTGAACAGTGAGTTTGGCGAAGCAGCCTCTTCCTATGAGCAAGCCCTTGCGCATGCCAGCCGAATTTTGCCGCTTGTTACCGCAGCGCATCTTCCATCTGCCGCGAATGTTATTTATTGGCCGGAAATGTATACCAACCTGCCGATAGTGGCAAGCGAGGCCAGCAGCTACTACGATTTTGACACTCCAAAGCCGGGAACCTTCGGTACGGCTAGCCCGCTCGATACGGCGCTGTTTTATCGGGTAGACGAATTTGCCGATGACATTATCCAAGGCTTCCGTAAAGGGAAATATTCACCTCTAGAAACAGCCGGGCGTCTGGAGCAGCTCACCGACACTGCTGAAAAGCACTTGTCCCAGGCTATCCGTGAATCACAGGAGCCGGAAGCACCTTCCTTTCGCCGCTTTGCGATCGATGTGGCGATGCTGATCGATCTCGGCCGTTTCTTTGCCAATAAATTCCGTGCATCTCTGGCCTATGCGCTCTACGAGCGAACACACGATAGTACACAGTTGGAACAGGCATTGGAATTGACCCGATCCGCTACACTTACTTGGAAGCATCTGGTCTCTATTTCGAAGGATATTTATAATTCCGATATTACCTTTGGGTTTACACCTCATGTCAGAGGGCACTGGTCTGATCGCTTGCAGGCTATGGAAGACGATCTCACTCTTATGGAATCGAAAGCTTCCGTGGTTCGCGGGTTGGCAGTAAATACAGAGGATTCAGATAAAATGAAAGCCGCCTCCCTATTCTTGCATACAAAAAACGAGGCGGAACGGATCACTGTCAATCATCAATCTCCAGATAAGCTTCGGAAAGGCGAAGCCTTGAAATTACAGCTTGCCGCGTCCCATGCATCAACTGTGTATATGATCAATTTGCATTATCGTCACGCCAATCAGGGAGAACATTATGTTATCGTCGAGATGGCTCGGCAAGCTGATGGCTTATTCTCAGCTAACGTTCCTGCCGCCTACACAGACTCGCCTTATGACTTGATTTATTTCTTTGAAATTCATGATCGTGAGGGCGATGTGCGCATGCACCCGGGATTAAATGCCGAGCTTTCCAATCAGCCTTACTATTTGGTCTCTTTATGAGGGACAGATTATTGAATGTAGGCATTATCGGCTGCGGCAATTTAATGTATCACTTTGTGTATGACTGCATGAAGCAGCTACCTTTCAGACTTGCCGCCGTAAGCCACACGGATGAAGCGGAATTAAACAGATTTACAAACAGGTATCACGTTCCGAAGGTTTACCGGGACTACAAAGAAATGCTGCACAATGAGCAGTTGGATGCCATGATTTGTTTTCCGACGGATGTGCATTCCCATTACAGCATAGCCAAGGATTGTTTACTGGCCCAAGTCCATGTTTTTATGGAAAGACCTCCGTGTTTTACTAGGGTGCAGGCACAAGAACTACTGGAATTACAAATCCGAACGCAGAAATATGTGATGACCCGGTTTAATAAAAGATTCACAACCGCCTATATGATGGCCAAAGAAATTATCCAACGGGAAGAATTTGGTCCGGTCACGATGTTTTTGTCCAAATTTCAAGGCTCAGAGAGCGCATCGGATGAGCTCTTCCTTTTCAATCATGTCAGCCATCATATCGATCTGGCCAGATACCTGCTTGGGGAGTTCCAATCTGTTCATGTGGATAAAATTAAGGTAAATGATCATATGGTAGGATTTAACATTTCATTCATTGCCGATTCCGGAGCCATTGGCGTTATTCAGTCAGGTTCCCTGCAAAAGATCGAATATCCGATGGAAAGAGTCGAAATTACCGGGATTGGCAGCAATGTGATCGTGGACAATATTCGCAGTGTTGAGTACAATCGACCCGCTCCAAAAAGGGACGGGTTTCAACTGGAAAAACTGGCTGATGGGGGCGATACGCTCCTATGGAACCCGAATCACAGCAATATGTCCAATTATTCTTATTATGGCTTTGAGCAGCAGATGTTTCATTTCATAACGAGCATTTTGAACGGTGACGCTCCTATGCCTCACATAGAGGATACGATTCACACAATAGAGTTGCTTGAGCTCATCCATTCTTTGATTCAAGAAAAAACCTAAGCACAAAGGAAATTTTTTCCTGCGTATGGGATATCACAGCATCACAATTTCATTGTCAGCCACCTACCAGGGTGGCTTTTTGACTAACAAAAAACCTCGGGGATATTCTCCCCGAAGCTGCGTCTGATTGCTGCCTTGCTATTGGAAATTGCGTGCTTCTTCAGCGCTTGCGATCATTCACTCGGTCTAACCGGGCCATCTAATTTCTTATCGAAGCCCGGGGAGCGCGGGTCCAATGGACTTCTAGCCCGGTCGGATTCAGGTTTACCCGGTTTGGAGGGTCCTTCGCTGTTGTTTCCCTTAAATTCATTCATCTAAATTCCTCCTGTTCTGGTAGATACTTTCCTATTTAATATGTCCTCTCAATAGCGTTTTATCCCAATGTAGAATGCTTGCTGCGCCCGCTCATCATATACAGCTCTCACAATCAATATCCATCGCCAGAACTCGCTTATTGACGTTGATATTCACTTTGCCCAAAACGCCTGACCGTTATAATTCAAAAACAAAGCTGCCTTAAATTTGAATTCAAGGCAGCCTTACAAGAGATTCATTTATTAACCCTTGTACGCAAACATTTTCAAAAGAACCGTAACTGCCTCTGCTCTTGTCGTTTTATCATTCGGAGCAAATGCGTTTGCGCCTTTGCCCTCGATAACGCCAAGCTTTCTCATCGCGCCCACTGCGCCTTTCGCCCATTCGGGAATGTCCTTGTCGTCTGCAAAGCCCGTTGTCGTCGACGTCTGAATTGACAGCCCCAAAGTTCTGGCGATCATCACTGCCATTTCCTGACGAGTAATTTCCGCATCCGGACGGAATGTGCCGTCCTCATAACCGCTAACAATCCCAGCTTGCGCCGATTGCGCCACTGCTTTCTGTGCCCAGCTGCCGATTTTCTCCGTATCGATGAACGTCAGCACTGCTCCTTTGTCTGGCAGCTTCAGCCCATTCATCAGCATAACCGCAAATTCCGCGCGCGTTACTGTACGATCCGGCTTGAACGTGTCGTCCGGATAGCCGCTGACAATTCCTGCGCTTACCGCTTGCTTGATGTTAGTCTCCGCCCAATGACCGGAAATATCGCTGAAATTCAACAATTTCAGATTTGCATCCGTGATCGTATCTTGATCTTGACCTACAGCGAATACCGCAAACTTCGTAAAGTGATCGACCTCAACCGTAATGTGATTACCGTCTACCTTACCGCCGATTTCCACCCATACTTTCTTCGCTTCGTCATAGTAGAACACAGAAGGCTTTTGATCGTTCTTTAAGCTATTCGGGTCAAAGGTAAAGATCATAGTTACCGGCTTGCTGAAATTTTCCGTGAAGTTTTTCAGAATCTCGAATATCGGACTGACGAGAATTCCTTTATTCGTTAGAAGCTTTTGAATATCCGTTATTTTTTCTATCGTTACTCTCAGCTCTTTGACAAAAGCATCGTCAGGAATCGTGATCTTGATCTCATCGTCCAAGCTAACCTCACCCTTTTTGCCCGTAGGAAGCGTGAGGTTACCGTTTGTCGAGACAACTGTATTACTTATGGACGTTGTTGACGATGACGATGACGATGCGCGGGTCACTGTGAGCGTATACAGCTGGGTCGCACCACTCTCCGCGGTTACTAGAATCCGGATCGGATTAGACCCCATGACCAAGTTAGAAACATTGTAGGCATACACATTGCCCGTTACAGAGCTGTCATTCGCACCCGTAACCGTGAAAGCTGCTTGGGAATAGGTTGTAGCCAAAGAAACATTGAGACTTGAAACCGATTTAGGCACGCTCACTGTATAATCCGTATTCAATGAGGAAAACGCCGGTGATAACTCACCTTGATCAATCGTCAGACTGCTCAACGTCGCATCGTTGTTGGCTGCCCGAGTTACCGTAATCGTGTAATCCTTCTTAGTTCCGTCCTGCGCCCTGACTGTAACCGTAATCTTGTTGCTTCCTACCTTTAAGTTAATAGCGTTGCTCGCTTGACCTTTGGCAATCGCTGTTCCGTTCACTTGCACTGTTGCTTTGCTGTCATAAACATTGGCGGTAACCGTTATACTGGATACATCATTATCCACACTAGCGGTGTAGTCGGTTGTTGCGGATGCGAATTCAGGAGTTAAAGTACCGCTCGACAACTTCAGTCCGCTCAAGTTGGCATTATTCGCCGGTAAAGTTGGTGTTTCGCCGCCATCTCCACCGCCGGGACCGGGTGTTGCTTGTGCACGGTTCACTGTGAGCGTATACGGCTTGGTCGTGCCGTCCTCCGCGGTTACTATCATTCGGATAGAATTAGACCCGACAACCAAGTTCGAAGCATTGTAGGCATACACATTACCCGTTACAGAGCTGTAAACCGCACCCGTAACCGAGAACGTTGCATTGGAATTGGTTGTAGCAAAAGATGCGGTGAGCTTTGAAACCGAGTTAGGCACATTCACTGTATAATTCGTATTCAATGAGGTGAAATCCGGCGATAACTCGCCTTGGTCAATCGTCAGACTGCTCAACGTCGCATCGTTGTTGGCTGCCCGAGCTACCGTGATCGTGTAGTCCCTTTTTGTTCCATCCTGCGCCGTGATTGTGACCGTAATCGTGTTTCTTCCTACCTTCAAGTTGATTGTGCTGCTCGGTTGATCGTTTTCTACCCGGTCTCCATTCACAGCCAACCTTGCGGTGCTGTCGGCTCTCCCCGTTACGGTAAGATTCGACACATGGTTAGGAACACTTGCCGTATAGGTATATACGTCTGCGCTGACCGTTTGATCCAGCGCAATGCCACTTAAGCTTAAAGCTTTTAAACTTGAATCTGAACTTAACGTTGTAAGTGTAGCATCCTGACCGTAGCTTGTTCCGAATTCACTGACAGCATATGCCCGTAAATGATAAGTAGTTGCGGATTGAAGTCCGGTGAGATTCACCGAGAAAGCTCCTGTCCCGCCTGAAGCAGCTGCAGCTTTACCATTGCTGCTTACCGGATTGGCATACACGGAATAGGCCACACCACGCTCTGTGACTGTGCCGCCCCCGGATGAAGTTACATTCCCTCCAGCCGTTGCTGAGGACGAAGTGATGGAAGTCACATTCGTATTCGTTTCTACGGTTGCAGGCAGCTTATTGGTTATACTGAATGTGTTGGACAAAGCATCCGTAAACCCGGTTGCCTTCACAGTAATCATGTGATTGCCTGTTGCCAACACGCCAGCTTTTACCGTTAACTTCCCGGCGCTGATTTCGTAATCTGTTCCCGCCGTCAAAGAAATCGTCCCGTCCTTGATTGCTGTGATTGCTGTGCGCCAAGCCAAGTCATCCGTGAATGTAATCTCGATGTCGTGCGTCGTATCGTTGTCCGTCTTGACTGCCGTCAAAGTTGGTGGTACCACAACGCTCCAAACTTCTATTTCGGCAAATTGCATGTAGTAGGTACCGTTTTTGTCCGTCCTCAGTTTGGTACCGGTTACCCTGACATATCGGTCGG
Source organism: Paenibacillus baimaensis (assembly GCF_025567575.1). NCBI lineage: Bacteria > Bacillati > Bacillota > Bacilli > Caryophanales > Paenibacillaceae > Paenibacillus > Paenibacillus baimaensis. Next base: position 172,379 of record NZ_JAOQIO010000084.1, on the reverse strand, counting down.
TAACATTGTCAAAAACAAACTCTTGTCCAACAACTGGATTCGGGAATGGATAGTCGGTCTTCTGAACTACCTGCGTCCAGTTTGTCCCATTAGTGGATACCTCGACCTTAAAATCAAGAGGAAACCCATATCCCCCATTACCTGGATCATTGCGTGGGAACAACTTCATCTTATTGAACGTCTGATTGGCGCCCAAATCCAGCTGTACCCATTCCGTACTGTTGGCCGAACTCTGGGCGCTGGTCCATCCATAGTTGGATACGGTGGAGTCTACCTGTCCGTCGTTAATGTTCGCGAGATGCCAAACCCATTCTTCTACACTGCTGCTGGCAGTTGCAGTAGCTCCAAGAGCAAGGTTAGTACTAGAGGTTGCTGCGTACGCAACATTCGATTGGTTAACAACCGTAAAGCCGGTGCATAGCGTTGCAATCAACAAGAGTAGCGTTACACCAAACGATAGCCTTCTTCTCACAGTGTTATTCAGCACAAAATATCCTCCTTTGAAATAAATAGCTTTGTTCCCCTTACTTCGGCACTCCTCTTCCTCCACGGTCCGCAAAACTTCACAACTGACGTCGAATGTAGCGGAATATCTATTGCTCCTGTCGGCTTTTGACTACATCTCGAACTAGTATAGGACTATTTCACCAAAAAAAAAATCCCCCGTTTTTGGGGGGAGGACTGTAAATATAATGGGGGATACATGTAGAAGGATACGCCCAGCCTCCGTTCCACAAGAGCAATCGCTCCAATCGATGCCCCTTAGCTTTGCTCCATCTCCACCACATACACGGCACGCACGCCGTCCAGGTTTATCGTGTAGTACACGGATCTATCATCGTGGCTGAAAACCGGATGCGGGTGGCTGTCCTGGGAGTCCCAGTTCGAGCCGTGCAGGTACAGGGTGCTCCAATCGTCCCTTGCACCCAATCCACGTGAAGCACACACAGCCAGTCGCCGCCGCCATGCCCGCTGGTCTCCCACCCTTCCGGATAGTAATAGCCGTCCGTTACCAACAGGTCTGTGTACCGGTTACCCACGGTGAAATGGCCGTATTTGGTGTACCCGGCATGTGGTTCAACATACGGGATTGTCCCGCGAGATCGACGCATTGAATTTCATTGCCTTCGATGTATACACGATCCTCTGGTCGAGTCGAGACTGATGCTCTTTGTCCTTATTGGATCTTCTCCCGATATTGGGTCGGCGTCATGCCGAAATATTTCTTAAAAATCCGGTTCAGAGCAGCCACCGCCATCGATGTATTTTCCTTGTTGCCTTGTCTCTTTTCCTCCCTTTCATTAATAGTCCCTAATTTGATTGTTTAATGCTTCTGCAGGAATCGATATACCAACAGGTTTGATATCTTTGTTGCAAGGACAATGGCTGGCACCGTCCATTCGCGCCGCTTCGTACAACTGTAGATCCACTCCTGAATTGTAAGATAGGTAACACCGTGTATACACAAAAAACCGACTGCTCCAGGCAATCGGCTTGTGACTCTATCATTGTAAAATCCCATTACCAGCTTTACTACGATAAATTGAATCCAAGTCCACCATCTACGGTCAGCATTTGACCTGTGATTTGTCCTGCATGAGCAGAGCATACGAACAAAATCGCCGCCGCAATATCATCCTCGGTTTGCAATCTGCCGAAGGGCATTTTGGATGCATGCTGCTCCGGCCAATTATCTTCTTCTCCATTAGCCTTCATCAGCGCCCTCTCTCCGTGAGAGGCTACCCAGCCTGGATGCACACAGTTGACACGGATGCCGTGCTTCGCTAAAGCGCGGGCTAAATTCCGGGTCAGCGTCACAACACCGCCCTTGGATATCGCATATGCAAACAACTCTTCTCCTCCTACGGTCGAATGCAGCGAGCCTATGTTCACGATACATCCCCCGCCCTGCCTGATCATCAGGGGGACCGCCGCTCTGCACATTAAGTAAACGCCTTTTAGATTGATATCCATCACACGATCCCAGAAAGTCTCATCTGTTTGCAGCAAATCAGCACGCGGAAAGATTCCAGCGTTATTGACAACAATATCGAGCCTTCCGAATTGCTGCTCGGCAACCGAAACCGCATGATTCACTTCAGCTTCCCGGGACACGTCGCATTGGACATACACCGCTTCTTTACCTTGGTTCTGCCACTGCTTCGCAGCTTGCTCCCCGTCCGGGGAAGCGTCTGCTATCATGACCTTGGCTCCATTTTCCAGAAACTGCTTCACGATAGCGGCTCCGATTCCTCTGGCTCCGCCCGTTACCAATACAATTTTACCATCAAAATTCACTTGGTTTCACCCATTTCCTTATTCTCATTTCCAGCAAACGATCGTTTCGCCGGTTAAATAATCTGCTAGCGGACCGCAGAGGAACATGACAATTCGGGACATATCCTCAGGCTGGGCAATCCGCTGCAGTCTGGACAAGCCTTCTTCATTGCTCACCGTACGTGTAGCGGAAAAGCGTGCTGTGTAGGTCGGTGCGGGTGAAATACAGTTGACATTCACATCATACGGTCTCATCTGCTGGGCCAGACTTCTTGTATAATGGGAAATGCCCAGCTTGGCAGCAGCATAAATGATGCCTGACGTAACGGGCACATGTCCTGCAATTGAGCCAACATTTACAATTTTGCCACTGCACCGTTCACGCATATGCTGACCCGCAAATTTGCACGTGTACATCGTAGACAGCAGGTTGCGTTCGACAACAGATCGGATATCCTCAACACGAATATCCAAGCAATCATTCGGCTCCGGGCGTGGGGTATTGAAGCCAATGTCACCACCCGCATTATTGACGAGGATATCTATGGAACCCAGCATTTCTATCGACCGCGCAATCAATTGCTCAACCTGTTCAGGATCGGTGAGATCGGCGGCAATAAACCCGGATTTCACACCTAGCTCAACAGCTTCCTCAGCCACTGTAAAGCCGGAAAGTGCTTCGTTGAACTCCATCGATTTCGATTCTGTTTCATCATGAATAATCACATTAGCGCCGGCACGGGCCAGATCCATCGCATACTGTCGGCCAAGACCACGGCTGGAGCCAGTGACTAGCGCGTTTTTACCCCTTAAATCAAAATCTGCCATACCTGCACCTCAGCTTTTCACCAAATTTTCATGATCACGAAACTCCCGAATCAACGTTTTCAAATAGGCAAGGGCTGTATTCATTTGCGATTGTTCATAAGTAACTATGGCTGCGGGCGATTCGCCTTTCTCAAAGGGAGTTCTCCAATCCCCTGTTGCCTTAGCATGGTCATGTACATACCTCAGCAGGCGAGTAAGCTGTCTAGCAGAGCGCTCTGGGTATTCCGTCCAATAGTCCTCTTCAAGCACCCTAACGTTTCTTGCCTCCAAAGCTCCATGCTCCACGGACATCGTTACCTGAGGAGCCGCTACCGAGAAAATTCGCAGCAGTTCAGGGAAATCTATCACACCTTGACCAAGCGGACTCCTTACCAGCCGATATCCTTCCTCATACCAATACATGTAATAATCCTTCAAGTGAACATTTTTTACATAAGGGGCAACCCGGCGAAAAAAGTCATTGGGCTCTTCAGCGGTTGCCAGCGGATTACCTGTATCGAGGTTAATACCAAACCTGTCCGAACCGATAGTTTCACACAGCCAGAGCAGTTCCTCAGAGGCCAAATCCTGATGATTTTCCACGGCAAGATTGACACCCGTTTGTTCCGCAGTTTCAGCCACTACCTGAAAGGAAGTAAGGATATGATCCAAAAATGGCTTCCACGTACCGGCCATATGTCTGCGATCGCCACCAAATTTGGCTCCGCCCACCACGGTCCGCACCGTTACTGCCCCCACTCGCTTGGCAAGCAGCAGCGCTTCCTTTAATGATTCAGGATCATAACCGCTTGCTGCGATATTCACGAACATCCCTTTGGAGCGCGCATAGTCTGCCACTTCGTCGAGGTCATGTTCCTTCAATATTGGATAAGGGATCTCTATCCCTTCCAGTCCATAGCTTTCCGTAATATCCATCAGCTCTATAGGCGTGATTGGTTTGATGCCCGACTGCGGATGGATGCCCATTCCATAGGTTGTGCCATAAACCGTGAGACCGTATCTCAAGCGCTTCAGCCCTTTCTCATCGTATTATTGTGCCGTCCACCCTCCATCGATGACAATGGAAGATCCCGTCATGTAGCTGGATGCCTCTGAAGCCAGATAGATCAGTAATCCTGTCAGTTCATTCGGATTGCCCCAACGTTTAATGGCAAGGTGATTGAGGAAAAATTGATTTGCCACTTGATTGTCGATCACCACCTTGTTAAGCTCGGTAGCGAATGGCCCCGGACATATGGCGTTAGCCGTAATATGGTGCTCAGCCCATTCCAGCGCCATAACTTTGGTTAGTTGAATTAATCCGCCCTTACTAGAGCAGTAAGCAGAGCGTTCAGGGAGCGCGATGGTACCCAACATCGAGGACAGATTAATAATCCTTCCATAGGCTTGTTTGATCATAAAGGGAACTACCGCCTTGGCGCATAGGAAAGGAGCCTTCAGATTCGTGCTTTGCACCAGATCCCAGCTCGCCTCATCATATTCCAGAATCGGCTTGCGCACGTTGATGCCTGCATTGTTGACCAGAATATCGATCCGTCCCAAGCTCTGCACCGTCTCGGCTGCCATACGCTGAACCTGCTCAACATCCGTAACATCCACGGCTAATCCTATTGCCTGTTGTCCGGTTTCCTCACGGATTTGCCTTGCACCTTCGGAGGCTTTCGCTTCATCCCTGCTCGTTACAGCCACACTTGCTCCAGCTTCTGCAAGCGCCTTGGCAAAAACTAACCCCAACCCTTGGCAGCCGCCAGTAATCAGGGCTACTCTGCCATCCAAATTAAACGTATTTAAACTCATTTTATTCCTCCTTCGAGCTTTGATAACTATACGTTCAATTCATTCGCTGCCCATTCATAAGCCATTCGCGGCACTTGAGTCGCCAGCTTTCCTCCGCTAATATCGATCATGGTTCCGGTTATATAACTCGCATAGTCGGATGCCAGGTAACAAATCAGGTGAGCTATTTCCTGTTTATTGCCCCAACGCCGAAGCGAGAGATTGTCCAGCAGCTCCTTTTGCTCCTTAGGAGAACGATCTGCAAACCGATTCAAATCGGTAGGAATGACTCCAGGGGCATAACAATTCACCGTTATATTCCATGGCCCCAGCTCCCCGGCAAGCACTCGGGTAAAATGCACAATCCCCGCTTTGGATGCGGCATACGCTGCCCCACCCAAGCTCGGGATCATGGCGGCGAATGAGGCAGCATTCAGGATACGTCCTGATTTTTGCCTTTTCATTATCGGCAGCACAGCCTTACACATAAGGAAGCTGCCCTTCAGATTGACATCCATATTGAGATCCCACACCTCCTCAGGTAAGCTCTCCACCAGACCACCGCTTGCAACACCTGCATTATTAACAAGGATGTCGATTCGCCCGTATTGGTGCTCAACCTCTTGAATCACCCTCTCGATCTCCGAGTATTCACGAATATCACACACCTGTTGAAAGCCCTCGAATTGATGCTCAACGAATACTTGATGTAGCTCTGCCAAATGATCCGGATTCACATCCATGGCGACCGTCCTCACGCCTTCACTGGCTAAAGTGAGTGCAATCTCCCGGCCAATTCCCCGCCCCGCTCCTGTCACAAGAGCCACCTTCCCACGTAAATCAATATGCACAATCTATCCCTCCCTTGGCTTCGACTATTAGCTTACAAAGTCCAGAAACAAAATTGCAAACCCTTACATTTACAGGTAATAATCGGGTCTCTCATACACCATTGGTCTTCATCAGAAAGCAGACTTCATATCTAAAATATATGTACGTTTGTCCGGAAGGAGTACAGCGATGGGAAGAAGAAATCCGAGCACATAAGGTGTAAGCAGCACGGTAGCCTCATCTTGGATAAAATAGCAGCTTCCCGAGCTGCACAAAAAGGCCTATCGCGTACTTTTCGCGAGGCCCTTTTGTATCCGTACATTATTCGCTTAATTATATAACTCTGCAACCAAGCCGATGAGTTCATTGAGTCTATTTCAAATCGTCGATCGATCCAAACGTTTCAACGATTGCTTGTACCTGCTCTTCTGGTAAATATTTATAATCATCAACTGTCACATAGCTTTCATTCAATTGAAATCTGAAAAATCGGTTTATGTTCCACGTAGGTGGAGGCGTTATTTAGATAAATGTGCTGCTGATAATTACCAACAAAATAAATAGTACAAGAATTGCACCCGTAGTCGTACCCAAACCATATCCTGCGCAACTAGCGCAACTTCCGCCAACTCCTAATGCACCCATATGTCCCCCCTCCTTCCACATTCCATATTTGTATATTATGAACATCAGCGGAGATTGGATTGGACGCATTGATAAAAACACAATCATATGCCCTTATTGATCCTGATCCTGGATAAGATCACCCGGCTTCACTTGATCCGTAGATTGCAAAATCATGGACTGTTTCATCGAATCATACCGAAAAAGATATACATCTATGAAGTCCTGTCCTGCCCCATAACCTCCCGTCAAAATGAGTTCACCATTAGTTACCTGAAAAGGATGATGCGGCAGCTGACCTATATGCGTCCAGATTTGTTCTGGCTTCATCTCCAGCGTTATCGGAAAAGCCTTCCCGCCGCTTACTCCAAAAAGAAAAGTCTCAAGCGCATGACAGTCCGTATACCGCGGCACATAGGCATAAATGTCGGTTTCTCCAAAGGTATACTTCTGCATTTCGACAGGTTTATCCTCAGGCTGTACAATTTCGAAATCAACAGGGAATGTCATTACTGTGCTCTGTGACCCATCCGATTGGGATTCCCATACCATGGCATAATCTCCTGACCAGCTTAAGTCAGTCTCCAATCCGTAACAACTCGGGGCTCCCAAAGGAGCTGAGACTGCTTTTCCAGCAGGTATGACGAGTAATTTTCTGTCTGTATGCTTACCAATTGCCCTGACTGAGTTATCTTCTTTCTTAACCTCTTTGTTATCTTCCACTGCAGGAAGAGAGTTAAGATTCTCTTCAATTATATGGTTTGCACAGGCAGTGAGTACAGCCCAAAGCAACATCACCAATATCATCTTTTTTCTCATCCGATTTTTGCCCTTTGAGTGGAACTTTATAACCTATCTTATAGACGAAAGGCAATTGGATAAAGTTACATATCAGCTGCTAACAATCCCCAATACAAAACCATCGTAGCCTTTACTCCCCACTGTCTGAATCGCTGTAGCCGAAATCCTTGATTCTTCAGCCAACAAGTCATAGAACTGCCTGACACCTTGTACACGAGGGTCCTGGCTATTTTCATTAATGACCTCGCCATCACGAATGACATTGTCTCCTATAATGACAGTCCCAGGGTGGGAGAAATGAAGTGCCCATTTTAAATAGTTGGGATTATTAGGTTTATCAGCATCAATAAATATGAAATCAAAAGGTGGCACGCCCTCCTCTTTCATCTGGGCTAATTGAGCCAAGGCATCACCTACCCGAATAGTTATAAGTCCATCCAGCTGTGCAAGGGTTATGTTAGCTTGTGCTACCTGAGCATGAAGGGATTCAAGCTCTAGGGTGATCAATTGTCCATCAGCCGGTAGTGCTCTCGCCATCCAAATGGTACTGTATCCGCCCAGTGTGCCGATCTCCAGAATACGATGTGCGCCTTTCATTTGAACAAGCAGGTTTAATAGCTTACCTTGATTCGGCGTTACATCAATTGCTGGCAGACCTGCCTGATGATTCGCAAATAACACTTTTTCCAGCACAGCATCATGTGGGATGAGACGCTCGGTAACATACTGATCGACCTTATCCCAAGTATTCGCTTGATTCATATGGATCACTTCTCCCTCATTGATTTTACTTCTAGTAGAAGTCCGTTGAATACATCTCGCTGCGCGGCCAAATATCCTTCCGATCGCTGTTGTTTCCGTATTTTTTGATTCCATAATATATTTAGCGGTAAAATTACGGAAACAAAGGCGAGCGCTTACGCTTCTCCAGGATCATTTGGCCGCTCCTCTCGGTTTTCACCGGCCTTCTAGTTTTATTGTAAATGAGTTATAATCATAAATATAATATATCTTTATGATCGACTCATACTTTAAATATATTAATTAAAAAGAGGAGCAGTTCAAATGAATCTGCATGCATTACGTTTATTCCATGTGATCGCCTCAACCGGAAGTGTGACACGTGCCTCTGAATTATTAAATATCAGTCAGCCTGCTATTACCGCTCAAATCAAAAAATTTGAAAAGGAATTGCTCCTCACCCTTCTGAAGCCTCAAGGAAGAGGCATAGCCTTAACCGATGCAGGTGAAGAGCTTGCAATACTTGCAAAAAGACTCTTCGCAGTCGAACAGCAAATCGAACAATTTGCTCTGGATTACCGGAATGGCACCAACGGATGTATTCGATTAGCCGCTACGTATTTACCCGCTCATTTCCTGATTCCGACCTGGATTGCCAAGTTTAAACAGCAGTATGAACAAGTTGAAATGATTATTACGACGACCAATTCAAGTGACGCCTTGAAGCAGCTTTTACATGTGGATGTGGATATGGCTATTTACGGGGGGCTACCTGAAGAATATGTGGATGAGATTCAGACCGAGGAATTGTTTCAGGACGAGCTATGGTTTGTTGTTGCACCGAATCACCGATATGCCAATCAGCAAGTAACTTTGCCGGAAATGATGAAAGAGCCGTTTGTCATGCGCGAAGAAGGCAGCTCCACACGTGAGCGATTATTTTCTTTATGTCGCACCTACAATTCACCGGCGCCTACAATCTCCCTGCAGTTCAATGGGCTGCATGAAGCTATTACAGCTGTTATCGCCGGATATGGTGCAAATTTCGTATCGTCATTGGTTGTACGCGAATATGTGAATCGTGGAGAGCTATGCCGGGTTCATGTGGACGGTATCCATCTCACCAATACGATTGCCATTTGTACGCGTAAAAACGAACCTTTATCTGCTTCCGCGGCGAACCTCATTCAGATGATCCGCCATAATCCATATAAGCATTCACTTTAATAAAATTAACTCGTTACTTCTGTTATTTCAACATCTGAAGTCCCGTATTTCTCAGCATGGACACAATTTTCATTTCAATTGTTGCATGCTGGTACATTTCCGACCAGTCCTGGTTAGGAGCTAGTGTACCTCGAAAGCGATTTCCGAAACCAAATATGTCGGACTTTTTCTGTTTCGTTAGTTTAAATACTTTCTCAGCTCTCGCTTCAAGCTCCTTGCTGACTGACTTCTCAATTTCTGTTGTACTGTTCTGGGCTGACTGTGAAGAATCCATTAACGTCATTGTTAATAAGGTATGGATGCGAATGACTGGCTTGCCATCCATCATTTTCGACGAGATCATGGTATTATTTTTAAGAATTTTCACATTGGCTCCTTCTGTCGTTTCAATTTCAAAATCACTCATCTTTTGGGTAATAATCTCATAAATAAGTGTTTCTTCAGGAGTGAGCTTACCCACCATCCTGTCCTCTACAAAGAAGGCATTTCCTTTTAATTCAAACATATTCATATTACTTCTCACCAATAATGGCACGATATTTTCTTCCAATGGGTTGTACATCCGACTGAACAAGCTCCAAAGCGGGACCTTGTTTTTTTGGGGAGTTCCACCGGCATACGATTCAAAAAAAAGCTTGGTATAAATACCTGACAATTCTCCTGTAGGATTAGGTTTTGAAAATATCGACTCCATACTGCCTGAAATCAAGGCTACCACCGTACTTAACGGAAGGGTTCGATCTCTCACCGCGAATTCCAGGTAAGGTTTTACTCCCTTTTCGGCTAATTCCTGATCCAAAAAGATGGCTCTTGTCTCAGACAAATCAAGCGATTTGGGTAATCTCAATCGCAGTTCATCCAAAGCATCTACCACCGTATCTCCCTTTTGCTTGGCCATAAAAAAACTTTTATCGATTCCTCCTCCTCCTGTCTGTATCGATTTGGTTACAGGAAACCGCACCAAAAGCGAAATTTTATTATCTTCGGCATGTTCAATTCCCAAGACGGCGACCAGCATTCGATTATCTATATCCTTGACGTCCCAGCATCCTTGCAAGATCATACATAAGATCACGATACCGCCCAGGCGGAGAAGATGTGTTGGTTTCATGGCTGATGCTTCTTCCCTTTCTGTATCCGATATTTGATAAGAATAGCTGCCGGAATGACAAATACGACATATAAACGAAGTGGGGTAGCCCATATAACCACTTGTTCTATCCAATTCCATGAGGGAATAATTAACGCCATTCCATACGTCAGCACACCCGTGATTATATACAACAAATTTTCCTTAAATTTGGGAAACAGGGTACGCATTCCGACGACGAAGCAATGGATCATTAGAGCCATGGCCAGTATGACATATAACATAGATACGGAAACAAACACAGCCGTTAGATTCTCAATCACAAGCCAGTAATGACTTATCGAATCCATTTTGGTTATGTACGGAAATGTAAGACTTCTCGTTAGTTCGGGACCAAAGGTCAAAATGGGAAAGTAAACTGCCCCAAATATGATTGGAAAAAAAAAGACTGTAGCTATCCCGTACGATTTCCAGAGCTGTTTGGGTTTATTCGTATAAGCTCCAGTAACTGCAAAATAAATAAAACCCGTCCATACATAAGAAGATCCATAAAAAGAGGCTTGCTGTAAAAAATCTCCGTTATTAGGCAGCCATGGTTTTCCCAGCTGAATCTGTATGTCGCTCAGACCTAACAGGGTTAGCGCAATGGATAGTGGAATACTAACAATAATGAACACGCCCGCTGTACGAACAATCGAAATGAGTCCACCTGATGCCAAAAACGCGGAGACAAAAACAACCCCGCTTAAAAACCATTGAGGGGTTGTGTGCAGCATGGTCATGGAAATCATTTCCCCGTGCGCACGAATCATTAATACAATAGAACTCCCGACAAACCACAGCAGAGGTACGATGAATAATAAGCTTCCCATCATGCCAAATTGATGTTTACAAATAGTGAAAGCATCTTTTCCAGGTTCTAAGGCCAACATACAGCTATACAACCATGCACCTAACATTCCGAGCAGCATCCAGATGACGATAATCATCCAATAACTCTCGTGTGTAGCTTGAATGATAAAATACGGATACAGAAAAAAAGAAGTACCCCCAAATATCATAATCTGCAATACAAAATACTCACTAAAGGAAATTTGCAGCTTGGATGGGTTCAAGTTCCCTGCCTCTTCTCTTTCCACAAATTCATGAGGAATTTAATTGAAAAAGGATGCATTTTTGCAAGCAGACCGACGCCTCGAGAGCGAACCCGAGCTTTTGGCCCAATAGGTGTCAGATACGACACACCAAAGGATTCAATACGTGAAAGAAAAATAACCATGATCACAAAACAAATGACAATTCCCAAAACTCCGATTATACTGGCTCCTAAAAGAACAAAATATTTTAATAGTCTTTGTACAAGCCCCATTTGATAATCGATTACGATAAAATTCGTAATGGCCGTAGTTGCAGCGACGATTACCAGCAGATTGCTTACTATATTGGCTTGAATGATCGCTTGGCCGAGCACGACACCACCTACCATGGTCACTGTGGAACTGATCGACTTAGGCAGACGAACTCCGGCCTCTACTATGAAATCTAGAATCAATAACATGAGCATGGCTTCAATTAAGACAGGATAGGGCACGCCTTCTCTGCTCGCTGCAGCGGCAAGACTAATCTCCAACCGATTGACATCAATGTTAACTGAGGTTATCGCCACATAAAAGCCCGGCAAGAACAAATTAATCATTAAAGCAGCAAACCGCAGCACCCTTAGAAAAACAGCAACAAAAGGAGAAAGATACTGGTCCTCAGCTGATTGCCAAAAATCTACGAAAGCAGTTGGTGCAATTATGGAGAAAGGGGTTCCTTCAAGAATCACAATAACTTTTCCATCCAAAAGGGAAGCTGCCGCTCGATCCGGACGTTCTGAGGTAATGGCAATAGGATACAAATTAAAAGTGGAATGATTGTTCATTAATCGTAGAAGCTCTCCCGAGTCCTGAATACCATCTACATCAATCTGACTTATTTGGTCACATATATGTTGTACCAGACTGGTTTCCGTTACATCCTTCAGGTAAACGACGCCCACCTTGCTATGCATCACGTTACCTACGGTAGATTCCCATATTTTTAAGCGCGATGTTTTCATTCTTTGGCGCAGTAAGGCAACATTCGTTTGATAATTTTCATTGAATGCATACATCGGCCCTTGAATCACATTCTCGTTTTGAGGTGACTGCACCGCACTTTGATGCGGATAATACGTCTCCAGAATGATTCCATTGGATGAGTGTGACATACATAATACGGTCTTCCCGTTACATATAGAGCTCTCGCACGTATTGAAGTTCCCTTCTGCATATTTAGTTCCATAAAAGCTTTCCAACACCGTATGAAGCTGGTTTTCTTCCATGGAAGCTACATGAAAGCCCAAATGATCGGAACCAACAAGTGTAGATAAATAACAAAGATAGACTTTTTGGGACTCCATTTCACCAATGCAGACGACTTCAAAATCCGCTGCATCCTGGAAGGCTTCTTGCAGCGAGGTTAGAAGGAAAGTGTGATTCGATGACTTTAACATCTTCAGAATAATCGGATTCATTTTATTTCCCAATCGTTGTCACCTCAATCATTCGATTCTGCTCAAAGTCCCTAAAGATTAATATTCCAAATATGGGTAATATCTATACCTAATCAGAGTTAAGCCATCTTGCCTGAACTCGTACATCCGAGAATGAGAAAAAGGACCACCAGATGCAGTCCTTTTCTCAAATTATTGCTTATCACGAATCAGATAACCCGGGATCACACGAATATAAATGAGCTCGCCTACCAATTCCACGATCGTTTGAGTGACAATAACCGCAGCAACCAACCCATCTAACGGATCCGGTAATGCATAAGCAAACGGTAAGACAACCAGTGAGTTGCGTGTGCCTCCGCTAAAAACGAGCGCACGGGCAGCCGAAACGTCCAATCGAAACCATTTTGCAAGCTGAGCTGCGACAAAAGGCATAATGACCATAAAGGCGATATAAATTGGAATTGCGTATATGATCACTTCATAATATTCATAGATGCGGCTGATCTGGGACGCTACAATCACAAAAAGCGTTAAGGCCATAAAAGGAACCGGAAGCCATGCGGCACCATCTAACATTAGTTCTCCCATTTTACTGCGGGTCGCCCAAAACTGTGCACCCAAAGCAAGCAGAAGGGGAAGCAGAATAAGTCCGATAAATGCTTCAAAAAAAGGCTCCAAACTAATGAATTCAACGGCCTGATCGCCGATAAAAAGCCACAAAAACAAAGGCAGGAATAACATTTGGGTAATAAAAAGAAAAGGTGTCGAGATCAGCATAAGCTTTTCGTTGCCTCGTCCAAGGTGAGTAAAGACGATAACATAGTCAATGCAGGGTGCTAAAAGTACAAGCATAACGCCAAGTAATAGTGGTGGTTGATTAGGTAAAAAGCTCGTTAGCAGCCAGACCAATAAAGGAACCGCCGCGTAGTTCGTAACGAGCAGGGCATAAATAAATCTTCGATTGGATAACGTTTCTTGTAAACGAAAAAAAGGTATTTGAGTGAACATGCTAAATAGTAGAATGGCAATCACGATTGAGGTTATATACCCAAATGTCGAAGAAAAAGCTGGCCACATCAACCCAATAACTGCAGCAGCAATTAGGGTAATGACATAAATCAAAATTTGTTTTTGCTCGAGTGTCTCTCTGGTAACCATAATCTAATAAACGTCCCTCCCAGATGTTAAAATTTCCATTTTGTCACATTGCAACTGCTGAACACATGCTTTCCCATGGAGTCAACTAGTTTACAGCATACCATATATGTATGATTTGTATGACTGGATAAGCTTTTTGTTGCGTCTAATGACAGCATACCGCAGAGAAAGAATGCTCATTTGACGATTGATCCTAGTTACTGCTTTTCCAAAAATCCAAAAAAAGGTAAGATGTTTGTATCCGAACTATCGAGGAGTGGACAATATAACTTCACAAATACTCATTGTCGAAGATGACTGGGAGATTCACGAATTGCTGACCGCTTATTTACAAAAAGAAGGCTATGAAACAACATCCGCCTACAACGGAAAAGAGGCACTCAGCCTCTTAACACAAACACAATTTCAAATCCTCATTTTGGATCTGATGATACCTGAGATTGACGGTTATGAAGTACTCCGTCGCGTACGAGAAACACAAAATATTCCTGTACTGATCCTGTCTGCAAAAGGAGAAGAGGTGGACAAAATCATCGGACTCGGGCTCGGTGCGGACGATTATTTAACAAAGCCTTTTGGGCTTGGAGAGCTATCCGCGAGGGTCAAGGCTATGCTTCGACGTTATGTCTACTTTAACAATAGTACGAAAGACGATCCCTCGTCCGTGTTGACCCATGGTGATCTTACGATCAATTTGCATACCTATGAAGTCGCGTCACGAACCGGTAAAATAACGCTGACTTCCAAAGAATTTGAAATATTAAAGTTGTTTCTCTCCAAACCTTCCCGGGTCTTCACGAAGGCGCAAATTTTTCAAGCCGTCTGGAAGGAAGACTGTATGTCTGATGACAACACGGTCATGGTACATATCCGCCGTCTTCGCACTAAAATTGAGTTGAATCCGTCTCAGCCGGAATATATTCAAACGGTTTGGGGAATTGGATACAAACTCGGGGAGGCTGCTAACTGATGCTCATGTACATCCAGACTAGCATCACCGTTATTTTGCTTGCTTCAAGCAGCTTACTTGTTATTCGACAGTGGCATTTCAAACGGCAATTAGCGATGGTGACCGCCCGTATCGAAGAGATACGCAATGGCAGCATCAATCAGAGAGTCCGTATCCCCACCACGCAGAAATCCCTGAACGAGCTCGGAGGCAGTATGAACCGACTCATCGATGACTTTCAGCGAAGCATGGAGAAGGTCAACTGGCTGGAAAGCGAACGAAAAAAAATGATCACCCATCTCTCCCACGATTTACGAACACCGCTAACAGCCATTCTAGGCTACGTAGAATTCATGCAGACAGATAAAACCCTTACAGAAGCTGCACGACAGCATTACTTCCAAATCATCTCCTCCAAGGGGAACAAGCTGGAAACCTTGATACGAGATTTCTTCGAGCTTTCCAAACTGGAGGCCGATGATGAACTATTGAACCCTGAGAGAATCAACATCATTGACAAAATACAAGAAGCGATCCTTTCCTTTTATCACCAGTTTCAGCTCGTACAATTGAGTCCACAGCTGCAGCTTCCCGAACACCCCATTTACGTTTGGGGAAATGGGCACAGCATAGATCGGATTATGAACAATCTGCTGTCCAATTCGCTTCGTTACGGAGTGGAAGGTGGAATGATCGGCATTAGGGTTCGGGAAGAAGAAGAACGCGTATGGATTGATGTTTGGGATCAAGGCCAAGGGATTTCAGAGACAGATTTGCCGTATATATTCGAGCGCCTATATACGGGCAAAGCATCCAGAAATGCTGTTCAGCAAGGGAACGGTCTGGGCCTGACGATTACCAAAAAATTAGTTGAGAAACAGCAAGGTGAAATTCATGTCGACAGCATCCCAAATCAAAAAACCAGCTTTTCCTTCTATTTGCCCAAGGCAACTTAAGAAAAATGTAAGGAATAGTTAATTAGGATGTAAAGTGTACTCTATATAATTAAAACCAACCAAAATGATGGCTTATGAAGTCATTTTGCTATGCAAAACTTATAGGGGGTTGGGAACAAGTGGAAACCATTTTGAAAACAAGCGGCCTCACCAAAAAGTATAAAGATCACACAGCGGTCGACTGTATTAACATTTCCTTGAAAAAAGGAGAGATTTACGGTTTTCTCGGCCAGAACGGAGCAGGTAAAACGACGACGATTCGCATGATTATGGGTCTCATCCAACCCACATCAGGCCAGATCGAACTGTTCGGGCAGACCTTGGAGTCGGGGCACAGAGCCGCTTTTGAACGCATCGGTTCGATGATTGAAATACCCGGATTTTATCCGAATCTGACTGCCGCCGAGAACCTGGACATCCACCGCCGAATGATGGGTATGGGGAACAAGGAAAGCATTGAACAATCACTGGAGCAAGCAGGTTTGCTGGACGTTCGCAACAAGCGAGTGAAAAGCTTCTCGCTCGGAATGAAGCAGCGTCTTGGCATAGCCCGTTCTCTACTGCATCATCCGGAGCTGCTTATCCTCGATGAGCCAACAAACGGTTTGGACCCTGTTGGAATAAAGGAAGTACGCAATTTAATTATTGAGTTGGCATCGAAACGCAATATTGCTGTTTTGGTATCAAGCCATATTTTAAGTGAGGTTCAGCAGATGGCTACGGTACTTGGCATTATTCATAACGGAAAATTAGTGGAGGAAATTGAACAACAAGCGCTGCAGATGAGAAACAGACATTGTGTGGAGTATAAGGTAAGCAATGATCGTCAGACAGTTATGCTGCTGGAGCAGAAGCTGGGCATTCACGACTACTCCGTTCCCGAACCGGGCATTGTCAGGGTGTTCGAACAGCTATCAGAATCGGCTATGATCAATCGAACACTTGTTGATAACGGCATAGATGTGTGCGAAATTACGATGCTGCGTGAAACATTGGAGGATTATTTCCTTGGCCTGACGGGGGGTGCTCGAATTGCTTAATATTATGTATACCGAATTACTGAAATTAAAACGCTCCAACATTCTCTGGTTAACGATCATTGGTGCTGTACTGCCTGCGTTGATCACCACATTCGGTGAATTCAAGGACATGAATTGGACCAATCTGTTAAATAACAATCTTCTGTTTCTCAACGTAATGATTGGTCCGATGTTATTATCGATGCTAGCAGGATATGTGGTGGTCCGGGAATACAATGATAATACGGTTAATCAACTTTTCGTATATCCTCATCGTCGCGTCACGATTTTATTTGCAAAAATGGTTGTCGTTCTGCTTCTATCTGTTACGGTATCTGCCCTTAATTATTCATTGATTTGGTTGTCGGGCAGCTTAATAGGCCATCAACCGATTACGGCCGAACTGTTCTGGAAATATACCGATGCGTATTTGTGGATGTTTGTGCTGCAAGCTCTGCTTATCCCGATTATGATGACTGCCGGGATTGTTGGAAAAAGCTTCATCCCTCCGGTCGTGCTCGGAATTGTCGCTATCCTCATTAATATGATGGCGATTCAGGGAGTTGAGGACCATATTCCGGAACGCATTACTTTTGTAAGCTATTTTCCATTTGGTTCTGCGATCATTCATATGCTTGATTTGATTAAATCAAATGTGAATATAGGTGTTCTCAACCCTTTATATCCCAATGGATTAACCTTTGTACTATTTTTTATTTTCAATGCGCTCTATTACACGAAGTCCGAGGTTCATAGCGGTTCTTGATTTATTCTTTAAGTTCAGCCTGCTGATGATACTGATCAAACATTTCCTTCAATTTGGTTGCAGCGTCATCGGAGAAAATAAGCTTGAGGTTCTTATCTGATTCCCCGGCTGATCGGGATGAGTAGACGTACATCTTCTCCTCGTACACGCTGACCGCTTCATCGAGATCGTCATAGTGAGCGATGGCTAGCGCCAGTTGTGTTGCATCCAGCATCGCCAAGTTCACGCCTTCTCCGGCAAAAGGAGACATCAGATGCGCAGCATCACCGATTAACGTGACACCCGACTTGAAGGCCCATTTCAGACCGACAGGCAGCATATAGATGCGTCTTGGGATCATCTTGTCGTTAGAGCAGTGGATATAGTTCTTCAGTTGTTCGTCCCAATCACTGTAATACTGTAGCAGCTTCCTTTTCGCTTCCTTGGGCTGATTGAATGGAATGTCGCACGTATCCAGCCAGTCACGTTCGGCTCTAAAGCTTAAATATACCTTGATACGGCCATCTCCATTGAGCTGAGCAAGAATCGCTTGATGATCGGCAAGACCAAACATCTTCCCACGAGCGTTAAAGGCGGCGAGTTCAGGATGGGCAACGGCTGCATTGTCCACATTAAGCTCCACCATACTGAGTCCGCTATATTCGGCTTTGGCATCCGTGAGAAGAGGACGTATACGGGAGAAGGCGCCATCGGCACCGACGACAAGATGGACGGTATCCACGTGCCCATTCTCAAAGCGAAGCTCATGCATGCCATTATCCAAAGGAATGGCTTCAATTAATTTATGCCCATAGTGAAGGCATTCAGGATCGAGAGCGTTCAGCAGCAGATCACATAGGGTTCCGCGGTCGATTTCGGGACGTTCCCCAGTATCATCGACGCCAGCCACCTCATCCATATAAATTTTGCCTGTTTTGTCGAGAAGCCGGAAGTCTTCTCCTTCATAGCGGGCAATCGCTTTAAATTGCTCGTAAAGGCCTGCTTCTTTAAGCGCAATTTGCCCGGTATCTTCATGAATGTCCAACGAGCCACCACTGTCGCGGTTTTTATCCGAATCTTCGCGTTCATACACGACGGCTTTTATACCATGCCGCTGCAAAATCAGGGCTAACGTCAATCCGCCGGGACCTCCACCTATAATTGCGATACGTTGTTCTTTTGCTGATGCTGCTGTCATCCTTTTCAGCTCCTCAAAGTTAGTTTGTGAATGTCTTAACTATTTTATAAAATAACGAACATAGTTCGTAAAGAGCATTGTTCGTTTATAGATATAACAATATTTCCGTTTATCCTAACACTTACAGGGACAAGCCTCTTGCCCAATTGTGGACATCTTGTAAGGCGTTGATACGGTGTGATAAATAAGCAGTGACAATAGTAATACCAAATGAGGTTACGATTTGTTGAGCAGATTTCGTAATGGGAGTCACTCGACTGAGAACGCGGCTGTGGCATGATTCGCTTGTGTATTTGTATTCATTTCAACTCGCTCCTTTCTCTTCAAGTTATACCACAACGAACATAGTTCGTAAAGAACTATGTTCGTCAAAATAAAAACCTCCTTCTGGTATGCTACCAAATGGAGGTTCAGACTATGTCTTATAAGTAACGATTATTGTTTTCGTGCTTTTACAATTAGAAAATGCGGGTTCGTCGAAAGACGATCAAACCATCGCTTATACCAATCCATGGACTCAGGTTTATCTTTGAACTCTATATCGGGCTGCGGCTCAACGATTCGGTCAATTACAAATTGTGCTGAGGTGACGTTAAGTATTTCTTGAAGAGGTCTCCTGTAAAATGTAACCTCTACGGGTCCAGACTCCTTTTTGTTCCATGTTTCCTTCAGTAGCTCATGGGCAAAGTAATCGGGTCTATCAAAGTGTTTAAAGTCCATAAAAGGGTGATGCACGGAGAAAATCAAGCAGCCTCCTGGTTTCAGGATACGATGAAATTCACGAAAGGTGGGTTCCCAGTCATCTATGTAGTGAAGGGTCAATGAACTTACAATCAGATTGAATATCTCGTTATGGAACGGAAGTGTTTCAGCCAAATCACAAGTGAACACCGCTGTCTCATCACCGACTCGCCTTTTACAAGCTTCTACCATGGCAGGACTTAGATCAACAGCCGTAACCTGAGAACCCCGTTTTATAAATTGCTCCGTATACCAACCTGCGGCACAGCCAGCATCCAGGACTGCTAGTTCTCTCATATCGCTTGGCATAAGCTTCATCATCGCCGGTCGTTCATAATAAGCGTTATGCCCACTCTCAGTATCAACATGAATTTCATAGTCTTTAGCAAGCTTTTCGTAAGCTTGGAGAACCTTTTCTTTCATTTCTTCACACCTTCCCTCTATTTGTCTGCACTTCACGTTATGTTAACGAATTCCACATTTAAGTTCATTTTCCTTGTTTTTGTGCGCGAATAAGGTACTTGACGAACAGTACCTTTAATTATATAGTTATACAAGTATCTAATTGACGACAAAAAAAGAAGGATGGTTTGATATGATTTAGTCTGTTTAATCCCGCAAGAGCTGCTTGAGGTTTGAAGAAATCGGCGCATGTGACTAGCGTCAATTGAGAGATATACAACTACACGATAATTGGGAGATGATTTCAAAGGTGGCTCAATCTAAATCTTTAATTATATTCATCCTCGCTTTCGGTATCTTTGGTATCATCAATACCGAAATGGGTGTAATCGGCATTTTGCCACAGATTTCCCAACAATTTGGCATAACCGTATCCGACGCAGGTTTGCTTGTCAGCCTTTTCGCACTGGCTGTTGCGATTAGCGGACCCTTCTTACCCTTGCTTTTCTCAGGAATGAATCGTAAGATAGCCATGCTCATGGTAATCGGACTTTTCGTCATCACCAATGTGATATCTGTTTATGCGCCTAACTTTACCGTGCTCCTTATAGCTCGGATTATCCCTGCGTTCCTGCATCCCGTTTATTTCTCGGTAGCTTTTACAGCAGCAGCCAATTCCGTTAGCAAAGACCAGGTTCCCAAAGTCATATCCAAGGTATTCATGGGCGTTACTGCCGGGATGGTCATTGGTACACCCATCACGTCTTTTATCGCGGACGTCATGTCACTTGAAGCTTCACTTTGGTTCTTTGCCGTAGTCAATGCGATAGCATTCGTAGCCATTCTCGCTTTCATCCCGTCTATGCCCGTTAAGGAAAAACTATCCTACGGAGCACAGTTGGGCGTGTTGAAGAAACCACTGGTCTGGATCAGCATTGTGACTGTCATTTTCTTGAATTCATCGATGTATGCCGTTTACAGTTTTTTTGCCGAGTATCTGGATACCGTTACTCATATGACTGGAAAACAAATCAGCCTGATGTTGGTATTATTCGGTGTAACCGGTATGGCAGGTAATCTATTGGCTGGAAAATTACTAAGCAATAGAGCGATCGCAACAGCAATCGTGTTTCCATTTGTGTTCGGAGTCATTTATTTACTCGCGTATTTGCTAGGGAATTTCACTATTCCAATGACGATAATTATCGCGTTATGGGGTGTTCTTTTTACCCTCGGACTCAATATATCTCAATACTGGATTACTTCCTCAGCCCCAGAAGCGCCTGACTTTGCAAACGGCTTGTTTGTTGCCTTTGCCAATCTAGGCGTAACGGTCGGCACATTAATTGGCGGTATGTTTATTGCAAGTATGGGCACTCATCATGTCGTATGGTCCGGCATCATATTCCTGGCGCTTGGTTTTGTGACCATTATGCTAAGAACATCCCTTGGTTCAAAAAAAGCGAGATCTAAGCTAACCCTCACTAATCACTGATTGCCAGACAAGCAGCTCTTTTAGCAATAAGCATAGAGGGAACTACAATTCCCTTCTATGACTATTGCTAAATGGAGCTGTTTATTTGCTGTTATGAATCCTGTAGGGATTGTGTAATCCATAGCATCTCCAATTATAACAATGTCTCAAACATGGTCAATTCTGGGATTTAAATGGGTACCTTAATTAAATTATACGATAATGCCTGATAGGATCAGAAATGTACGGGAGTGGAGGATCGATCATCCTGTCTGCTCAGGAGAAATTTTAGACCAAATATGGTATGATAAACATAATCACAGTTGCTTTTCATCGTTACTGAATCTGCGTTGACAAATCAAGATACTTCCATATCATCAAAATGAAGAGCGACCCACGACATAAAAAGAAGTTAATACAACAACACACAATGTCACAGAAAAGGAGAAATCTGTATGACAACCTTATCCGACCAGCAGTTCTCGAGGATCTCCCGCGCCCTGGCCGAACCGCGTCGTTATCAAATGCTCAAGGAAATCGGAGCAGCCAAAGAGCCGCTACCATGCAGTATACTGCATGAGTCCCACAACGTGAGCGCCGCTACCATCTCCCATCATATTAAAGAATTGGAGACAGCCGATTTGGTTCAATGCATTCGTGAAGGCAAGTTCATGAGTCTTGTTCTCCAACACGATGTTCTGCGCGCTTATTTGGACAAACTTTCGGAAATATAAGTATGGGTCGTTCTACACAAATACAACGGTAGCCCAGGACATAGGAATTCAGTCCAGACTACCGTTAAACATTCAATAAACCTTATATCACCAATGCAGCTCTCAAAATAGCGCCATATTCCAAATAACCTTTTAGACAGGTTAACATGTATACCCAGCCTTCTTTATTGCCCAACAATTTGCTTATGAGTTCATCATCATTCTCTTTAAAGCCTACTTCATTAACCTCAATAAGGGCACTCTTAGAGTCAAGCTCTTTCAGCGTAATCGTAACCACATTCCCATCCCCTGCTGCTCCCCACTGGAACACGATTTTCTTATTTTCTTCGAGCTCCAATATTTTAATATCCACTTGTGCATTGTATTCCATATATCTCAAAGTAATCGTTTTGCCTTGTTCCCATTGATCCGAGCCTGTGAACCAATAGTTTGCCATTTGTACAGGATACACAAATGCTTCGAATACGTCCTTTACAGACTTTGATATTTTCATTTTTGTATTGACCTCTAGGTTCATATGAAATCAACTCCTATTGAGTTTTCTGAAACTGCCATCATCATATCGTATCCACTTGAAACCTGCAAACGCATGTCTGCTTTATTATCGCGGCAATAAATCTTTCATTTTATTCCAATTGTCCTCATCGCTTCCGCCCAATCCATGTTATGATGGAAAAAGAAACCATATCTACGGGAGGGCTAATATGACAGAACATCTGTTACCTCGTTCCAAACCTGAAGATCAGAATATCATTCCACAGGCCATTGAACAATTCATTATGGCCATTGAAGCTGCCGGATTGAATATGCACAGCTTTATGCTCCTTCGTCATGGGTACGTAGTATCCGAAAACTGGTGGCCGACGCATCATCCGGACGAACCGCATGCTTTATTTTCAATTAGTAAAAGCTTCTGTTCAACAGCTATCGGTATGTTGGTTGATGATGGTCTGCTATCCATCGAGGAGCCGGTACTGCAATATTTCCCTGATCATATGACACCGGAAATTGAGTCCAACATGAGCTCTTTACTGATCCGACATCTGCTTACAATGACTTCTGGCCATTCAGAAGATCCTACAAACCTCATACGGAATACACAAGACGGTGATTGGGTAAAAGCTTTCTTCGAAACGCCCATTGAAGAAGCTCCAGGTTCACGATTCGTCTACAACAGTGGCGCTACTTACCTACTGTCCGCGATCGTACAGAAGGTAACCGGACAAACGCTTCTCGACTATCTACGGACCAGACTTTTTCAACCTCTTGGAATCGAAAATGTAACTTGGGATTCTTGTCCTATGGGAATTAACTGTGGCGGCTGGGGTCTTAATCTTACGACAGAGGACATCGCGAAATTTGGACAGTTATACTTACGTAAAGGAGTTTGGAACGGTCAACGACTCATATCGGAGGAATGGATTGAGAAGGCGACTTCTGTTCATATATCAACTGCTGCTATGGATGGTATAGACAAGCAGCAGGGTTATGGGTATCAGTTTTGGCGCTGCCAGTTTGGCGGGTTTTGTGGAAGAGGTGCAAACGGTCAATTCTGTATCATAATGCCCAAGCAGGATGTGGTCATTGCGATTACCTCGGACGAGAAAAGAATGCAGGCGTTACTGGATATCGTATGGGAGAAGCTTCTTCCAGCTATAGAGTGATCAATCGAATATTGGAGTTTTCCCTTCCTTAACTATCGTACAGAATCATGAGTATACTCTATTAAGAGCAAGGATAAGAATTACGGTAAAGCTTGCTCTAGATCCTTGTAAGACAAGGGTTTAGAGCATTTTTTTGACAACAAATACTTTCTATTTTCAATGTGTATCGCAGCAGTACTTATTCTGTAACTTTTCACTATGTATAGCAAAGCAAATAGGCAACCAAATTCATTGGCTGCCCCTAACCACATTCATACATTCACATTATAATTCAACTGAAGTTCATCGCCTGGATAACCTCTGATCCCCCAATTCGATTTAGGAGTCTCAAAAATTGTAATTTCTAAATCCTGCGCAGTGATATTTAATTTGTTATGAAAATTTTCAAAAAGCATGCGAATTAATTGTTTTTTGGAATCCACTGAACGTCCTTCAAAAATACTTATTTCAATAATGGTATAGGCTTCAGTTCGTCCAGCGGCGTAATAAAAATCCTCTTTAGCCATTGGAAAGAAACGATGAAACCTCTTATCCATTGGAAATTTAAAAGCTTCAACAACACAAAGATGAATAATATCCGAAACCCTTTCCTTAATGGGGTTCAGATTTTCCTTAAGACCAAAGATCTTCACTTGAGCCATGCTCCTCATCTCACCTTTCTCGTCTCAACTATTCTCGATAAATCACTTCCATTATCCCCCATATTATAACATGCCTTTCGGGAATATAGGCACTCCCTTGATAAATTATCTAAATGAATTAACAAGAACCTCTTTAAGGCACTAGAGAAATCCAGCATCCATTGCTTTCTTGGCCGCTTCTTCCCGATTACGTACGCCCAGTTTCATATAGGCGGTTGAGGCGTAGTTCCTGACGGTTCCGTCAGATAAATATAACTTTGAGGCGATAGTTTTGTAACGCAAACCCTTGGATACGAGCTGCAAAATTTCTAATTCACGAGGCGTTAGTCCATATTCATCCGTTGTGTTCGTATTGGGTAAGCTGTTCTCCTCTTTGTCCAGTTGAATTTTCTCAAACAATTTCTGTGACATATCCTGATCTATGAGAGTGCCCCCACGATACACAAGACGAATCGTTTCTACAAGCTCACGTGGCTCCATAGATTTCAATAAGTACCCATCCGCCCCACTTCTCAGCACCTCTAGGGCTTGCTCCGTATCTTGAAACGTGGTCAGAATGAGAATACGAATGTTCGGCCACCTTTGCTTCATAATTTTCGATGCAGTCATACCATCCATATTGGGCATGTCCAAGTCCATGATCACAAGCTGCGGCTGGACCTGCTCACAAATTTCAATGGCCTGCTCTCCATCCTCAGCCATACCCACCACTTGCAAATCTTTGTGTCTTTCCAGCAGGGTACGAAGACTCTCACGTATGAAGGATTGATCGTCAACGAGCAGCAAGCGAATGATTTCTTCTGGCAGCTCCGCTTGCTTGGGCAGTGTGCAAACAACAACAGTTCCTTCACTGGGCTCAGAGTAAACAGAGACATGTCCCTGCAGATTCATGGCTCGTTCTTTCATTGCGTTCAGGCCGAAGCCTTCCTGCCATTTCTGCATTCCTGTACCGTTGTCCTTTATTTCGAGTCTCGTTTGCCATTGCTCAAATTGCACAGAAACATTAATTTCCGTGGAATGACCATGACGTACCGCATTAGTTAATGATTCCTGAAGACAGCGATAAAATGTCAGCTTGGCCTGCTTGGGTAACTGGTATTCCTCGCCATAGGTTCGAAAATGAACCTGCACTTTGGTATTCGCTTGAAATTCATCGGCCAAATTCTGCAAAGATTGCAGCAGCGATAGCTTTTCTTGCGGTGATTCCATCTTATGTAAGTAGCCTCTGACTTCCTCTATACTTTTGCGAGCCAATAGCAATAGAGGATCGAGTCCTTTCTCCTGCGCCTTTTCCGAAAGCTGAGGTCGCATTGTTTCCAATCCCATAATGATAGAGGTATAGGAATGTCCGATCGTATCGTGCAGCTCTTTGGAAAGCCGGTTACGTTCTTCAGCCAATGTGATACGTTCGATTTGAGATAAATATTGTTCCAGGACGGCATTTTGCCCGCGGATGATCTCATTTTGCTTATGATTAACGACCAGCAGATGAAAGGTAAATCCGAGCGTGTAAGCCAGCCCGATGTGAATGATCATAATTAAGTAGCTATTCTGATGAGACAGCAGATTAATAAGTAAGGGTATGAGGACGATGGAAATAGGCCCCGACCAACGATAGGAAAGATGTGCACTATTGGCAGCGATCAGAAAAGCATATGTCAAAAACGACAAATAGGCTTCTGGAAATAAATATCCCAAAAACAAGCACAGCCCCCCGGAAAAAACAATTTCCGTTAGCAGATAGTACTTATAGTTAAGAAGCAAGCACAGCCAAGGTACGGAAAATGCGATAAGCTGCCAAATACCCATACCCCATAGCGGCATCGGTATTTGATCCTGGAATTGAATCGTTGTGAGAAAGAGCGATACACTGCTAATAATTCGAATCAGGAACATGATCCAATCATACCAGAACCATTGTTTAACCATGTCGTACAAGTCAATCAACTCCCTAACAAACCTTCTGTTTCACTTCATATCGCTATCTAATTAGGAAGTCCTACCGGATTAACCTGTTAATCATATGACGCGTGTAACCCCCTACCATTCGAACCAGACCATTTCCCAGCCAAGCACCTACAATAGCAAGAACGAATCCCCCAGCCATCGTATAAAGAGATTTGGTGAATGTATCGATAGGCATCCCCATCAACTGGATATCGACAACCTGGAATAGAACCGGGGTCAGGATGAATAGGGCAGGAGCCACATATACAAATACGGCACTAATTAGAGCAATAAGTCCAATAATAAACTTCAGCATTAACCAAGAGATAGCGTTCCAGTTCCGATGATCGAGCAGCTCATCTTTAGCCTGTGCCCACAAGGTACCCTCTATGCGTGGTTTCTCTGGATAAGGCTCCACCGTGATATCAGCATAAAGCTTGGTTTGAATACGCTCGTATTGTACAAATGTTTGTGTCGTGCGCATCACATAAGAGAGTATCGGAACCCCTATTAATGTAAAGCACAAGCTTAAACCCAGTATAAGACTAACCAAATAAAAACAAAAGTAAAACAATCCCGTTATAAATGTTAGAAACAAAAAGTACATATTGTGCGTATTACTCACGAATCGTTTGTGCATGTTCATTTCCCTCCCAGGTTGTTTTGAGACTCTTATAGTCATCCACAGTCTATTCCTCCCTACGTCATATAGACCAGTGCCTAAATGTCATATGACATGGAAACCAGCCCATTTCAGCGCAGGATGCAAAGATATGACAGAAGGTAACTTGTTAAAATGACAACCTGTTTGGGATACTCATGAGACCAACATCAAACTTATAAGGAGAAATGAACCATGTTAACTATGACTCGCAGCCTCAGTCTCACTGCTCTATTATTATCATCAACTGTTTGTACAGCATGGCCTTCAAATTCAGCAGCACCTAACGAAACCGCATCTCAGACAAATACTAAGACAAGCTCGAAGGGCCCACAGGATTCACAAGAGATTGAAGCGTACGCAGATCCTGTATAGATAAAAATTCCGTATTTCCCACTCTATAAACAAATAGAGGAACTCCATAAGGAACTCCTCCACATTAGCGCGTACTTCGTTGCTGCATTAGTCGCTCTGCCATAATCTTGCCAATCCCAACAACCTGGAATCGTACCATGTCATTGGAAAATAGGTAATATCCTTGTACACAAATAGCGGATATTGATCAAGACGGCTCCTACGGCTATCAACCTTCTCCCCCTATCACCTCTCCATACTCGTTCCAACCGCCCGCGGCAGCACTTGGGTATCGAATCAGTCGACCTTGTAGATCTGGACCATTTTCATAATATGACCTTGCAGCTCGGCAATTAATTCGGGAGGTTCTAACAGCTTGACATAGCTGCTGTAGCTAAGAATGTTCTGAACCGCTTTTTCCGTGGAGGAATAATGTGCCGTTACTGATATCGTACCGTCCGGGTTATCTATGATCTGGTCATAACCATATTCATCCCGTACTCTCGTCTTGACCTCTTGATTAAAACACAGAACCGCTCGCACCTTGGAAAAATTAGCATGGCTCATGAACTGCTGTTCAACATCCTGCAGCGTATAAGCGCGCCGGACGAATAGCTCGGGCAAGCTTCGCAGCCTAATCATACGGGAAAGCCTGAATACACGCATAGCAGATCGACTGAGACAGTAGCCATACAAATACCAAACATATCCTTTGAGAAACAATCCCATCGGTTCGATCGTTCTTTCTGTTTCCGTTCCCTTGCTATCCAAATAGTCAAACCGGATGATATGCAGCTCTTTAATAGCCTGACGAAGAGGGGCGATTTTCACCTTGTCATTGGGGGTTGGGGTGAAATCAAGATCCACATGAACCGTATTGGCGGCATTGGATGGAGTCGGCATCAAGACATTGATTCTCTCCAAAAGCCCATCGATGTCCGAGCTGTCGGTAGCAGAGCGTGCTCCTTTCAATGCCGAACAAATAGACGAAAAGTCATCGAGAGATAAGACTTGTTTATCTATACGATATCCGGACATAATCTCATATCCTCCGTCCGAGCCAGGAAATGAAACAATCGGGATTCCAGCCTGATTAATAGATTCCATATCCCGATAGATCGTACGCAGAGAAACTTCAAAGCGCTCAGCCAGTTCAGTTGCGTTGACGCGGGGTTGATTGAGTAAAGTCATCGTAATGGCAAGCAACCGATCCAGTTTCACTTGAAGCTCCTCCTTGCCGAGTTTAATGGTCACACTTGCAGATTCTTATTGTTTTCTACACGTAACCGTACTTAACCTTCTTATACAAGGAAATCATGTCATTATCTGAAGCGACGGAAGAAGCTTTGCAGGTCGGGTGCCAAAAGATCCGGCGCATCCATGGCGGCAAAATGTGTACCACGCTCAAACTCCGACCAATGTACAATGTTAGTGTTATCGCGCTCTGCAAAACGCTTCATCGACTTGAAGTCGTAGCCAAACACAGCAACTCCGGTCTCGGTCGTATTAGGGCCTTGCACAGCCTGTTCGCTGTTATGTGCATTTTCATAGTAGAGGCGAGTGGAGGATTCCGCCGTATTGGTCAGCCAATACAGCATTACATTCGTCAGAAACGCATCACGGTTAATGAAGTCCACATGGTCACCAAACCCATTGAATAATTCAGCGATCCAGGCGAGCTGGCCTGCCGGAGAGTCAGTCAAACCATACGTCAACGTCTGTGGCCGGGTCTGCTGAATCGCGTTGAAGCCTGCCCGTTCATGAAAGCTGGCCAGAAATTGAAGTCGGCTCTGATCATCTGCGGACAGGTCTATCATCTCAGCGGGATCGCCTGATGGGAAGGAGAATAACTGCAGCACATGGATACCGAGCAGACCGTCAGGCTTCTGAATACCCATCTCACGGGAAACGAGCGCACCGCAATCACTGCCATGAGCACCATATTGTTCGTAACCGAGACGTTCCATCAACTCTGCCCATGCTTGGGCAATACGAGTTATATTCCAGCCGGCTTCGAGAGCAGAACCAGAGAAGCCAAATCCAGGCACAGAAGGGATGACGAGATGAAAGGCATCCGCCGGATCTCCACCATGAGACCGAGGATCTGTAAGCGGACCGATCAGCTCCAAAAACTCCACGATCGAGCTTGGCCAACCATGTGTGAGGATGAGCGGCATCGCATCAGGCTCCTGTGAACGGACATGCAGGAAATGCACATGGGCCCCATCTATCGTCGTTGTAAATTGTGGGAATTCATTCAAACGCGCTTCATGCTTGCGCCAATCATACTCATTGTTCCAATAAGCTGCCAGCTCTTTCACATACGGAAGCGACACGCCGTACTTCCAGCCAGCATCCTGAAGTGCTTCAAGCCAGCGAGTGCGGGACAAGCGGTAGTGCAGTTCATCAAGATCCGCTTGTCGAATGGCGATGTGGAAAGGGCGAATCTCAGTGTCTACATGGTTTGATGTGTGGTTAATCGTTGTCATTAGAAGTGCCTCCTCGAATTTGGGGTCTCTATGTTTCTTCTTTACACTTCTAATCATAAAGCAAGTACCCTGACAGCATACTGTCAGGGTTACGAGGGGGCTTAACATTTATTTCGTTATACATATCTATTTCTAAAGAGTATGGACCTCTCGCATTGTATGGCGGATTCTCATCCATGTCCACCCTGGACATGATTCCATACATCCTGCAGCTTGGCAATTATCCGATTTTTGCCTCGCAATGGCGCGTACCCTAAACGCCGATTAATTCGAAGAATGGGCTCGTTCGTGGAGTCATTGTCCGTACGGATATAAGCGGCATTACGCTGTTTGGCAAGCTCTATTGCTTTTATTTTCAGTCCCAACGCGATTTTACGACCACGGTAAGCTCTACTCACACCGGTATACTCATGATACATTCCGTTGGTCAGCTGATTGTGCAATACATTGGATACACCCACATATTTATTACCATTTATCGCAATAATGACTTGTTCCGGTGCATAGCCATCGACCTTCAAGTACCACTTACGCCATTCATCAATGGCTGGGACCTCACCTGTATACCCCGGTATATCCTGAAGTGTCTCCTTGTAGAGCTCGTACAGCCTCTGCTCGCTCCCCTCTTCAGCCTCATGGGCTAACGTAGAGAACCGCACCCCTTCACCCTCCAGTGCACGGAAAAGATCATGGTCATTCATACGCTCCAAGTCGACCTTCTCCATATCAAGCACGGACTGAAAAGAATGACGTTCAACTATAAACCCTCTACGTTCAGCAAATTGAAGCGATTCCGTACTGTCATCCCAAATCTCCACTACAAGTAGGCTAGCTCCAAGCTGGATTCCCCAATTTGTCACATGGCGCAGGAGAAGCTGCCCCACACCTTGATTGCGGTGCTGTTTAGCTACGATCAGCGTGTTATTGAGATGGCCGGGCTCTGTCCAGGGTGCCCGCCAAGCCCAAACAAAACCTACGATCACGCCCTGCTCTGTAACCGCAACCTGACGTACGCGATCATAGCCTGCAAGCAGCCCGTTATCATCGATGTAGGTATGGCCTACTTCGTAAAGCTTGGCATCGTCTTCCTCAAGCCTCTCTGCCGTGGTTGGTTCTGACCAGTATGTGTTTAATAGCTCTGCTAATTCTGCATAATCCTCCGGCAGCCTCAAGGGCCGCAGCGCAATGGACATGGTGATAACCTCTCTCCACTTTCAATTTATATCAAAAGTGTAGTTGTTCTTCCAGAATGTTACAACGGAGATTTTAGCTATAGTCGTTTATTCGTATGTCAATCATAACCTCAGGAGGAAGCGAAGGAAGCAAATTTTCCCATTCAAATAACTGATCAATATGATACACGCCATGCGGCAATACAGAGCGGTAAACCCTATCTGCTACAGTAGCAGCCACTTTTGCCGTAATAGTGGCTTCCTTGATCCCCTGAACCAGACATTCTATCAACACGTCATCTTGACCTTTTTTCCCCCACGCATCAATTTTCACGGCAAACATCTCTTTTCCAAATCGCAGCTTACCGAACAATTGGATGACAGCATGACGAATCCGCTGCAACTTCAATAAACGGAACACTCCGCCTACTCTTAACCACGCCAGCAAGCCGGTCACGGACGCCGAGTCGAAACAGAGCCGGGTGGATACAAGTGGCACACCCAGTGTTCGCGATAGAGCATGCTGATCAGCAAAGTTGAACCGATAAGACTTTCTATGTCCCAACGCTGACCCAAATTCCGTTATTTTACCGTCCGTAAAGCTGGATACAACAACTTTACTTCCAGCCTGCATCACAGTAAAATCCGTGCCCAGGTTATCCACTGTCCATTCGATAGCCGCTTTACCATGTTGGTCGCCCAATCCCAGCATGATCGATATGTCTATGACATCCGTCTGATCCATCAGATGTTTGGCGTGAGCAGCCAACAGGTTGGTCAGCCCAGGCGCAAGTCCAATGCTCAGCACCGCCGTTGCTTGACCTGCTACGGCTTCCTCATGCAGATGTTCCAGCTGTGAAAGAAACGAATCATCAGCAGAAATGTCCACGTAATGCACTCCGTTGTTAAAACAAGTCCGTGCAAATGCAGGATCGATCTGATCCAGACACATCACGACCAGCTTGATATCCTTCCATATTTCCGGATCAACGGCTTCCTTGATATTGATCTGGTAAGGCTTTACCTTACCCTCGGTTGTTAAGCAGAATTGCTCAGCACGATCATAGCTTCTTCCTGCCGCAATCACTTTTCCTGGATATAACTCACCCAGATCCCTGCAGATCATTTGTCCTACCTGACCGTAACCACCAACTACCATCATATGATTTTTCACAATAATTCTCCTGACCCCGTATGCTGTATTCTCTATTCCATCGTATCGGCGGATTTGAAGCAAAAATATCCTTCTATTAAATAAGAACCAAAATAACGTGATGTGTGAGTAAATCCAGCTTCCTGTAACAACATTGCCACGTCTTCTGCGGAAATTGGATCTGATTCCTGACCGATAGAAGCGGCGAATCGCTCCCATTCCTCTTGTGTAATTCCGTTATCCAGCATATGAGTTTCCCAGGCTTGCATCTGAGTGGCAAACTGTTGTGTCTGCGGCTCACCGTTCAGCGATGCAAGCAAGAGAGGAGCACCAGGCTTCAGTCGCGCGGAGATCCCGCGAAGCAGCTCCAGCTTGTGCTGCATGCCTTTGACAAAATGCAGGACCAGCATGCAAGTTGCACCGTCGTAACGCTTTTCAAGCGGTAGTTTATCGACGGTTCCTTTTATTAAAGATACCCGATCCCCAAGCTCCGCCTGATTGATCCTTGATTCCGCGATCTTCAGCATCGGCTCGGAGGGATCGATACCTGTAAATGTCCAATTGTCATGCTTGCTGCCCAGCGTCACAATCTCATGACCGCCGCCTGCCCCAACGATTAGCACATCCAAGCTGGTATCTTCGGTATCTTCACTATGGTTGATCGCGTTCAATATGCGATCCGTCATATCATGCAGTAGTCCGTAACCAGGTATTTTTAAGGAGATCGTCTCTCCATAGCGGTTCACATTCGGGCTATTCCAGTTCATTCTTGATTGAGGATTGTTCATTGTTATCGCTCCATTCCTTAGGTTGATTGATGTCCATTGACAAGTTTGTGCAGCTTAACGATATCGTCTGCCGTAAACCGCATGGTGTCAGCTCCGACATCGGCTGCAGCATGGAAAATGTCCATCGCAAGCGAACCTGCCCCTGTAAGTACTACGATACGAGATCCAAGAGCAAGAGCCTCATCCAGATCATGCGTGACGAGCAGGACGGTTGGTTTATTCTTGTGCCATAGTCGCAGCAGCAGCTTCTGCATGTCCAACCGAGTTGCGGCATCCAGGCTTTGAAAAGGCTCATCCATCAGGAGCAATCCCGGATTGGCTATGAATGCCCGGATCAAGGAAACCCTCTGCTTCATCCCACCGCTGAGCTGATCGGGGTAGCTTGTCAGCGCATGCGCCAATCCCGCTTCTGTTAACCAAACCGCAATATCCTCATCTCTAATCGCACGCTTCCGATCATCGAGCACCCATCGAACATTGTCCAGTACCGTTTTCCATGGCAATAACCGGGGCTCCTGAAATACATAACCGATTCGCATATCGCTTCTTCTTTCTATGATTCCGGAATCCGGCAGCTCCAGACCTGCCGCCATTCGCAGCAGCGTCGTTTTACCAATACCCGAGGAGCCCATTATGCAAGTAATTTGCCCTTCATGAAGCTCAAGAGATAGCTCCGACATAATCGTTCGATTACCGTAATGTTTGGTCACTTGTTCAAACCGCATAGCGTTTATTGTTCTCTCTTTCCTTATGCTTTCCGTAGAAGTAGGTTCGCATTAACCATTCCAGACTCATTCCCAACAGAGCAACTAGCAGTGTCCAGGCGATCACTTCATCCGTCTTCAAATATAATCGTGAGGTGTTCATTGCTGCGCCTATTCCGGTTTGGCCGCTGATTAACTCCGACATGACGATGGTCTTCCATCCGCTGCCGATGTTGATGGTGAGGGCTGCCAACCAGTAAGGCCGCAGGGCCGGCAAATAAATGTCCCGGATTCGCTTCATACGACGAACACGAAAGACGCTTGCCATTTCAAGCAAATCCTTAGGTACTTGTTGGATGCCCTCCACTGAGTTAAAGAAAAACACTGGAAAAAGGGCAATCACGACGACCAGAATCTGCGCCCCTCCGTCTATCCCTAACCATAGTATAGCCAAAAGAATCCATGACACGGGAGGTACGGATTGTAACAGTGTCACCGCTGGCCGCACGAATGCGTATATTTTATCGTTACAGCCTGATGCAATTCCAAGTCCAGTTCCAATGACAAAAGCTATACCAAAACCAATCGCTAGACGTACGAAGGAAATCAACAACGGCTCCCATAAATGTCCGTTTCCAGCGATATGAAGCAGCGCCTGTAAGGTTTCAAGTGGTGAAGGAAGAATAACAGCAGGGTATACACGGGCCACAACCTCCCAGATGGCAAGAATAACAAGAAAGGTATAGCTGCCTGGCCATTTGTTATAGACCGTAATAAAAACCCGCATCAGGCAGCCGGCCTCCTATCGATTCCGGTGCGTCCTGCAGCAAAATTTGAAAATATCGCTCTACTTCCGGCTTGGCATCCCTGGCATCTTTATAAACCAAACTTATCTTGGTCATGGCAGCAGATAGTACGGCTTGCGGGAGACCGAATGCTTCAGCAGACAACTTAAGCGATTCCTCTGGCCTTAGAACCGTCTCATTCAGCGCATCCCGATACATAATCTGAAATTGCGCTACTTCCTTGGTATGTGTCTTAGCCCATTCACGGTTCACGAAAATACCTGTTTGCGGTAAATCCTCTCCAAATTGGGCCCGCCACGCTTTCTGGAAATCGATAACTTCATATAACCTGCCATCCAGCTTCACACGCAATCCGCTGATCATAGGCTCTGGCAGCACAGCATACTTAATGGTACCTGCTGCAAGCTGCTGCATCATTTCTGGAACGGTAGAATAAGCAAGCTTGATCTTTCCATCCAGCCCTTCCTTTCTCAGCAAAAATCGGGTTACAATATCGGGCGGGCCGCTTTGTCCGGGAATATATACCGTCTCATTGGTCAGATCAGCCAGACGGTGTGCATCAGGTGAAGTAGAGATCAAATACATGGAACCCCACGTATTGACATGAAGCAGCTGCAGCGGCAATCCCTTTGCAGCAATATTGGCCCCAAGATTAAGCGGTGCGGCAACAAATGGTACATTTCCGTTCTGGATACGAGCAAGCAACTGCTCAATGGTATCCCATGTTTCCACCTTCAGCTTCATATCTGGACTCCCTTTCTTCTCGGCCAGCAATGCTGGAATCAGAGAAGGTGCTTTCGGAGATAACAGGACCACATTTTCCACATTTGTCGACGGGACCGTTGTTTCCTTAACGTCTTCCGCACTTCTGGAGCAACCACCTAAAAGAATAATGAGACCGGTCAGAGTCAACAACAACAAATGCAGGGTACGACGACGCAGCATAGTTTCTTTTCATCCCCTTTTTTATATAGTAGAATAACAATAAGAATCATTCTCAATTATAAGGATGTAGTCGGTACGGACAATCCCACAAATCTGGGATTCTTACAGAAAGCACATACCGGTTTGTACGAGGAGAAGCGACATGAGCGTTCATACACATATAAGAGCCGTCACCAAAGAGATATCTGCACTGGAAACGAGTCCTGCATCTGGTTCGGATTATCGGGAAATGGTAATCCAACTCTTACGCAGCGTCGTACCGTTCGATGCGGCTTGTTGCACGACTGTTGATCCGAGGACACTGCTCTCAACGGGGGCTGTTACGGAGCATAGTGTAGAAAAAATTCATCACCTGCTGTTTGAAAATGAATACCAGCACGAAGATTTCAATAAATACGCCAGCTTGGTCCAAGCTGATGACCCCACCGCCACACTCAGTGGGGCTACGAATGGTCAATTGAAGAAGAGCTCCCGCTACCGCGACATTCTCAGTCCGGCAGGCTTTGGCGATGAAATGCGAGCGGCTTTGGTGAGCGATGGCGCATGCTGGGGGTATTTGACTCTATTCCGTGCTCAGAATCAACCTGTGTTTGGGGAGGCTGAGCGTTCCTGCGTTTCCTCTCTGGTCCCTGCTATTTCTCAGATGCTGCGCAAGAGAAGCCTGAAGCTGACGACTCATGAATCGGAGCAGGTGCACATGGACGCTGGCATCCTGATTTTGTCGAACAGCCTTACCACCCTATCCTCTGATGCAGCGGCCGATTATTGGCTTTCCTTGCTTCGCAAATGGGAACGAATCGACAGCACCACGCTGCCCCGGCCTGTTCGAGCGGTGTGTGCTCGCGCCCAATCGAACCATACTCCATATCCAGACCAAGCGTACCCGTCCAAAGTCTGCTTTTATACACCAGATGGACAATTTCTGGTTATCCGGGCAAGTCGGTTAAGCGGACCCTCTGATTCCATGCTGCTGGCAGTTTGCTTCGAAACGGCGAAGCCACTGGATATTATGCCCTTTATGGCGGAAGCCCATGGACTTTCATTACGAGAGAAACAAATTCTTGAGTCGGTATTACGGGGTTTCTCCACGAAAGAAATCGCCAGCTCTCTGCATATTTCCGCCTATACGGTTCAAGATCATATGAAATCGATTTTCACGAAAACCGGCATGACGAGCCGAAGGGAACTCATATGGAGCTTGTTCTCCCGTTTCAGTCTGCCGAATGCCAATGTACCGAACATGGACTGATATAATGAAAAAAGAGAAACTGGCTTCCCTGCTAGCAGGTGTCAGTTTCTCTTTTAATTATAAGCTGGTAGAGTGTTTACGTAACCGCTTTGGACCATTCTCGAATCGTTTTGTCAGAAGGAAGCAGTAACCCGAGCGCACCGATTAAAGGCATGAATGAGCATGCTGTGATCACAATAGTAAGACTTGTTAAATCAATCAGGCCACCCAATGCCACAGCCCCAACCGCACCCAAGCCGAACGATAGACCTGTTATGAGTCCTGAGACCGTGCCTACTTTACCAGGTACTAATTCTTGTACATACACAACGGTTACAGAAAAGCTGCTGTGATTAATGATACCAAGCAAAAATAGCAATGGATATACCCAGATTTCACCCACATGGGGTAGAAGCATCGCGAATGGTGCTGAGCCAAGAACGGATAACAGGATGACATTTTTCCTGCCGATCCGGTCAGATAATGGCCCTCCAAAAAATGTTCCGATAATTCCCGCACCCATATAGATGAACAGGAAAATTTGAGCTTCGGGAACCGTCATCTGAAAACGCTCAAGTAAATAAAATGAAAAATAAGTTGAAATACTGGCTCCGAACCATGAACGTGCAAAAGCAATCAACAAAATAATGATTATCGCAGTTTTGATCTTCTTTTCATGCTGGCCAAATCGTGATGCCGGAGCTTTGGACTGGCCTTTGCGTTGACCTACCAGCAGGTGCTGCCGATACCATTGGGCTACCCATAGCTGAATCATCATGCCTATGGCTGCGATCATGGTAAACCATACAGCCCCGAACTGGCCAAATGGGAAGAAGATCAGCGCTGTCATTAAGGGTGCCATCGCTCCGCCGGAGTTTCCTCCGACCTGAAATATGGACTGCGCCAAGCCTCTACGCTCACCGCCGGCTAAATAGGCGATTCGTGCACCCTCAGGATGGAACACAGCAGATGCTACACCGACTAATCCAACGGCAGCAAGCAGGACCGCATAGGCAGGTGCAAAGGCTAAACCAAGCATTCCGATTAGAGCAATAATCATTCCGATTGGCAATAAATAAGGCGTTGGCCGTTTGTCCGCAAACATCCCCACAAAAGGCTGCATGACCGATGAAGAAAAATACAAAATGAAGGTGATGATGCCGATCTGAGTATACGTTAAATGTAAGGAATCACGCAGGATCGGATAGGAAGCTGGAATGACAGCTTGAAGGGCATCGTTAATGAAATGAGCCAAGCTAATGGCAAGCAGCACGGTATAATTTGCTTTTTTATTTGTAGCCTCAAGCATTTCTCTCCATGATCTCCTTTGTATACACGGACTCCATTACAATAATTGAGCTGCCCATAACCCGCCTCTGCGAATAAGCTCCCGAAAAGGCTCTACACTAAAGGACGCCAGCTGGTGTCCAGGCATTAAATAGACGACTCTGCCTAATCCGTATTCATGTGTCCATGCGGCTGGCCACAATTGTCCATCATGCTCATATTCGGCGAGAATTGTAGTCTGATAGTGCGGATACATGTCAAACCGGTACGGTTCCTCATCCATAACAAAATCATCGATACCTTCAGTGATCAGATGCTTGTGCCCCGAAGTCTTGATCGGCAAGGCTGTAAAGGGCGGGTGACCCGTGAATTTAGCACCCAGCATCGTCCCTAGCTCCTGACTCCTTTGAAGCGAAATCCCGTTATGAATGGCCAGCAGTCCACCCCCATTAGCCACATAAGACAGCAGCGCTGCGGTTTGAGCGGATGGCAGCGGCTCCTTGGCAAATTCCGTGTAGGAGATCACTAGTGAATACGATTCCAGAACCCTCGGGTCCAGCTGCCCGTAGTCCTCTGTAGTTGTAACGGCAAATTCGCCTTCAAAAATCTTTTCAAGCTCCCGATCTACATCTGTGAATGGATGATATTTTGCATGCTTATAGTCACCTAAAGCTAAAGCTTGATTGGTTTGCATAGGGGCAGCTTCCTCTCGTTTTTGATTTACCATGTCCATTTTTTTCCATTTAGATCCAAATAGGCCGGTTGGTCAGCCAAATACGTTTTATGATCCTGGACCAGAGACATAATCTTCCCGGCAGACTCTTCCGGAGAAATAGGAGCGTCCGGATTCAGCTTACCGCTCATATAGGTTTGCATCCAACCGGGGTGAAACACCATAACCTGTCCTCCCATATCCCGCAGATGATTATGCAATATGGATGTGTGCATATTCATAGCTGCTTTCGACATGCAGTAGCCGTACGATGCTTTTCTTTTGTTCTCACTGATACTTCCAGCTTCCGAGGAGATGTTCACAATCAGTTTGTCCTCGCTTTGGAGCAGCAGCCCCATAAGTGCGTTGTTAACTCTCAAAGCTCCCAGTGTGTTGACGTTATAGATTTGCATCATCACATCAAAATCGAGCTCAACCAGAACATTCGCATGGTCGGCGCGATTGCCTATCCCCGCGTTATTTACTATTAAGTCTACATGTCCGGTCTTGGCGGATACCATACGTGCGGCCCGTTTCACACTATCGCTGCTGCCGATATCCAATGGCACCAGCTCCAATTGTTCTGGATGGCTGAGCTTCAAATCCGCAAGAAAGTTCCATTCCTCCAAATATTGCCCGGCAAACACCTTGTATTTGTTCTCCAGCAACCATTGGGTAATGTGAAACCCCAAACCTCTGTCCGCACCCGTTACAAAAGCCACTTTTCCCATATGCTCTACACTCCTTATTGATTGTTTTATGGTCTACTCCTTGACAGAGCCAAGTGAAATGCCAGTCACAAAATATTTCTGAAGAAACGGATATACCATCAGCACGGGTACCATCGTAATGACTATTTTGGCCGCACTGAACGTTTTTTCTGACAGCTTCATTAACTCCTCCATGTCAGTGCTGCTCATGTTGCTTAACAAGGGTGATATCACAAGTGAACGGATATACGTCTGAAGCGGTTGCCGGTTCTGATCATTGATAAGCACCATGCCATCAAAAAACGAATTCCAATGATGCACAATACTGAATAACGTAACCGTCGCGATAGCTGCTGTCGACATCGGGATATAAATTCGGAACAGCGTAGCAAAAGGACCCGCACCATCCATCGTGGCAGCTTCCCCCACTTCCTTACCAATGCCGCGAAAAAAATTCATCAGCAGAATAACATTGAACACCGGCACAGCTGTAGGCAGTACAAGCGCCCATACCGTGTCCATAATCCCAGTCATTTTTACGGTCATGTACCAGGGAATCAAGCCGCCGTTAAACATCATCGTAAATACGAATATCCACATCAGCTTATTTCTCGCCGGAAATTCTGACCGTTCCTTGGATAAGGGGTAGGCCGCCAATACCGTCAGTATAAAATTAAGAGCGCCTCCCAGCAGCACACGTTGAATCGAAATCAGAAAAGAATTGAAAAACCGTTGATCCTGCAAAATATACTCGTAGGGAGTGAGCGTAAAGCCTATAGGATAAAAGGTAACTAGCCCGCCCGCAGCCGCAGATTTATCGCTGAAGGACAGCACAACCATATGCCAAATCGGTGCCAGGCATATGACCGTGATGATGATTAAAACAAGTAGCAATCCCAGGTATGCCAGCTTCCCGCCGACGCTCTGCTGCTTTGTGAACATCGTGTCTCCCCCTGATTTCAGAAAATGCGGTAATTGGCCCACTTATCTGCCAGCTTCCATGAAATGACCACCAGCAAAAATCCAACGACCGATTTCAGCACACCTACAGCCGTAGCCAAGCCATACTGATGTTGAATCATGCCAATGCGGTATACATAAGTATCAATAATATCTCCTGATTCGTAGACAGATGGATTGTACAGGTTGAAAATTTGCTCGAAGCCGGCATTCATTACTTTACCTATCCCAAGACAAGCTAATAAAACAATCGTGGGTGCAATACCCGTTAGTGTGATGTAACGCATTTGCTGTAATTTGTTGGCTCCGTCTATTTTGGCTGCCTCATACAGGCTTGGATTAATCGCTGTTAATGCAGCCATGAATATGACGGCATTGAATCCAAACTCCTTCCATACATCGCTGCCAACAATGACGATCGGAAACCAGGTATTACTTCCCAGGAAAAATATCGGTTCAATCCCCATTCCTTTCAGCATGGAATTGAGAATGCCGCTAGTTGACAGCATATTGGTCAGTACCCCGGCCAATATGACCCATGACATGAAATGTGGTAAATATACGATCGTTTGAATCCAACGTTTGAGCGTATGTTGAACAACTTCATTCAGCATGAGTGCAAATACGAGTGGAACAGCCAAATTCATGATGATTTTGGAGACAGCGATAAAAATCGTATTAAAAAATATCCGGGAGCTTTCGGGCAGCTCGAACATATACTTGAAATTTTCCAGCCCGACAAAGGGCGAGTTGAATATGCCCTTGGCCGGAATAAAATCCTGAAATGCCATAACAAGTCCGAATAACGGAAGTATCTCATAGATGATTACAAGAATGGCTGCAGGTGCAATCATCGCGTAGTAACTCCAAACATGATGTTTCGATCTCATAGCGTAGCTCCAATCTGTTCATCTTAACCCTTATACCTATTGCTTGAGCATGCCTCTCACTTCGTTTGTGATCTCATCACCTCCGAGCTTTTTCCACTCCGTTACAAACTCGTCGAAGGCTTCGAGCGGTTTACTGCCCATGATGATTTTGATGAATACTTCATCCTCCATTTTTTTCAAATTGACCCATTTGCGTCCCATCGTTGGAGTTTTTCCATAAAAGACACCTGATGTCTTGATCACATTGTCCTGCAGCATGGCTCTCGTCGTAGCGGAGCTAAGCGTGGTCGACCAAGCGGTCAAATCCTTCTTCGGATTTTCCTTTTCAAACTTAATTCTGTCGTACTGCAATTTTTCCGGCGATGGAAGAGAATTGTAATCGGCC
Source organism: Paenibacillus baimaensis (assembly GCF_025567575.1). Classification (NCBI taxonomy): domain Bacteria; kingdom Bacillati; phylum Bacillota; class Bacilli; order Caryophanales; family Paenibacillaceae; genus Paenibacillus; species Paenibacillus baimaensis. The sequence goes on along the minus strand of NZ_JAOQIO010000084.1, from coordinate 130,773 downwards.
TTTCCGGCAATAACTTTATCCACTCCACTCACTCGAATTTCCTTTTCATCAAATGGAGCCATCATATGTCCGAAAGGCAGGTTTACCCTTTTGTACGGGACATTTTGACCTTTATAGAAATCCACTCCTAAGCTCTGATCGATAATATATTCATGATTCAGCGTACGAATAACGGCCTCAGGATGTTTAAACTTTTTGCTAATGACAAGGAAACTGGAAGTCGGTGACATCGTATGTGTTTTAAAATTGCCTTTGCCGTCTAGCGGAACGGCTAGTGGTATCCATTCAGCTTGAGGATTTTGTTTGACGCTGTCCATCAACATAAAACTTCCCATCCAGAAGGGTCCGAAAAACATCCCGACCTTCCCGCTGATCACTTTTTCTCTGCCTGTGCTTGTTGTTTCGGCTACAAATTCCTTATGAATGATTCCAGCTGCGTACATCTCTCTTAATTTCGCCAGCGCCGCTTTATTTTCGGGCTGTATGGAACCGTATTCAACATTACCTGATTTGTTTTTGATCCAAAGCTCAGGATAAGCATCGTAATAACTGAATATCGTATCAAATCCGAATATACTGCTTCCGATATTTATAATATCCTGTGTTCCGGTAAGGCCGAGTGTATTATTTTTCCCGTTTCCTCCCGGATCGCGTTCTATAAACGCCTTTGCTACGTTCTCAATGTCGCTTAATGTCTTAGGCTCCGGCAAACCCAGCTTATCCAGCCAGTCCTTACGGATATAGAGCACATTCATCGCATCGGCGCCGGGTTGAGAATTCGGAATAGCCATTAACTTGCCGTTAAAGGTTGCCTGTGATAAGCTAAGCTCTTTTGTTGAATCAAACACTTTTCGTAATTCCGGAGAAATATTCTTATCGTACGCACTAGTTAAATCAGCTACTAAATCAGAATTCACCAACAGTTTTAATTGGGTTTCGTTTACGAACATCACATCAGGGACGTCGCCGCTTGCAATTACCAAATCAATCTTTTGTTTATAAGGGTCACCATCTGGTGTTTGCCAAGTATGCTCATATTTAATATTTAATTTATCCGAAATAAATCTTACGAACTCATTGTTTTCCTGACTGTCCCCCGGCGGCAGCTTGACATCGACCGAAGATGGTTTTCCATATTTGACTGTAATCGTTTCCGGAAATTTAGCGAATGGACCTGCCGGGATATCCTTCTCTGGTTTTCCATCGCTGCTCTTCCCCTGCTCTGCCAGATCTTTGCCAGTCGAGCAGGCTGCCAAGCTAACAGATAACAAAATAGTGATGAGTGCACTCAAGCCTTTTCTTTTTCTAAACATGAGCCAAGACCTCCTTTTGTATTTTGTGAACAGTTTCATTATAGACCGATTCCTCAATAACCCGGCTTAGAAAGCTGTCAGTAATATGTTGTGTTATTGTTTGGAAATTGCATGGGGAGGAATGTGTAAGCGCCAACAATTTTCTTACCTGATAACAACATTTTTCATAGAAAGTTAAGAAGATACAACGGTGTTAACTCCGATAGTCCGAAGGGAGCTTGCCGACTTTTGCCAAAAACAAACGACTGAAGTATTTTTCATCTTTAAACCCGGACTGCTCTGCTATGATATAAATCGGGATCGTCGTCGTCGTTAACAGTTCTTTGGCCCTGTCCAAGCGCATATCACTGACATACTCCTGGAAGCCCTTGCCGGTAATCTCCTTAAAGCATTGACTGAAATATCCTCTGCTCATATTTGCGGCTTTGGCGATCTGCTCTTGCGTGAAATTCAATTGATCCTGCTGCTGCATGTATTCAATAGCTTTCCAGATACCCGTCACAATCTCATTCGGATATTGCTCCCTCTTGTACATGCTTCTAACGGTATCTCTCGTCCTCATCAACAACGCTTTCCAATCCTCCATAAAGGTCAGTTGGTCGATGCTGTACAGCCACTCCGCTATTTGACATTTCTCAGCAAAATTCCATCTCACTATCGCATCATAGAACAAGCGGCGCAGCTGCTTCACTGGCAGCCTTGCCGTCGTTAACTGTTCGAGCATCGACTGAAACAGTGCATCATCCGTAATCCAGTCTCTTGAAACCCATTGATTCGTTAATGCAGCCAGGTCACTTTCCTTCCAATCCTGCAGAACGTCCGAATCGGTCAAGGGGATTACCACATCGTAATATCGAATGCCTGGTTCGTAACGGTAAAACAATTCCCGTTCATAATAGCAGCGCACCTGTGATTGAAGCTCCTGCAGTGTCTCCCATTTGTGCAGCAGAACTCTTCCTGTAATCCAACCGCACTTAGCATCATTATCCAACCACTCCCGGATCAGCTGCTCTGAATCGGACAGCCGCTCAATCATAAACCATAGGTCTTCTCCGATAGGAATTAATCGTTCAGCCTCATACTTGCGCACAAGAGCGGAATAATCAACATTCGGCTGGTCCGTCATGAATAACCAACCGCTATCTCCATAACGCTGTACGACATTTTGCGAGGAAGCTTGTCTTGCATGGTATCGCTGAACAATTTGCTGCAGCACGGCATCCATCTTTTCATGCTCCAGTTGGGTTTTCAGAATATAATCAATGGCTCCAAGCCGAAGCGATTCCTGCACATATTCAAATTCCGGATAACATGTCAGCACGACCACCTGAATATGCGGATGTGTGGCATTAAGTTTTCTCATTAACTCCAAGCCGTTCAATTCGGGCATCATCAAATCTGTAAATAACAAATCGACCTCCTGGCTTTGAATAAGCTCCAAGGCACGAAGGCCATTCGAAGCTTCTCCTACAATACGGATGTCGAATTTCTCCCACGGCATGACGGTAATGAGCCCTTTCCTGACCAATGTCTCATCGTCGGCTATCATAGCTTTAATCATGATGAATCCCCTCTCCGGTTAGTGGAATAATAATTTGCACCGTTGTTCCAGATCCTTGTACACTCTCAATTTCCATCCTGCCCTTCGAGCCATAATTACTTTGAATGGTCATGTCCACATAGCTGAGGCCGATACCCATTCCGGTTTGACTGCGGTTTTCCCCGGACAGCAATTGCTTGATTTTGTCTTCAGACATTCCATAGCCGTTATCACGAACAAGAATCAATAACTGATGATCCTCAGTTCTTCGTACCGTGACCTCGATGATGCCGCCTTCGTCCCTAAGCCCATGATAAAGGGAGTTCTCAACGATAGGCTGCAGTAAAAACCGGGGAACACGATCCCCCCAAGTCTGCTCATCGACTGTTAATCGAACATCGAACAAATAATCGTAGCGAATTTTTTGCAGCTCTATGTAATTTTTCAAGACCTCCACTTCCTCACGAATGCTTACGATCAGTCCTTCTTTGGTCAAGTTATAATTTAATACATTCGTAAATAAGGCAACGAAACGATCTATCTCGGTTTCACCCTTCATCCTCGCCAACCACTGTACAGTATTCAAGGTGTTATACAAAAAATGCGGATTGATTTGTGCCATCAGCTTCGCGACTTCGGTTTCACGCTTTCGTATTTCCTGCTGCTCAACACGTAGGATTAATTCCTTGATTTTGTAATTCATGCTATTAAATTGTTCAATGATATAATCAAATTCATCCAATCCGCTGCGGCTCAGCTCAGAGTCCATTTTGTTGGAAGCTACCAGAACCATACCCTTTTTTATATTTAACAATGGATTGTATACATAATTTAATATTTTAACCGCCATAAAAATACTGATGGATACCGAAATCATAATGACAACGAAAAAGGCTACCAGCCATCTAACCAGCTCCATATTATAAGCTTGCCGGTCTATATAAAGCACAAGTGTCCAGCCGTGGCTGTTCGTATCACTGAAAACCCGAAAACGATCCTGTTCTTTTTCCTTATACATACTTCCTGCAAGAAACAAATCATTGTTATCGGAGTACAAAATCTTGCCATCCTCATCCAACAGCAAATGGAAGGCACTCATCCCATATTGGGTCGTATTCAGAATTTGTTGAAATATTTTAAAATTCGTCTCCGTATAAATAATAACCTCCGAAGTGAGCGGATTTCCGCCGGATATATCGAATTTTCTGCTAATCGAAAAAACCATATTTTCATCGTTGTATTTATAATGAGTTTTATGCGGACCATAGTACACTGCACCGTTCGTTCTTGTTAAGGTGGGCAGTCGTTCCAGGTCAAGATCGGATGTCAATAAATTGGAAAATAAAACCTGCTTGCTTTTTTTATCATAGAACATCGTTAAGCCTATCGTCGGATTGGTGAAATTGAGTAAATTAATATTTTTTTTCATCTCATTGTGCAGCGGCATCGTTTCAGTCAGATCATCGGTTAGCAGAATTTGGTTTAGATCCTTTCCGATTAATCCGTTGGTCGTGAATTGCTGGGAGCTGTAATCTAAATAATCTAAAGTTTTTTGCAGATTGATCATGACCTGATTCAAGTGGTTTAGCAGTCCTTTATCAATTTTGTTATTGAGAATGGAGGAAATCGAATACACCGACAAACCTCCGATTAGCAATAAGGGAACAAAGGAACAAACAAACAGCATAATGTACAGCCTGCCCTTAAACGAAGACGGGAGTACAGATGACAGGCCTTTTAACAAGGGTGTTACCGCTTTCAATAATGATCACTCCTTTGATATCCATTTTTTGTATGGGGATTTCAAGTAGTATTTTAACATGCAATGCTGCAGGTAGTGAAAATAAAAATGAATAGAGCGAGCAGAATGAACTCTGCTTACTCTATCCATATACGGTAATCGACGTATTCAATGATGTTCAAGCTGAAGATCTCGTCTGTAAGTTGGCGTGACTCTATGTGCTCCTACTAGCTCCTTGTGAATCCATATCGCTGCCTGAGAGCCTTCGCCCATCGCTATTGTCAGCTGCTCCGCATGCACACCGATATCACCTGCCGCCCATATGCCAGGTATGTTGGTCATCTTGGTGCGTGGGTCCGTGAGGATATGCTTATTTTCCAGGCACTCAATGCCCACTTGACGAGCGAGCTCCGAATGAACATGATTCCCGCCAAAAGCGATAAAGCCCCGTTCGCCTGCAATCATACGTCCGTCATCCAGAAAAACACCCTGAAAATCACCGTTGAATTCACTTCTTACCACCTCTGACAACGCTGCGTCGATATGGACGATGCCATGTGAAGCCAGCTTCTCCAAATGTTCATCATCAACGGTTTTATTCTGCCACTCATGATTGATATACGTGATAGCTTGGGTCCAGTAGGTCAACGTCAGCGCCATGACAGCACCGACATTACCGGCACCCATAACGATGGTTTGTCGGCCATTAACTTCGTAACCGTCGCAATCGGGACATACATACACCGTTAAACCGAGACATTGCTCAAGTCCGGGCAGCGCCGGGAACCTGTCACTCAACCCCATTGCAAGCAATACGGTCTTAGCCTGAAGGCTTTGATTGCCCTTTGATCTGCCTATCATCAATCCGTCTTCTGATCTTACAAGGCCAGTTACCTCATCTTGTATGAACTGCACGCCAAGTCGTTCCGCCTGCAATTTACCAAGACTGCGAAGCTCATTGCCCGACACCCCGTCCGGCCAACCGAGTATATTGTGATAGCTCCTGCAGAGGCTTGAACGACCTTCACCCTTATCTATAACGAGTACGCGGTGCTTATACCTGCCGAGCTGGATCGCTCCCTGTAAGCCCGCAATACCTCCCCCAATAATCATACAATCGTATTTGGAAGTATCCAATGGCCTGTGACCCCTCATCGTTTTTCATTAGATTCTCCAAGCTTTCCAATAAAAAACGATGATGAAGCGATCTATTATCATCCAATTTATTCCATATCCATATATCTATTAGCGTTAGGCCCTTGGCTTATGGACGACTGTGCCATGGAGAAACACATGAATGGCTTGACGATAAATGTTCAATGTCGCTTCATGGTTGGGGGAACGTTTGGACATTTCGCCAAGCCCCATTAGCAATCCCTCCAATATAAACCCAAGTGTCCGTGCGTCAGCCGACTTCAGTTCACCCGCGTCCATTGCCTGCTGAAGCATCCTTTGGTTCAATTGCACATGGTCAGAAAGATAATTGGCTACCTCTTCCTGTACATCATTTCTTGCCCATTCGCTGTATATAAATTCATCTGTAGCTTTGGTTAGTGGGTGGTTCAGATCATTCACGACGAGATGTTCGGCAAACCCATATAATTTTTCTTCCACGGTTGTGTACAGCTTTTCCTTCTCAGCCCATTGTTCCTTCCAATCCCGATCCCATTCGTCCAGCAAATACAGGAATAATCCCTCTTTGTTATGAAAATGATAATAAATATTCCCTTTGCTGCTTCCCGTAGCGGCTACAATATCCTCAATGGATGTGGCTGTATACCCTTTTTGGGCAAATAATGCCCTTGCGGCTTCAGCTACCTTTTTTTTAGTCTGCTCACTCTGCAGCTGTTTTTTATTCATCGGGTCCATCTCCTTTTTAGATACCAGCCTTACGCAATGAATGTTTCCCTAAAGATCCCTGCCTCCTATAATAAATAACAATCGTAATCAGTACAATACATTCTGACAAGGGAACAGCCATCCAGATCCCCGTGATCCCCATGAACCTTGGAAGCACTGTAATGAAAGCCAGCATAAGAATCATTTCCCTCGCTGCCGTGATCCAGATTGCCATCCTCATACTGCCGATTGATTGATAATAAGTCATCATCACAAAATTAATGCCCATAAACAGATAGGCGATTACGAAAATCCTGAGCCCATGGACAGCATGAGCTGTGACCTGACTGCTAAAATGCCCAAAAATGCCAACGATCGGTAATGTTGCCAGCTGTACAATCAGCAGTAGGACAGCTCCCGCTCCAAGCGCCGTGCGGACAGCAATTCGGATCGTTTGCCGCTTCCGTTCATCCTGCCGAGCTCCATGATAATAGCTGATTAGTGGCTGGATCGCCGAGCCCATTCCCAAGAAGGTCAGCAAAATAATGCTGTGAATATAGCTCATAATAGAAAATGCAGCGACCCCGTCTGTCCCGGCATACTTTTCCAACGAAACATTATGCGAAATCGTGAATACGGAAATACCAACCTCAGCCAGAAAGCTTGGAAATCCTACAATGATAACTGTAATCAGGAGTGCCTTATCCCATTTGAACCGCCGCAGCTTCAGATGATTCGTTTTTCTAAGAAAATGGGTGAAGAGTACCATTAAACCAAGAAATGCAGCAATGATCGTCCCCATAGCCACGCTGGCAACCCCCAGCTCGAACACATATAAAACAAAATAGTTGATAACAATGTTAGACAGTGCAAAGGTAATCTGCGCCATCATCGACAGATTAGGATTACCGTCATTACGGACAAAGATACTCACAGCATTCTCTATAGTAAATACAAATCCGAACAGCAGCATCACATTCATATAGGCAGACGCATAGGGATATGTCTCGGCATTAGCACCAAGCGCATAGATGAGCGGATCACGAAACATAAAGGCAGTGATGCCTATCACGAGTGTTGCTACGGTAATAATCGTCACGGAATACGAAAAGATAGTTTGTGCCTTATGATGCTCCTTCGCACCCATTGCCTGTGAATATAAGGTTGCACTCCCGATACCAATCCAGAGTGACATCGCGACAAATATCGTATATACAGGACTTGCAATGCCCAAGCCTGCGAGCGCCGTGGACCCCAGCTTGTTTCCTACCATGACACCATCGACGACAATGTTGACAGCGACCAGCAGCATCCCCAGCATGGAAGGGATCAAATAACGAAGGAAAGCTCGACCAACCGATTGAGTATCCAGTAGGTGTGTCGTGTGTTGTTCTCTCATGTTGAAGCTCCTATCTGAACATTCATTTTATTATACTGAACGTTCGGTATAAATTGTAGCACATACAATGAAAGGATACAACTTTTCAAGTCAATACAAGGGCTGTAGGTAACCATCACAACTAGAAATGCCACTAGCGGATTTGTGAAGCCCGAAGGGTACTAGCAGTTCCAATTGGAATTCTACTTGCATCTACTATGAGTAGTTTCATATACGAAAGTGAGGTGAAAGGTTATGTCTCATATAAGAAATGATGTCGTAACAATAGAGTTCCGTCGGATTGCTGGTATTCGAGTTATTAGAGCTTTTCGAATTATTGGCAGTGTATTTCCATGTAGAGGTTTTTTATTTATCGGTGGCCGCTTACTGCGCGCTGAACGCTGCCTCTTGAACAATCGTTTCCGTATAGTATCTATTAGACACAATATTATAGTATTTGAACGTAGACGATTGCATCATTGATTATAATACCATCCCCCATTTCCATTAATAACAATCAATACTAAAGCTAAAGCCTCGAAATTTGAGGCTTTTTTGTGTTATGGCTCATCGAATTTGTCCATATACATTAAAGAAATGAAGTTACATATGCAATTTTGAGGAGGAAGGTGTACGAATGGCAATTCGACCGGCTATTTTGCAAAAAGGCGATACCATCGGGGTTGTTACTTTGGGTAGTCCATTGGAGGCAGAGGTTATAGATGCAAACATTAATTTTCTTAAAAGTATGGGGTTTAATGTTGTTTTGGGTCAATATGTATATGTCCAAAATGGTTTTATAGCGGGTACCGATCAGCAAAGGGCTATGGATTTGATGAGAATATTTGAAAACAATCAGGTGAAAATGATCCTACCCACCCGAGGGGGTGTCGGGGTTGCCGGAATAATCCCCTATCTTGATTATCGTTTCATCCAGAGCCATCCCAAAATTATATCCGGCTATAGTGATATAACCGTTTTGCTGAATGCCCTATACCAATTTTCAAATTTGATTACTTTCCATAGTCTCATGCTTATCGATTTCAAACCAGATACGCCTGCGTATAGTTTCAACCAATTTTTTTCTGCAACGTCTTCGTTAGCTTTATACAGGGAAATCCAAAATCCGCCAGGATTGCCGTTGGTGAGCAGGGTGGGTGGTAACGTCGTTGGCCCCATAGTCGGGGGTAATCTGACTTCCTTGGTTGATACTTTGGGCACACCTTTTGAAATCGATACGAGGGGGAAAATATTATTCCTGGAGGATACGCATGAACCCATCAACACGATATACAGGTATTTGAACCATTTAAAGTTGGCTGGCAAATTCGCGAATTGTGTTGGAATTATTATGGGGGAATGTACGGATTGTGCAGATGCCTATGGAAAGTCATATCAAGATCTGATTAATGAATTCGTTGTACCCCTTGGCAAACCTCTTATGACGAATCTGGCAAGTGCCCACGGTCAATATAAAGCTGCGATCCCTATAGGAGCAATGGTAAATCTGAATACGTTCAATAATACTTTAACTGTGCTTGAGCCTACAGTCAGCTATTAATTCGAATTGCAAAAAAATCGACACGCTTCATGACATCAGCAATCGTATATTGCTGTGAATAATCGATCGATTGGCTTTAACTTCATGAAATTAGGCTACTTTCTTTGTGTCTACTTGGAGGATTTTGTTATAGACAAGTAGACACAGGAAAGTGCCAAATATAACTAATCTACTAATCTTACTTCAGCTCCGCCATCAATCGATCCGAATAACGCTTCAACTGCTCCACCAGTGTACGCTGATGCGGCTGGAGACCCGCGCCATCCTTGACACGTGTAGTCAGTGTGATCGGAACGCCTGACAGCTGGATGTTGTATTTGGCATCTACCGGATAATATTGACCTTCGATCCCCGAGGCGAGACCCACGTAGTCCTGAACCTGCTCGGCCTTCTCCGGCTGTGTATTCCAATTCTCAGCTAGCCACACATATAAATTCGGATGATGATTGGCCATGATTCCGCTAAAACCTGAAGCTCCGAGCTTCAGTGATTCCAGCAGTGTTGCCGAATTGGCATTAAAAAGCTTCAGTCCGGTTCCCTTAAGCACCTCAAGCCGAGCCTTGATCTCAACAATATCGCAGCACGTATCCTTAAGGAACAAGAAACGTCCTGTCGAGATGCACCACTCCAGCAGTGCGGGGTTCATCAGTCTTTTATAAGGATAAGGGCATTCGTAAATCCCGAATTTGACATCGGGAATCGCCTGCAGAATACGCTCCGCGTTAGCCTTCCATACCTCATCGGATTCGTGCTCTGCTGCCAAACGGTTGCTCAGCATGACGAAGGCCTCAATCCCTTCAGCCCATATTTGCTTAATTTCCTCAATCTGGTCTTCGATAGAATCTGAGATATGTCCGGATGCAATAACCGGCACACGGCCGGAAGCCTGTCTGACGACAATCCGGGTCGCCTTCACGCGTTCGTCCAGGCTCAGCTTGAACATCTCACTAGAATTGCATACGGCAAACAAACCATGTACGCCCTGCTCGATATACCAATCCACCAGCCGCTCCAAGGCAGGCTCATCCAATTGATTATTTTCTGTGAACGGCGTGAGCATCGTTGGCCATACGCCATTCGCAATCGTGTTCCCCATTTTGTATTCCCACCCTTTATTATTAATGTTGCTTCATTGCTCATTGAGCAGTGACTGTTAATTGGCTGTTATCAGTTGATTCAACGCTACGGATAAACCGGCGTAATCACCGACCTGTTCTTTCAGTCCAGCAGGCAGGATCCGGCACACGGACAACGAATGGGAGAGCGCTTCGCGCTGCAGCTCCTCTTGCATCACCCGTTCCAACAAAGGAAGCTGTCTGCCGTAAATACTGCCGATCACGATGACTTCGGGATTCAGGATATCCACAAGAATCGCCAAGCCGCGGCCTAATTGACGAGCTACCGTTTGAAAAATATCAAACGCGTCCGCTTCCCCGCGCTGCGCCGCCTCACCGATAGCTTCCGCTGTAATCGCAGGTATAGCGCCAGGCTCAGCACAAAAGGAAGGAGTCCTTCCTTCCTTAAATAAACGTGCTGCTTCCATACGTCCGAGCTCAGCAATACCCCCGCCACTGCAGAAGCCCTCAAAGGAGCCCGCTTTTCCATAACCGACAGGACCTGTTGGAGAGAGACGCATATGTCCAACTTCTCCAGCCATATCTGACGTTCCCGAATACAGCCTGCCATCCAGAATCAAACCGGCTCCCATCCCGGTGCCGAAGGTGAGAAAGATCATATTGCGACTGCCCTGACCGGCACCCCATTTCCATTCTGCCAATGCGCACGCGTTGGCATCATTTTGCAAGCCGACAGGCACAGCGAAGCGCTCGCGAAATGGAGTGACGATATCGACACGGGACCAGTCTGGCAAATTCGGCGGTGACAGAATGAGTCCCGCTTTGCTGTTCAATGGACCGCCGCAGCTGATGCCTATCGCTTCGAGCTGCCCATGTTCAGCATCTCCTTGACCAGCCTCGATTAGCAGTTCTTCCAGCTCGCTTAACAATCGAGCTATATTGGCCTCCGCGCCTGATAAAGTAGCAAAGCGTCGTTTGGCAATAATTTCGATCTGCTGGTCAGCCCTATCCCCCATAACTCCCAGACTTACCGCACATTTGGTGCCTCCAATATCGATACCGGCCAAAATACTCATGAGGGGAAAAACTCCTCCTCCAGCATGATGCACAAGGCATGGTAAATCGGCAAATGCCGTTCTTGAATATCAGGCGTCAGCTCCCATGGCACTCGAATGGTTACATCGCAAAGCTCCGCCATCTGACCGCCTTGATTCCCAGTAAGACCGATGGTATGAAGACCTTGAACCTTAGCGACCTGGATCGCCCGGGCGACGTTTGCGGAATTGCCGGAGGTGCTCAGTCCAAGCAGTGTATCTCCTCGCTTGCCGTATCCGTAAACCTGCTGGGCAAAGATCATTTCCGCTGACACATCGTTGGCATATGCGGTTATCAAGGCCGAATGACTGACCAAAGATATCGCAGGCAGTGCTCCCTGCAAATGATCGGCAAGGAAATCCCCAGCATCGGGGAATTCCTTGAGAAATGAGCTTCGTGCTTCGTCCGACAAGTATCGCTTGGATCGAAAGCCTTTCATTAATTCGCCTACAATATGCTCGCTGTCGGATGCGCTTCCGCCGTTACCGCACAGCAGCAGCTTGCCCCCTCCATGGAACGTTTGCTTCAGCAGCTCAGCAGCTTTCTCCACATCAGGCAGACACACAACCAACTCCGGGTATTTATCACACATTACATCAAGCACTGCACTCATCGGTATGCTCCTTTACATAAATAAAGTTAGCTCGTTCACTTGACTTGGTTCAGATTATTCACTTTACTCGGTTTCAGCCAATTCAACGAAATTGACTTCTTTCACAGCTAAGCCTGTATCGTCGGGAACAAAAAATGTCTTGATTTCACATTTGCGGAACGCTGCGCTCCACTCACGCTGCAGTGCAGGCAGCTTGAACGCGGATTCGGTTTCCTGCCCCAAGGTCTCATAGCAGCGAACGATCCATCCGTCGCCTTCCTCCGCACGCTTGAACGTCGTTGCCACAATAGCAGCCTCAGAAATGACAATACCCTCTGATATTTGCGGAAGCGATCCTTCATGGTAAGTTTCCCACATGAGCAGCGGCGGAACATTAAGCTCATTTGCCTTTTGGACCAATCTGCCGTCCTTCCAGCTGCCGGAGTGAGGTACAAGTGTATAACCGAATTCCTGTACACCTTGATCCATATATTCAACCTGATCATCGTCACGCTCGCTAAAATGATCGGCAAATATCGGACTGCGGACAACTGTCATTCGGATCTCGCTTCCCTGCACGTCATACGCATATTTGGAATCATTCAGCAGCCCCATTCCTCTGACCTGCTGCTCTTCACCATCCGCAGTATTCGGTGCGAGACCGTATACATCCACCCATTGCTGTCCTGGCACCTCGTTGCCATTCGTCGGCCGCTCAATAAAGCCATAAGGAATTTCCGAGACAGACTGTGGCTGCTCCACATGAATAGGGAAGGACAGCTTCAGCATCTTGTGTTTTTCTCTCCAGTCCAGCTGCACACGAACCTGTATATCCGATGAATGATGGCCCAGACTGATATCCTGACGCAGCACAGAGTTGTTATAATAGCTCGTCACACGAAGTGTAACGCGCAGTGGACCTTGCTCCAGCACCTTGATTTGCGCATCTCCAAAGCGGCCGATTTCATCCCGGTATTGCACCAGATGATGGCCCCATGTATCACTGTGATGCTCGTCGATCACAATCGGCACAGCGCCCTTGCCGTTCAGCAGCTCGGTATTCGTCAACTTGTCGAGAATACTGCTGATGTAACCGGTATGAGCATCCACTTGCACGCGGATCTGAGCATTTTCCAAGACATTGTTATCCACAAGAACCTCTCCTGCGAGTGGTGCCGCTGGAATGTCCTTATCGCGGTAAGTCCAATAAACACGATAGCCAAACGCAGGAACACGAGCCGTGATTAACGAGTCCCACTTGTCGTCTCTTCCATTTGTCCGTGACGCGCGTACAGTCTGGAGCGGAATCGGCGTACCCGCTTCGTCAGTAACACTTGTCAGCTTCTTGTTCACTTTAACAAGCGTCTCGACTTCCCAGGACAAAGGGTTAAACACAACGATAGGTGCTCCCAAATCATCCTGCTCCCAGGTTTGCCAATCCTTATCCTTGCTCAGTGACTTGACCTCGGGCTTCATCGTATCGATCGCCCACGATATTTTTTGTAAAGCCGCGTTCAGTGTTCTCGCGCCAATAGCCAATGCTTCTCCGTGAAACTCTCTCACATCGTCAAAGGCTTCCTTGATGCTGCAGCCGCCCATAATATCATGGAACTGATTAAACATGACGTTTTCCCAAGCCAGGTTGAGTGGTGCCTTCGGATAAGGAAGCCCCAACAACACATTGGCGAAAGAAGAGAATTTCTCAGCGCTCAGTAATCGATGCTCAGCGCGACGATTGTTCGCTTTAGACTCGGAATGCGCAGAGTAGCAGCCAATAGCATGACGCTGCATTTCATCCTTGACAACAGGAATCGCCGGATTTTCCGTGACCATATCGGTAAAAAACTGATTCGGCGAGCTTAAAATAATTTGTTCCCGGCCATGCTCCTCACGAATTTCATCGATCAGCTGCAGGTTAGCTACCGTCGGTCCGCCACCATGGTTGCCCACTCCATAGAACGACATGTAGTCGTGACCTTTTTCTTTGGCAAGCCGCTGATGCTTGAGAATTTTGGCATCCTTGCCATGCTTCGTGAAATTGGCATAGCTGTCTGACAAACGGAAGGTCATCACGCGGCTGCCATCCTCGGACTCCCACCAAAACAAATCATTTTCCAGATGCTTCTCATGCTCTTCAGGACGCATAAACAAGTAATAGTCCATACCGCTTTGTTTTAAAATTTGCGGCATCATCCCGTGATGACCAAACGAATCGACGTTATAGCCAACGGTCGCCATGATCCCGAATTTTTCCTGGAAGTAGCGCTGTCCATACAAGCTGTGACGCGCAAAGGATTCACCTGACGGCAAGTTGCAATCCGGCTGGATCCACCACCCCCCGGTTATGACCCAACGCCCTTCGGCAACCCGCTCACGGATTTCTGCAAACATATTAGGAGCATTTTCCTCTACCCATTGATAGTAGGCGGCGCAAGCGCACGTAAACACAAACTCGGGAAATTCGTTCAAGCGATCCAGGGCAGAGCGGAACGTTGCCTTGATTTCCGCATAACCCTCCTGCCACTGCCATAACCAAACCGGGTCGAGATGGGCATTACCAATAAGATGAACCTTCGTATTTTCCGACATATCCACTGCTCCTTTGAAATAGTTTTCTCATGATTAACTAACCCTTTACCGCTCCCAGCATCGCGCCCTGTATGAAATACTTTTGAACAAACGGGTACACCAGCAGAATCGGTAAAATGACTACGAATACGACGGCATACTTAATATTTTGAGCCATCATCGTAATGCCTTCGGCAGAGCCTGTTTCTGTTGCTTGTGAAGTAAGCTCGCCCTGAACGACAATGTTCCGTACAAGAATTTGCAGCGGGAACATGGATTTATCGTTCAAATAAATCAAAGCCGGGAAGAAGCTGTTCCAGTGCGCTACCGCATAAAAGATAAACATCGTCGCCATAACCGGCAGCGATAACGGCAGCACGATCTTCCATAATATTTTTAATTCTCCAGCACCATCCACCGTAGCCGACTCATAGAGGGCTTCCGGTATTTCCTCAAAGAAGGTTCGCATCAAAATCATGTTGAACACATTGACCGCTGTCGGAATCAGCAGCGCCCATATCGTATTCACCATGCCGAGCGAATGAACGACTGTATACCTTGGAATCAATCCGCCATCGAAAAACATCGTAAATACAACGAAAAAGGCAAACAGCGATCTTCCGTATAAATACCTTTTCGAGAGCGGGTATGCGCACAGCGTCGTCATCAATAAATTGACAATGACACCAAGCGAGGTGTACAGCAGCGTGTTCGTATAGGAACGCAGAATGGCCGGATCATCCATAACAATCCCGTAAGCTTTCAATGAAAACTCAATCGGGTACAAAAATACATCGCCCCTCTGCACCGCAATACCCGAGCTTACGGACACAATTGCCATATAATAGAGGGGATAGATCGTAACAATGATTAAAACCAGCATGAGCAGCACATTCACAATGTCAAAGGGACTTATTTTGTTAAGTCTCATCCCGTAGTTGTCCTCCTCAAGGATAAATTAAAATAAACTGGCACCCTGTATCTTTTTGGCAGCCTGATTGGCCACGACAATCAATACAAGCGAGATGACGGATTGAAATATGCCCACGGCCGCAGCAAAGCTGAAATCAGCGTCAATAAGTCCGCGCCGGTACACATAAGTTTGCAGCACATCTGCGGTTTCATAGGTCGGGCCGCTGTACAGCAAAATAATTTTTTCGAAGCCTACAGATAGCATATGTCCAATCGTTAACAGTAATAATATAGTCGCCACTGTAGCCAAACCAGGTAGTGTGATATGGCGAATCTTGTGCCATCTGTTGGCACCATCAATAGTTGCCGCTTCATACAATCCAGGGTCAATCGAGGCCAAGGCGGCCAAATAAATAATCGAATTCCAGCCCATACCCTGCCAGATCTCGGAGCTGATATAGATGGTACGGAACCACTCCGGCAAGGCCAGAAACGTTTGTGCTTCTCCACCGAAATGAACGATCAATTGATTGAACAAACCGGAAATCGAGACAAAATTAACGATCATCCCGGCAATAACGACGGTCGACAAGAAATGCGGAACATAGGTCACCGTTTGAATAAATCGCTTGAACAGACTGCTTCGCAGCTCATTTAGCAAAATCGCAAAAATAATTGGAGCCGGGAAATAAAAAATCAGTGCATAGAAATTGAGCATTAACGTATTACGAAGCACCTTCCAGAAGTAAGGCTCATACAAAAATTGCTTGAAATATTTTAATCCCGCCCACGGACTGTGAAAAACGCCTTTTATGATCGAATAATCTTGAAAAGCCATAATATTGCCGATCATCGGAGCATAGTGAAAAATAAGAAAATAAATAAACGGAAGCACGAACATGGCATACAAATATTGGCTTTTCCGCAGCTTTCTTCTTACTTGCTGCCATTTGGTTTTCTTGTTAACCGAAGGGTTGGATGACAAGGACGTACTGCCAGTGATGGTCGACATAATAATCCGCTCCTTTGGGTGAAAATGAAGGGACCGTCCCCGTCCATGGACTAAGATCAGGTCCCTCTCTTCCATCCTTTATTTAACTCGGGCTAGTGCCGTATTATAGATTTTTTCAATTTCCTCCGAGCCTTTATCCTTACATTGCTGAATAAAAGCAGCCCATTCCTTGTCTATTGCACCATCGGTCATAATGAATTTATCCATCGTTTGCGTCAGGTAAGCATCCAACTGCGTCCGCAACTGCTTCAATTTCTCACGCTCTTCTTTGGTAAATGCAGGATCATACGCCATTCTAAACGCTGAGCCATCTTTGATGTAGGCAAGGTTTTTATTGGTCCATTCCGTCATGAGCTTCGCTTGTCCTGGAATATCAACAGTATCATCAGCATATAGAGCAAAACCTAGGTAGCTGGTTCCAAGCTCCGATTTGATAGCTGCAAACGGATCGGTTTTATCCTTGAACTTGTTAGCAAATTCTTCTTTTCTAACCGGTTTTCCGTCAACCATCGTGTAATGCTCATTTTCAATTCCCCAGGAAAATAATTTCGTACCTTCTTCGGAGTAAATCCAATCGATATATTCGATGATTTTATCGGGATTTTTCACGCTGGCGCTAATCGCGTAGGATTCGGACAAATGGTCAAGCTGATACAGCAAACCACGCTTTACGCCCTTGTCGCTGGCAAGAATCGGCAGCATATCAAATTGCGCATCGGGATCCTTCTTCTGCAGGGCCGTATTGAAATTAACGCCAAATCCAGTATTATCCATATAATACAACGATTTGCCCGAGCTCAGCTTCTCCTGCCAAATTTGCGAGGTTGAAGTCGTATAATCCGGATCGAGCAATTTCTCGCGATACAGCTTGTTCAAGTAAGTAACAGCATCTTTAAATTGCGGCATTGCTGGTCCAAATTTATATTGCTTCAACGCCGGATCATAATAAATCTTGGCTCCACTTACATTCGTATAACCGCTGCCCATTCCAAAAGCGATCGGGTTGATCAGGTTTTCAGTGCCCGTTAACCCATTTGCCGCGCGGCTCGTGAACGGGAACGTATCCGGATAAGCTTCTTTTAGCTTTTTAAAAGCCTGATACAATTCTTCATAGGTAGTTGGGGTTGGAATATTCAGCTTTTTCAATAGATCGACCCGAATAACAGGTACCTGACCTGATTGTGAAGCACCTAACTTTTGCGCAAGCGGAAAGCCGTACAACTTGCCATCAATTTTATTTTTGTTAATTTCCGGGTTGTCTGCGATTACTTTTTTGAAGTTCGGCATCTTATCCAAATAAGGAGTCAGATCCAGAAACACACCCGTATCTGCAAAGTTGGAAATATCATCCTGCTTGACTAGCAGCACATCAGGCAGTGTATTCGTAGCAATCAACGTCTTCTTTTTATCATCGTAATTGCTTTGCGGAGTGCTTTGAATTTCAAGCTTGATGTTCTTTCTTTTCAGACTTTCCTGTACGACCATCGAGTTGGCAATCAGCGGTTGGCTCGGATGCTCATACCTCATCCATGTTACAGTTACCGGCTTTGCGTTCTTCGCATCGTCTGCTGCCTTCGTTCCTGCCTCTGGTTTTGTTCCAGCTGTGCTGCAGCCTGCTACTATAGTTCCTAATAAAGCGACCGAGCAGCCTGCGGCCAGATACCCCTTTTTGTTCATCGTCGTTCTCCTCCTTGAAACATGTAATGTTGCTTTCACACCCATAGTGTAAGCGGTATTCTGCAACCTTGAATACATCCGATACGACGCACGATGATACGTTATTCCACTTCGGACAGCGATGATACGTTATTCCACCCTGTTACAAAAGGACGATTTTCACTCTTTTCTGGCTTTGATATGGCGGTAGTCGATAGGCGAGATGCCTTCATGCTTCTTAAACATTCGGAGGAAGGTCGTTCTGCTGTTCATCCCGATCCGATCTGCAATTTCATTCACTTTCAAATCCGTCTCCGTCAGCAGCTCCTTGGCCTTGGCCATCCGGATCAAGCTGATATAATCCGTAATACTCGTTCCCGTCGTTTCTTTAAACATCCGGGAGACATACTTGGCCGACAATCCGATTTCATTCGCAATGTTTTCAAGATAAATATCCTTGGCATAGTTGCTTTCGATATAGGCAGTAATAAAAGAGATCACTGTACCCGTCCGACGCTCTCCCTTGGTCCCTGTTTCAGCAACGATCCGATCGTAGAAGTTAATCAGCCTCTCTACGCGATCCGTAAACTCATTGGGTGTTATATTTTTATTGGCAAGCACCGCATACTCCTCTTCCGTAAGGAGAAGGTATATGTCCAGCTGCCGCTCATTCGCATAGCGAATCCCTGTATTCCACAATTCAACGAGCAGGGCTCCAAGATGCGTATAGGATACGCCGCGGCTTTTATTGGCTTGGATCAGACCCTCCACCTCGGTTGCCAGTACCTCTACATTACCGGCCTTCAAGCCATTGACGATTTTTTTCTCATCCAGAAATGAGTAGTAATAGCTTTGCTCGATAGTCAGTCCGACTGCATCCGCAATGGCTATATCTGAATGATCCTTCCACTGATCCATCGCTGTAATGGCATCACTGTAGGATTTGGTAATATCGCTTACCTTGTCATACGTCTTGCCCAGTCCGATAATCAGCTCGCAGTAAATCATATCGTACTCAAAGGTTTTTTTGATGGAATCCAGCGCCAGCATCAGCCGCTCATTGTCGGCTTCCTGCTTCAAATTGACCATGCATACATAAAAATTGTGCTCATACTCCATCAAATAGCAGTTCACCTGCTGCTGCATGATCCCCCATAAAACCTTTTTCATTTTTTCCTGAATCAACAATCGGTCTGCTTCCTCAATGTCCCGGTAAAACCGTTCCTTGTAATGAAACATAAAGCAGCAGCACAAATAGCTGTCGCCACGAAAACCGATATCGTCCAGAACCTGATCCAGCGTCTCCTGCTGCGTCCAGGGCTGACCGCGAAATAAACTGGCAAAAAAATGATCCAGCAGCCCGTTGGAATATTGACTCACCTTCTGCACCGCGTCCCGATTTTGCTGGATCAACTGATCAATCCGGCTGCCAATGACACTTAACTCATCGCTGCTTCTCAGTTCATTCGTAAATTCGATTTCCTTTTCACTCTGAACGAGAATATTGCGGATGTTTTTGATGGGATTGTACAGATTCATACTGAATATAAAGGAAAAGCAAACGCCAATAATCATCAAGGTGATGCATATCCAAAATACGAGGCTCAGGATGCTCGCTGGCTCCTTGCCAAAGGCTTGAACCGGCGTAATGGAATAATAGTCCCAGCCAAAAGCTTCTGAAGGCATATGGACGACCAAGGCTTGCTCGTCAGCAACCTCCATGAACTCCGTGGAATCCGTTTTATCTAAATGCTTGCTGATTTGTTCAATCATTTCAGCACTGTAGCCGCTTTCGTTCAAAATCACTTGACGCTTTTTATCCAATATGAGATATGTAGTCGATGAATACATCGCATTATTTTTAAGGGAAGCGGAAATCGCCTGCAGTGACAGGCTTGTTACCATCGTGACCAATCTGCCATTAACATATTGGGTTGATACGCTTGGAATTACCTTTCGGGTAATATCGTTATCGATGTAGTTATGTACATCCGTTGGCGGCAGCAGCTCAAAAAAACTGCTTGCTTGCAGCTTTTTCTTCCAAAACTCTTTATCGTAGCCTTCCATCCGGTAAAACTTGTCGAAGAACATATCAAAGTCAGCCATCTCCTGGCTCGTGTAAACCTTTACCGTGTCCGTGTACATAAAAATATGATCAATGAAAGAGCTGATCGTATTCCGATTTCCCGCAATCGCTCTTACAATTAATTGCATACTCAATTTTTCTTCATTGTTCATCTGCATATAAGGCTTTAAATTTTGTTCGATAATCGGGTTTGAAAATAAATTATTGTTGGTCAATTGCGCACTGCGCAAATAAATATCAACCGTTTGTGAAGAAAACTTCAAATTATCCGTCAGCTTCTGCGAAACATCCTTTTTTACAACTTGATCAACATTGAAATACACGATCAAACCTATGATCATGATGGGAATCAATAAGGAAAGAAAGTACATCAAAATTTTGGCAAATAATTTGTTCGCCGGGAATAGCTGCTTCAATGGATGACCTTTCATCTCTGTATCCCCCTTGTTAAATACATGGGTCGGGCATGAGTATGATTCCTTATGCCCGAATCCCATTTATGCTACCTGTTTAGAAGTACGGTGAATAAGTCCCTCTGCGTTCGTTATTCACCGTACTTCTAAACTTCGCTGTGATCCCAGCGGTCCAATATTTCTTGCGGAGATGCCGTCCCGGTCTCACCACATTTCCTCACCGTAACCGCTGCCGCCAGATGTGCGAATGCTGCTGCTTCTGGCCCTGTGCACCCGGTCCCCCAAGCGGATAAAAAAGCGGCCGTGAATGAATCGCCTGCGCCCACGATATCAATAGGAGGCGGAACTGGCCGTGTCGGCACCAGTATCATCTCATTATTTTCGAACCATACGGCTCCCTTTTCCCCCAAGGTGATGCAGCAAGGAGCACCGGCCTGTTTACTCAGCTGCAATCCTGCTTTCAATATACCACTTTCTGTGGCTTGTTGATGCTTCGAGCTTCCATTATACCAGCGCAATGCCTCCAGCTCGTTCGGCTTTAGCACGACATTCTTGAATGTACCGATCCGATCTCGGCTGTCTACAACGATTTTTTTTCCCTGACTTGCCCAGTAACTCAGCCGCTCGCGGACGATAGAACCGACCACACCATACTCCAGCTGGTCGGTTACGCTGATAACATCGACTTTTTCCGCCATGCGGTCCAACTGCTGGACAACCCTGTGCCCGGCAGCGTCGGACAAACCTTCCTGATTGATAAAATCTATCCGCGGCGCCTCCTGTCGTACCTCCTGCAAGCCGTGCAGCATAACCTTGCAGTAGGCGGGAGTGACTCGCCCCGCTTCTACCTGCACAAACGCATCATCGATACCGCGTGAGCGTAAAGCTTCCTTCAGCAGATGTCCGCGCCAGTCGTCGCCTGCAATCGAGCAGAAGCTGACCTCTTCACAGCCAAGCGCTTTGAAATTAACTGCTGCATTGCCGGCCGCTCCGGGAGCGAAGCGCTCCCCAACAACCGGTACATTATAGTGCGGCGTCTCTCTGGACAATTCACTGGCCGTCATATCGGCATGCCAATACATATCGAGGCAGCCATCCCCGATCACACCCACCTTTAAGCGGGATATGCGCTGCAAAATATCGGTTACCTGCTCCCGAGGCAATCCATCAAATTGCCGGATCGAAGCCAGGTTCATCGATTCGTCACTGAGCATGAGACTGTCTCCCTTCCTGGTCCTCCGACTGGGCAGCCAGGACGATGCGGAACGTTTTCAGTTCAAATGGATTGAAGAAAGCTCCGAACCCATGCTCGCCATGCTCAACAGGAATACCCTCTTGTTCAACCAGATTGACCTCTTCGGCCTGGTCGACTTTGAAATGCGTAGTAAAGGTGACTTCACCGCGTTTACCTGCGTATTCATAGCACCGTACGATCCAGCTGTCTGAATCCTCGGCTTTCTTAACGGTATCAATCATAACATGATCACCGCTCACTCCAATAAAGCTTAACTGCGCAGGCAGAGACTGCGATTGTGGACGGCTTGCCTGAGCTGTTATTTCCGAAACCACGACAGGCACATTCAACCGATAGGCCTGCTCTACAGTACCCGCTGCGAACCAATCGCCATCATGTGGAAGCAAGGAGTACGTGAAGGTATGCTCACCCTTATCGCATTCAGGATCTGGCTTATTGGACGATTTAATCAACGTAAGCCTCATCACATGATCCTTTATGTCGTGGCCGTATTTGCAATCGTTTAATAGACTGACGCCGAATCCACGTTCGGAAAGATCCACCCATTTATGTGCGCACGTCTCAAACCGCGCATAATCCCAGCTGGTATTCCAATGAGTCGGACGTTGTACGTGTCCAAATTGAATTTCATAAGTCGCAGCTGCTGCACGAACGCATACCGGGAAAGCCACCTTCAGCAGCGTCTCACGCTCGTGCCAATCGACCCATGTGGAGAAATCAATCCGCGGATGATGTGCATGCACAATCAGCTCCTGACGGATGACCGTCTTACCATATGACCATTCAAATTGGGCAACGGCGCGCAGCGGACCTTTCTCCAGCCAGACAACCGATTGCAATTCTGTAACATGACGGACCTTTTCCACATAAAAAATATCGATTTCCCAATTGTCATGATACGCTGGTTTATCCTCGTGCACATCAAAGCGGTTGCCCGTCTCTCCCGCGGCAAGCACTTCTCGCTTCGAGCGTTTATCGAACAAACGGCTAAGCTGGCCAAACTCATTCCATTCCATATCATAAAATGGAGTCGACACTCCATTCTCTGTGAAGGAGAACGGTGAAGATTGAGTAACCTCTAGTGCTTCTGAAGTCATCGAAGCTGGTAATTTCTGCAGCTTTGCCGCAGCCAGATCGATTGTTCCGGTTGTATCTGTCGAAGCTGCTGCATCTAGTTCTTCACTTGACTCCATACGAATCGTCGTGTAGCCCATCGCCGGAATGTCGTTGACCAGCAGCAGCAGCCGATCTCCTGCTCCATCAGCATCAAATCCACGAATCCGTTCAGCGGCAAGGACACGGCCTTCAGCATCCACCCACTGCTGTCCTTCATAGTCTTCCTTCCAGGATAAGTCTACCAGCTCACTGCGCGTCCATGGCAAGGAGTTGAATATCATCCAGCCCTCGCCTTCCAAGGATACACATGAGGTTAACAGACTCAACCCATCCGTAAGTGCTCCCTGTGCCAGCCGCTCCGACTCCGCATACTCAATACGGCAATCCTCGTAAACCTCTGTAATTGAAGAGCCCGGCAAAATATCATGGAACTGGTTGCGCAGCACAATTTTCCAGCTGTCATACAGCTGCTTTTGCGGATAGCTGGAATAACCGGTGAGCGGACTGTTAAAGATCGACACAATCTCGGCATCACGCAGCAAAAATTCCATGTGGCGATTCATCTTTTTCACATAGGCCTGTGAGGTGTAGGTACCGCGATGCAGCTCCAAATACAACTCCCCGTCCCAATGGTGAACGTAGCGGTCTGTTTGCTCTACCGTTTGCTCCAGCTTGTTGAAAAATTCGTCGGCCCGACCTGTTGTCGCCTTCGGCAAGCCCGGCATATTTTCCAGTCTTCTGCGCATTTCCAGCATCGTACGTGTCGGTCCACCGCCACCGTCTCCCCAACCGTAGGATAATAGCAGCTCGGAATCGTTGACTTCCTTATCACGGTAATTGTTCCAGATCCCGCTTAATGTAGCAGGCAGCACCTGACCGTTGTAGGTATAGAAGCGGGTGAATGTGCTCTCCGGAATATCAGGGTCTGGCGTCGTAATATAATGCGTCAGCACCTCTGTCCCATCAATTCCGCGCCAATAAAAGGTATCGTGCGGAAAGCGGTTATATACATTCCAGCTGATTTTGGACGTCATAAAATGGCGCAGTCCGCTCTTTTGTAAAATTTGCGGCAGTGCCCAGCTGTACCCGAACACATCGGGCAGCCATAAATATTCGCATTTCACACCGAAGGTGTGCTCGAAGTAGCGTATGCCATACAGAAGCTGGCGGACAAGCGACTCCCCGGAAGGGATGTTGCAGTCCGACTCCAGCCACATAGCGCCTCCAGCCTCCCAGCGTCCTTCCTGAACACGCTCTTTAATTTTGGCAAAAACCTCAGGGTAATCCTGCTGGATGTATTCATACAGCTGCGGCTGCGTTTGTAAAAACACATATTCCGGGAACTGCTCCATCAAACGCAGCACCGTCGAGAAAGAACGAACTGCTTTCTCCCGCGTATGCTTCAATCGCCACAGCCAGGCCACATCGATATGTGTATGACCGATGCAGCGAACGGTTAGAGGCTGGTAGGCGGGCAGCTTCGCCAGCTCATCCTTCAGCTTTTGATTAGCCTCCTTAACGCTTGCGTAGAATACCTCATCTCCAGGAACCCTCCAATTCAGCAGAAGAAAAGCACGGTCAAGCGCTTTCACCAACGCCTGTCGTTCCCAGCGGTTCTCCTCCAATACCTGAATCGTATGATACACAGCAAACGCGGTATGATACAAGTCGTCCGTTTCCGTTTCGAGCACGGCAAATGCGGACGTCCGGAGCTGATGCTCCTGCACGGTTTTCGTACCATCGGCTCCGCTTAATCCGCTCCACACTTTAAATAACAGCTCCACCTTTTGCCCTCTATACGATTCGGGGAACCATACCTCCGTATGATTGCTGCCCACACCCTGATAAGGCTCTCCATTCACATAGAGCAGTGATTCGAAGCCCCAGTTATGACCGGATCCGGTTTTGCCAAAATCGAACAAGCCAACAATTTGTCTGTCCGTCCATTCCGCGGGGATGGTTGCTTCGGTTTTCAACCAAGCGGTCAAATCCCAGCCTTTCCATCTGTCGCCGATAGCGATACGGTCCCAGGCTGCATCCTCAGGCGGCTTCACGGCAATTTCTGCCTCCTTATCGATCCAAAACAAGTAGGAGGGCAGCTCACGATGATCGATATAACGGTGCTCCTTCAACTCCTCAATACGCTTCCCTAATTTATCCAATGTTAAAAACATGTATAATCCCCCTTAAAGTTTTCGTAAGAAAACTTACTTCGTAAGCTTCTACTTTGTTTCGCAAGAAAACTTGCTTCGTCAGTCCGGCACCTATGTACCCTTTTAGCTATTCAATCCCAACCATTGCTTCCATTTCGTCATGTCCGTGAAATCCCCCGCTATCCAGTCCGCTCCTGCAGCATGCAATCTTTCCAGCTTGATGGGATTCAGTCCCTCACGCTTGTCTTCGTCACTAGCCAGCCCAAACGCCAACGCACCATTTTCCTTAGCCAACCTGATCTCTACCTTGCCATCTCCAATGACCGCAAGCCCTTCACTATCGAACTGCTCATGCCCCAGCAGATCCCTGATGACCTTCTCCTTGGAGCAGTCCGCACGTCCAACCGGAGCGCCGGCAATTTCTTTGAAATACGTTCTGACGCCGAGCACCTCAGCCTCATGAACGACATCGGGATGGTCGGTCCCACTCGCGATGTACATCGGGATTCCACACTGCTGCAGCAGCTCAAGTATATGTTCCGAACCCTTTATCAAAAAATCCGAAGGTTGATACAGCCCCGTTTCTAAGCCCCTGATCCGCTCATTCACCTGGAGCAGCAGACGCCTGTTGTATTCCGCTTTATACTCCCATTCTCCGAGTATTTCCGCATTCCAGCCCTTTTCCTTTACCTTTTCGGCCAGCCAGCGCATCTGGAAAATAGTTTGAATCCCTGTGGATTGATCAATGTAATCAATAATTTCCTCATTCAGCTTCTCTGCTTCCTCAGCTGTCAGTTGGTGATCGCCTGTAATCATTTCCGTAAAAAGAGGAATCATGACCTCCTCCCAACCTGCCCTAAGTGTAGATAGTGTACCGTCAAAATCGAACAGCACCGCTTTAATCCGAACTGCCTGCTTTTCACTTGTCATTCGAGCCCGTCTCCTTTTATCTGGATGATGATGGATGATATTGCTTTCTATGAAACATCGAGTAGCTAATTTTTCAAAGGATCAACTATTGGTTTCAGCTGCTTCAATCGCTTTCCAGATTGCCGGAATGGTCTCCTGATGCAAGCCTTCAAAATGAAAACCTTTCCCCCCAAGACTGGTAGGACGATGTACGATATTTTTGCGCGGACGGTAGTAATACTCCCAATCGGCATAACCGACTTTAAGCGAATAATCACCAAGCCGGATAATATCAAAGTTAGCGGTCGTAATCTGATTCACAGGATATTGCAAATTTCTGGCGATCGACAGTGCCTTCAGAAATACCTCAGGCCCCGTAACCGATGAGCCAAAGTTCATGAACACCCCGCCCTCCAGATGCGCAACTGTGTGACAATACGATTGAAAATCATAGCCGCTGGCACCAGCCTGAATGCTTAAATTCGATTTCGGGTGCAATTGGATATCATCGGTACCTATCGTAATATGACATGTATAAGGAATATCGTATTTGGCGCATGCCCCAAGCAAGCTCTCTTCAAGGTAGGGCAGCTTGTGCGAATGCTTACGACTATAATCGATCAAGCTTTCACCATAACCACGTTTGGACACATGGCCATCCTCAAGTGCCTGATGGATCAAATCTCCTGCCTCCTGCCACATGCCCAGCTTTCCTTCGCGTAAATAACCATCCTCCCGCTCTTCTGCCTGCCCGCTTATTGCAAGCTCTACATCCTGAAAGCAGGAGGCTCCATTCACAGCCAGATGGCTAATGAAACCTCGTCGGATCAGATCAATCAGCAAACGGTTAACGCCGCTGCCTATCATATTGCCTCCAATGGAGACGAGAATTCGGTTGCTGTGCGCTCTGGCTAGCAGCAGCCGCTGCATGAATTCGTCTAAATGCGGAGATTGCCACGGTTGCTGCGAAGCAGCATGCTTCGAGCTCGTTTCGCCAGCTGCGCTTGCTGATGGATCGACCAAATTCTTCACATGCAGCTTGCTGACTCTTGTACCGATTGGATAAAGGACGGTTTTATTTCCATCGGTTGATGCCGGTTCGATGCCTTGATTGACCTCACTCTTGTCGGCCGTTGGTGGGAATTCAATCCCAAG
Organism: Paenibacillus baimaensis; assembly: GCF_025567575.1. Classification (NCBI taxonomy): domain Bacteria; kingdom Bacillati; phylum Bacillota; class Bacilli; order Caryophanales; family Paenibacillaceae; genus Paenibacillus; species Paenibacillus baimaensis. Next base: position 103,403 of record NZ_JAOQIO010000084.1, on the reverse strand, counting down.
CTCCTGCTTTCTCCTCAAAAGACTGTGAAACAACGCCGGGATCGTCTGCTGATGCAGCCCGTGAAATAAATAACCTTTCCCGCCAAGCTCACTGAACCTATCGATAAACACACGGCGCGGACGATAGTGGTAATCAGGGTCAGTGGGTTCCGGCTTATCATCTGCGGACACGGGTACAATATCGAAGTTGGCCGCGATCATATCGTGCATGGGCAGACCATGGTTACGGGCAAGCGATAATCCTTTAAGAAAAATTTCCGGTCCTGATATAGCTGATCCAAAATTAAGAAATACACCTCCGTCACTCATCTCCGCAACGGACTTGCACATGCGGTCAAAATCCACACCGGAAGCCTTTCCCAAAGCCGCAAAATCTACGATGGGATGCTGGTGAATAATATCGGTTCCAATGGAGATATGGCATGTATAGGGGACGCCATACTTCTGGCACTGCACGAACACGCAGTCATCGTAATACGGGAACTTATCAGGATTCGCTGACAAATACTTGTATAGACTGGCACCGTAGCCCAAGCCTTGCTCTGCTCCCTGTTGGATCGCTTCATTCATATAGCGACCGGTTTCCTCCCACATCCCAAAAGAGCCGTCCTCAATGGAGCGGGCTACATCCTCGGAGGTTTCACCTAGAAAGGCCAGCTCAAAATCATGAATGCTGGTAGCCCCATTGCCGGAAACATGCGTCACAAATCCGTGCCTGACCAATTCGATGATATATCGGGACAAACCGTTTTTAATGACATGCGCGCCCATCGACCAGATCACTGGTTTGCCAGCCAGACGTTTTTCAAGAATATGCTCGATCAGCTGCTGAAACTCAGGAGCCTCTGTGGCCGTTAAAGCTTCAGCTTGATCTTCATAGGGACGGGCCATGTTGGTGATCGTGACCAGATTCGTCCGTGAATAGACGGAATTTGTCTTAATACCTTCAAAAGATAATCGTTGTGTATGTGCCACTTGGTTCCTCCTTAGAGTTTTGCGTTAGCAAAACTAACTTCGTAAGCATTGACCTTAGAGTTTTGCGCATGCAAAACTCACTTCGTTACAGAAATTGCCTCAATCTCCAACCAGGAAGAAATGCTCCCCCCGGCAGGGATCTCCAGCGCGTATCCTTGCTCAGCCGCTTCACTCAATGTCAATTTCGGTGGAATATTGAACATTTCCAGCCCTATATTATAATCCCGGCCAAAAAAGGGAGCATCGCGGTCAGCCATGAAATTTTGCCAATACCACAAATACGGCCATACCTCGCCATCCCAGCGAACCTCAAGCGCTACCTCTTTTAGTGGATGGGTCACACGATATTGATAAGCTGCCAATTTAATGAACAGCAGATCCCTTTCGGTACCTGGAGCAGGCATGATCGATAAATCTACAGCAGTACCATCTTTTATCATATATGGCCATTCCCAGCTTTCACCGCTGATCGGGTCGCATATTTGTGCGCCTTCTCCTAGGGAAATTACCGCTTCCCTTCCAACAAACGGAGCGCCGTAAGCCAAATGATGCCCCCAGTTCGCCTCTACCGACGTTGCTGGTGACAAGTTGTACAGTGTCTCCTCGATTCTCACCGTCCCACTTCCCGTGGTGAGTGTTATCCGCTTTTCCACACGTAAAGGCAGAGAACGAATAGAGTTGGTCAGCACAACCTGAATTTCGTCAGGTTCGTCCTTTATTATGCGGTAGTCCCATGGCGTCACGGCCGACTCTCCACGGTGCACGGTTGCTCCCCGATATTGCGAGGTATAGCTCACCTCCGGCAGCATTTCCTGCCACCCGCCCATATAGCTGCTTTGATAATCCGAATACAATGCGTTAGCGCGAACCAAGCCCTGCCCTGATATCCAGATGAAATCGGTATCTGTAGGTTTATGCAGCCAACGAATAGGCTCCGCTCCTTTATCCAACAGCAAATGTATAAGCAGCTTGTCATTTTCCAGCAGCAGTGAACGGTAGCCTTTGTATTGAATGTCATCAACAATCCGACAGCCTTCATTACGCAGCGATCGATACAGTAAATCGGCCATTTTGCACCTCTTTTTATATTTACTTAATTATTAAGTTAATTATTCAAAAAAAATTTGGTCCGCCCCCTGTCCAGAACGGACAGGGATTAGCTATCTTGTAGCGACAACAAGCGAACAGGCTCAGATAACAGGAAGCCCAGCATTAAGGCAGCAGCACCAACCGCACTTTGAGACGTCCCAAAGGTAGCTGGCTCTATTCTCAAGCGGTCTTTGGCAAAAGCATACAGCCTCGACTGCAAACGCGGCTTCAATTGGTCCAAATGCTCTGCCAGCAACGGAAACAATCTGCCTCCGAGTAAAATGAGCTCGGGATCGTACAGATTCTGAACATTGACCAAGGCTGCCTCCAAATAAGCAAGCGTCTCGTCGATACACCGAAGGGCTTCAGGCTCCCCCTGCCGTATCGCTGTCTGCAGCTCCATAAGCGTGCTGCCCTGTGACCAACGGCTCAGAATGCCCGGGATGGAACCGACTGTTTCCCAACAACCGCGGTTGCCGCAATCACACATTTTACCATCCAGCACAATCGTCATATGGCCGACCTGACCGCATAGTCCATTCGTTCCGCGAACGATTTTACCATTGGTAACAACACCGCCACCAATCCCGGTTCCCATTGTAATGGAAACGAGATTTTGCACACTTTTTCCAAGACCATACCAGCGTTCAGCCATTGCCGAGGTTCTGGCATCATCCTCAATCAGTGTGACAAGGTCAAATTGCTGCTCCAGCATCTGCTTCAGCGGATAGCCTTTCCAGCCGGGAAAGTTGGGAGGTGCAAGGAGCGACCCACTCTCATAGTGGATCGGGCCCGGAATACCTACTCCCAATCCAAGGATTTTTTCGCCAGCAGCTTCAATCTCCTGCTTTACTGTCGTTAGAGTCGGCGTGATGACCTGAAAATAGGCTTCCGGCCCTTGAACGCCATTCATCTCTCGTTCAATAGATTGTAGGATGGTTCCATTCAGATCCATCACTATGATTTCAAAGCTGGTGCGTCCGATATCCAACCCGATAATGCGGTAAAAGCGCGGGTCAAAACCGAGCATAACCCGTCTGCGCCCGACATTCCCCGAAATGGCTTCATTTTCCCGCAAAATGCCCAATTGTATCAGATCATGTGTAAGATTGGTGATTGTACCTGAAGTCAGCCCCGTTAGCTCGACCAATTCCACACGCGAAATTTGACGATATTCCCAAATCCGTTCAAGGATCTCTGACATATTTTTTTGTTTAACCTGCTGTAAATAAATCATTTTGTTAGAGATACTCGCTCATTCCTTTAATTTTCTTAATGATTTAGTTAATTCACATTATACATGTGGTACCCGCATTTTGTAAATCCCCAATTATAAGCATCATACCGCATGCAGCAGTGAAAGTCACCTTAAGCTATCCATCTCGAAGAACGTTGACATCACCAAAAAACGATGCTATATTTAATTTCGAGTATTACACTGTGAATAATATGTTTATATTTGCTACCGGATCACCGGAGACTGGCCTAATGGCTGAAGTCTTCGGTTTTTTTGTTGTCCAGCAGTCATACTTCTTCAAGTTGAAAAGGGGAAACCGCGATGAATACCACAATAAGCCAATTACAGCAGCACCGCTCCATCCGTAAGTATAAACCAGATTTATTGACCGATGAACAGCTCCAAGCCATTATCCAGTCCGCACAAAGTGCTCCCACCTCCAGCAACATGCAGGCGTATAGTGTCATTGCTGTAACGAACCCCGAAATCAAGAGTGAGCTTGCTAAATTGGCTGCCAATCAGTCGTATATTGAGGAATGTCCTGTATTCCTGGTCTGGTGCGCCGATTTGTACCGCCTTCAATATGCCACCGCATCAGTAGAAGACATTCAAATACCGACCACAACTGAAATTTTTATTATCGCAACGGTTGATGCCGCACTGGCAGCCCAAAATGCTACACTGGCAGCCGAATCACTTGGACTCGGGGCCGTCTATATCGGAGGGATTCGCGACAATATTCGCAAGGTGTCCGAGCTTTTACGATTGCCTAAGCTGGTTTATCCGGTTTTTGGCATGTGTGTCGGTTACCCGGATCAAGAGCCGACCTCCCGTCCCCGTCTACCTGTAGAAACGATCCTTCATCGGGAGCATTACTCCACCGACCATTACGACGAAGGCATTGAACATTATAATCAGTCATTGCAGGCTTTTATGGCAACTCGCGTAGGTGGCAATCGAGACACGAACTGGTCCAAGGAAATGGCTAAACGTCTGAAATCCCGAAAACGCGATGATGTCACGGAATTCCTCCACGATCAGGGATTTGAACTAAATTAAAACTCAGTTAATGCTTACGATGCCAGTTTTGCATTCGCAAAACTTAGTTAATGCTTACGATGTCAGTTTTGCATTCGCAAAACTTTAAGGAGGGCCTCCATGCTTGATTTGATTATTATTGGTGCGGGTCCCTATGGGATTTCCTTGGCAGCTCATGCTTCCGCTCACGGTTTGACTTACAAATTGCTGGGATATCCCATGCATTTTTGGCAAAACCAAATGCCGCAGGAGATGTTTATCCGTACCAATCCGATTTCCATAGGACTTTCCGATCCACAGAACTTGTATACGCTGGACCGTTTTTCAGAAGAAACTGGGGTCGAGATTACGACTCCGCTGCCCCGCCCTGTTTTTGTTCATTATGCCATGTGGTTTGCTGATAAAACGAATGTCGTATTTACGCCTGAGTATGTATCTCATCTGCAGCGGATTGAAGCCATTAAAGACGGATATTCGGTCATCACCGAATCCGGTCAAATATACTCTGCTCATAACGTTATCGTGGCAACAGGTCTGCAGCACTACGCTTATATTCCGGAGGTATTCGCAGGTATTTCCTCTGACCTCGTATCCCATACATTTGGCTACAGCAGCTTCAGCTCATTTACTGGGAAAAAGGTTGCTGTAATCGGAAGCGGACAAAGCGCGTGGGAAGCAGCAGCCCTGCTGCATCTCGCGGACAGCGAATGCGAATTGCTTTATCGGCGTGAAACTCCGAACTATAGTGTCAAAGCTGCTACTGGTATCGAATTAATTGAGCTGGCCAATACCTTTTACGATTTGCCGCTGGAGCAAAAGCAAGCACGATGGGCAAAACCAGCCGGCAGCATTGCCAATTTCCTGCGTCCTTATGTCGAGGGCAAAATACGAGAGACGGCTCATGTATCAGTTGAGCAGGCAGTTACGACCGCTGACGGCAAGCTGTTTTTTAAGCTAACCAATGGTGAGCATCGTATCGTCGATCATGTGCTGGCCGCTACCGGATTCCAAATTCAATTGGACCGTGTCCCATTCATCGATCAGCATTTGCTGCAGCAAATTAAGCGTGAAGAAGCTGGATATGATCAATACCCTCTGCTAGACGCCCATTTCCAAAGCAGCCTTCCAGGACTTTATTTTGCAGGCCCACTCTCCTCCCACACACATGGCCCCGCATTCCGATTTATCGCCGGGTTAAACAAGGCCTGCAAATCGATTATTCCAGAGATTAGTCGAGTACAGACTGTCGTGTAAACAAAGACCCCACCAATTCCACGAAATCGTGGTTTTGGTGGGGTCTTTTTATTTGTACGATGTACGATATGCTTCCCAGCTGTAGTAGAATGCCTAGTTCGTAACTGCATGACGCAGATTAACAGGACGGGCCAGTCCCAGGTTCTCACGAAGGGTTGTGCCTTCATAAGCTGTGCGGAACAATCCACGATTTTGCAGCTCCGGGATCACCTTATCGACAAATATCTCAAGTCCGCTCGGGAATATCGGCGGCATCAGGTTAAAGCCATCTGCGCCCCGCTCTTTAAACCAATGCTCGATCACATCCGCAAGCTGAAGAGGCGTTCCAGTAAAGGTAAGATGTCCCCGGGCACCAGCCAGATGCGTAATAAGCTCACGAAACGTAGGTTGTTCTGTATGGATCTGGTCGATCAGCAGCTGGTGCCGACTTTTCATGCCTTGAATCGTTTCAACACTGCGTGCACCTTCTAGAGAAGGAATCCGGCTGTCGGGCGAATATCCGCTGAAGTCGATTCCGAGCCTTTCGGAAAGCCGCTGAATCGCTCCCTTCCAATCGGTCAGCTCAAACAGCTCATTTTCAATATCCTTCGCTTCTGCAACCGTATCGGCAAGAATCGGGCTAAGTCCCGGCAAAATTTGCAGCTGCTCCGGGGTACGTCCATATTTGGCTAATCTTGATTTGACATCGCGATAGAAATCCTGTGCACCTGCTAACGATTGCTGTGCCGTGAAGATCACTTCCGCCGTTTTGGCTGCAAGCTCTTTGCCGCTGTCTGAGGAGCCAGCCTGCACCAGTACAGGATGCCCCTGTGGTCCACGTGGAATATTGAGCGGCCCCTTGACCGAATAGCTGCTTCCTTTAAAGTCGATTTCATGGACTTTACTGCTATCGATCTGGATACCCGCCTGTTTGTCATATACGAGAGCATCATCCTCCCAGCTATCCCATAGCTGCTTGACAACCTCCACGAACTCCTCTGCATTTTCATAGCGCTTGGCATGCTCAGGGTGTTCGTCCAGTCCGAAGTTATGTGCATCCGAGCCACCGCCGGTTACAATATTCCAGGCAGCTCTTCCACCGCTCAGATGATCCAGGGATACGAATTTACGTGCTACATGGAAGGGCTCATTGTAGGTCGTGTTGACCGTTGCAATCAGGCCGATATGCTTGGTTACCGTAGCCAAGCCTGAGAGCAAAGTGAACGGCTCAAAGCGTCTCCAGGTTCCCGAATAATTATCGGAAATAAATAGGGAATCCAGCAGACCGCGCTCGGCCGTTTGGGCCAAGTGCTTGTAAAAGTTCACATCCAGTGTGCGCTCCGGCTGGGCAAGCGGATGTCTCCAGGCTGCCTCATGGTGTCCTGCCATAAAAAGAAATAAGTTAATATGCAGCTTCCGATCTGTCTCACTCATGAATAAACACCTCGTTTTTTAAGATGAATTCGAGAGAGCACAGCTCAAGCCATCATGGCACTGTACTCCCTCCAGCAGAACTATTGATTTTTTTGCAATCGCTCGACTTCTTTATCAATGCTCTCCGATGCTTTACGGATGGCTGTATTGACGTCGGTACCCTTGGCAATACCTGCCGCCGCTTCCGTTACAAATTTATTAATATCAAGCTCAAACTGGTGCGAGGTATGCTCCTGAATTGGCTTGACAGCAAATACATTTTGCACCTTTTTGCCTTTGAGCACCGGAAGGTCGGCTCCGTATTCTTTTTCCAATTCCGGGTTAATGATCGCAGGTACTCTGCCGTTACGAGACAAGATCCTTTGCGTGTCATCGGACAAAATATGTGCGATCGCCTGGAACGCCTCGTCCTTATGTGTGCTCTTGGTAAATACGGACAGTGTATGGTTTTGCGCCTCACGCGACTTGCCCAGCTGATCGCTGAATGTAGGCACAGGTGCGATATCCCAATTCACTTCAAGTCCCTGTTGGCGAAGCTCTTCAAGCGGCCCTACCATATTGGCCAGCCATGTAGGCCTCATCGCCAGATTGCGGTCCTTCATAAACTCATCGCGTCCGTACACGTATTTATCAGCTTTGCCGATATAACCGGGAATTTCATAATTTTGCTTGGCAATGTTGAATACACGAACCCAATCCGGTGTGCTTAATAACGATTTACCTGTCTTCGGATCGATAACAGGCAGTGCCAGATTTTTGGCAATCCCGATTGGGCCTTCGGCATCAATACCGATATAGTTCACACCATTCTCCGTACGAGTCAGCTGACGTCCCAGCTCCAACGCCTGCTCCCAGGTCATCTGGGTATCGGACGGGTAAGGAACGCCGAACTTATCAAAAATATCTTTATTGTAGTAAAGAATATGTTGATTGGAGTTAAACGGAAGCTCCAGCAGCTCACCTTTATTGGATAATTCCTTGGCATAGCTCAACATCTCCGGCTTAATTCGGGTAAGATCAAAATTATACTTTTTTACATACTCGTTCAAATCCAGCAGTACGCCCAAGCTAATAACTTTACGGTGTGAGCTGGAGCTGGAATAAATGATATCGGGTATTTGCCCGGAGGAAAAGAAATCCTCCGGTGTTGTGCCTGTAGGCGGCTCGATCCGTTCCACCTTGATATTCGGAAACTTTTTATTAACAGGATCGGCAATAAATGTTTTAAATTCGGTATTCGTAAACGTACCGCTGCTGTTGTAAAATTTCAAGGTGATAGGCTCGGTGCTGGCTGCTGCATCCTTTGGTGCCGATGAGGCTCCAGGCTTGGCAGGGTCCGTCGCTGCTGCGGTTGGAGCCTCTTTCGAGCAGGCTGAAAGTATAATTAGAATAAAAATAAGAGCTACGGTTATTGAATGTTTGAACTTCATTTGGTCTGCACCCCTTGATTATGTTTAGTTATAGCTGTGTGATCAACCTGCATGCCACTCTCCGAACTCCCCACTCCTCTCTGGGTACTTTATTCTCCATACAAAAACACCGGAGACCCCACAACAATTGTTGGTTGTCTCCGGTGTTCCGGTAGATTTGTATTATTCCTATAGACTTACTATGAAATGAAATATAACACCAAACTAGAACGGTGTCAATCCTATTTTCAAGCTATTTTCACATGCCGTATAACATAAAAGAGTCCGGTTGTCCCGCTTGCCTTACCCCGTTTCTTGCGTAATCGTCCCTTGGGAATGCAGATAAAGCTGTTCATAGTAGCCATGCAGCTCCAGCAGCTCCCCATGGTTTCCCTCTTCCACAATACCTCCCTGGCTCATAACGATAATGCGATCGGCTTGCATAACCGTGGACAGTCGGTGGGCGATTACGATCGACGTTCTCCCCTGGGCAACAACACTTAACGCACCCTGAATCATTTGCTCCGTATGGGAGTCCAGATTAGCGGTAGCCTCGTCCAGAATCAATATTTTGGGTTGAAATACGATAATTCTGGCAAAGGAAATCAGCTGCCGCTCTCCAGCAGACAATCCGCTTCCACGCTCCGATACACGCGTATCATAGCCATCCTTCAAACGAGTAATGAGCGAATCAGCCCCAACCAGCTTACAGGCCTGAATGACCTGTTCCTGTAAAATCGTCTCATCAAACAATCTGACATTATCCATAATGCTGCCCGAGTATAAATACGGCTCCTGCTGCACAAGTCCAACCAATCGGTGCAGCTGGGCTTGTGGGATCTCCCGAATATCTACATCATCAATCCGAATACTGCCCTGCTGCACATCATAAAATCGGCAAAGCAAACTGATCAGCGAGCTTTTCCCGGCACCTGTGGAGCCTACGACCCCGATCATTTCACCCGGTGCAATGTGCAGATCGAGATCATGAATGACCTTCGTTTCCTCCTGATAAGCAAAGCTTACGTTATCAAAATCGATTTTCCCGCTGATGGCAGCCAAATCCAGAGACCGCGTTTCCACTGCATCCGTAATTTCCGGCTTAATCGAAAATACATTCCAGATCCGGTTCAACGAAACCGTGGTCGATTGAAGCGTATTCCATTGCTGGGTAATCGTATTGATCGGCTGGAAAAACTGCCTGATGTACGTAATGAAGGCGTACAATACCCCAAATTCAATCGCCTTATCAAATACGGCAATACCTCCAAGCCATGTCACAAAAGCAACCGACAAATTGCCCAATATATCAAAGGAGCGGTTAAACATCACATTCGTTCTGATCTCACGCAAATTTGCCTTGTAATAACTGACATTGTGATCCAAAAACCGCGATTGCTGCTCCTTCTCCTGATGAAAGGCTTGAATCAGATGCATACCGGACAAATTTTCCGCTACATACGATACCAGCTGAGACAGCTGCGCTCTGGAGATCTGGTAGGTTTTGCGCATATAGGAACGAAATCCCGAGGCAATCAGTACAATAATCGGCATCATCACCATGCAGTACCAGGTCAACTGAACATCCAATTGAAACATAATCACAATAATAAAAATCAGCGTCATCCCATCACGAACCAGACTTAACAGCACCTGTGTAAAAAACTGATTGAGCGTTTCCGTATCGCTGGACACATGCGTAATTAAGCTGCCGCTGGAGGTACGGTCATAGTAGGACATCGACAATTTGAAAATATGGCGAAACAAATCCTTACGGATGCGAGCAACGATGCTTTGGCCCGCCAGCTGCAGCAAATTATTTTGCAAGTAAGTAAAAAACAAGCTGCTGACCGATAATCCCAGATAGACCGCGCATATGATCAGGAGGGTCCTGTAATCATTTTTGCCTACCATTAAGTTATCATCAATAGCGATCTTGACCAGATAGGGCTGTAGCAGATCTGCGGCTATCGACAGCACGGTACAGAAAAATACGATGATAAAAGTAAGCCTGTGCGGCCTGGCATATACCGATAGCTCACGAAATGCGGACTTATAGGCTTGATTCGCTTGCGGCGGCGTGGTCTCCTGTTTACTGTTAGGCTTTTCCTTACGTAGGTTCGGCAATGCTGCTTCCCTCCTCTTGTATGGCAAGCAGCTTGGCGTACAAGCCCTTTTGCTGTACCAGCTCTCTGTGGGAGCCGCGCTCAACAATACGACCCTGATCCAACACGATAATTTCGTCTACATGCTTGATGGCGCTAATACGATGGGCAATCCAGATCGTCGTCTTCTGGGCGCGTACCCTGCGCATCGTATCAATGATGCTTTTTTCGGTTACGGAGTCCACAGCACTGACGCTGTCGTCCAGAATCATAATTGGCGATTCCTTGATCAGGCCCCGGGCCAGACTGGTGCGCTGCCGTTGTCCGCCTGATAGCGTAACTCCCCGCTCTCCCAGCTTGGTCTCGAACTTATCGGGGAATAAAGCGATGCTGGATGATATTTGCGCCTGCCTGGCAGCTTTTTCGACCAGATCCAAGGATGAGCTTCTCCGAAAAAATGCGATATTGTCGCGAATCGTCGTGCTGAATAAAAATCCCTCCTGAGGCACATAGGCAATTTGGGTTCTCAGACTTTCCAGCGTAAGCTCGCGAATATCCGTATCCCCTATCCACACCGTGCCTGCCGGAGGATCATAAATACGGAGCAATAGCTTAACCAAGGTAGATTTGCCGCTGCCTGTTTTGCCGACAATGCCCAATGATTTACCTGCCTGCAGACTGAAGCTGATATTATGCAGCACTTCATCCTCTTCTCCCGGATAAGCAAAGGATAGCCCTCTTACCTGAATCCCCGAAGAGTTAAAATCGGACGAAACGGCCTGCTCGATTTCCACGATATCCGACTTCATATCCAGTAAATGGTTAATACGCTCAAGCGATGCTCTTGAGCGCTGCATCGTGTTAATAACACGACCAATTTGTTGAAGCGGATTGACCATCATGCGGATATATAACGTCAGCGCTACGAAATTCCCCAAAGAAATTTGCTGATGAATCGTTAAATATCCCCCGAATGCTATCGTAACAATGAGCGAAAACGCACCCAAAAACGGAATCATCGCTTCAAACAACGAGGATAAACGAACCAGACGCAGCTGATGATCCCGGATGCGGTCTACAGTCTCCCCGAACCGTGCGATCATGATCGGCTCAACGGCAAATGTCTTCGCCACGCGAATACCGCCGAATTGCTCCTCCGCAGACTCCGTCATTTTGCCCAAAGACTCCTGTACGAGCAAGGAACGCTTCTTGATAACCGGACGAAAGCGGACAACGAGATACGGAATGAACAGCAGCGGGAATACACAGCAGATGATCAAATAAAACGGGATGGAGCTGAATAGCATCGTGACAACAACCGACAGGATCAAAATCGTCGAGTTGATAATGTGATTAAATCCCATTGAAATCGATTCGCGGATCGCGGTCACATCATTCATCACATAGCTGAGCAGCTTGCCTACCCCATGCTTCGAATAAAATTCAGCGCTTAGCGTCGTGAAATGATCGAATAATCGTTTTCTGGCAACGTACTCAAACCGCCGGCCCATCCTCATGATCAAATACTGCCCGACCGCCGTCAACAGCCCGAAGGAAACGCCAATACCGAGCAGTTCCAGGCTGTAATCGATAATTAACGTTTTGGTCAGTTCCCCCTGCTGCAGCTGATCGGTAAACAAGCCCAGCAGCTTCGGATAATACGATTGAATAATATTTCCACAAGAAATAGATAGGGCAGCCACGATATAAATCGGCCATTTGGACAGCACATAATCCGTCAATAAACGTGTCGCCTTCACTCGACCAGCCCCGTGCGCTCAATTCCTTCAACAAACCACCGCTGCGCAATTCCATATACGATCAACACGGGTACAATAATGAGAAAGGACGCGGCCATTTTGATCGGCTCCGAGAAAATACTGGTTCCTCCCTGCGCCTCATCGGCCGACAAGGATGCAGCCAGCTTGGCCAAGCTGATCGACAGCGGGACTTCCTTGGAACCGGACATATACATCGACGGTAGGTAGAAATCATTCCAATTCCATACAAACGAAAATAAAAAAACGACGATGATCGCAGACTTGGAAATCGGCAGCATGACCTTAAAGAAAAACCGGAAGGCATTGGCACCGTCTATTCTTGCTGCCTCTTCAAGCTCCTTGGGCAGTGTTGAGAAAAATTGTCGGAAAATGATGACGAACAATGCCCCCTTTAGTCCATGTCCGAATATAGCCGGTACAATCATCGGTAAGTACGTATTCGCCCAGCCAATTTCCTTGAACATCAGAATCGACGGCAATATCGTCAGTTGCGGCGGCATAATAAACGTAAATATCAAGGCGGCAAATAACAGCTTTTTTAATGGGAATTCCAGCCTGGCAAACGCATAACCCGCGATCGAGCAGGATATAATTTGCAAAATGGAAACGGACAACGAAATCGTCAGGCTGTAAAAAAACGCCGTTTTAAATTTGAGCATCTCGAATGCCGCCTGAAGATGTCCGGTATACAGCGACCGGGGTACCCAGATCACGGACGAATCCAGCATATTATTAGCATCCTTGAGCATCGTAATCATCATATACAAAATCGGCTTCAAATAAATAAAAGCGGTATCGATCAAGATCAGATACAGAAACAAGCGGAATAGAAACCCTTTATCCGCCTCCTTGCCGATAAAAAAATATTTCGTGGAGATCAATCGGTCCCTGATGGATACATCGGCCAATTGACGTTTTTTGAATAATTGGAGCACGCGTTCCATGGTGGTCCCCTCTTTCCTAAGAGTTTTTGCGTATGCAAAAACTGACTTCGTAAGCATTTCCTAAGCTTCTGCTAGCTGCGTTTGCCGCTGAATGCTTTATCGACCCGGCTGTAGAGCAGCATGACAATGCCGATGAATACGAGCACGATCATAAAATAAATCCACGCCAGAGCGCTGGACAACCCATAATTGGCTGTCGTCACCTTGCTAATAATCGGATTGGTCGGGAACGTAAACAAATCCACAACCGTAAAGATCAAATTCAAAAATATAAATGGGATGAGTCCCGGCAGCGTAATTTTCCAAAATGTATTCCAGGGATCTGCACCATCAATACGGGCAGCCTCATACACCGAGGAGGAAATCGTCTGCCTCCCCGCCAGAAAGATCAAAATTTGCACCCCGGAGTACCATAGTACAAGCACAAACGAACTAATAACATGATTGATCGGTTCGACCCAGGTTTTGGGGACATATTCAATAATATACGAATCGATTCGTAAAGATTCCACAAAGGATAATGTACCTTCACCCTGTTTAATAAATTCCAGTATAATTTGACCTGATGAAAAAATAACGGGTAGGAAAAAAACGACTCGAAAAAAGGTTCTTCCCCAAAACTGCTGGTTCAATAAAATCGCAATCAGCAGCGAGAATATAAGAATAATCGGGATCATTACGGCCGCTTCACGCAGAAAGGGAATCAAATCGTCATAGAGCAGCCCGCCATCAGCAAATAAAATTTCACGATAATATTCCACGCCATTGGGTATCGTCTCAATCCCATTGACCGTCACCTTTACACGATGAAAGCTCATGTATAAGGAGAACACCAAAGGAAAGGCTACAAAAGCCAGAAAACCGACTACCCATGGAGTAATAAAAAGCGTCCCCTCCAATTTGCGGAGCGTGGCTCCTTGAAGTTTCAGTTTGCTCATCGCTGCGCCCCCCTCTTACCGACAATAAAATCCTGGGCCGGAACGCGAATACTGCCATTCGTGAATTCCTGCTCGTTGTAGTTCACGATGATGGTTTTGCCACCTTCGTAGGTGGTTTCTTTGACATTGGGAGCTAGCGTCCTGTGCCCGATGATCAGCTTATCCTGAACATCACCAAGCGCTTCATTAAACCGTTTATATTCCTCGGCAGCCGCCGCCTCCCAATCCCGATAATTCATACTGTAATACCAGACAGAATAGGCGCCTTTCATCGTACCGGATGGAGCACTCGTAAATACATAAGCTGGATAAGCGCCCAATTCGATACTGCGCAGGAAATCCGTACGATATTGTTCACGTAAATTGGACCATTCCGATGTGTACGTGATCAAGCCGTGCAGCACAATTTGCGTAAAAGGTACCGATTCATCCACAAAAATATCATACGAGTAAGTATCAGCTAATCGGTGAATATGGTTAACCTCATTCAAAGTATAGAAATTAGCATTCTCCGCATGGACGCTGCCAAGCGTGTCCTTCGTCTGCTTAAGAATAGCCTGCTGACTCTTCAACACCTCACTGCGGCTTGCCTGATAGCTGTTATTGTAATCGCTATTCAAATATTGCCCGATACCCTCATTGAAATATATACCGTCGGCACCGAGCGCTTTGTAGCTGCCCAAATCCTTTTGGGCCACACTAGCGGTAAAGATCGGACTCACAAGCGTTGTCATTTCGTGATTAGCATAATTTTCAAATTCGATTACCTTGCCCGCCAAGTCACGAAGCCCGTCAAACATCGGCCAAAATCGGTCTCTTCCATTATTATTCAATGTATAGTTGGCTGTCAGGTATACCGGAATTTGCTGGGAATGAGCGTACTGGATAAATTGCTGCATCCCCTCATTGCCCCCTATTCGTGAATCCACGGGGAACAGACCGCCATGCGAGCTGTAGCCATCCTGCTGCCATCCTGCATATTGAACCGTCAAATTTTTCAGCCCCCGTGCGGTCAGGTTCTTGATCATATCAATAGCCTCAGCCGTCGACGTCCCCTTCAAATATTTGTCCCACAGCAGTCCCTTTTTGATATCAGCGCCAATGATGTCGATATATACGGGAACCTCACCGCTTTTGGGCTGAACAGGCTTCAAACTTTTGTCTTTAACCAGATAGGTCCTGTATGTCTCTGCCATTCCGACGTAATCGCTTTTGTCCGGTGCAAGGAAATAATAGCGAGTCTTGCGCTCCGGAACTGTAAAACGATCCTTACTGTAGGTGAAAAATCCGGTTTGCGCTTTTTTGCTCGTATTTTGGAAAAATTTGATACGGTACTGCCATTCTGTCGTTACCCAGTTATATTGTCCGAAGGCACCATTCGGAGATGCGAATACCTTGCCGTATTCCTCACCCGAAACCATCACTCCGACCAGACCCTGAGCTCCCGATTTCAAACCGAATACAGGGATTCTAAGCGGATTGCGTGCTGTCGTTTCATTAAAGAAGCCACTATCTGGACCATATACGTTTGCACGGTAAAATGATTTATCATTGGCCTGATTCGGCTTGAAGCGTATCAGCGCCCCTGAACCGTCCGGTACAAACAGGTAGCCCTCCTGCTTATCATTGTAAGCCTCCGCTCCCAATAACGGATACAGCTTCAGATTCAGCAGACTAAGCTTGCCTTCTTTAATATCCGGATCCACAATAACCGCATCTACGTAATCATCCTGCAATCTGACCTCAACCGGAATTTTAAACTGCGTGCCTGTAAAATTGAACACGACCTTGAACCCGTTCGGCGTCGTTTGGAAGCCTTCCAGAACCCCTTTATCCTCCGTCCAGCTAATTGTTTTGGCCTGAGATTTGGAATTGGACGCATCGATGTATTCCAGCATAATCGGTGATAACAAGTTATTTCGCCACGTTCCAGTTATCGTTTCCTTGGCCCACTGCTCCGGATTCGGATAGGAACGCCATACTTGTCCGGTTTGCTTATTTTCCACCTTGAAGTGGGCTGTCGCGTCATGGACCCACAACTTTAGCACGGACGATTCGGCTATGGCACGAAAGCCCGCTTCTTCCGGTAGCCCTGACTTCGCCGCTCCAGCCGACTGCGGGGCGGGAGCAGAGGTCGCTGCTGGCTGCGATGCTGGAGGGGCTGCTGGTGGAGCAGCCGCTGTCGGATTTTGGACCGAAGCTGCGGGTGCGGATGACGCCACAACCGTGCCATTTCCACTCGAAGGCTGCGGGGCCGCCGATCCAAGTACCGTTTTACTGTTCTCCTTCTGATCGGCGGCATACAACCAATTAATTCCCGGCTGTTGAAACAGCGCAATGGCCACTATCATAGCTATTATCAGCGCAGCTGCTGATCGATACCAAACCTGCTTACGCCTCATCGAATCGTTACCTCCTGGAAGACCGAATAACCGAAATCCGTCAATTCTTTCGTTAATCCAACCGTAATAAAAATCAATACGCCAAGCACCGTCATCGTAATCAACGATAGCACGACGCTCACTGACGTTTCTCCTATACTGTAATTTTGCAAGCTCTGCACCTTCCAGAACAGCAGCAGGCCAATCCAGACAAATAAACCAAAGTACAGAAAATAATAAATCGAGCTTTCATTTAATGTCATCACATTGGAGAGGATCGTTAACGGCAATCCGACCAGCACCAATGGAAATAAGGCGTAGGTGCTTCCATAAACAACATCACGGAATCGACCTTCTCCACGTAAAATCGAAGAAATCAAATAGTTGGAAATGACCCATGCGAGCCATATCGCCAGAAATTGAACGGCTATCGTCAGCAAGTTAACTTCAAGAATAACAGCCGGATTAAAAATAAAGCTGATACCTGCCTGCATGATGCAGTAGGATGCCATAGCCAATATCCATATAATCAGGCTGCTCCAGGCTCCTGCTTTGTTTTCGTAGCGAAGCCCTCCAAACCCGTCAATCGGATGCTTTAATATATAAAAGGCTTGCCCCAGCTGCTGTACAAGCAAACTTTCACTGCGCTTACGCTGACGCCACTTTTGCCGCCAACCGCTTCGCTTGCTCCACTTTTCCAAAATAAACAGCACGATGAAAACCGCTATAATGACATTCATCAGCACGCCGAAGTTCTTTTGGAACCAGACCAGACGGTTTTGCCAAAAGGCATCCGAATAGCCTTGCGCCTGACCCGCTTCATAAAACAGCTGCTGGGCTCGGGTATAGTCGCCTTTTTTATAAGCGGCCTTCGCCAGCCCCAAAATCGCAGGCGTATAATAGGCGTTAAGCCGATTGACCTCCGCCCACAGCGCTTCACTTTCCTCATATTTGCCTTCCTGTGTCAAATGGTTGGCCTTGTGCACCAAGGCGCCAAATTCAGAAAGCCGGAACGATTGAACAAAATTGTTTTCGCCGTCGAGAATAAACAATTCGTTCTTAGAGTTGGTCGTAATGGCCGTAGGTGTCTTGACCAAGCCCAGCTTGGTCGTTACCGCATTGTCGTCGCCCCACCAGAAGAACAGCAAGTTACCGGAGCTGTCATATTGGTTCACAACCTTCAGCTTCGAATCAATCACGGTAATGTTGCCATCAAGATCTACCGTTAAATCCGACAATAAAGGCACGCGATTCTGGAAGTCAAAAAAGGCCATTTCCCCATAAGACGTTTTCTTATCGCTCTTGGCGAAATCGCCTTTGCTTTCCAGCTGGTCCAGACCTGCGATATTCAGCTTCTTGATTTGTCCGTACTCCACATCCTTGGAAACCGTATAAATCATGCCATCCTGATCGGCCGTCACGCTCGCTATCGAGCCGGGCAGCTTACTGATTTCACGTACGTACATCTCCCGTGTATATACCAGCCTTTTGAACATGTCGATTAAGGAAAAACTTGTCGTATTGGCACCAAAGAAGCCTTGAAAATTGCCTGTCGGGTCCAGCTGGACAAGCCCTTGATAGCCGCCAAGTGCCGCTATATATAGAAATCCACGTTTGTCGACGACCAGCTTCACCGGATCAAACTTGAACGATGCTGGAAGAAACTTGGATTCAGGACGCTTAAACTCACGAATGAGCTTGCCATCTTTATCAAGGCTAACCACACGCTTGTTCCCCGTATCGGCAACATAAATCGTTCCTTTGGGATCGATGAACAGTCCTTGCGGCTTATTCAGCGGACTTTCCTTAACGTCCAAAATACGAACCAGATTCCCCTTTTCATCCAGATGGACAATCCGGTTGTTCCCGGTATCCGCAATATAAATCTGATCCTTGTCATCTATAAACAGATCCTGGGCTTGCTTAAGCGGTGAAAAGATCAGCTGATCCGGCTTTTTCGGGTCAGGAATATAAATCTCGCGCCCAAGAGCCGCAACCGGATTGTAGGCAGATTGGGTCCAGACCAATTGATCGTAGCCATCCTTGTAATTCGTGTTATATGGCGTATAGGCAAGGATTTCCGCCGGTCGAATGAATACCGTCGAGATAATAGCCGCAAGCAGGATCAGTAGAAGCTGTTTGATAAGATACGAGCGCAAGAAGTCGTCCTCCTTTCTTATTTAATACCGGAATGCGCCATCGTAGAGATCACCTTTCCCTGGAAGAACAGGAAGATCAGCAGGTTGGGCACGAACATAATTAAAGCCGCTGCTGCTGCAGCGCCTTGACGGGCTACAATATTGGCTGCATTGTTCGTTAATGTGCTCAGAAAAAACGGAAAGTTTTTCATTTCATCATTTTGCATAAACAGCTGAGAGGTTTCCACGTTCCCCCAGGAATTTTGAAACGTCAAAATCGCTACGGTCGCTACAGCCGGCATGCACACCGGAATAACAATTCGCAAAAACACTCGAATTTCACCTGCTCCATCAATTCTCGCCGCCTCCAGCAGTTCGTTCGGCAGCTGATCGATAAACTGCTTAAGTAAAAAAACGCCTACCGGCATTGCAAGCAGCGGTAATATATGCCCCCAATAGGTGTTCATAATGCCGAGATGGCTGACGACCAGATATCGCGGAATTTGCATCACCTCGGGAGCGAACATCAGCGTCAGCAGAATAAGGCTGAACACAAAGCGGTGACCCGGAAATTTATGCTTGGAAATTGGATAAGCGCACATTGCACTCACCAGCGTAACACCAACCACAGCTGCAACCGATATGAGCACGCTGTTAAACAAATAACGGGTAATCGGCACCGTGGAGTTGGCAGCTACCAGAAACAGCTCCGTAAAATTCTGCAGGGTAGGCTCCCTGACAAAAATATTAGGCGGATACACAAACAATTCATGATAAGGCTTCAGAGCATGATTCAAAATATATACGATAGGCAGCAGCATAAAGATGGACAAGAGAACCATCAGAACGATCAATATTTTTTGAAACGTGTCCATTCTTTGCAGCCGGGGTCTTTTGCGGAATACACGGGAAAGCTTCCAGGGCACGCGCAATGTTGTCATCTTTCAACCTCCTTAGAGTTTTCCGTATGGAAAACTTGCATCGTAAGCATTCAATTGAGTTTTCCTTTAAGAAAACTTTCTTCGTAAGCATTAATAGAAGTCCGGGGAATAATGAGCGGAGCGGCCAAATGATCCTGGAGAAGCGTTAGCGCTCGCCTTTGTTTCCGTACTTTTACCGCTAAATCTCTTATAAAATGATAAAAATACGAAAACAACAGCTGAGAGTTTGTTAGCAAACTAGCTTCGTAAGCATCTTCTCGGAAGGATATTTGGACGCGCAGCGGGACTTATTCACCGGACTTCGATTAATCGTCGGCTGAACCGAACAACGTCCAGCTCAATTTGTTGGACACATACATCAAGATCAACAGAAATACCGAAATCGCTGCTGCATAGCCCATTTCAAAACGGATAAACCCATAATCATCGATATGATTAATAATCAAATGACCTGCGTATTCAGGCGTCGGATTCACACCGGACAGCTCCACACCAATCGCTCCCGCTTTGAACGTCGCGACAATAGCCATCACCGCTCCGAACAGCATCTGCGGCTTCATCGACGGAATCGTGATGAACCAGATTTCCTGTATTCTGCTGGATATGCCATCCAGACGCCCTGCCTCATACAGTTCCTTGTTCACATTGAGAATACCTGCCAGCATGGCCAGAAAGCCGACGCCCATACTGGACCAGAGCGTGACCACAATCATCGAATTCATTAAATAGTCTTTACTCGTTACCCACAGCTTAGGTACATCAATGAACCCAAGCTGCAGCAGTATACTGTTCAAATAGCCGATTCTATCACCCGTCAGCATAGGCAGCCAGACGATCGACATCGCAATTCCAATTGTCAGGGATGGTGTATACATCGCAAGCGCGAACCATCTGCGCAGTGAATCGGGCAGCTGGGTAATCAACCAGGCAAGTGAAAAAGCTGCAATATATCCCCCTGGCCCGACGATAAGCGCAAATTTGAATGTATTGGGCAGTGCATATTTCAAGAACAGCAGATCCTGGGAAATCAAATACTGAAAATTTTGCCATCCGATAAATCTCGGCTGTTCAATCGCATTAAAATAAGTGAAGCTCAAGCCCACCGCCGCAAGCACAGGGATAAAAATAAAGGCGGTGAAGCACAGCATGAACGGTGCAATAAAGAGATAGGATAGACGATACGCCCATATTTCCGAGAGCAGGCTGCCAAGTCTGCTCTCTTGCGGCTCCACCTGTGGCTTTGCAGACGCCTTGACGGGCGTGCTGATCGCGACATTTGAGATTTTATTTAACATAGGCGTTAACCCCTTCCCACGGCTTATTAATCACCGGCAAATCCAAAGTTTTGATTACACGTCCATCCTGATCGACATAACCGAATTCCTGCTGCTTGCGCCTGAGCTCCCTGTCGATGTCCAGAACAGCCGTTTCCAGTGAGCTTCGATAATTCGTGCCATCCACAACAGCCCGCAGCCAGGCATTCGTAATCTCTCTTTCCAGAAAATATCCGCCTGGCAGGTTGGGTACATCCTTGTACCAGCTCCACTGCTTGAGAATAACGTTGGCATCCTCCTGCTTCCATGGCAGCTTGGTGAACGCCTGAGCATTGGATGTATTCCAGCGGAAAGCGACGCCGTTCACCGCTTCGATATCGTTGCCATACCGTGCCTGGGTCTCTGGAGAAACCCACCACTGCATGAATTTCCAGGCCTGATCCTTTTTCTTGGACTTTTCAAAAATAACACCTGTTCTCTGCCCGCCTCCGGCCCACCGCTCAACGGTTCCGTCCGGCTGCTTCACCCCGGGAATTTCGGCAATTCCCCAGCGGTTATTGAGCTCAGGTGCTGCAGCGGTCAGCTGTACATACATATTGTAATCCGAGACACCAATTGGCATCGTTCCTCTGCGGAAATGCTGGTAAAAGCTCGGGACCTCTTTTTCCACTGCGTACGTATTATACAGGTCGGTCCACTGCTTGAACGATTTAAAGCCCTGCGGCGTATCCAGCGCCGTTCGCAAGCCCGGAGGCTCATAAAACTCCGAATGATTCTGATAAAAAAACGGTGTATAATCCTTCGGATTCATATAAAAATTCAAAGAATTTTGCTGTAAAACCGGCAGCAGTGCATACACATCATCCCACGTCTGCGGGATTTCCAGGCCCAATTGCTTTAAAATATCCTTTCTATAAAAGAGTACCTGAAACGACTGCGTTTCCGGGATCGCATAATATCCCTTATTGTAATGCAGCGGCAGCCAGGACCCAGGGCTGTACTGCTTATAAATATTCGCAAAATCAGGGAACTTTGATAAATCCGTGACACTTCCGCGAATCGCATAATCCACAGGCAAATCCTGCGTTAAGCCAAGCGCCACGTCCGGCTGAATGCCTGCTGCATTGGACATGACGAGCAGTTGTGGCGTAGGCAGCAGGTTAACCTTCACCTTAATACCCGTATCCGCTGTGAATACCTCATCCGTGAGCTGCTGCAGTTGATCTACATAGTCACGACCGCGCTGCACCCAGACGTTTAATACACGTTCATCCAGATCACTCAAGCTGTCCCGCGATTGGAAGGAGTAGAAAAAATTCGTGACTGAACCCGCTATTTGCGAAATCCAGGAAGCCTCCATCTCTGGAAACGGTTTTTCCAATGGAGCTATGTAGATTTCATCCAGCTGCAATGGCTGCTGCAGCAGTTGTTCAATGAAATTACTAATCTTTTCATTAATACTTGTAATTTGATCGGCATAATAAGGTACATCATCCAGCTTCTTCAGCAGCTCGCGAATATCCTGCGCGGACGTGCTGAAGCCCTGGATAATGCTGTCCTTACTTCCGTTCACCAGCAGCAGCTGCCCGGACAAGCTATCCATCAGCTTGGCAGTTTCATCCAAACGACCTGCCAGATCAGGCAGCTCCTGATCCACCTTCCAGGTGCGGTTTCTATCAATCAAACCACCCGTGAGCGCTCTTAAATCCTGATCGATAGACCGAAGCCGCTGCGACAATTCATCAATTCCGATCAGAATCGGCTTGATTGGAGCTCCAGTCACAGCTATCGACAATGTATGCTTGCCTTTTTCCAGAAACAGCTCGTAGGGCTTGCCGTCAGGCTGTTCAAGGACAGTTCCCTTCCAGCTCGAATTGTAGGGAAAACGATACATAAGGAACTCTTCAAATGGAACCTTGTCATCAATCTTGATTCTGCGGAAGGAGGACTTTTGCGAAATTTGATTTTGCAGGGATCGCAGTGCGAGCTTGTATTTACCTGTCTCCGGCACCTCGAAATTCCACGTAATTTCCTGATTCTGATACATCCATCTTTTGGCTCCTACCGTATTGTAGGTGATTCTACCCTTGGCAACAGGAACGGTCCGCGGGTCGGTATCGGAAAACAGCTTGATCGAAGTATCATTCTTCAAAGCCATATCCTCGGCCTGTAGAGTCAAGGCTTGTGCTTCAACAGGCTTGGATTGTGGATAAGCAGCAGCCACTCCTGCGTAAGGCTTGAGCTTTTCGGGAGGTACGATTCGCAGCTCCTCTATAGCGACTGGCTCGTTTCCACTGAGTCTGATCGTATGAACGCCCTCGGTGAGATACCACTTTAACGGATTCGCATACGCGCCTTCCGAGTCAATAAACGGTTGTATACGCCAAGCCGGCGCTTCAATCGAACGGGGTCTGACTTCGTCTCCATCGTCATTTTTCAGGATCGGACGCGCGTCCTTCCATTCCCTGTAAAATGTAATCGATGAAGCCTCCCGAAAGGGATGCTTCCCATCAAGTGTTACGTCCCATGCGATTGGATTGCCGACCCCGTTACCCGGAAGCGGACGATAAGAAGCCTGAAATTCGTATAAGCCCTTTGCGGATACGTTAAACTGGTATTCCACCCAGCTTGTAGAAGCTGCCTTCCATAGCAAAACGTCCGTTTTTCCCTCCAAGCTGCCTGTAGAAAAGATTGAACCCTCAGAGCGTGCCGCAGGTGCTGCAGCTTTAATGGTAACGGAGTTAGCTGCATCCTGAGCTCCCTGCTGCTTCCACGTTTGCAGAACATCTGCATAATAAAGCTCGAAGTCAGGGCTATTTATGGTTTTGGCATCCGTTGCTTTGGCAGCTTGTGGTGTGACAGCAGTCGGGGGCTGCTGCTCCTGCTTAATAGCTGTCGCATTTGCCACCGGAGCTGTCCCTTCCGCAGGCAGGAGGCTTATCGCTCCCAAGACGTAAGCTAACACAACGGGCAGGATTCGCTTCCGAGCGTGTTTAGTAAAATGAATGGACAACAAAGCGTACACTCCCTTCCCGATGACAAATGTGATTTAAACAAACCTGGTTCCGGTATCTCTATGGAAAAATAAGGCCTTCGTCATATCTGGAGAAAGCCGAACCTTCTCGTCTTCTTTGGCCTGGAATCCCGGATTGACCCGAACGACCAGCAGCTTATCCTGACCGATATCCAGATGAAGGAATCGATCCGCACCCATCAATTCACTGAGCTTATACACACCGGTTAAAATCGCATCGGAGTAAAGACCTTCCAAATTAATATTTTCCGGCCGGATTCCAAGCGTTAACGTCCGATTAATCTGATTGTGTTTAACCAGGATCGGTACCAAATCATTAGGAATTTCCAATGTAAAGCGAGATGTGGAAAACTCCAGCTTGCCCGGAACATTTTCCACAATGCGCCCATCGATAAAATTCATTTGAGGTGAACCGATGAAGCTGGCAACGAAGGTATTGCTCGGGTATCTATAGATCGTTTCCGGAGTATCCACCTGCTGGATGACGCCGTCCTTCATCACCACAATCCGATCACCCATCGTCATCGCTTCGATCTGATCGTGTGTTACATAGATGAAGGTGACACCCAGCGTTTTGTGAAGC
This sequence comes from Paenibacillus baimaensis, assembly GCF_025567575.1. Classification (NCBI taxonomy): domain Bacteria; kingdom Bacillati; phylum Bacillota; class Bacilli; order Caryophanales; family Paenibacillaceae; genus Paenibacillus; species Paenibacillus baimaensis. The sequence continues at coordinate 78,869 of NZ_JAOQIO010000084.1, read as the reverse complement.
TTGATAATTTCCGTACGCATCTGCACCCGCAGCTTCGCGTCCAGATTGGAGAGGGGCTCATCCATAAGGAACACTTTGGGATTACGCACAATCGCACGACCTAACGCAACACGCTGACGCTGACCTCCTGATAAATTTTTGGGCTTGCGGTCCAGATATTGCTCAATCTCCAGCACACGCGCCGCCTTTTTCACCGCCAGATCGATTTCATGCTTGGGCAGCTTGCGCAGCCTGAGACCGAAGGCAATATTCTCGTAGACACTCAGATTCGGGTACAAGGCATAGTTTTGAAAAACCATTGCGATGTCCCGATCCTTGGGAGGCAGGTTGTTCACCAGCGTGTCGCCAATATAAATTTCGCCTTCCGTGACGTCCTCAAGCCCGGCAATCATCCGCAATGTCGTTGATTTGCCGCAGCCGGATGGACCTACAAAGACAAGGAATTCCTTGTCTTTGATGTCCAGATGGAAATCGTGAACGACCGGATGCTTATCCTTGCCATACCGCTTGTATAAATGATTAATCACAATTTCCGCCATTATCACCACTCCCTCTTGTCGGACCTGTCGCTCTGCAGCTTGTCACCACTCTTCTCGAAGTACGGTGAATAAGTCTCCGCTGCGCGGGCGGATCATTCCTCCGAGGTTATGCTTCCGAAGCCAGTTTGCTTAGGCAAACTCTCAGCTGTTGTCTTCAGATTTCTTGATTATACAAGACATTTAGCTGTAGAAATCCAAAGACAGCGTAGGCTTCCGAAGTCGCTTTCTTACAGAAAGCGTGTAGGCGAACACTTCGCTTCTCCAGAACGATTCCGCCCACTCCGCTCTTTATTCACCGAACTTCTGATCATCCGATGCTTCCTGATCAACCTTTTGCTGTACTTGCGGGTTCTTTAATCGCCAATACACCTTGGCCGGAACCTGCCGCTTCGCTCGTAATAACATCGATCTCGGCAAGCTCCTCAGCCGAGAGCTTCTCACCTACATGTTGCACCGATTCTGTGACTTGCAACGCACTGGAAGCACCCAGAATAGCGGACGTAATATGCGGTCTACTCACAACCCATGTTAGTGCCAACTGAGCCAATGACCAGCCCTTGCGCTCGGCAATCCCTTTCAACTGCTCAACAATTCGGAAGTTGCGCTCTTCATCAAGCAGCACTTGCAGACGTTTCTCGCCAGCTGCTCCACGAGTTCCTTCCGGCGGAGCTTGCTCAAAGTTGTATTTGCCGGTCAGCAAACCACGTCCAAGCGGACTGTACACAATGACACCAACTTCTTCGGAAGCGGCAAAAGGCAGCAGCTCTTTTTCAATATCGCGGGCAATAATGCTGTATTCCGGTTGTACGCTTTCGTATCGGTGAAGGTTTAAGCGGGCCGAGATACCATGAGCCTTGGCAATTTGCCATGCAGCGTAATTGGAAGCACCGATGTATCTAACCTTTCCTTGACGGACCAGATCGTCCAAAGCTCTCAAGGATTCCTCAAGTGGCGTTTGTTCGTCAAAGCGGTGTACCTGGTACAAATCAATGTAATCCGTTTTCAGGCGTTTAAGACTGTTTTCAACCGCGCGAAGAATGTGATAACGGCTCTGTCCTGCGTCATTGGGCTCCAGTCCTACTCGACCGTGAACCTTCGTTGCCAAAATGATACGGTGTCTGCGTTCTCCGAGCAGGTTGCCAAGAATCGTTTCCGATTGGCCGCCCTCCAGCGGATTGTTGCGATCCGAACCCGTGCCGTACACATCTGCGGTATCAATCAGGTTAATACCAGCGTCCAGTGCCGTGGCCGATTGCTGCTCGCTGATCCAGCGTCCAAATGCCATGGTGCCGAGACTGACCTCGGATACCTTTAAACCGGTTCTGCCAAATTTTCTAAGATTGATACTCATGATTAAACACTCCTTATAGATAGGTATGGGTTATTTATATTTATGAATGCGTTATGATACGAAACTATCTTTGTTGGTGACAGCAGCACGCTCCTGCAGCTTTTTCTTTACAGCAGGGATCAATGCTTTGCCGGAAATCGATGCTTCCTCCAGATTCGGATAGCCTGAGAGAATAAAGGAGGAGACGCCGATATCGATGTATTCAATCAAACGATCCGCAACCTGATCCGGTGTGCCAACAAAGGCCATTGCACCACCTCCGCGTACGACAGATAGCCCTGCCCAGAAGTTGGGGGCAATAACATAATCATGTTTGGCCGACTGCCTCCGCACCTGATTTTGCCTCTGCTGTCCAGCCGACTCGGCCTGTGAAAACCTTGCCTCTGTTTCCTGCAGCGTCGCAGGATCGACTTTGCTTACAATCAGCTTGGCTGCTGCCCAAGCCTCTTCCTCCGTCTCGCGAATAACTACCTGCGCTCTGATGCCATAGCGGATGTTGCGATCAATCCCCTGCGTCCTGTGCAGCACATCGCGGTGATATTCCACTTCATCGATCTGCTCCTTGATCCATTCAAGCGGCTCCGCCCACATCAGATATACATCGGCAATCTCGGCTGCGGTTCGCTTCGCTGCAGGAGAGCTGCCGCCAAAATAAAACGGTGGATGCGGCTTTTGCACAGGTGGTGGATAGCTGACTCCACCCTCAATTTGAAAATACTGGCCGTTGAAGTCAAATGGCTCCACTTCCTGACTCTTGCCACGGGAAGCCAGTATTTGATTCCCTTCAACCTGCTGAGAATTAATCCACAGCTGGCGGACGATCTTGATATATTCCAACGTACGTGCGTATCTGGCATCCTTGTCAAAGGCCAGCGAATCCCCCATAGCCTTCATATCCTCAGCAGAGCTGCCTGTCACGATATTGATCAGCGCCCTGCCTCCTGTCACTTCATCGAGCGTTGCTCCCATCCTTGCAGCTAGCGCAGGAGCGATTAAGCCTGGACGCATAGCTACCAGCGGCTTGAACACCTTCGTATGTGCGGCCAGTGTCGCTCCCATAATCCAGGCATCCGTGCAATGCCCGCCTGTTGGGATCAAAGCAAAGGTGTAGCCAGCCTCCTCCACAGCTTGTGCAACACGTATCATGTAGGCGGTATCCACGACACGATCAGGCTTGACGCCAATAAATGGGCCATCTCCTCTTGTTGGCATATACCACCCGAATTCCGGCTCAATGGCTTGATGCTGAACCATCTTCTCCTCACTCCTTTGAATCCAGTCTGCGATTTTAAACAAAAAGAGCACAACAAAGTGTTGTGCTCTTCCAGTGGTCTGGTCATCGCAATTTATTATTCCTATAGTTTTAGTATGAATTTGATCACTTTACCATAGCACTGCCAATATGGCAATGATATTTTTTAACTATTTAATGCCTATGCATGAAGCAAGCTGTTGGCCGGACGTACAAGCCCCAGATTTTCACGCAAAGTTTTCCCTTCATAGCTCGTACGGAATAGACCTCGGTTCTGCAGCTCGGGGATTACTTTGTCAACGAAAGCCTCCAATCCGTTCGGATAAAGCGGCGGCATTAAGTTAAATCCATCGGAGGCACCGTGGGTAACCCAATGTTCAATCACATCAGCGAGCTGAATAGGCGTACCTGTGAAGGTTAAGTGCCCACGACCGCTGGCAAGACGATTCACAAGCTGACGAATCGTCAGGTTCTCCTTGCGGATCAAATCCAGAATAAGCTGATGACGGCTTTTGCTGCCATTGACCGAATCTATCCCTTTGGCGCTGTCAAATGCAGACACAGGAAATGGACCATCAATGGGGTAACCCGACAAATTAACGCCGAACCGCTCAGACAGCTTGTCTACGGCATCCTCGACATTATTAAATGCGTTCAATTCATCCTCCAGATCCTGGGCTTCAGCTGCGGTATCGCCTATAATCGGACTTAGTCCCGGCAAAATCACGAGCTGCTCCGGGGTGCGGCCATATTTAGCCAATCTGGCTTTGACATCTGTATAAAATGCCTTACCTTCCCCATATGTAGGCTGTGCTGTAAAAATAGCTTCAGCCGTCTTCGCAGCCAGTTCTTTCCCGCTCTCCGAGGAACCCGCCTGAACCAGTACGGGATAGCCTTGCGGAGGACGTGGAATATTAAGCGGTCCTTTGACCTTGTAGACCTTGCCTTTGAAATTGATTTCATGCAGGCGGGTTTCATCAAACTGAACGCCGGACTGCTTATCAAAGACAAGCGCCTCCTCCTCCCAGCTATCCCAGAGCTGCTTCGTTATTTCGACAAATTCCTCAGCAGCCTCATAACGCTTGGAATGCTCCAGATGCTCCTCACGGCCGAAGTTGTATGCAGTCGCATCCGTATGTCCGGTAACAATATTCCATCCGGCCCGCCCCCCGCTGATATGATCGAGCGATGCAAATTTACGCGCCACATGATAGGGCTCGTTGTACGTTGTCCCCACAGTGCCGATCAATCCGATATGCTCGGTCACAGAAGCCAATGCCGAGAGCAGCGTGAAAGGTTCCAGCCTTCTGCCGGTTCCTACATAGCCGTCTGCCATAAATAATGAATCCAGCAAACCCCGCTCTGCGATCTGTGCCAGCTTTAAATAATAGCGAAAATCAAATCCCAGTTCCGGGTGAGTGTCTGGGTGCCGCCATGCCGCTGCGTGATGACCGGCTCCCCGCAAAAAAACATTCAGGTGTACTTGACGTTTGGTTGTACTCATCATCCCCGCCCCTTTCTTTCATGTTATTGATCTCTGTCCATCATAGGTCCACATGAAAAAACCGAAGACATAGCTTATAAAAGCCAGATCTCCGGTTGTCCGGTAGTTGGTCATACAATGTTTATTATTCCTATGCTGTTACTGTAGTTTGAAATATAGCACCCCTTATGTTCTGTGTCAATAAGGTTTCGCAACATTTATTTGGAATAATTTATAAGAACCAATCCCAGTTAACGTCAAACCAGCTTTCTGATAACTGCTTGTGTAAATGCAATCGTTGAAGCCGAGCCGCCCAGATCCTGTGTCCGTACACCGTCCGCAATCGCACTTAATATTGCCTGTTCAATAAGTCGTCCCAATTGATAAAGCGCAGGATCGTTATGCCGATTGCTAAGCCAGTCCAGCAGCATCACAGCGGAGAGCAGCTCTCCGATCGGATTAGCGATATTGCGTCCTGCAATGTCCGGTGCCGATCCGTGGGCCGCCTGCGCCATCGCTCTATCATCGCTTGCATTAATCGAAGGGGCTAGTCCAAGGCTCCCCACCAGCTCACCTGCCAAGTCGGAGAGAATATCGCCAAACATATTTGTTGTCAAAATGACGTCAAAATCCTTTGCACGCCGCACCAGATGTGCAGCCATCGCATCAATATGATAGTCGTCCACCCTGACTTCCGGGTATTGAGCCCCCACCTCACGGCAGGTGCTTAAGAACAAACCATAACCGAGTTTGATCACATTAGCCTTGTGGACAATGGTCACGTGCTTGCTCCGCTTCATCGCCATCTGGAAAGCAGCATGGGCGATACGTTCGGCAGCCTTCCGCGTAAATACACCCACCGATATAGCTACATCAGGGGTAACCAGCCACTCTCCTGTGCCTGCATACAGATTACGATCCGGATAAAAGCCCTCCGTGTTTTCACGGTAAATAACCAGGTCCGCAACACCCACTACACTCTCGATTCCCGGAATCGTTTTGTTCGGACGGATATTGGCATACAAATCAAAATGGTGACGCAGCTCGCCGCTTGGATTGCGCTTTTCCTGATGCTCCGGTGGGTAGGATGAGGAATCGTGAGGTCCAATTATCCAGCCATCGCAGCTTCCGAGTGCCTCCTTCGTGAGAAGAGGCAGTGCATCGCCGTACTCCCTGATCGCAGACCAGCCCATTGGTAGCTCCAGCCAGTTAAGCTCAACATTCGGCACGACTTTCGATGCAGCCGTCAACACTTCGACCGTAGCCTGAACGATTTCCGGTCCAATCCCATCCCCCGGCAAAACGCCAATTGTATACGCAGTCATTGGAACTCCTCCTTGTCATTGACATGAATGCTGCCAATCATAACACCCCGCAGCCATTTCTACCAGAGGGTTGGCAATAAATAGACGAGCTCTTATGCTATCGTATCAGCTCTGCTTCACGGCAAGATTAGGAATTTGGTGCAAATTTGCCGGTCGAACCAGACCCAGATTTTCACGCAGTGTTTGACCCTCATAGGCGGTTCGGAATAAGCCGCGGTTTTGCAGTTCAGGGATAACTTGTTCCACAAATACATCCAATCCGCTCGGATATAGCTGCGGCATCACGTTAAAACCATCAGCAGCCCCATTTTTGAACCAATGCTCCATCACATCAGCCATTTGCAAGGGAGTCCCTGTAAAGGTAAGATGACCCCTTGCACCAGCAAGACGCTGTACCAGTTGACGGATCGTCAAATTCTCATTGCGGACCAGATCGATTACAAGCTGATGACGACTTTTATTGCCATTGACCTCTTCAAGCTCCTTCGCTTCATGCAGGGGAACCGGGCCATCTATCGGATACTCCGATAAATCAACACCAAAGCGAGAGGATAACCTTTTCACAGCATCCGTTGTATCTATCAGATTGTCCAGCTCCCGCTCAATCTCTCTCGCTTCGGCTTCCGTATCCGCCAGAATCGGACTGATTCCCGGTAATATATGCAGCTGCTCCGGTGTTCGTCCATACTTGGCTAACCGCGATTTAACATCTGTATAAAAGGCTTTGCCGTCCGCAAACGTCTGCTGCGCTGTGAATATAACCTCGGCTGTCCTGGCCGCCAATTCCTTTCCGCTTTCAGAGGAGCCTGCTTGCACAAGCACTGGATAGCCTTGAGGTGGACGCGGTATGTTCAGGGGACCCTTTACAGAATAATACTTTCCCTTGAAGTTGATTTCGTGGACTTTACCATGGGCAAACTGGGTACCTGACTGTTTATCATAAACCAGCGCATCGTCCTCCCAGCTATCCCACAACTGCTTTGTCACCTCAACGAATTCTTCTGCGGTTTCATAGCGAAGAGAGTGCTCCGGGTGTTCGTCCCTGCCGAAATTCGCCTCTGCGGAGCCTGATCCGGTTACGATGTTCCAGCCAGCACGTCCATGGCTGATATGATCGAGGGAAGCGAATTTGCGCGCAATATGGAAGGGCTCATTGTACGTCGTATTGACTGTGGCAATCAGTCCGATATGCCGGGTAACGGCTGCAAGCGCAGACAAAAACGTGAACGGCTCCAGCTTGTTCGTCTTGCCCACATAACCATCAGCCAGAAAGAGCGAGTCGAGCAGGCCGCGCTCTGCGGTCTGAGCCAGTTGAATGAAATGTTGAATATCAAGCGATAGCTCCGGATGTGTGTCCGGGTGCCTCCATGCCGCCTCATGATGCCCGGCTCCACGGATAAAAGCGTTCAAATGCAGCTTACGTTCGGATGTACTCATCTAATCCACCTCTCCTTTTGGATCATTATTATTGATTTTTTTGCAGCCTTTCAACCTCTTTATCGATGTTTTCAGACGCTTTGCGAATCGTCGAATTGACATCGAGACCATGGGCCAAATCCAGATTCGCTTCGGTCATATATTTGGCAATATCCGTTTCGAATGGATTGGATTTATGTGTTTGCAGTGGCGTCCCCACAAAAATATTTTGAATTTTCTTCCCCTTCAAAGTGCCTACCTCTGCCCCATATTCCTTCTCCAGCTCAGGGTTAATAATCGCAGGCACCCTGCCGTTGCGCGAAATAATTCGCTGCGCTTCATCTGACAGCAGGTATTGAATAACCTGGAAGGCGGCGTCTTTTTTCTTACTGAGACTGGTCATTGTGATGGAATGAACCTGGGTCTCCCGTGTTTTGCCGAGCTGATCGGCAAAGGTAGGAATCGGCGCAATATCCCAGTTCACATCAATTCCCTGCTGTCGCAGCTCCTCCATCGGCCCAACCATATTAGCTAACCAGGCCGGCCGCATCGCCATCGTCCGATCCTTCATAAAGACATCCCTGCCCCACAAATATTTGGTGTTGTCCTTAGGGAGGAAGCCGGGAATTTCAAAGTTAGCCTTCGTGATATTGAATACCCGCAGCCATTCCGGGCTGCCAAGCAAGGATTTGCCCGTTATCGGATCAATCGTCGCCAGCGCCAAGCTTCGTGAATAATAGGTGAGGCCTTCGGCGTCCAGACCGATATACTGTACCCCATTTTCTGTCCGTGTCAGCTGGCGGGCCAGGTCCAGAGCCTGCTCCCAGGTCATCTGCTCGTCTGACGGATACGGAACACCGAATTTATCAAAAACGTCCTTATTGTAATACAAAATGTGCTGATTGGAATTGTAAGGAACGCCATAAATCTCGCCGTTGTCGCCGAACGAATGAATATAGCCAGTCAAATAGGGCTTGATCCGACTTTCGTCAAAATTATATTTTTTAAACCACGGACGCAAATCCTCGACTACCTTAAGCTTTTTTAACGTATGATAATTGTCTCCAAAAACAAGATCTGGAACGGTACCTGATGAAAATAATTCCGGGACCGTCACCGTAGAAGGTGGCTCCAGCCGGTCAATCGTTATATGTTTAAATTTCTTTTCAACCGGGTCCTTGATCTGGTTTTTGAATTCAGTAGCCGTAAAGGTCGCCCCACTCACATAAAAAATCAGATTAACCGGCTCGGTAATTTCCACAGGCTTGTCTGATAACGACTGCTGATTCTGCTCGTCAGTCCTCTTCCCATCTTTGGAGCAGGCCGTGATTAGAACAGATAAAGCTACAATAATAGCAAGTGCCGATTTGGTTGTATTCATCCTCAACAGGCTCCTTTGGTTCAGTCGTTTGTTCATTGACATGAAAAATAACCGGAAACATGGTATTAAGCATGTCCCCAGTTGTCTGGAAGTGTATGATTCATGATCCTATTACAACAGCTATCTCGCTGCCTCTTGTGCTTCGATTGTTTGGTTGTTGGCTGCCCAGATTTTATTGTGCTGGTTATCCGGTCTTGCCAAACCAAGATTCTCCCGCAGCGTCCTGCCTTCATAGGCCGTGCGAAAAATTCCGCGATTTTGCAGCTCCGGTATTACCTTGTCCACGAAGGCATCCAGACCGGTCGGGAAAATTGGCGGCAAAATATTAAAGCCGTCAGCTCCGCCTTCGCGGAACCACTTCTCAATAAAGTCAGCTATTTGCAGAACAGAACCTGTGTGGGTAATATGCCCATGGCCTCCGGCACTCCGACTAATGAATTGTTTGATTGTAAATTTATCTCTAATCGCAGCATCGATAATCACGTCACGCCTTGAAGTGATCCCTACTCTGAACTCCTCTGCTGGCCTCAGCTTGTCTATCGGCACGGGTGCATCCAATGGATATTCAGATAAATCCACCGTAAAGAAGCGTGACAGGTTACGCAGCGCGTTCTGTGTGTCCAGCAGCGTGAACAGCTCCTCTTCGAGGTCCCTGGCCTCCGCTTCCGTATCGCCAATAATCGGGCAAAGCCCGGGTAAAATCAGCAATTGATCCGTCTTTCTTCCGAATTTGCCCAGCCTACCCTTCACATCTTTATAAAACTCCTGCGCAGCGCCAAGCGTTTGCTGAGCGGTGAAGATCGCTTCTGCCGTCCTTGCCGCCAGCTCCTTGCCGCCTTCCGAAGATCCAGCCTGAACAAGCACAGGATATCCCTGCGGCGGACGCGGAATATTGAGCGGACCTTTTACTTTGTAATATTCTCCCTGAAAGTTGATGTTATAGACCTTACTCGAATCAAGGCGAATATCCTTTTCTTTGTTATACACGAGCGCATCTTCTTCCCAGCTATCCCACAACTGCTTGACGACATCTACAAATTCCTCACCCACCTTATAGCGCTGTTCCACATCCGGGTGCTCATCCCGACCAAAATTGTGTGCGGCAGATTGAGCTCCTGTTACAATATTCCAGGCAGCACGTCCTTTGCTGATGTGGTCCAACGAGGCAAACTGACGGGCAACATGATAAGGGTCGTTATAGGTCGTTCCGACGGTAGCAATGAAACCAATATGCTTCGTAAGCGCGGCAAGCGCAGAGAACAGCGTGAACGGCTCGAACCCTCGGGATAAACCGGCATAACCGTCCGCGACAAACAGAGAATCCAGCAGTCCCCGTTCGGCAGTTCGCGCCTGATTGGCAAAATGCGCCAGATCAAGGCCAGCGTTCGGATTGACTAACGGGTGCTTGGAAGAAGCCGCATGATGTCCGGTACCACGGATAAATACATTAAAATGGGCCTTTCTGGAAGAATCAGTCAATTCATTCACCTCATATCATCATAGTCGTGCGTAAAGCAGATTTCTCTCCAACCTATTGAGCTGGCTCGTAAGCGGTATCCTTCACTGCTGGGTGGTGTCTGGCTGTCCATATTTCCCGATTTTTGTTCACAGGGCGCGTCAGTCCAAAATTTTCACGTAATGTGGCACCCTCATATGCAGTCCGAAAAATACCGCGATTTTGCAGCTCGGGTATTACCTTATTGATGAAGGTTTCCAGACTGTGCGGCACAACCTGCGGCAATAAATTGAAACCGTCAGCTCCACGCTCCCGCAGCCACGTTTCAATAAAATCGGCTACCTGCAAATAGGACCCCCGATAAGTAACGTGACCATGGCCACCAGCACTGCGATTTAAAAATTGTCGGATCGTCAAATTATCTCTGCGCACGGCGTCGAGCACAACCTCACGCCGGCTTGTAATGCCTCCGTTCCGGCTGCCATCCTCAGGCTTAACCTTGTCGAGTGGTACCCGGTCATCCAACGCATACTCGGACAGATCGACCGAGAAAAAACGTGAGGCCTGCTTTAAGGAGCTTTCCAGATTCAACAAAGAAAATAAATCATCCTCCAGATCCTTGGCCTCTGCTTCGGTCTCGCCAACAATCGATCCCAGTCCAGGCATAATGAGCAATTGATCCGGATTTCTTCCATACTTCGCCAATCTGGATTTGACATCGGTATAAAACTCTTGCGCGGCTCCGAGCGTCTGCTGTGCAGTAAAGATCACCTCGGCATGCTTGGCCGCCAATTCCTTGCCAGCTTCCGAGGAACCTGCCTGCACCAGAACCGGATAGCCTTGCGGAGGTCGAGGTATATTCAGCGGTCCCTTTACATTAAAATAAGTGCCTTTAAAATCAATCTCATGAATATTAGTATGATTGACCTGCAGATTCCGCGCGCTGCTGCTCGTTACATCATCTTCATCCCAGCTATCCCACAGCTGCTTGGTGACCTCAACGAACTCATCGCCAATTTCATAGCGTTTGCTGGGCTCTGGGTAACCTCCCCATCTCGTAATATTGTTGCCGTCCTCTGGTGAATGCCCTGTTACGATATTCCAGGCAGCACGCCCTTTACTCAAGTGATCTAACGATGCCAACTTTCTCGCAACATGAAACGGATCATTATAGGTCGTGCTTACCGTTCCGATCAAACCAATATGGGTCGTTACTGCCGCCAGCGCCGAGAGCAGCGTGAATGGCTCCAGCCTTCTGCCCGTCCCCGAATAATTGTCCGCCATGAATAGTGAATCGATTAGCCCTCGTTCTGCCAATTGAGCCAGCTCCACATACTTGTCAATGTCCAAATCCCGCTCAGGCTCCGCATCAGGATGTTTCCATCCCCCCGCATGGTGCCCTGCAATGCGAACAAACACATTAAGACGTATCTTTCGTTCCGTTTCACTCATATCTCTCACACTCCGCTCTGCAAATTAAAGTCACCGCACCAACACGCTGTCCAATAACCTTCATTCCTACTTCTACTTCTAGTACACATTTTCCCAGAATGCAAAAAAACCAGAAACAAGCCGAGGCTGGTTTCCGGTGGTCCGGTTTTCCTATCAATTTATAAAATTCGTATGCGAATACTTGGTTATAAACTTACCATCGAAATTACAATTTTGTCAAGATGTGTTCCGCTAAGAAATATACAAATCGGTCTGTAGGCTTACATGCAGCCCCTTGTACACGTCACAACGATAACGCGAATCAGCGTTAAACCACATGCTTGCAATATTCCAAAAATGATTTAGAATGCATAATAATCAAGTACAACTTCATTGCAAAACAAGCGATGACGGAAAGAGTACACGGTAATCGATTCATTACAGGGACGGAGTGCCACCGACTGAAAGCACCCGATCGAACGACCCGTCGAAGTTCACTCCCGAGCTGGTTCCTGAACGGCTGCCTGCATACTGGCATCTCTTAAGGATACCCGTAACTCCCTACGTTAAGGGACTAAAGTGAGAATAACATTCCTGTTAGTACAGGAACTGTCGTTCTAATTAGGGTGGTACCACGGCTTCTCGTCCCTTGCGATGAGGAGTCTTTTTGTTTGTCAAAAATCATATTTAAAGGGAGCGAATGAGAATGGATCAAATTTATTTAGAGCAATTAAGGGGAAAATTAACAGGAATCAATCAACAACTGCTGGATTTGTTGTCGGAACGGGCACAGATTGCTCAGGAGATTGGGCATCTGAAAGAGAAGCACGGCATTCCTGGGTTCGATCCTGTAAGGGAGAAGCAAATGCTGGAGGAGCTCGTCGCCCGTAACACCGGGCCTTTGGATCACGAAACCATTAGCCAGCTGTTCAAGCAAATTTTCCAGGCCACTATGGAATCTCAACGAACGGGTCATAAAAAACCATTACTGGTCAGCCGAAAAAACCAGAAGGCAGATACTATTGTGACCCTTGGAGATATAACCGTTGGAGGCGGAAAGCCGGTTCTGATCGCCGGCCCTTGTTCTGTCGAAAGCTATGAGCAGGTGCGTCAAGTAGCTGCCGCATTGAAGCAAGCGGGGGTTACCGTCATGCGCGGCGGCGCATTCAAACCAAGAACGTCCCCGTATGATTTTCAAGGGTTAGGGATAGAGGGGTTGAAAATTTTGAAGGAGGTAGCAAGCGAATTCGGGCTTAAGACCATTAGCGAAATCGTCGATCCTGCCCATATCGAATTGGCAAGCGAATATATTGACGTCATTCAAATTGGTGCGCGTAACATGCAGAACTTCGAGCTTCTAAAGGCCGCAGGCCAAGTACGCACACCCATCCTGTTGAAGCGTGGCCTTGCCGCTACTATTGAGGAATTTCTTCATGCAGCAGAATATATCTTAGCTGGTGGCAACACGCAAGTGATGTTGATCGAACGCGGAATTCGGACGTATGAGAAGGCAACACGCAATACTCTGGATATATCGGCAGTTCCGATTCTGAAGCAGGAGAGCCATCTGCCGGTTCTGGTGGATGTCACCCATTCAACTGGCCGCAAAGATATATTCGCTCCTTGCGCCAAAGCCGCATTGGCCGCGGGTGCAGATGGCATCATGGTGGAGGTACATCCCGACCCCGCCACTGCCTTGTCCGATGCAGCCCAGCAGCTCAATATCGAAGAGTTCCATCGTTTCCACACGGAGCTCCAAATATAGTTTATTCGCATTCGCTATCACCATGTATAAGCATAATCACGTACAAATAGACTCAAAAAAATCGGCAAATCCCGAAGGATAAGCCGATTCGCAATGAATCTATTTGATTATTATAGGTAAAATCTGTAGCAGCATAAAGCGCATATCATCACTATCAATCTTTCCATCTTGATTGATATCGAACATATGAGTAGAGAAGTGTGACACGTCTTCTACGGTTATTTTACCATCACCATTCAAATCAACGTAACCCAAGGAAGGCTGGGCCGAACGGTTGATCGTCACTTCAAAGGATTTTTGCTGGCCGTCATGCGTAGTTACAACGATTGTTAAAGAGCGGGTCCCCGTTGCTAAATTCGATACCAGGATGGAGTTCGCCGTGTACGTGGCCCCGGTTACGCTGAATGAAGCATTGGGATCGGAAAGAACTACACTCAGGTCCACTGATTTGATCTCATACCCTACATCCAGATGATAACTGTTGGAGGTACGCTGCAAAATCTTGTTCATATAAGTGATCGTACTGATATCAGCTACGCCCAAACCTTGCTTATTCACATCTATGGTGTAAGTCTTGCTGGATACATGATCAGGTGCTGTCACTTTGACAGAAACGGTGTTAGACCCGATATGATTCAGATATACAGCGCCAGTTACCGTTGTGCCGTCAGCTATAATTTCATATCTGGCTTGAGAATCAACAGGAACAGCAAATACCTGAACACTGTAAACACTATTCATTACACTTGCTGCGTAGCTCGTCGTACCTGAGGAAAACGCTGGATTCAACGTGCCTGTACTCAGCGATAAACTACTTAAATCCGCGTTATTGCTCGCTGCTCGGCTGACCGTTACCGTATAAGTCTTCGTTGAGTTATCCTGTGCCGTCACCACTACTGTGACGGTATTAGCTCCTACATTCAATGGAACGGTTACCGCATTGCCACTGGTTGCTGCGTTCCCATTTACCTTAAGTGTCGCCTTGTTATCCGCTATTGTCGGAGTTACATTCAAGCTGCTTACAAGGTAACCTACATCATTTGTGTAGCTGATGATTCCTGATGCAAATACTGGTGATAGCGAGCCTTGATCCAGCATCAGATTGCTCAAATCAGCATTATTACTCGGGGCTGCTCGGTTAACTGTTACTGTATAAGTCCTCGTCGAATTATCCTGTGCTGTCACCACTACGATGACGGTATTAGCTCCTACATTCAATGGAACGGTTACCGCATTGCCACTGGTTGCTGCGTTCCCATTTACCTTAAGTGTCGCCTTGTTATCCGCTATTGTCGGAGTTACATTCAAGCTGCTTACAAGGTAACCTACATCATTTGTGTAGCTGATGATTCCTGATGCAAATACTGGTGATAGCGAGCCTTGATCCAGTATCAGATTGCTCAAATCGGCATTATTACTCGGGGCCGCTCGGTTAACTGTTACTGTATAAGTCTTCGTCGAATTATCCTGTGCTGTCACTTCTACCGTGATGGTATTAGCTCCTACATTCAATGGGATGGTTACCCCACTGCCGCTGGTTACCGTGTTCCCATTCACCTTAAGCGCTGCCGTGTTATCCGCTATTGTCGGAGTTACATTCAGGCTACTTACAAGGTAACCTACATCATTTGTGTAGCTGATGATTCCTGATGCAAACGCAGGTGTTAGTGTTCCTTGATCCACAATCAAATTACTTAAGTCGGCATTACTGCTGGCAGCACGGTTGACGAGTACCGTATAGATCTTTTGTGTCGTGCCATCTTGAGCTGTAACTACGATCGTAATTGTATTGGAGCCTACTGTGATAGGCAAGTTTACCGGACTACCGCTTGTTGCTGCAGTTCCGTTCACTTTGAGCGTTGCCGTACTGTCCGCTATAATCGGAGTCACATTCAAGCTGCTTACAGGGTGAGCTACATCATTCGTGTAGCTGATGGTTCCTGATTCAAACACAGGTGTTAGTGTTCCTTGGTCAACAATCAAATTACTCAAGTCGGCATTGCTGCTGGCAGCACGATTGACGGTAACTGTATAAGTCTTTTGTGTCGTGCCGTCCTGGGCTGTAACCAATATCGTGATGGTGTTAGACCCTATATTCAATGGGATTGTTACGGCACTACCACTTGCAGCGGCGCTTCCATTGAGCTTAACCGTTGCATTACTGTCTGCTATAATAGCGGTTACCTCTATACTACTCACTGCATGAGCCACTGCAGAAGTATAGCTTATTGTTCCCGCTGCGAACGGAGGCGATAGTGAGCCTTGGCTAAGCGTCAAATTACTCAGGTTGGCATTCGTACTTAATGCTTGCGATTCCATCCAGCCTTCTTGGCCTACAGCAACAAACTGGCTTTGACCATAAGCAACAGCATTGAAAAATTTTGTAGTATTCGAGGTTTCATTCGTCCAGGTAACGCCGTCAGATGAGGAAATAATTTTCCCGTTATCACCTGCGGCGACAAATTTTCCAGTTCCATAAGCGGCACCGTTTATTCCTGCTGAACCGTTCGGAACAGCCCGCGATGTCCAAGTGGCACCATCTGGTGATGTGAGCAGGGTTCCCGATGACCCCACTGCTATAAACAAACTGCTGCCATAAGCTCCTCCCCACAGATCATTAGTTGTGCCTGAGGTTTGCAGTGTCCATGTAATTCCGTCAGATGAGCTATAGATAGTACCCGCAGATCCTGCCGCGATAAACTTTCCCCCACCGTATAGGACTCTATTGAGATCCTGTGATCCCTTAGTTTGTGAACTCCAGCTTATCCCATCTGTGGAGGTGGTTATTACCCCACCTTTCCCAACGGCTACTATGCGGGACCCACTATAAGCAACAGCATATAGGTCGTTAACCGTCCCCGAAGCTTGTTGAATCCAGGTCCCGCTATTACCGGTAGGAGAAGTCATAATATTGGCAGCATTGGAGCCAACCGCAACCCATTGAGTCCCTGTATACACAGCATCATTAGGAATAAACGGAACAGCCTGTTTAACCCACGTAATCCCATCTGCTGATGAAACAATCTCACTGCTTACAGGATCAACAGCGAGCCATTTTCCTCCGCCAAAAGCAACATTTTGAAGCTGCCCTGTGATCGTAGCGTTGGAGGTTTGGCTTGTCCAAATACCTGAAGCCATAACCATATTGTGAAAGCCATAGAATACGCTAAGCAAGGAAATCGCTAATATGGTTAGCAACAATTTGGGTGATTGCCGAAGCTGCTTAGCTATTCGTATTCTGATCATCATTAGATCCCCCTGTCATCACTTACCTGATGCTGCATCCTTAACAATATTGATTTTTCATACTATGACCGAATTGGAAAAATTCCGCTCAGACAAATGATAAAGTTCATCACAAGAAAAGGCTGCATGTTGTTGTGCGGTTGACCCCCTCCAGCTGCAGAAAGTGAATTTGGATGCATCGTTACATTGGCATTTGCGCTGTATATCGGAGCTTGCTGCGGATGAGGTCTGCCCTGAGCGGGTGCCTCTGCCCAATAACGATTGGCAGGCTCGGTTGAAGAGCCCGGTATCTCATAAGCCTGTGCCGCATGAGTGTGTCTTGGCATTTCAGATGCGCTAAGCGCTAACGAATTGACACCGACTTGTTCACCTACAGTGCGAGGCGTTAAGCCTGCCCCCTGACCTTGATGCATCGGAGCAGCTCCATTCAGATTGGGTAAAGCAAAAGTTGAGGTGCCATTCCCGCCATACTGAACACCCAAAATGGAAAAAAGTGCCGTATTCTGAGAGATTGATAGTAGCTGTCCATTACATAAGGCCCATCCAATGGGCGCGAAATTACCTGAGAATATGCGTATTTCTCCAATATAAGCCTCTGCCATATGATTAGCCTCCCTTTAACTCCTTGCTGGAAAGATCCCTTGCGTTGCAATACAATAATTCAACGCCAAATAAGGCTGCATATTGGAATGCGGCTGGCTACCGCCAGTATTGGCAATTGCTGTTCCATTCATTGGTGTAAGAGCAGTTGCAGGGCCATATAGGTTATTTTGCATTCCCCATACTTGGTTTTGAGGGGAAACGCTTGTTGAAGGATCTGATGAACCCTGGGCCAAGTGTGAATGAGTTGGCATTTCATTTATATTTAAAGTATGACCTGCTTCTCCCCCTTGTTGCCCAAGCGTAAGGTTTGTACCCACATGAACAGGAACACGTCCTCGCAAGTCAGGTAAGGCAAACGTCGTTGTACCATTTCCTCCATATGTGGTTCCAAGCAGCGAGTAAAGTGCTGAATTGGTGGAAATCGACAGGGTTTGACCATTACACAATGCCCATCCTCTAGGGGCACGAGCATAGGGAAATAACCGAATTTCAGCTAAAAAAGGGTCTGACATCTAAGCACCTCCAATTAGATTTAGTAAATAAAACGGCTAGTCAAAAGAAGGGTAAATTCCTACCAGTGCAATAATAAAGGTAATTGTCAGTGAGGGCATCATGTTGTCGTGCGGCTGATTCCCACCTTCCAGTGAGACGGTTTGCTGGTTCATCGTGACAGGATTGCCATTCGCCTCAGTATACGTTTTAGCTACGTTGGTCGCCCAAATGGCATTGCTTGGAGAGGCTTGAATTCCCGTTTGGGTAGAAGCTTGAGGCACATGGGTATGTTGAGGAAGCTCATTGGCAATAAGTGTAACGGTCTCGGTACCACCCTTAGCCCCTAAAGGGTAGGCAGTAGTTGAATGGATGGGGATTCTCCCTTGAAGATCAGGCAGCGCAAAAGTGCTTACCCCATCGCCTCCAAACGTCGTTCCAATCAAAGTGTACAGAACCTCGTTCTGAGATATACTCATCACTTGGCCATTACACAACGCCCACCCCTCAGGAGCGTAGTTTCCTGCAAACATACGAATTTCACCTACATAGGGAGTAGTCATCTATCTTTCACCTCATTATATTATTGGTAAGAACACGCCAGTAAAGCTCTTCTTATTCGTTGAACCATATCATATTTTCATATAATCCATTGCTTCCGACACTTGTAAACCCAAGTCGCTCGTATAACCGTTTTGCAGGATTGTGCTGCAGAACGCTGAGACGAATCGATTTTGTCGTTGGCAGTCCTTCTCCAGATTGTAAGGAACGAATCATTAACGTACCTATTCCTTGATTGCGAAATTCCGGTAATAATGCAATATCGATAAGTTGGATTTCTTTTGCTGTAATACCGTACATCACACGACCCACACGAAGATCATTATATAAAAGGATATAGTGGTTCGCATCAGGAAATTGAGCCTCATAAGAACGTCTTTGCGCAGTCCATTGCATATGGAGAAAAGCATTCGTTGCTGCAGCATCCCAGCCCCACGCCACTATTTCAGCTTCTCGAGTGCTTGCATACAGATCATATAAAAAGGATTCATCATCAGAAGTAACCTGAATCGTATTCAGCATAATTCCCTTTCTATGTAAGAAATACTCACAATATGGACATTCCTCTTTATCCAATAACATGATATCATCAACTTAACGCTATTAATTATATATTCTATAACCACTTAAAAACTCCTTTTTTCAGGTCGATATTGATTGCTTTTTTCGCTTCTACTTCTATACATGACATCAAGGTTAAATTTCGTAAATTATCGTAAATAATTATCGCAAATTGATTATAAATTATTTGTTTTTTTGCCGTTTTTCTCTCATTTTATGTTATCTTAAAAGAGTCTGTAATGATGATAATGCTAGACTTACATATATATTTCATTTTTGGAGGTTAGGTATGGACGACAATAAGCAATTATCTCGCCGGAAATTTCTCGGTTATCTGGGAACCAGCACAGCATATCTTGCAGTATCCTCTATGGGTCTTGGTTCCTTCGGTAAACGAGCGAATGCATCGGAAGCGAGCAGGTCCCTATTCGATTTTTCAACGATCAAGGTTTCGGATTCCTTTAACCCAACCCGGGATACAGCAGTAGCGAGTGATGATTTGGTACTGTCATCCGGTTTTAAATACGAGGTCATCGCAGCTTATGGAGACACTATTAATACGAAGGGTGACACGTTCGGGGATAACAACAGCTATACCGTTTTTTTTCCTCAGGACGGTTCCCATGTTGAAGGACTGCTCTGGGTAGGTCACGAATCTACGAACGAATTGTTTCTTGAGGACGGCAATCAGCAGCGACATTTGACTTCTGCTCAGCAGCGGTCCTTGTTATATAATCAAGGGGCTTCCATCTTGAAGGTGTTTCGTAATGAAAAGGGCCTTTGGAAAATGGATACCAAGTCTGAATATGCCCGACGTATCACAGGACTTGATGCTGTTGAGCTGACGGGGCCGGTGCGTGGAACCAAGGCGGTACACCATGCAACCCGGGTCCAAGGTACATTAGCCAACCGCGGTGGCGGTACAACCTTATGGGGTACCGTGCTTACCTGCGAGAATCAATTCGAGTCTACATGCAGGAGCACAGGCCTTGACCCGATACATTATGGATGGGTCGTAGAGGCTGATCCTTACGATGCTAACGCCACGCTGAGGAAGCACACAGCATTGGGACGATTTAATCACGGTAACGTAACGATGGGGTTAAGCACCGACGGCAAGGTTATCGTCTACATGGGCGAGGATGCCGAGGACGCTTGCGTCTATAAGTTTATCAGCTCGAACAAATTTGATCCGGCGCGAGGCAAGGCCAACTCCGAGCTTTTAAACGACGGAAAGCTGTATGCGGCGAATAAAGCAACTGGACAATGGGTTGAATTAACGATAGAGGCTGTGATTCAATCCATTAAGAATCCTCGCTATACAATACCGAGTATATTGAATCAAACCCGGGAATCACTGGTTGAGATATTTAAGGAGCAGGCAGACGTATTTGTATATGCGCGGGAAGCTGCAATTATTGTAGGCGCTACGCTATCCGACCGTCCTGCAACCGTTACTATAAATCCGCAGGATCATACTTTGTATATTGCTTATACGAACAACGGTCGACGCGGAAACCTGCATGGACAAATTATTCGTTTCTTTGAGAAAAACAACAATCTTGGAGCCACTGAATTTTCCTATGAGATTTTTGCAGTTGGCGGACCTCAAAGCGGGTTCAGCTCACCAGGCAGCCTTGCGTTCGATACCAAAGGCAATATCTGGGTTGCGACGAATATTGCTTCGAGTCACTTGAATAGTGGCGCATGGGCTGAATTTAAAAATAACGGATTGTACGTGATACCTGCTTCCGGCTCAACCAAAGAGACGCGGCAATTTGCATCCGCTCCATTCGATGCCGAGTTTGACGGAGTAAGCTTTACCCCTGATGAGCAGACCTTATTTGTGACAGTTAAGCATCCCGGAGAGACCACTGAGGAGCGGGTTAAACTGACCAGTACATGGCCGCACCGCTTCGGTGACAATATACCGAGATCGGCATTGGTCGCCATTAGCGGTTCCGCATTCTAGATGCATCTGCCAAGCGTAAATCGGATGAACCCAAAGACCCATGAGATTAGAGAGCAAATCTTTCTCCGTTCTCATGGGCCTTTTTGATTTACATAAAATGGTAAAAAATCCTCTTTTATAAGGTAACTTGCCAGAATGCGATATTTTCTCTTTTCCAGGTATAAGTGACGAATATACGTTTTCCGTCGGCAATAATGGCAGGGTAAGAGTATTCTCCCTCCTGATCCTCCAGAACGAATTCATCGTCCCAAGTATGTCCATTATCATAGGACGCTCTTAGCACCAGAGGCGTACGTGGCCCCCAATTGACCCCAACCGGATTAAATGCCAGGATCAACACGCCGTTGTCCATTCTCGCTACGTCAATACCGCTGTTATTATTAGGAAGCGGTGTCGGATATGCCTTACACCAGGTATGTCCCGAATCTGATGAATCGCTCCTATACATATAACCTTCACTGCTTCTCAGCAGCATATGTACCTTCCCGGGCTGCGACTCCCAAAGTGTAGGCTGAATCACACCTCTACCAAAAAAGGATTGCTCCGAAACCGGAATATCGCTGCCTGTCACAGCTTCAATGCTGCTGTAGTCCAGCTCCTGGATCCAGATATCTCCGCTTCGTATCCACGTGGCTCCTTGATCTGCAGAAATGTCAACAAAAGCCTTCCAAATACCGTCCTCAGTAGATGCTGGCGCCAACCATGTACCGTCCGAGAGCACAATGGGCTTATTTCGTACCGGACCTCTGCCTCCGCGATCGCCTTTTACCAGTTCAACCGGCATTGACCATGTGTATCCGTTATCCTTGGATACGATAACTTGAGTGCTCCATTCCTTGAGAAGCTGTCCGACCTTGTAAAAAAGCACAAGCTCGCCATGATCCTTCCAAAAAAAGACGGGATTCCAATGAGGAATTCCGTCAGCAGTTGCTAACTGGATGGGTAACGTCCATGTTCCCTTGTGTCTCCGCGAATACCAGATAGCAGAGTCACCCGCTCCTTCCTTGCTGCCTGCAAACCATACTGTCAACATGTCACCATCCGGGAGTATCGCCAAGCTGGATGCGTGACAGCTCTTGAATGGTGCCTGGGCAGTCATAACTAATTCCTTGACCGCTTGAGTAAACATCATGGACCGCCCCTCGCCTCCTCAAAAAGCTAGTTGTGTCGGATCGCTTCTACCACTCGCCTTTTCGTCCGAATTGGGCTTGAGCTGCAGCTCCGAACTGATTTCCTGCCTCTTTCATTCCTTGCAGTAAAGCATTCATCTCGATACCTGCCGTATTGCGCCCTGATGTTATAACTGTGTCACACTCATTTTTATCCATAAACCGCGTCGCGTCAAGCAGTCCGGCCTGATCTTCCTCAGGAATGACGAGAAAGCCATGTTTGTCGGCATGAATCAACTGCCCGGGCTTGATTGTGGTACCGAAGACCTCCACTTCACAGTTCCAGCGCACTGGCCAGCTATAGGCATGACCGATACACATTTTGCTGGCAATCGCTTTGAACCCTGCATTATTCATTTCATCGAGATCGCGAATCGCTCCATCCGTAATTGTCCCGACGCAGCCGAGGGAACGGTGCATATTCGCACCTACCTCCCCCCAATAAGAACCATACGCATACGGTTTATCCAGATCCTGAACGACCACGATTTTCGGTCCGGGAATGCTGGCTATATATTCGCGATATTCAACCTGAGCGTTCGGATTTCTGGTCTGATGGTCGGGATTGCTCGGTTCACACACTACAGTCACCGCATATCCAACCATAACTCCCATATGAGGCATGAAGTCTTTGGTTTCCTCCAGGTTAAAGCCCGTTCTGCGATCATGCTTAGAAATTTGTTCCCAGCCATTAAAGACTGAAGGGGTATTCCAACGTTTGAGCTGCAGCAATTCGCTATGGGTTAAAGTCATACTGAGCTTCCTCCTTAATAAATTAAATTACGAAAATCGGTAATCGTATGAAACGAGATCAGATTCACATTATGTGCATCCTTGGCACGATGGTCCCCTGTCCGGCTGAGTACATACAAATCATTCCCGTCAATGGCCAGACTCGCATAATGGCGTGACTGCTTCTGCGAAGCACCCATCGTTACCATACCGGCAAAGCACCAATCGATGCAGTTGCGGGAAAAATGAAGCTGCAGCCGATGCCGTTCATTATTCGGTGTCCAGAACCGATCCTCAGGGAGCTTTTCCGCGCGCGTCATGCTATCCGTTGCCTGTGTGCTAAGCAGCCAATACATCTCCGAGACATCGTCGTAAACAATGTGGAACTTCATCTGTCCACCCGGCAAAGGCACGTAGACGATATTTTTACCGGAAGGAACCTGCTCCAGCAGAGTTGTCATACTGCCATCGTCGTTCTCCACAACTTTCGCAATGGCGGCATATCCCGTCCCACCGGTATGCGCCCTCATCCAGAGATGGAAGGTGCGTCCCTCTGGATCGTAAAAATAATGATCCGGATCTGCGATCTGCACGACATTCGTCTCCAGCCACCCAGCTGGCGCGCAATTGCGTCCGGGAGCGATCATCGTTCCCGTAATCGGTGCGGCATTATAAAAGGGAATGCCGAAATAATCCAGCTGATCCACAGGCACTGTATCACAAAATGCCAGCTCTGATGCGAATGTCCAATTTCCCCTGATCAGCAGGTCACTGTCGATGCTACCCCTCATGAGAACAGGAGCAAGAATGCTGCATGGCCATATTTTCATACCGGTGAACGTCATTCTTTCCATAACCAGGTACACATGATCATTAACGTAAAGGACATTAGCAGGAGCCTGATGCCAAATTTCCCCCTTAGATAAAAAGCTGGTCTCACTCCACGTTTCTCCATTATCGTCAGACCGGACTATCGCAAGATCGTTGCAATGGCCGATGACATAGACAGAATTCCCCGCTATAAAAGGTCTTGCATGCATGAATGGAAAGTCCGCACGAAACTGCCACGTTGCTCCTTTATCATCGGAGGTGAATATTTTACCGAACCATAATTGACCGTGCTCGATGACACGCTTTGGGCCCGGAAGATCGTCCATACCTGGTCCGCTCAGATCAAGCGTGGCGACCAGCCTGCCATTCGGCAAGACGGCAATGCCGGGACTGTACGTATAAATATTGTCGGGATCGGGCGATTCATACACGGTTACATAATCCTGGGCAAGCGGTTGTATTGGCTTCATAGCATAACGCACAACCTTTCCATATGATCGATAATAGGTTTAAAGAAATGCACGAAATTTCTCAAGGGTATGAAATGTCATATAATTGGCGTTATGAAAATTGTAGGCATCATTAAGCGCGGTCCGACTTAGATAAATCATATCGTCCCCATTAAACAGCCAATCGACGTATTGGAATCCGACTTTAAGATCATCCTCCATCCAACCGTTATCCTGATAATTTAAAGCGTCCGTATGAACCTGCCATGATTCCAAATCGGCTGATGACACCAGAGACAATATATTGCGCTGAGATACATTGGGCAAGGTTACTCTGTTCACTAACGACCAGTATCTTCCGCTGACAGGATCATAATGGACCGTGAATTTGGACATATTGCCATGAAAGTCAATGACACTGCCGAACGTCAGGTCCGCATCAGGATGTATGGTATTCACATTCAGTATAATAGCTCTTCCATAATCAGGATTGCCCTTGCCCGTATTATAACGAAGCAGGTTGACGAGCCTGCCACCGGGAGCGATTACGATATTTCCTTCCAGCAGCGATGGTCTACCACCCTCAATGACACCCGGCCATTCATTGTTGTATGGAAGAAAAGGAGCTATCGCCCAATTGGCCGAATCCAGCAAATCCGCATCCGCTGGTGCGGATATGACTCCGGTGGCATGACCACCGAGAGACCATGACCCGTATTCCACCGCGCTCCAAATCCGCCCCTCGTGCTCAACGATAGGCATTGGCGCTTTATGAGGTCCGCCTTCCTCCCTGCTTCCGGCTGGTATCAGCTCCGTTGGCTCAGACCAGGTTGCTCCGCCATCGTCAGAGCGGCCTATCAGCAAAGCGCCGTATTCCGTACTTGTTCCAAGCATGTACAGCGCTCCGCGATGAAGAAACAATTTCCCCCAAAAGCACGGATAAAGATCGCATAGGAATGACCAGCTTTGACCGTCATCCGTAGATTGAAAAATCTTGCTCAGATTTTGTCCGCCCAACCCCCAAAAAACATCATGGGAGGCAAGCAGGGTTCCATCCGGAAGCTTTACGATGGATGGACTTGCCGGGGAACGGCCCGAGAAGTCATACGTGTAGTCATCGGGATGAATATAATTGACGACAATACCGGGTACCTCTCCGGTTCGCGCCTTTCTTGCCGGACTTTCCGCCAACTGCTCATTGGAATCCTTCTTGATGGCACGAACGGCAACCTCGTAATCTACGGCATGCTCCAGATCGCTAAGTAAAATCGAAGTGGCGTCACCCGGTATTTGGCGAGTTTGAATTTCTGTCCGTTCTTCCCCTGCCGTCAGCTTGACCTCGTAAACAAGATCATCGGAATTGCATGATCCCTCATACTGCCAATCCAACTGCAGCTGCCGGTTTCCCGGAGCAAGCCGTACTATATTTAACTCACTATATGGGGCTCCATAGCCCTTGGAAGCATAGGCGATTCCCTTGGCTGTTGAATAGCTCCACGTAGGGTTCTCTTTACGAACGTTCATCCACCATTCATCCCTTCTTACGGCGGCAGCCTTCAGCTGCCGCCCCATTCTTTGCGATTTTTATCGGATTTGAATCACTTTTTATTTTTGGAGGCATCGATGACTTTTTGCTCTTCGACCCATTTATTAATCTTTTCCTGAATGTCTGCCATCTCAGCTGTCAGATCATACTTTTGACCATGATTAGCCCTCGATATCAGCTCTGCCATCCAAGGACGAATAAGTGAGAACATGATCGGCGGAAACAGCACGTTTTTGGTATCCTCCACGACCGTTAGCAATTGTTTGGCATAAGGATTATCCTTTTCGCTGACCCAATCGGCATTTTTCCAGGAAGGCAGGTACTTATAGTTATCATAGATAGCTTTTTGTCCTTCAGCTCCCGTAATATATTTCAGCACCTGCCATGCCGCTTCCGGATTTTTCGTATCTTTGGCCATCGTATACGTTTGGGCTGTACCATAGGAGGTTTTTCCGTTCTTGTCCCGTACCCCTTTGGTCACGACATAACGATCCTGCAGCTTGTTTTTGAGGATTTCATCTGTTTTGCTGCACCATAAACAAATCGCTACATTGTTCTCGACCTTCCCCCAATTCTCAAAGCCACGTCCAATTTCATATCCGGGCGGTAGACTGGAGTTCATATCGATCAAGGTTTGCAAACTCTTTTTAATTTGCGGGTTATTGAAATTCAGTTTACTGTTGCCAAAGTTCGCCCAGTCGGTTTCGCCTAGCTGTACACCGTTCCCATCTGAGAAATAATCGAGCATCATGTGACTGCTGCTGCGCGGGTCGTAATACATGCCGTAGGTTTGTTTGCCGGTCTTGGGATTGATCCCCGTCAGCTTGGCCGCTTTTTCCAATATTTCCTGAGCGGTTGGTTTATCACTGAGCGGTGCCACACCCCAATCATCAAATATTTGCTTATCATACATAACCGTACTGGTATTGACGATTCCAGGTAACGCCATGACTTTACCATCGGTAGCATTCGTAAAGCGCTCTTTGTCCAGCCATAAAGAATCGTAATAATTTTGTTTCCAATTATCCCGTTTCAAGTAATCGTCCAGAGGCATCAGAAACCCTTGGTTATAAAAATCGATAGACGAATCCAGAATTAACACGTCCACACTTCCACTAAGCAATAAAGATTGAAACTTCGCCTTTCTGTTATCTTGCGGAACTTCAATATATTCCACAGTCAGCTTGGGATGTTTGTCTAAAAATGGCTTCAGCATCGTTTTCATCCCTTTGACATTGCTGCCCGTTACCGGATCGATACCGTCATCCACCGGATAACTAAAAACAGCAAACTTGACAACACCGGATAAATTATCCGCGTTTACTGCGGGACCTGGAGTCGCACTATTGTCACCCGTCCCCCCACCGCCGCAAGCGGTTAAAAATAAAAGCAGTGAGCACATTGTTAGCATCAGTGTCATTTTCCATCTATTTACTCGCATCGTATCACTCCTTATAAGTGGATGTTTCATTGTTTAATACCTGAATGGGCAACGCTTTGAATGATATATTTCTGGAAAAACAGGTATACCAGCAGAACAGGAATGATGGACAATACCGTGGCGGCCATATTCAGACCCGGAGGTGATTGTCCGGTTTGTGTGCGTGCGTTAAGCAAAGCGATTCCAATTTGAATCGTGTACTTGGCTGGATCATTCAGCATAATAAGTGGAAACAAAAAGCTGTTCCATACGTTCAGAAAGGTGAGAATAATCAAGGTAGCGACGATTGGCATGCATAAAGCAAAATAGATTTTAGTGAAGCATTGGAACTCTCCCGCGCCGTCGATAATGGCAGCCTCCCTAAGTTCGCCAGGAATGCCGTCCATGAATTGCTTGGCCAAAAAGGTACCGAATATATTGGCGATGGCCGGCAAATAAAAAGCCCAGTAGGTGTTGATGAGCTGCAGCTTCTTAAACAGCATAAACAGCGGGATTAATGTCGCTTCACTTGGAATCATCAACGTAGCCAGCACGACCAGCAGTATGATTTTGCCACCCTTGACGTTCAGCTTCGACAACGCATAACCCGCGAGCAGCGCTGAAAACGTACTAATCACAATAACACCAACAGCAATCATAAACGTATTTACATACAATCGCGGCATATGGGTATTGATGATGGCAATTCTAAAATTTTCGAAACTGAGGTGTTCCGGGATCAAACGAAAGGGAAAAGGAAATTCGAAAATTGCATCCTTGTCAAAGCTAATCGATAGCATAACAATGAAGGGAAATAGGATCATTACGCCGCCAGCGAATAGGAATAACAGGGTCACAAGCCTTCCAAGCCTATCCACTTTTTTCCTCGATTGCAGTACCACCCCGGTTTTTGTTGCAGTGGACATCATGGTCATATGTCTCATCTCCGGTTAATCCTTATTTTGAAACGCTTTAAAGTTAAAAAGAGTAAACAGCAAAATAATAATGAAAATCACATACGATGCGGCGGCAGCCTTACCAAACTCATAGGTGTAGAAGCCGTATCGGTACACGTACAGCATGAGTGTAAACAACGATCCGCCCGGGTTTCCATCCGGTCCCCCAATAACGAAAACATCGCCGAATCTTTTAAAAGCATTGATCGTACCCATGACGACCATAAAGAAAATGACGGGCTTCATTCCGGGAATCGTTATATAGAACCACTGCTGCATTCTCTTAGCACCATCCACGCTGGCAGCCTCATACAGATCGCGCGGAATGCCTTGAAGTCCTGCCAGCCAGATTAATACGGAATAACCCAACCCGTGCCACGTATCCATCAAAATGACGCTAAACTGTGCGAGTCTGGGATCTGCCATCCATCCGAGTGGAGCTACGCCAAACCAGCTTAACACCGAGTTGGCAATCCCTTTTTCCGTCGGATACAGCAGCAGCAGGAATACAATTGAGGCCGCAACCGTTGAAGTCACATTTGGCAAAAAATAAATCGCTTTGAACAGAATGCTTATCCTGCGGGCGGCGATACCGTTAATCAATGAAGCGATAATAAAGCTCAGAGGCAATCCCATTCCAAGCCCCATGACACCCATGATTATCGTGTTACGAAGTGCACGCCAAAAGGTCTTATCGTACCAAATAAATTCATAATTGCTGAACCCTGCCCAAATCCCCCTTACCCCGTTATGGTGATACAAGCTGATACGGAAAGCCTCTCCTATCGGGTACAAGGAAAAGGTAACGACCCCCAGGATCAGAGGAAGCAAAAACAAATAGCCAACCGTATGTTTATTTACTAACATATTTCTTTTCGGGATCATTATCGTTCACCCCCTGTATGCTCATCCCTTGCTCTTATTATCCGTAATTTGCACATGGATAAATAGGTGAAATTCCTATGATTGGTTTGTAATGTTATTCAATTGGGCTGCATTTTCCGATACTCCAACGGGGTAACACCTACCCTTTTTCTAAACACTTGTCCAAAATATTTGGCATCGGTATATCCGACCTGACTGGAAATATCGAATATTTTCAAATCGGATTGCTTTAACAGCTGCTTGGCTTTGTTGATCCGAATATCTGCCAAAAAATTCAAAACCGTCTCATTGGTCCTTTCCTTGAATAAATTGGCGAAATAATTGGGTGTCAAATAGACAACGTCGGCTACGTCCTGCAAGGAGATATCCTGGGCATACTGCGACTCCATGAACGAAATTGCCTTCTGAACGATCGAAACATGACGCTGCTGCATTTTCTTTTCGATGCTATGGGCCAGATCGTTGACATAATGCAAAAGCCACATTTCAAGCTGTTCAATGGTTTTCCTTTTCTTAATTTGTTCATCCAATGCCGTGATTTCCATGATGTTCCCATCTGAAAGATCCCACTCGATTAATTGGCGAAGCAGCGCGTAGACCAACTGTAGACAAATCTTGCGTAAATGATCAGGAGTTGGGGTAAAGTCGTCGACAATAGCGCGCAAAAACTGCCTTGCATACCCCACTGCTCCGTGTACATCCCCGATCTTCAAAGCCAGGCACAATCGTTTCTCCAGATCATACGGGTATACGGTATGCTCGACTGAAGCCTGGTATGTGACGTCACCGATGTATACGATGCTTTCTTTACCTGAATACAGACGATACTGAACAGCCTCCACCGCTTGCTTGCTGGATTCCGGTATCCATTCCGGTTCATCGTAGATGCCGCCAATTCCGATTGAAACAGACACCTTGTAATAAGTTTGGATATAATATTTTATTTTTCTTGCTATCGCTTGCAGCAGCTCCAAGTAATATTTGCTTTCCATAAGCTCCGCTCGGCTAACGATTACAATGAGCTGGTTATCATAATTTTCGACGATCTCGGCGTATAATTGTTCCCGAAGCAGCTCTTCTACAATGTTGCGAAAAGCAAATAATAAGAGCTGTTTATCACTAATTCGGGCACTCTGTGCTACAGCATCCTCATCATCGATTTCTACAACCAGGCATGCAAATAAATGGCTGCCGATGGAAAGATCCAGGTAGTCACATCTGTTTCTTATATCCAATAAAGACATTTGGCCGGAAAGCAGGTAGCGCAAATACCTTTCCTTGAGCACAGGGATGCTATGCAGCAGCTGCTGCCTTAATTGTACAACGTCCTTCACCTGGCTCCTTTCTTGTTCCAGACTTTGCTTGGCTTTTTCGATGATGGCGAATAACTCTTCAATTGTGCTCGGTTTCAACAAATAATCAAAAGCACCATTGCGAATCGCCGTCTGCACATAGGGAAAATTATCATAGCCGCTTAACAAAATCACCTTCGCATGCGGTACGATGCAGAGCGCCTTTTCCGTTAACTCCAATCCGTTCATATGAGGCATCAATACATCGGAGATGATCAAATCCGGCTTCTTGTCCATGATCAACT
The DNA here is from genome assembly GCF_025567575.1 of Paenibacillus baimaensis. Lineage (NCBI taxonomy): Bacteria > Bacillati > Bacillota > Bacilli > Caryophanales > Paenibacillaceae > Paenibacillus > Paenibacillus baimaensis. The sequence goes on along the minus strand of NZ_JAOQIO010000084.1, from coordinate 48,453 downwards.
CCATCGCTTCGACACCGTCCTCGGCCTCACCAACAATCTCAATCTGATGCTTGGACCAATCCATACTCATTTTCAGACCTGTTCTCACGCGTTCCGAATCGTCCACCAGAATCATTTTATACATCGATATATCCCCCTGGAAGTATGATTTGTATGTGGGACCCTTCATCTCTCCGACTTTCGAAGTGTAAGCCATAACCTTCTCCATAAGCCAAATGAATCCGCTCGTTAATGTTATAGATGCCATAACCTCCGTCTTGCGAAGGCGGCTCGAGAAGCGCTTCAATTTGTTCCAAATCCATACCGATTCCGTTATCGATAACTTCCAGCAGGATGAACTGACCTTCCCTTTTGGCTACAATCTTAATCGTCCCACGTTTATTTTTTAACGGTTTGATGCCATGCAGCAGCGCGTTTTCCACCAATGGCTGCAAAATGAGCTTGATACACGCTTCCTCCAGTACATTGGGATCAGCTTCAATAGCATACTCAAATTTATTTTTGAACTGCAGCTTCTGAATAGTCAGGTAGTGCTCGATCGTTTCCAATTCCTTGGCAATGGTAGTCATTTCGCTGCCTTTATTGAGAATAAGCCGAAAAAATTGAGCAAACGCCGTTGTCATTTCCGCAATTTCGTCATACTCCTTTGTTTTGGTCATCCAATAAATAGAATCCATCGTATTATACAAAATGTGCGGATTAATTTGAGATTGTAAGGCCCTCAGTTCCGCCTCTCTGATCTTCTTTTCATCATCCCGCACTTTGTGGATCAAGGTCCCGATTTCTTCCGTCATTTCATTGAAGCTCTCCGATATTTCCCCAAATTCCTCCTGCGTTCCCAGATGAACCTTGGTGTGGATGTCCCCATCCCTTACTTTTTTAATGTGACGAATTAATTTCATGAGCGGTCGGGTAATGCTCGATGAAATGAACACGGACAGTAGAATCGATAACGCCACGGTAATAAGTATAATCATCACAATCGTGCCTTTGGCTAGCTCAATATGCTTGTAGACAACAGACTGCGGAATCATCGTAACGAGCTTCCAGCCCGTATATTGCGATGTAAAATAATGAACGGAATACATCGTTCCTTGCAGCATAATCAGTGAGCTTCCATTGGACGAGCCGGTAATCATCCTCCATACATCAGGATCTGCCTTGGTAGAGACCTGGTCCTTGTTAACATGAGAAATAATGAATCCATTCTCGTCAACTATATACGTAATCGCTTTCATATCCGTAAGAATATTTTTGAAGCTGTCGAATATAAAGCTTTCCCGGACACCAATCAGCATAAGCCCCCAGTCTTTAAGGGCTAACAACCCCAATGTTTTTCGCGCATTATAAATCACCTTGGGCCCTGAATCGCGGTTGGAGAATATGTCCTTGTTGGCAAACAGCCATAAGGGCTTGCCCTTGGCTGCATACGACTGTTGATAAATGGCTGTTTGTTCAATTTCCTCTCTTGTCCGATTGGTATAAGAAGTATTCACGAATAAGTTCAGGCCGTATGGGCCAAAAAAACTTACGGATTGAATCTGTTCAGAGCGCCCCCCAAAAATACTCGGATACACAGTTTCATAAAATATTTTTTCATAATTAGCTCTGACCGAGTCGGTAGAGGCATCGGATTCCATAATGATTTGCAGCTCTTTGTTCGATACGATGTTTACATACAATTCGTCAATATCCTTGAGCTTGTAATCGATATTTTGCATCGTTTGCTTGAGAACCTCTTGGACAGATTGACCCACTTCATTAACGATGGTTTCTTTTAAAATAAGAAAAAATATCCAGCCGATAATAGACGTGGATATTACAATAAGTAGTACAAAGGATACGATTAATTTGGATTTAAGCCTCATATTACGAAGTGAACCTGCCATCGTTGCCACTTAAATCACCCCTATCTGGTTTCATGCTTTTACAGCTTATCCTCGATATGGCTAACCACCTGCTGCAGCTTAACCGCATAATTTTCAATTGTGGAATCATCAAACCTGAGGGAGGGACCAGCAATGCTTACTCCAGCAATGACTTCCCGTTTTTTGTTGCGAATCGGCATTCCCATGCATTTAATTCCGTATTCATGCTCCATATGATCAATGGAATATCCTCTTACCCGAATCTGCTGCAAATCCAGTATAAGCGCTTCTTGGCTGGTTATCGTACTATCCGTTATGGCGATAAGACCCTTGTCTATGACAGCCTTGATCCTGTCGTCGGGTAAATAAGCGAGCATCGCTTTGCCAATCCCGGTACAATAAAGCGGCGCCTTAACACCAAGCATGGATCTCGTGGAGAGCTGATTTCGCGGACAGGTAGAATCCAAATAAACGACTTCATTTTCTCTTGGCGTACCCAGATACACGGTTTCATTCGTAAAGTCCGATAGCTCTTGCATCAAAGGCAGCACGATGGTCCTGAAATCAATGTTACTATGGATCACATTGCTGAACTCCAACAGCTTAAATCCAAGCCTGTATTTCCCATTCTCCTGATTTTGCTCCAGATACCCTGCCTTTAAAAAAGTATCTGCGATATTGTGAACATTACTTTTATATAGTCCCAGCTTCTCACTTATTTCTGTAATGCCCAGCTCAGGCGATTGTACCGTGAAGCAATCGAGAATTTTCAGCGCTTTAATTAATGATTTCACTTTTCCTTCATCTGACAATTCGATTCAACTCTCTTTCGTTGTATAGCTAGGTAACCGTATGATCCGGCCCTCGGTCGCAGAATCATGTGCAGCAGAGGTCACTTCGAATGTGCGGAAGGCATCGTCATAATCAGATAAGATACGAGAAGTATCCCCCGTTCGTAATGCATGCACAAAAGCCGCATTTTCCAATATGTACGGGTCCGAGCTATTCCGGTACTCTACCGTTCGGTCACGACCGATTTCCTTCAGGCTATCCATACGAATTTCCACAACGCCAGAGGTCGTGTACACATCCAAGCCTGTATGGTGACCTCTTGGAAGTATACATGTATTGGATATGGTGGCCACCATGCCGTTCACCAACTTGAGTGTAACGGTGCCCACATCCGGTATATCCATGCCTTCTTGAATTTCATGTAAACGTCGCTTGCTGAATGCTGCGTACAATTCTTCAACTTCCCCGCATAAATAACGTACAAGATCAACAATATGCGTGGTCTGTTCGTTGAATTGCCCTCCCGAGCCGTTCATTCGTCTCCACCATGCAATCTGCGGGAAAGAACTCATAAAGTAACCCAGTGCCATACCCATCGTGCCTTCCAACAGAAGCTCTCGCGCTTTGGCTACAGAATCGAGATAACGCCAATTATAGCCAACTGAAGTAATAAGGCGTCTGTCAGTTGCTTGCTTCCGCAGCAGCTCCATATCCTCGGTCAACTCGATTCCGAGCGGTTTCTCCACAAAGAAAGGGATGCCACGATCAACCAAGTGCCTTTCAATTTCACCGTGCCCCATCGGTGGTACGCATATATAGACAGCATCCAATGTACACGTATCCAGCATTTGTACCACATTTGTATACGCTTTCGCGTCTGGCCAGCTGCTTGCTGCCTGCTCCACATTTTCCTTGTTTCTGCCGCAAAAGGCTACGACCGATACACCCTCCATTTGTGAAAGTATACGTTGGTGCTTATCCGCATATCTACCTGTTCCTATAAAACCGATACGAAGTTTCATATCTCTCTCCTTGTCGTTCTATAATAGAGAACATAGTTCTATATATAATAGTAGGCTATGCTACTGTAATTTTCAAGTGAAGTTTGAACACATACAGACAAAAAAATCCTCCTCATTTCTGAGGAAGATTCTTATTAGGAGCAGCTACTCCAATTTCTACTTTATTGTCCACTCATTAACATCATAATGCATACCATAGATCGTCCCGCCTCGACCCGTAACAGACTTGTTGAGCGCGATCAAATTTTTCTCGGAGTAAATCGTGATCAGCGGAACGTCCTCCTGTATCACATTTTGAAGCTCCTTATAAATGGCAAACCGCTTGTCCTTGGTTGTTTCTTTCATGCCCAGCGCAAACAGCTCGTCAACACGAGGGTTATTATATCTCATATCATTCAGCGCAGCTGTTGATTTATACGTATTACTCGGGCCGTCAGGATCGATAATCGTGCTGAAGCTGGAGATCAGCAGATCAAAATCACCCTTGACCGCGCGTTGGACAGCTGTAGCAAAATCGAAATTGACCTGCTTCACCTTCACACCGACGGCTTCCAGATTTTGTTGAATAATGTTCCCCGCCATCTCCCGCACAGCATCTCCAGTAGGAACGATGAAATCCAGCGTTTTCGACGAATCCCAGCCCGCTTCCTTCAGCAACTGCTTCGCTTTCTCAGGATCATAGCTGTACTTCTTGATGTCCTTGTCATAATAAGGATGACTTACCGCATAAGGACCATTTTGCACCTCACCGATGCCTTTCATCAATTGATTAACAATCGCCTCACGGTTAATGGCGTATGCCATCGCCTGCCGAACCCGTTTATCAGGGATTTTGGTTGTATTGATTTCAATTGAGTTGTAACGGCGGGTCGGTTCCTCTGTCGTTTGTACGTGATTCATTTTTTTAATTGTTTCCCATTCCTTGGGTGGTATGTTACCTGGTCCTTGCCCGGCATTCATATCAATTTCCTGCGATTGCAGCTGAGCGACCATGTTCGCCGCAGGCATTACCTTGACAACTACCTCTTTAATTTTCGGCGTACCACGATAATACGACGAATTGGCAGCCAGCTGGACGACGCCATTCTCAAATTTGTTAAAGGTATACGGTCCATCGGTCACATTCGGATTTTTCCAAAATGCGTGACTGTTGAGCGTAGATGGATCCGCAGTTTCGAATACATGCTTAGGAATTATAGGAAAATCGCACAAACGCTCCTTTACCATATTCGGGTCAACCGCATTGGCGGTCACCAGCTCGAAGGTTTTGTCGTCGATGACCTTGACACCACTCAGCACGGTGACACCTTCCGGCAGCCTGCCTTTCTCATTAAGGCCGTCCAAATAATTGATATAGGTTCGGATTGTCGTCAATGTTTTGGGATGGGCTACAAGATTAGCCGTGAATTCAAAATCCTGCGCGGTTACAGGTTTACCGTCCGACCAATTGGCATCCTTGCGCAGCTTGATTACATACGTCTTACTGTCTTTTTGCTCGAACGATTCAGCCAGCTGCAGCTTGAACTCAAGCGGTGCCGTCATCTTCAGCAAGGTATCGTACAAATAACGGTTAATGAACGTAGCCGCATTGGAACCCGAAGCATCGGTATCGATAGGATTGAACATTGTGGGGGGATTGGTCATTCCGATCGTAATTCGATCCGGATGGCTGGATGCGGCGTTGACGGTGCCTGAGCTTGCCGGACTTTGTGAGGCTTCCGGCTTGGGAGTGCATGCCGTTGTCAGTAAGAGCAAGCCCGCCACGCATATACAAGATACCTTTTTCATTGTCAGTCTCACAGTCATGCCTCCTATCGGATAATGAATGATAAACAGGGCTGGAGGTAGGAAACCTATGCCGCGAATCCCGCCTCCGTCCACACCAACCTTAGCCGATGATGGTTGCGTCAGCTTTCTCTGCTGCTTTAAGGGCTTGCTCACGACGGTTCAGCGCAATCAGTGTAATAAACTCAAAGGCAATGTTGGCCGCATTCAGGGCAGTCACTCTCGTTAAATCACGATCAGGCAGCACCTCGACCAGATCAAAGCCGATAATGTTCAGACCGGTCAGGCCACGCAGCATTTGCTGGGCTTCATAAGTATTGAACCCTCCAACCTCCGGGGTACCTGTCCCTGGAGCAAACACCGGATCAAGAAAATCAATATCGAATGTGAGGAACACCGGATTATTGCCAACACGCTGTTTAATTTTGTTGCACAGCTCAGGAATCGACAGCTTTTTGACATCATCAGTCGTTAGCACCTCATATCCAAGTTCACGGGAATCATCCAGACCGGTCAGCGTAAACGGCGTTCCACGCATGCCCATCTGAATAGAGGTTGAAGCATCAATGTAACCCTCTTCCGCTGCATAACGGAACATCGTGCCGTGGGAATGCTTGCGCCTTTCATCCATGCTTTTACCGGTATCCGTATGCGAATCAAAATGCACCAGGCTGACAGGTCCGTAGGCACTGGCGGCCGCTTTCACATGAGGATAAGAGATGGAATGGTCTCCGCCGAGCAGTATAGGAATAATGCCTTTGGCAAATATCGGTTTGAGCTGCTCCTCGATTGCCTCATAGCTCAGGTCGATATAGCCCGGAACGATCTTGAGATCACCATAATCAATACCGGATACATATTCAGTGGTATCGATGCCCTGTGCCTGGCTGATAGGCCGAAGACGCTGGGACATTTCGCGAATCGAGGAAGGGCCGAATCGGGTTCCTACAGCATAGCTGACGCCCGTATCAAACGGAACGCCAATCACTGCGTAGTCCACGTGCTCCAAATCCTGAACATAAGGAAGATGCATAAACGTGCGAATACCTGAAAATAATGGGATACCTCTTTCGATCATTGGACGATACAATGTAACCACTCCTTATTGAGGTTTATAAAAATACAGAAAGCCGCCTTTCTCCTGGTCGGAGGAAAGACGGCTTCATTGCCGGATTCACTGGTTTGGCATCATTGACAAACCGGAATAACATATCAAGTTGTTCATGTGACATACTCTAACATGCACCTAACGAATTCGTCAACCCTATTTTTTGGGCAAAATGGATTCCGGCAAGGGCAGTGAATCCGGGAGATGCCGCTCGTACATGCGAATGCTATGCGTATGCGCCATCAAGGTTTCGATAATGATGGGATGGGGCTCACTAAAATTAACGTCATAATCAACCTCGCCAATATCCTGACGCACAGGAAAAGCGAGATGTTCGGTCTCAAGGGAAAACCGGGCGTCCACGCCTGGCTTATTCCCTCTCGCATCAAGACGAATCCACGTATCCAGCTGCTTGATATAGACGGTATTCAACGCGTGGATACAGAACCCGGACTCTGCCGTTTCATACAACGTCAGCCGCTGATAGCACAAGCCTGAGGGAATAGCACAGGCCCTGAGCATAGCGGCAAGCAGATGGGACTTGGCGTAACAGATACCATGTCCTTCGCTCAACGTATCCGATGCGCTGATCGTCACCTGGTTCAGCTGCGCATCGTATGAATGCTGGATCTTGTCGCGCACGAAGGTATACAGGACCTCGATGGTCCTGATCTCGTCGCTACCGACAGGAACCAGCTGATGTAAGGTTTGCTGTATAAGCGGGTGGTCATAGTCAAGCCAGATCGAGGGCTGCACATAGCTGTCCATGGGTGCATTCATTCGGGTCAACATCATAGTTACAGAACTCCTTTCGGGGGTAAGAGGTACGCCGCACTGCCTGCATTATTCAGGTCAGCGCTCCATAAGCGGTCCGTACAAATCGACGATTGTGCTGCTGATTGCAGCCATTTTCTTGCGTTCCTTCATCGCCTTGTTACGAAGATACTTGAAAGCCTCGTCCTCGGACATACCCGTCGTTTTTACCAGTATACCTTTAGCTCGTTCAATTAGCTTTCTTTCGTCAAGCTTTTCCTGCAGCTGTTCGATCTGCCGCTGCACCGATCTCCGGTTCTCATAGTTGTTGAGCCCGACTACAAGCGCCCACTGCAGCTCCGGGGGACTCATACTGGATGTGAGGATGCCTTCAATGTGATGGGCGGGACCCGTCATGAAGCCCGAGCTTTGGCACCACCACCATACAGGCAGCTCGAACTGCCTGGCCAATACATCCAGCCAAACATTCAGCCTCTGCTCGGTACAGCAAAGAATAATGCCGTCGGGTTCGTAAGTCTTGACAGTAAGATCCTCGGCTTCATACACCGATATGACATCCATACCTATAGCGTTCAGACAATCTATCATATGAGCTGCAGGCTGACAGGAGTCGGAAAAAAATACCAGCAATGATTTCATAAGCAGCAACACCTTCGGTATGGATTTTCTTGTCATGCCGAAAACATTTGTGTCGTGTCATAACTCATGAGCACTGAACACGAGGTGACAGAAGTATTGTATGAATGTTATGTTATATATCATGAATCTAACTAAAAAAAGAGTCAACTGTTTTTTAAAACCGAATATTGACAATAATTATTTTTTAATGTTAATATACGTGACATAAGATGATTTATATCAATCGAATATATTTCCGGTCTGTCAATGATGCCAGTCTGGAATAGGCAATGGAGCCGTTTTCTCTGCACAAGAGAAGGCGGCTTTCTGTGTTTTTTTAAAGTCCGGTGAATAAGTCCCGCTGCGCGTCCAAATATCCCTCCGATCGCTGTTGTTTCCGTATTTTTTGATTTTATAAGAAATATAGCGGTAAAAGTACGGAAACAAAGGCGAACGCTGACGCTTCTCCAGGATCATTTGGCCGCTCCACTCCGTTATTCACCGGACTTTTAAAGCAATTGAGTAATAACACAACGACAATAAAACCCGGAGGTATGCAAATCATGAAGCATGTATTGGAAGTCGACAGCCTTCGGACTGCCTTTCGCACAGAGCATGGAGAGGTCCTATCGGTTGAAGGGGTCTCGTTTCAGGTCAAGTATGGTGAGACCGTCGCGGTTGTTGGGGAATCTGGCTGCGGCAAAAGCGTCACTTCCCTCTCCATTCTGAATCTCCTGGGCAATAACGGCTACATCAAAAGCGGTAACATCCAATTCGAGGACGTTGAGCTGACGAAGCTGACACCCGAGCAGCTGCGAAAGCTGAGGGGAAAAGACATCTCGATGATCTTCCAGGACCCCATGTCCTCACTCAATCCAGTGCTGACGATCGGCAGCCAAATGACGGAAACCATCCTCCAGCATGAGCGTGTGAGCATGCAGGAAGCCCGCGATCGTTCAATTGCGCTGCTGAATCGAGTCGGTATCGCCAGAGCTGAAGCGCTGATGAAGCAGTATCCGAATTCCTTATCTGGAGGCATGAGGCAGCGTGTCATGATCGCTATGGCATTGTCCTGCAAGCCCAAGCTGCTGATTGCCGACGAACCGACCACGGCGCTTGACGTCACGATTCAGGCACAGATTCTGGCCTTGATCAAGGAGTTGAAAAACGAGTTTCGCACTTCAATTGTGCTCATTACACACGACCTGGGCGTCGTTGCTGAGATGGCCGACCGTGTACTCGTCATGTATGCCGGTCAGGTAGTGGAGGAAACCGATGTATTCACGCTGTTCGAAGCCGCGAGGCATCCGTATACACAGGGATTGATGTCCTCTATTCCGCATCTCAACAGCCCCGACGACAAGCTGTCCAGCATACCGGGATCGGTACCGGCCATCCATGAAATGCCAACGGGCTGCCGCTTTCAAGCACGTTGTGTGCTCGCTTCCGACAAATGCCGAAGACACAATCCTCCACTGTTTGAGGTAGCCGCAGGGCACACCGTTCGCTGTTGGTTGGCCGAAGACGAGCTGACGCTTACTGCGCTGGATTCACAAGCTGTACATTAATTCCAAACGGAGGGTTATCCATGAGCGCTATATTGCATAAAGCACAGGTCAGCAGCGATCCTATTCTGCGCATCGAGCGTGTAAAAAAATATTATCCGATCCGCAAAGGCATCTTTTCCAAAACCGTAGGCCATGTAAAAGCCGTAGATGACATCGACCTGCTGGTGTTCCCGGGGGAAACGCTCGGCATCGTAGGCGAGTCGGGCTGCGGCAAATCGACCCTCGGCAGAAGTATCGTCCGGCTGGAATCGCTGACGGAAGGCTCGGTCTACTATAAAGAGCAGGATGTGCACCGCATGTCCGAATCCGATATGCGCCGGGTCCGTTCAGAGCTGCAAATTATATTCCAGGACCCTTACGCTTCACTTAACCCAAGAAAACGGGTAAGCGAGCTGCTGATCAATCCTCTGCTGGTCCATGTTCAAATGACGCCGGACGAAGCTCGCAAAAAAGCGATGGAGCTGCTCGATATCGTCGGCCTGTCGAAGCATTCGTTGAATAAATTTCCACATGAATTTTCCGGTGGTCAGCGACAGCGAATCGGCATCGCCCGGGCGATTATCCTGCAGCCGAAGCTGATTGTCTGCGATGAGCCTGTATCGGCGCTTGATGTATCTATTCAAGCACAAATCCTGAATTTGCTGAAGTCGCTGCAAAATAATTTCCAGCTAACCTATTTGTTTATTGCCCATGGCCTTGGGGCGGTCAAATTTATGAGCGACCGCATCGCGGTGATGTACCTGGGCAAAATTGTCGAGCTGGCAAGGACAAGTAATATTTTCAATCATCCGAAGCATCCCTATACGAAGGCACTGCTTGATGCGTATCCGGTGCCCAACCCGCTCTTCCGCGACAAGGAACGCATTATTCTGTCGGGCGATGTGCCTAACCCCGCCGCTCCACCATCGGGCTGCAGATTTCATACCCGCTGCCCGATGGCACGGCCGCGCTGCCGGGAGGAGCAGCCGGAGTTGCTCGGCGGACAGCATCTGGTGGCTTGTCATTACCCGCTAAGCTGAATTTATTAAAGGAGGACACAGGCTATGTTGGATTATACGATTCGGCGGCTGCTTATAGCGCTGCCTGTACTGCTGGGCGTCACGCTGTTAAATTTTTTCATTATCTATATGGCTCCAGGAGATCCCGTGGATTTATACGCCAACCCGGATGTGACGGAAGCGGATAAGCTGGTACGGCGTGAAGCGCTCGGTCTGGATGCCCCGCTGATCGTTCAATATGTAAAATGGCTGGGTCGTCTGTTGATCGGTGATCTTGGCACTTCGTTCAGCTCCTTTCAACCCGTGTCGCATATGATTGTGGAACGACTCGGAGCCACACTGCTGTTGATGGGGGCGGCTCTGCTGATCGCCTATCTGATTGCGATTCCACTTGGCATCCTGAGTGCCGTCAAGCAGTATTCCTGGCTCGACTATGTCGCCTCCACCGGATCGTTTCTTGGCGTATCCGTACCCAGCTTTTTTCTCGGATTGGGCGTCATTTATTTATTCGGCGTTACGTTTGGCATCCTGCCAACCGGAGGCATGAATACGATCGGCCAAGAAGGCGAGCTGATCGATACGCTGAAGCATTTGATACTCCCGGCCCTTACGCTCGGCACCTCAATTGCAGGAGGTATGGTGCGTTATGTAAGAGCAAGCGTGCTGGAGGTGCTGAATCAGGACTACCTCCGTACGGCGAGGGCCAAAGGTTTGCCTGAATGGAAAGTCATTAACAAGCACACGCTCAAAAATGCGCTGATTCCAATCATTACGGTAGCAGGTCTGGACATTCCGATGCTGATCGGCGGCGCAGTCGTTACAGAAACGGTTTTTCAATGGTCGGGAATGGGCCAATTGACGATCCAGTCGATTCTGTCCCGCGATTATCCCGCCCTGATGGGCATTAATCTGGTCGCCGCCGTTTCCGTGCTGCTGTCCAACCTATGGGCCGATTTGATGTATGCCTTTGTCGATCCGCGAATCAAATACAATTAAGCAAAGAAGGTGCAGCTATGCCCGCAGTATCATGGAGAGAACCAACAGATGAAAGAGCCATTCAAGGACTGGAACCGCTAGCCAAGCAGGATATGGATAAACAGGAAAGCTATTTCCGTTCGGTCAGCCGTCAATTCATGAAGCATAAAATGGCGGTAGCCGGTTTGCTGGTGTTTGCGCTGCTTCTCATTATGGCGTGCTTCGCACCGCTATTAGCTCCGTATGATCCAAGTGTTATCCAGGATGAATTCAGCGCCGCGCCCTCGGGCAAATATTGGCTGGGCACCGATCAGGTAGGCCGTGATGTGCTCAGCAGACTGATTTACGCATCACGCATATCCTTATCGATCGGTCTCGGGTCCGTCGCCATCTATGTGGCTATCGGAACCGTAGTCGGCGCCATCGCAGGCTATTATGGTGGCAAGGTGGATATGATTATCAATCGCGTGATCGATGTGTTCATGTCGTTCCCTCACCTGATGGTTATCCTCGTCTTGGTGACAATCATCGGACCCGGACTGTCCAACATCGTCCTGGTGCTCGGCCTTCTCGGGTGGCCCAGCGTTGCGAGACTTGTGCGAGGCAGTGTGCTGTCAATCAAACAGATGGAGTTTGTAAAAGCCGCCCAGGCGCTGGGATTAAGCAAGCGGCAAATCATTTTCCACGAGATATTGCCGAATGCGATGAGCCCTTTGCTCGTCAATGCCACCTTCGGCGCCGCCACGGCCATACTCTCCGAGTCGTCGCTCAGCTTTCTCGGTATGGGCGTTCAGCCGCCGACAGCCAGCTGGGGCAACATGCTGACAGCCGCCCAATCGATCACAACCTTGCAAAGCGAGCCATGGCTCTGGATTCCTGCTGGCTTGATGATTGTCTTTACCGTACTCGCTATCAATTTTGTTGGAGACGGCGTGCGTGATGCGTTGGACCCCAAAAGGAAATAAATAAAGCGCGCGCAAGCCATACATGCCATACAGACCGAAGGTGGAATTGCTTATTATGAACCTTATTCAAAAACGATGGCTTCTTTTTTTCCAGGCGTATCCGAAGGATGCGCTATATTTTATGGCGGCAAGCTTTGTTAATGCAACCGGAAAAGCGATTTTGTGGCCACTAACCACGCTGTACGTCCACGAAGTGCTGGGTCGCTCCTACGGGCAGGCGGGACTCGTCCTGCTGTATCAGGCTTTGGCAGGGATTCTCGGAGAAATCGTCGGAGGGGCGCTTTACCATAAGCTCGGACCCAAAAAGCTGATCGTCAGCTCCATGGTGCTCACAGCGTCCCTGTTAGGCTCCGTCGTTTTCGTCCATGATTACTGGGTTTTTGTCATCATTGTCAGTGTGAACGGTTTTATGAATGGTATCGCCATTCCTTCCATTAATGCCTATGTCGGCTTCAGATGGAAAGAGCATCGACGCAAGCTGTATAACGCCATCTATGTGGGGAACAACACGGGGCTCGCGATAGGTGCGGCAGTCGGTGGTGCTATCGCTTCGATCTCATTCCCGTTGACCTATACCGTAACCTCGGTCTCAACGCTTGCTTTTGGGGTGTTCCTGTTTTTCTTTATGAAAACCTCTCCGGATGACAGCGTCTCCGCGACGAAGACTGCCGGTACATTGGGAGAGAATCAAAGTGCTTACCAGCATATCGTGAATTTCCGCATCTACCTGTTTCTCGGATTAGGAGCCTTGTTCTACTATATCGCTTTTACGCTGTGGAGCAACGGGATCGCCCCGTATTTGACCGAGCAGGGGTATCCGTTAACGATGTACAGCCTGCTATGGACGATTAATGGCATCGTGATTTTTGCCGGGCAACCCGTAACCGGATTGATCAAGTCAACCATCGCCAAATCGCTTGTCGCGCAAATTGTCATGAGCTCTTTATGCTATTCGCTTGGACTCGGCTTTATTATGCTATTTCACCATTCCTACCTGTTTCTCGTGGTGGGCATGATCGTATGCACAATAGGCGAAATGCTGCTGCTGCCTGCAATCCCTACTTTTTATTCCGAGCGTACCGGCCGGGCTGCACCTTTCTTTATGGGCTTATCCGGGGGCTTTGGCAATGTGGGAAGAATGACGGGGCCTACTCTATACGGCAACTTATACGATCATTGGGGCATTGTCCCCGTGCTGCTGGCCGGAACCTGTGCGTCCGTTGTTTCACTAGTTTTTTTCCTGATGCATGCCGCACTGCATAAGGAGAAGAAAAGCAAGGTCAGCAGCAGTGTCGTTACGTATTAACATAATTGGACACCTCTAGCAAATTCATGTCCGGGTCGCGAAAATAGACCGATTCAATCCTGCCGCAGGCTCCTGTACGAATAACGGGGCCCTGCTCGACAGGAATGCTGCATAGCTCCAAATGACGGATCACTTCAAGCAGTGGTGTCTGTAACGACTTCCATTCCCAGTACCTGATGGTAGAACGTACATGATGCCTCAACCTGACTGACCGTCAATACAAGATGGTCCAAGCGATCTATTTGTATCATGGTTAACCTCCCTGAGTAAGTATATCTTTCATTATCAGCTTCTTTGGTGTGACTTGTCCACCGCCAAAAAGCAGGAGGATACTGCGCCCTCACGCCGTATCCTCCTGCCTATATTCCCCTCCCCTTAAGCCCCTCTGACAGGACCTGGAATCAAACCATCCGGGATCGGACATATATAACTTCTGCCACTCAGCTGCTTCGTGTGTTCCTCCTTGGCTTGTTCCAGTACCTCGGGCGTGGACAACAACTCAACAGCTGTCGCCGCGATCACTTTTCCTGCATGCAGCATGCCTTTGTGGCCGATCGACATCCCAACCTGACTGACCGCCTGCCAGGAATGGAGAGCCGTACCCAGCGCCATGCTGGTGATCCAGCTCTGCACAGTAGGTACGTTCCAGCTGACATCTCCCACATCGGTTGAACCCATAGCGACAGTAATTTCTTGTTTAACCTCGTACGGTTCCAGACGATCGGACAGCACCTTACCTGACAGCTCCTGCGGCAAATTGTGGTTTTTCTCAGCATCCGATAAAGTAGCACGTATTTCGCTCGCAAATTGTTGTTCGGTTTCATCAAAAACCGGGCAGCCCAGTTGAATAAATTGTTCATGCATCACCTGCTCCAAGGTCCGGTTGACAATCAGCTCAGACGAGCCGGAATCAAATATAATCTCAAGCTCGGTCCCGGTCATTAACGCCGCTCCTTTGGCGACATTGCAAATTCGCTCATATAAATCGGCCAGCTGCTCGGAACGCGGAACGCGCATTTTATACAACACCTCGGCTTCCGACTGGACGACATTTGGCGATAAGCCGCCGGTATTCGTAATCGCATAATGAAGGCGCGCATCCGAAATAATGTGCTCGCGCAAATAATTACAGCCAACGTTCATTAACTCGACTGCATCCAGCGCGCTTCGTCCCAAGTGTGCATCTCCACCAGCATGGGCACTACGCCCCTTGAACCTGTAGTAAACCTGGCAAGTAGCCAAGCTCGACGTGCTCATAATATGGCTGGTTGTCCCCGGATGCCAGGTTACTGCGGCATCGACATCGGCAAACAACCCATTTTTCACCATGAAACCTTTACCGCCGCCACCTTCCTCAGCAGGGCATCCATATAAGCGAACCGTGCCTGGCAGCTTATGCTTCTCCATATATTGACGCACAGCTACTGCGGCAGCCAATGCGCCACTGCCAAGCAGGTTGTGTCCGCAGCCATGCCCATTGGCTCCACTAACGATCGGAGCTTTCCGGGACTCTCCCTTCTTCTGACTGAGCCCGGACAACGCATCGTATTCTGCGAGTACAGCAATGACCGGCTTGCCTTGTCCGTAGCTTCCAACGAGAGCTGTTGGAATACCACCTGCTTCACGCTGTACCGTAAAGCCCTCCTGTTCCAGCACCTCGGCAAACAATGCAGCCGACTGCCGTTCCTCATAGCGCGTTTCTGCGTATTCCCATATTTGATTACTGACCTTGATAAACAAGTCTCTCTGGTTCTCTATCAAATCCGCAATTTCTTGAACTCTGTCTGAAATATGTTGTACGTCTGTCATGGCCTATCAGCTCCTATATCGTAAATCTCCCTCAGGAATTTTACTTTCGATGCTTCTTTCTGAATTCCAGAGGATTCATGTCTGTGACTCGCTTGAACATTTTTGAAAAATGGGAAAAGTTGGTGTATCCGATTGAGGTTGCAATTTCACTAACCGACTTGTCCGATTGAATGAGTAACGATTGGGCTAATTTAAAGCGCTCTTCGATCAGATAATCGAATAAGGATGTGCCTGTCTCTTTTTTAAATATTCTCGATAAGTAATCTGGACTTAAAAATACATTCGCAGCTATGTCATCACGGGATATATCCTTGTCCATATTCTCGGAAATGTAGGCCTTCACTTGATTGATGACAGTATGGGATTCCTCAATGGATTGAATAAAATCGACAGCAAGCTCAACGACTTCTTTGGACCATTCCTGCAAATTGGAAACGGTACGTGTAACAGATGCCATTTGTTGGGTAGACAATCTTTCCGAGAATATCAAATGAGCCTGCAGCCCTTTTAATTGAAGCACATGATAAACCATTTGGAGGAAATTATGATAAAATTCCTGCAGCATTTTGGCGCTGCCTTCAGTTTGCTTCATATCTTCAAGGTAATGATGAATATCTTCCTGCAGCGATGTTTTCGAACCTTGTTTAAGTAATTCCAGCCAGCTGCTTATATTCGGTTGTTGGATGTGGTCCTGAAGCTCGAATATTTCGTCCAAACGATAAACCTTTCGCGCATTGGTTACATTATTTCTATCCTTTTCAATCAAGGATTGTACCGCTTTATGAATGTCAACAATATCCGTAGCCTCACCAATATAGCACGATAATTCACAATAGAAATACTCATCACAAGAACGAACATAACTCATGAGCTCTGCCTCCAGGTAGGCTGTGGATACAAGAAGCGCATGATCCCGAGGGAGTAAGGCGACCAGATTCCTCTCCGAAATGGGTACCACACAACCCCCCTCAAGCCCATCCAGATGAAAGCTATGTTCAGCTGCATTACGAAGCGCATATTCCATGATCTTCTTCTCGCGTTCTGACAACCCTTTGCTCCAGCCGCGAACGGCTATTAGAATCGGCACAAATTGATCATCGGGGAGATAAGGTATATTACGCTTATAGATCAGCTCGCTGATCTGCTCGGGATGGGAGGATACCGTTTGATGAATCAGATCCAACCAAAAACGCTCCACCAATAACGGATGGTGTGCAGACCATAGCTGATAATAATGCTTTAAGGTTTCGGTAAATTTAACAGCTTCGCTATCGGATTCAATTTTTTGAATGGCTTTTTGGAGCACAGCTTCGAGTTCCGTGTATCGAACCGGTTTTAACAGATAGTCAAGGCTTCCCAATTGAAGCGCCTTTTTGGCGTATTCAAAATCCGCATGGCAGGTTAAAAACAGACTCACGGTTGCCGGATAATGCTCCTTAACCCAGGTTAATAAGTCAATTCCGTTTCCCTGAGGCATTTCTATATCACAGATCATCAAACTGACGGCCTGACTTGTATAAATCTCCTTTGCTTGACGAATGTTGTAGGCTACATATACTTGAGTAACCCCAAGCCTCGCCCAATCAATTCCGGTCTCTATTCCATGTGCGGCATGAATTTCATCATCTACAATAAGCACTCCATCCATGATCAACCCTCCGTCCCCAAGTACGTATTCTGACTGTATAGGATGATTATAACATTAAACCCGATGGGTAAAGGGAGCTACCCTCCGTCACAAGGAAGGTTGTCAGATTTAGCGCACATCAAGTCCATGATCTCCATGACCATGGACTTTATTCATAGGAGGACCTTACTATCTTGCCTTCTGACCTTATTGATTAAGGTTAACAAATTCAGCAAAATCAATGGTTTTCCCTGTTTCGGCGGATTGATAGACAGCTTCCAGTATCTGGGTTACTACATACGCTTGCTCTGCTTTGACCAACGGGTCCGTATCATGGATGATGCACTCCAGCCATTGCTCAGCCTCCAACACGCCAGGAGCTTCATCCTTACCGGTAAAGTAAGCAACACTCGCGCCTGTATTCGGCTTGATTTCAACCAGCTTGCCATACTGTGCCTTATTAAAGACAAGCTCTGTTTTTCTATTCGCCCCAACCTTCATTTCAGCACCACCATCAACTCCAAATAAGGAAGTCTTCGCTTCTTTGGCATCAGTCGTATTAAGCGCCCAGGAACACTCCAGGAATACGGTTGCACCATCCTCCATTTTGATAAAAGCAAAAGCCGAATCCTCTACATCAAAGGTCGCCGGATCCCAAGGTCCGAATAAATTGCCTTCGACGTTGTCCTTCATTTTATAATATACTGAACCTGTCACCGATTGAGGCTTGTAGTTGTCCATGCACCATAATGTCAAATCGAGTGCGTGGGTACCAATATCGATTAAAGCCCCACCGCCCTGCAGCTTCTTGTCGGTAAACACACCCCATGTCGGAACAGCTTTTCTGCGAACTGCATGGGCTTTAGCCATATAGACCTCACCCAAATCTCCCTTCGAGCAAGCACGGTACAATACCTGGGACTCCTCGTTAAACCGATTTTGATAACCAATGGTCAGCTTTTTGCCAGTTCTCTTCGATGCATCCAGCATTTTTTTGGCCTCGACAGAATTAATCGCCATCGGTTTTTCGCACATCACGTGCTTGCCTGATTCCAATGCATCTACAGTAATAAAGGAATGATACAAATTAGGCGTCAACACATGAACGACATCGATAGACTTGTCCTTTAGCAGCTCCCTATAGTCCGTATACACGGCAGCATCAGGAACTCCAAATTCCGCCGCTGCTGTAATAGCTCTATCCTCCACGACATCGCAAAAGGCAACCATTTTTCCCAGATGAGGCAGTTTGGCTAGTGATGGCATATGCTTCTGGTGTGCAATGGCTCCGCAGCCGATAATTCCGATTTTTAAAGGTTCATTCATCATGTAACCGCTCCTTTTATACATCTAAGTTTTATGTTATTCTGTCATTTTTTCATTATCCATCGCTTCCATCGGCAGCTGGATTTCAACCTTCGCGCCGCTTTCGGGTCCATTCATGAACACCACGTGAGCCCGATTCGGATACAGCAGCGCAATTCTGCGTTTTACATTCCAGATCCCGACGTTCTCTCCTTTATCGTTCATCAGATCCACATCCGATTGCAGCCGCTGAAGCACATCATCGGGAAATCCCTTACCCGAATCCTCAATAGAAATTTTCAACAAGTCCCCTTCGGCAGATGACTCGGAGTCTATGACAATATGAATATGAATCGAATCGTCCATCGTGACCGCATGTTTAATTGTATTCTCGACAAAAGTTTGCACGATCAAGGGTGGAACCTGAATTTCCTCCAAGTCATCCTGCAGGGTCACCTCGTAATCGAGATGCTTCGGAAACCTCATTTTTTGAATGTTCAAGTAATTGCACGTATGTCTGATTTCATCTTGTAAAGGGACAAACGTCAGGTTACTGCGGAACATATACCGAAAGTACTCAACCAGCGATAAGGACATTTCCTGAATCAGCTCGTACTTCTGAGCCTGAGCCAGATGATACACAATATTTAAGGAATTCAAGTAAAAATGCGGATTGATTTGCAGCTGCAAATGCTTAAGCTCCGCACGCTGACTGCTCAATTGCTCCTCATATACATCGATTTTCAATTGTTCAATTTGTGCAACCATATCATTGAACGCCGCATTTATCACTTCAAATTCACCGGAGGATGGGTAAGGCACGATTCGGGTATCCCACTTGCCTTCCTTAAATCTCCGCATCGCCATTAATAATTTGTAGATCGGACGCAGAATGAGCTTTCTCAAAAACAACAGCAGCAGCAGCAGCATAATAACAAAGCCGAGAGGCACAACCAGCACAACCCGTTGAAAAATAGGCAGCTTTTCCATAATTCCATTTTCCGGGATCAGCACCGTCAGATAGAAGCTGCCCTTCTTGGAACGTTCTGCAACCTCCAAGTAGGTGTGGTTGTTGCCGGTTAGCTTGTATATTTCATCTTCGAGTGTCAGATCGATGCCATTCTGTGCAATAAACTCATGATGATCCATCGGTTCATGGTGTTCCGTAGACAAAACGGAAATCCCGGTTTCCCCCAAATCGATCAAATTGAGCGGAATCATCATCCTTTTTACATTCACCCATGCCCCTACATATACATTGCCTATCTTGGCAACATGACTCAGATAATGCTCTTGGTCAATTTGCTGGACACACCATTTCAGTGTACATTCCTGCTCCATTTGTGCGTTATTCTTCAGCATAGAGGTGAGAAGTATTCGAGCTTGATCCCTCTCATCGAAGCTTAATGCCAGGTTCGGTCCGATTAAAAAATCATCATTATTTTCCGAATAAACAAAGAACATATCCATCGTTTTACTGTTATTTATAGTCGTCGATATATTATTGAACAATCGGATTCGGGCTTCCTGGTATCTTACTGAATAGTAGGCATCCGGTTGATCAATAATGATCAAGTCGGTTTCTTCAGCAACCATATTGTATAAGTACTCATCCGCTTCTCCGAGCGTACGATCGATCTGCCCCATATACAGGGTAACGAGATTCTTATTGGATTGGGCAACTTGGTCCCTGACAACCTTACCCGCATAAGAGCTGTAATAGATCATCCAAACCATCAAAGGAATAAAGATTGCAAAAAAAGCCAAGCCGATTCGAAATCTCAGAGATTTAAAAAATTCCTTGTTCATAAATCCCATTTCTTCTGACCTCCATGATCGTGATGTCTATAACCGATAATTATATCATGGAAGAGGTCAACCAGAATACGTTCCGGATGACCCCTTGCGGCTTCGAATTGAGATCTCTTACACTGTTATTTGCTGCAGCAGTCTTTCCAGGTTGCGATAGCTGGTGGCTACTCCTTCAACCTCGTTACCAGCGGTTACATCCTGTTCAACAAATACATACTTGGCATGTCCAAGCGATGTGGCTTCCTTTAAATAATCTGCAATAGGGAGGGTTCCCTGACCAATTTGGGTAAAATGAGTCGGGTCCTGAGTTTTATAAAGCTCGTCTATCGTGATGCTGCTGTTAGCCCCGAATACATCCAACCAATTAACTGGCTGAGCCGCCGCAGGCAGATCCTTTTGATGCAGCATGATGCAGCGATCTCCCAGCTTGCGCATCCATTCTATCGGATCAACTCCGCCTCTAACCGCCCAATACGTATCCAGTTCAAACTTCACCAGCTTTGGATCGGTATGCGCAAGCATAAGGTCCATAACCGTTTCACCCTCAAACACCTGAAATTCCTGAAAATGATTGTGATAATATAATTGCATACCGCCACTCTTACATATTTCCCCATATCTATTAAATGATTCACAGAAATTCAGTACATCCTGTTTATTGGCAAAGAAAGCGATTGAACACCCGATTCCTGTGCTTCCAATTTCTTGATTAGCCGCTATGATACCTTCCCAGTCGGTCTCCTCATTCACTCGGGTATGGCAACTGACAGCTTTCATGCCAAGGCGATCCAACTGCCTCCTTACCTCAGAGGGAGTAATATTCCCCCCAAGACTTAAGCCCTCATCAGTTTTACGAATGACCATTTCCAGATTGGTGTAGCCGATCTGCGCCAGCTTTTCCAAGGTCCCGATATAATCACGTTGTAACGCATCCTTAACCGAAAATAACTGTAATCCGATTGATAATGTCATAATAGCCTCCATTTTTGATTCTTATTTTGTTTGTGCCCATGCATCCAATTGCTTTTGCTTTTCTGCAATAATTTTGTCTTGACCGGCCGACTTCAATTTGGCAATAAACTGCGGAAGCTCTGTTTTCGGATCAATGGTTCCAGTTTCCAGGCCGGATTTGTATTGGTTAAATACGCTGGTAACCGCTGCTACTTCGGTTTTTACCGGAGTGGCATCGAAGGTGAAACCAAGAGCCGGCGATTTGATAGCTGTTTTATTAAACTTATCGGTTTGCTGATAAATGTCTTCCGGATCGCCGGTAAATACATAAGACTTGAATTGATCACCGAACAACCAGCCTTGATTGACGCCATAAGGTACACTGGTCGAATTGACTCCTTGAGGATAATCGATCACGTTGGCGGATTTTTTCACGTAATCTCTTCCTTCAATCCCCCAGGCCATCAGGTTAATAATATCCTTGTCCGAGAACATCAAGTTCAGGAACATCATCGCTCTTGCTGGATCCTTGGAATTGTTGGCGATCGACCACATGAATC
Organism: Paenibacillus baimaensis; assembly: GCF_025567575.1. NCBI lineage: Bacteria > Bacillati > Bacillota > Bacilli > Caryophanales > Paenibacillaceae > Paenibacillus > Paenibacillus baimaensis. The sequence goes on along the minus strand of NZ_JAOQIO010000084.1, from coordinate 26,610 downwards.
GTGTAATCTGGTTGGTATTGGAAACAGCCTCGGAAACTTTGAGTTCAACCATCTCTTTGCCCGTTACCCGGGAAGCTTGCATCGCATATCCTGGCTTGGATGTCGTTAAGAAGGAGAAGGCACGGTCCGCTTTGATCAGATCGGAACCATTGTCCTTGGATGTTGCGGCATCCTTGAGTACATATCCTTTTTCATACCATCTTCTGACGGTGTCCAGCATTCCTGCATATTTCGGTGATTCAAACATATTGATAACCTTCAGATTCTTGTTTTCATAATCCAGAACGCCCATATAATCCCCGAGCACATCAAAATCCTTATTGGCAATAATATTGACTGGTGTCACCGAGCTAGTGTAAAGAACCAAAGGTGTAATACCTGGCTCCTTGTCCTTGATCGTTTGGAACACACTATCCAGGTCGTTATAGGAAGTCAGCTTGCTTAAATCTATCTTGTATTTATCAACAAGATCCTTTCTCATCGTAAGCGATCGGTCTGCCGCCAAATCTCTGTTGCTCGTAATTCCGTATAATTTCCCGTTAACCTTGGCAGCATTGAGGAATGCAGGATCCAACGTTTTCGTAATATCCTGACCATATTTGGCAAGCAAATCGTCCATGGCAACAAGACGTCCTTGTGTCACATGTGTGCTGTACGTTCCTCCCACCCCACTGACCAGTAAATCAAGCTTTTCATTGGAAGCAACCATCAAATTGGTCTGCTGCGCGTAGGAGCCATAGCTGATCGGAACAAATTTAACCGTGGCATTGATTTTCTTTTTTGTGATTTCGTTCACGGCTTTTTCCACTTCAGGAATGCCTTGTGTCTGAGAGTTCGTTGTGAAGAATGCCATTGTGATTTCATACGGAGCCAAATTAGCTGCGGAACCGGCTTCTTGTTGGTTACTGCCTACCGGCGCTCCAGTATCTCCTGCCTGCTTAGCGCCGGAAGAACATCCTGCCAATAACGATGTGAATACGAGAACAGCTGCAGTAAATAGTTGTAATGACCTTGCTCTTTTTTTCATACTAACCCTCCTGTTTTTATATGATATGGCAATGGCGGCGTAGCCTAACCCTTCACCGCACCTACCGTAAGACCCTTAACAAAAAATTTCTGAAAAAACGGATACGTAATCAATATCGGAATAACACCGATGACAGCCATCGCCATACGTACGCCTTCTTTGGGAAGTGCAGCGAGCATTTGTCCTTGATTGCCACCTAGATCGGCGGTGCTCAAAAATTGAATATCGAGCAATATTTTATTAAGCAAATACTGCAGACTGAACAGTTTACTGTCTGTAATAAAGATCAGGCTGTTAAACCAGTCGTTCCAGTAATGAATAATTTGAAATAAACCAATGGTAGCCAAAATCGGGAGAGACAACGGCATGACGATTTGGTAAAAAATTCTGAATTCGCCAGCACCATCAATGTAAGCTGATTCGATGATCGCTACAGGAATGGAATTCATGAAAAAGGTTCTGGCCAGCAGAACATAAAATCCATTGAGTAACAAATAAGGGATGATTAAAGCAAAAATCGTATTTTTCAAATCAAACACCTGTGTATACATGTAGTAGGTCGATACGAGCCCACCATTGAATAGCATCGTGAAAAATACGTAAAACGCTAGCACCTTGCGGTATGGTAAATCTCTTCTCGATAAGGGATAAGCGAGTAAGGAGATAATGATCAGGCTGATAATCGTGCCAATGACCGTTACCGAAATGGAGATCCCATACGCACGCAGAATGGTGCTGGCATCGTGAAACAAATATTCGTACGCAGCAAAGCTGATTTTATTAGGAAAGAAAGAGTAACCGGTTCGGATAATTTCATTCTCGTCCGTAATTGACGAGGTGACCAACAGCAGGAACGGAAGCAGACTTAAAGCCGTTAAGACAACAAACAGAAGATGAATAATGAATTGATACAAGTTTTCCTTTTGCTTCATCTGAATCGCTCCCTTTAAAATAACGCATTATCGCTATTGATTTTTCTCACAATATAATTGGACAAGATCACTAATGCAAATCCGACTACGGATTGATATACGCCGGCTGCGGAAGACATCCCGATATCCCCAAGCGTCAGCAAGGCCCGATATACATAAGTATCAATGGTGTTGGTCACAGAGCTCAGAGCGCCTGCATCCAGCGGAACCTGATAAAACAATCCAAAATCGGAGTAAAAAATGCGGCCGATTGCAAACAACGTCATGATCGTAATGACCGGTGTAATGAGTGGAAGTGTAATGCTTCGGATTTGCTGCCAACGGGATGCCCCATCCACTGTCGCTGCTTCATAATATTCTTTATCGATGCCGACGATTGCCGCCAGAAAAATAACACATAAATGACCGGCACCTTTCCAGACACTTACTATTGTTAAAATATAGGGCCAATATTGGGTCTCGCCATACCAGCTGATTTCCTTGATGCCTAGCATCGGCAATATTTGCTTGTTCATCATTCCGGAATCGCCACTAAGTAGAGCAAATACGAGATAGCCGATGATGACGGTAGATATCAGATAGGGCAAGAGTACAGCGCTTTGATAGAATCGTGACAGGAAGCGATTTTTCAGCTCATTCAATAAAATAGCCAGCGTCACTGCCGCGATCAGATTCATAATGATGAAAGATATATTGTATAATAACGTGTTTCTGGTAATGATATACGCATCTGTCGTTTTAAAAAGAAACTCGAAGTTTTTAAAGCCAATCCAATCGCTGTTTAGTATCCCCTTCGTAAAATTGATATCCTTGAAGGCGATAACAATCCCCAGCATGGGCAAGTAGTTGTTGATGAATAAGTAAAGAAGGCCTGGCACCATCATAATAAATAGTACACTATATCGCCTTAATTTCTTCCATGTCCTTGCATATGAAGGGTTCAAAGCGTTTTGTTGGACAGTTTCTGCTTGTTCCATATCGTTTCCTCTCCCTTGTCTCTAGCGCTTTATATAGAGAATTATAAGATAATGAAACAGCTTTCCCTACCCCAATTCCGACGTTAAATAACGTTTTTACGACTTAATAAGACCAAACAACACCTTTCAATCAAATAGTAAATATTACGATAAAAGTCCAGTATACCCTATGATTACGTCAAAACCCGCCGAATGCATCCATCCAGCGGGTTTTAACGTTTATCTACTATAAGATACCTTGCTCAAGCATCGATTCAGCAAGCAGTACGGCGCCTTTGCCCGCACCCATCTTGGTGTTATGTGAAACGAGCACGTATTTAACCCCGCCCAATACAGGATCTTCCTCTAGTCGTCCCAGGCTGGTAGTCATGCCATCCCCGATTTCCCTGTCCAGCCTTGGTTGTGGCCTGTAAGGGTCCTCATACACATGAATCATATTGTTCGGAGCCGAATGCAATTTTCTGTTTTTATACGGATTGTAGCCTTGTATCGCTGCCCTGACTTCTGCGATATCCGCTTTCTTGTCCAATCCTACAAAAACGGCTTCCGTATGCCCATCAAGCACATTCACTCTTGTACACAAACAGTTAACATTTATTTTGGCTTGTTCTATGGAAGTTTTATTGAACTCACCCAATATTTTCAATAATTCAATTCTTACTTTTCCTTCTTCATTCGGAATATAAGGAATAATATTATCCAGAATATCCAGCGTTCTTACTCCGGGACTTCTTCCCGCTCCACTCACGGCCTGCATCGAAACCATTAGCACATTATTAATGCCAAAATGCTGCTGCAAAGGTTTAAGCGTTATTGCAAGTCCTGTAACCGTACAATTAGGCACAGGGAGTACAAAACCTTTCCACCCCCGCTGCATACGTTGTATCTGAACTAATTGTGCGTGATCATCATTAACTCCTGTGATCAAAAGCGGTGTATCTTCAAAATAACGAAATGCAGAAGCTGTTGAAAACGTAGGGGTGGTTTGAGCAAACCACGGCTCAAGCTCTTTTGCCAAATCTGACTCTACAGCTGTAAAGATCACATCCAGCTTTTCAGGTGAAAAGTCTTTTGAAGAAACGACAGGAATACCTTTCATATCTTCAGGTATGGGTAAGCTCTGTGTCCACCTTGAACTGCCATTGGCTTCAATCAGGGCTTTTTCATAATTGTCTGCATTGCGCGAGGTAACCATCTGGACGACCTCAAAATTCGGATGTTCTGTAAGCGCCAGAACAAATTGCTGCCCTGCCATTCCTGTTGCTCCTACGATTGCGGCTTTTAATCGACTCATAACCAGCATCCCTTCTGATTGGATAGTACATACAATTCAATTACAGATAGTTACGTGCAAACAAAAAAATCCCACCCCCAAGACTTATAGTCTTGGGGACGAGATTTGTTAAATTCGTCGTGGTACCACCCCAGATTTGCTGATACGTCGCCATAGCAGCCTCTTCAAGTACGGCATTACATAGAATGCTTATACTCTAGCTCTATAACAGGAGCTCCTGTCACACCATCCCTTTTGTCCGGTTCCGATGTGCAGCTCAGAGGCTTTCTTCAATAAATCATTTTTTACTCCCTTTCAGCTACCGGAGCTCTCTGTGAAAAAATCAATTTATTTACTTTTCTCTTCATCGCATTTGAATATTAGGCTTATGATAGCAAATACTGACCGAATTGTAAATCTAAAAGTATCCAATCAAGATTTCTTAACGAACTGACCTTGGATAGTTTGCGGATTCACCAACAGGTTGTAGATCGGGCATACCCGTTCTACGGCTTCGCGCAGCGCCTGAATCGTTTCATCGGTTTCAGTTGAACCCAGAGTAACCGTATAAGCGATATTGTGCGGGTACACGGGAATCTCTTCATAACCAGGCTTGCCGGCAAGCGGATGCAATTCCCCCGTTACTTCAACCTCCAGTGTCTCCAGTGAAACACCGCGAATCGATGCCTGGATTAGCGTTATGTGTGTCAGGCAGCTGCCCAGCACGCCAAGCTGCAGCTCCGGTGAGCTGGGTCCCAGATTATATCCGGCAAAGTCGTCCGGGCTATCGCTAATAATTTGAAAATCCCGGATTCTGATTTCACGGACACCGCTTCTACCGGCCGCACGCACCTTGGCCCGGTGAACGATGACCTCGGTGTTGTCTTCCGCCTTTGCAGCTCTGGCCTCTACAGCCGCTTTTTTTTGAACCAAATACTCGTTAAGTGTAGTCATATCAGGTTTGCTCCTTTTTATATCATATTATTTCGTTATTTCAGCCTGCAAATGACAGGCAGACCTGTGATTGGGGGATACCTCACGCAGTATGGGCATTTCCTGCCTGCACACATCCATGACGAACGGACAACGCGTATGAAACACGCAGCCGGACGGAGGATGCAGCGGCGAAGGCAGGTCGCCTTTTAGTATAATCCGCTCCCTTTTGACTGTCGGATCAGCGATCGGCACCGCCGACAATAATGCCCTCGTATACGGATGCTGCGGGTTGAGAAACAGACTATCGGTCTCGGCCTCTTCTACGAGCTTGCCGAGATACATCACACCGATCCGATCCGAAATGTGCCGAACCACGCTAATATCATGAGCAATGAACAGATAGGTGAGTCCGAGCTCCCCCTGGAGCTTCCTGAGCAGATTAATAATTTGCGACTGGATAATCACGTCAAGGGCAGATACGGGTTCATCGCATATGACGATCTTCGGATTCAGTATCAACACCCGGGCCAGTCCGATCCGCTGCCGCTGCCCGCCCGACAGCTCATGCGGATAACGGTAATAGTATTCAGGCTGCAGACCGACCTTGTCCAAAATCTCAAATATCCGCTGCTCACGCTCCTGGCGTGAACCAATACCATGAATCACGAGCGATTCCTCAAGAATACTGCCGATTCGTTTACGCGGGTTCAATGACGTATAAGGGTCCTGAAATACCATTTGCAGCTGCTGGCGCAGCGGGCGCAAGGCGCGGTTGGACAAGCTCAGGATATCGGTTCCGCGGAATCGCACCTCGCCCGATGTAACGTCATTAAGACGAAGCAGCGACTTGCCAAGAGTACTTTTCCCGCAGCCTGACTCACCGACAAGACCGTAGGTTTCCCCCTCCCATAAGTGGAAGGAGACATCATCCACCGCCTTGACCACATTTTTGTTCAATCCAAACGAAGCGCCAGCCTTATAATATTTCTTCAGGTGCCTGATTTCCAGCAGTGGCTGCTGGTCAAGAGGTGCCGTTCTAATGGGTTCCTGATAAGGATGAGGCTCAATCCCCGGCATAATGAGTAACCTCCCGAGCTGCGTCTTCAGCCGTAATGCTGTCCAGTAATTCTCCCGAAAACTGCCCGGCATACCAGCAGCGCGCGGCATGATTGTCGTCCGTACGCATATATGGCGGCTCCTCTTCGCGGCAGCGTTCGTCTGCATACTGGCATCTGCCTGCGAAGCGGCACCCTGCAGGGATATGATGCAGCGATGGGACATTTCCTTCGACCACATGCAGCTCCTCCAAGCGGTCGCCATTCAGACGCGGGATCGATTTTATCAAGCTGATAGTGTACGGATGCAGTGGCCTCGTGAACAGCTCCATCACACCGGCTTCCTCAACAATTTGTCCAAGATACATCACGATAACACGACTGCACATTTCCGCGACGACACCAAGATCGTGGGTGATGAGCATGACGCTCATGCCGAACTCACGGTTTAATTCGGTCAGCAAATCCAGAATTTGAGCCTGGATGGTCACGTCAAGTGCGGTAGTGGGTTCATCCGCTATAAGCAGCTGAGGTCTGCAGGCAAGCGCAATAGCTATCATGATTCGCTGCCGCATTCCACCTGAAAGCTGATGGGGATAGTCGTCAATTCGCTGCTCAGGAGCAGAAATGCCAGTCAGCTTGAGCAGCTCAAGCGTTTTTTGCCGCGCCTCCCTGCGGGAGATTTTTTGATGGAGCAGCAGCGTCTCGGCTATTTGGTCACCAATCGTAAACACCGGATTCAAGGAGCTGAGTGGGTCCTGGAAAATCATTGAAATATCGTTGCCCCGGATCGCCTGCATTCTTGCATTTGATGCCTGCAGCAAATTCTCGCCTTGATACAGCACCTCACCCTCATATCGTACCGTCCTTTTTTCATCAAATAACCGGAGAACCGACTGTGAGGTAACACTTTTGCCGCAGCCGGATTCACCTACGATCCCAATGAATTCGCCAGAATCGATATGAAAGCTGATCCCCTCCACTGCGGTAACCTGCCCTTTTTCCGTATGAAAGTGGGTTTTCAATTCCTTGATTTCCAACAAATGCGCTTGTTTCAAAGGAAGCCTCACCCCTTTGTATAAATAGTTATGACTTTATTTCTTAGCTGTCGTGTGCGGGTCCAGAAAATCTCTCAAGCCGTCACCAAACAAGTTAAAAGCTAGCGCCAATACGAGGATCGCTGCACCCGGGAAGGCCGTCATCCACCATGAGTTAAAAATATACATTTTGCCGTCAATCAGCATGTTGCCCAAACTCGGTGTAGGCAAAGGCACGCCTGCGCCAAGGAAGCTGAGCGCCGCCTCCACGATGATCGCTTCAACAAATATAAAAGAGGCTTGAACGATCAGGTTAGATATGGAGTTGAGCGCAATATGCCCCCACAGGATTCGCGTTGACGAAGCGCCTAAGGCTTTCATCGCCTCGATGTAAGTTTGCTCCCGAATAATGAGAGCAGTTGAACGGATAACTCGCGCTACATGCGGCGTAATGACAGCAATCAGACAGATGACCAGATTACGGATGCTCGGTCCAAGCATCGCCATAATCGCAAGTGCAAGCAGGATACCAGGAAACGCCATCAAGCCGTCGGAAATTCTCATGAACAGATGATCCAGCGTCCGGTAATAGCTCGCATACAAGCCAATGATCAAGCCTAGAATCGAAGAGCCAATGGAAACGGCGAATCCGACCTCCGCCGAGATTTTCACCCCGTACACAACCCTGCTCCATACATCACGGCCAAAATTATCAGTCCCGAACAGGTGCTCAGCATTGGGCTTCTGAAATCGACTTGCCACATCAATCAAATAAGGATCATGCGTGGCAAACAATTCGGGAAATAAGGAGAGCACAATAATGATCAACAGGATCACACTGCCTGCAACGACTCCTGTGTTCGTAATAAATCTTCGGAAAATTCGCCTGCGCTGCTCCTTGCCAAGCTCCGGTGCTACCGACGGTGCCGTATAGCTGCCGATTGCATGGCTTTTTGCGTTATCTGCTGCCATAACCAAGCTCCTTTATGCTAACGGTTCAGTCTTATTCTTGGGTCAATCACTGCATATAGCAAATCAACCAGCAAATTAATCATGACGGTCAGGAACGCCACGAACAGGACCGCTCCCTGAATGACTGCATAATCCCGCCGCTGTACCGAATTAACCAGCAGCTGTCCGAGTCCGGGAATATTGAAGATCGTTTCCGTGACCGTCGCTCCCGCAATCAGTGAGCCAAACGATTGGCCGATAATCGTCAGAATAGGAATAAATGCATTCCGCAGCGCATGCTTGTAAATCACGGAACGTTCCTTTACCCCCTTGGAGCGGGCTGTTTTAATAAAGCCTGCGTTCAAAATCTCCAGCATCGACGATCGGGTAATGCGTGCCAGAAAAGCTGAATGCACAACGCCAAGCGCAACGGCCGGCAAAATCAAATGACGCAGATGCTCCCACAGTCCCGCGCTCAAAGGCTTGTAGCCTGCGACAGGAAGCCATTTGAGTTCAACGGAGAAAATAAGCATCAAAAACAAGCTCAATAAAAATCCCGGTACCGTAATGCCGAACAAGGAAAACGCCGTGACCGTTTTATCGGCGGCCGAGCCATGACGCACAGCAGCAAATATGCCTACCGGAATAGCAATAATGACCGCAATGATTTCCGCAAGAATCGCCAGCGATAACGTCGGTCCCAGCCGCTCGATGATCGTTTCCGTCACCGACTTCTTCATAAAGTAAGAATTGCCGAGATTACCGTGAAGCACATCGGACATCCAGTGCACATACTGCAAGTATAGGGGCGTGTTCAGCCCCATCTGCTCGCGCAGCTGTTCAACAATTTCCGGACTGGCTCCATCCCCGAGCATAACCGATGCGGGATCTCCGGGAATCAGATAAATAATGAAAAACACGACAATCGATAAAATGAACAAGACGGGAAACAGGTGCAAAATTCGTTTGAGCAAATAAATCGCCAATACCCTTCTCCTCTTTCATCGCCGATTATTTAAGAACTTTCGTGTTCCACAAAATTGGACCTTCAAAATAGTTGTAGCCCGTAACATTTTTACGAACTGCCTTATAGGTAGCGAAATCGCCGATCTTAATGGCCGCCAGGTACTCATATTCGTAAGCCTGGAGCGCATCAGCCGCTTTCCGCTTGTCTTCCTTAGTCAAAGCGGTCGTCGTCGCTTTAACCAGATTTTGCAGCTTCTCATCTTCAGGCCAGCCGTACGTTTTTCCAAGATAAAGCAGCTGGGACGGGCTGGATTGCAATGCGAATGATCCTACATAAATATCCCAGGTGCTCGGATCACTTCTTTTGCTGATCATCGTAGTAAAGTCGTATACCTCAAACTTCGATTTCACACCGATTTTTTCAAGTTGATCCTTGACCAGCACGGTAGGGTTATAAAATACGCCACCCGAATCGCGAGTTGTCAGGAGCTTCAGCTCCTCACCGTTATAGCCTGCTTCCTTCAACAGCTGCTTGGCCTTCTCGGGATTTTTCTGATTGTATTTCTCCTTGCCCGCCTCGCTGTACCAGTCCGTACTGTCCTTGTTGATCAGGCTTGGATTCAGTTGAATCAGGTTCGGATCGGAGGTAGAGCCGACAAGAATTTTTTCCACATCCAGAGCGGCGGCAATAGCTTCACGGAACTTCAGATTGGAGGTAATTGGCGCCTTTTTATTGAACACGACATTGTAGTCGGAAGACAAAACCTTTTGCACCTCTACATCCGGAAGGCTTTTCACCTGATTCAGGTTATCTACCGTAATATCGGCGAAGTTATAGTTGCCTGCCAAGAAGCTTGAGAACATCGTCGATGTATCGGGAACGAGATCAAAGTATATATCCTTAATAAACGCTTCTTTCTTGCCCGTTACCCCGTCCGCCGGCTTATCCACCGATTTATAATCATCGAACTTGGCAACGTGCACATACTGATCCTGCTTATATTCAACAAACTTGTAAGGTCCGGTGCCGATAAATTCCTTGACACCTTTAGCATCGGCTCCTGCAATAACCTCCTTGGGCATTATAGCAGCAAACTGCAAATAGCTGGCCAGCTGGGACGGGATGTCATTGCTTGGCTGGCTAAGATTCAGGACAACGGTGTATTCGTCCTTCGCTTCGAAATTCGAGGCTCCTATCGACGTTTTGGCACGGGCCGTAATTTCTTTCCAACGATTCAGCGAGGCAACCACATCCTCAGCCTTCATTTCCTTGCCGTTGTGGAACTTTACGCCCTTGCGCAGCGGAAACGTGTACGTTTTACCATCATTGCTAATATCAACCGATTCAGCAAGTACCGGAATGGCTTCATACTTCGTATTGAAGGCGACCAGCTGCTCATAAATGTGTCTGTCGATATTGGCCACGCCGCCCGTAGGAACCAGATGCGGATCTAACGAGGCGAAGGTGAGCGAGAGCGGGTACCTGACTTCACTTACGGTTGCGACCTCTTTCGTATCCTTGCCGCCAGTGCTTGCGGTTCCGGTTGCAGCCGAGTCGGTTTTGGAGCATGCGCTTGTAACCAGTAAGGCTGATAATAATAAAGTAATAATTGTAAGCTTGCGATGTGTTTTCATGTGCTGTTCTCCCCCTTGAAGCATAATAGTGTAGTTTCGCGTAAAATAAAGCCTTGTTTGCCGAATTGTTTTCCTTCGTTCACAATTCCCTGTAATCCGCTTGTTTTAATTATGTTTATATTTGATATAATAAAGCAGAATCGTCATTATGTATAATTGAAAAAAATAAACGAATAGTTTAGAAAACGTAAATTTACTTGATAACGGAGGTAGCAGCATGGAAATACGTATGATTCGAACGTTCCAGATGATCGTCAAGCTTGGCAGCTTTCAAAAAGCCGCTGAGGCATTACAGTACTCGCAGCCGACGGTAACCATGCATATTAAAAAGCTGGAGGAGGAGCTGGAGGTCGAGCTTTTGGTTCGAGCCAAAACGATCAAAATGACGGAAGCAGGGCGCATTTTCTATGAACGGGCCGACAAAATGCTTAAGGAGTACGAATATTTGTGCGATGCCATCACCGATTTTCGGCATGGTGAAGCAGGACTTGTCCGCATCGGCGGCTCCGAGCCTTGGGTGAGCGAGTTTATGCCCACGCTGCTGCCCGAGTTCGTCAAGCTGTATCCGAAGGTACAGATCAGTATTATGAGTGGAACGAGCAACAAGCTCAGCGAAATGCTTGCGAACGATCTGATCGATTTTGCCGTATGCACCGAGCCCGAGGCCAATTTGCAAATTCAGTTCAAGCCGCTTCTGAAAGAACCGATGGCACTGTTGATTCCGCAAACCCACCATTTGTCCAACAAGAAAGAAATCACAGTCAAGGAATTGAAAAACGAGAAGTTTTTGATGACGATGGGCAACTGCCCGATACGTATTAAAGTGGAATCCATCATATCCGAAAAAATCGATGAGCTGCACAAAAGCATCGAGGTCGCCAACATCTCCTCGCTCAAATACTACGTGCAGGCTAATCTCGGTATTGCACTGGCACCGATAGTAGCGATTTATCCGGAAATTCCGGGAACGCTGCTCAAGCCAATCGTCGATCTTCAGGAAGCGTTTCAAATCGGAATATTGAGAAGGCGATACGATCCCCCACAAGGAACAGCTGTCGTCCGTTTTATGGAGGAAGTCGAGCAGTTTCTCATTTCTCGGCATAAAGTGGCTCATTCGAGTATGATTTACCGAATGGCCTGAGACTAATTGGGGACAAAACGAAAGACTGTTCCATCATAGCCTGACGGAACAGTCTTTCTGCTTGACTTCAGGCCGTACGGCAGCCTTAAAATCGTAATATGAACCGGCGTTATGAGCTGGATGATTTCGAGGCTTCCAGCACTTCAGCCAGGCGCGTTAAATCGGCACCAAACACGGCTTGATATTGGCCGTCGCCACCAATTTCCGTTACAGGGATACGGCGAATATTGTACTTGGCTTCGAGCACATCCCTTAGGATATCATGTCCTTCCACATCGATGGACTCATACTCGTATTGGTTTGCTTTCAAATAATTCCTGACCTGATCGCAATAAGGACATTCCTGCTTGCTCCATAAAACGATTTTTGGCTGTGCTGACATATTTAATTGCCTCCTGTACCCAATGTTGTAATGCTATTAAAAAATAAATTATTCAGACCAATCCAGCAGCTTATCAGCAGTCCGCAGAAATACCTGCACACCCATAGCCAAGGCATCCTCGTCTACAGTGAATCTTGGGTGGTGGTGAGGGTAGACGATGCCTTTGTCTTTATTCTCGGCCCCGATATTGAAGAACACGCCCGGCGTTACCTGCTGGTAAGCAGAGAAATCCTCCCCTCCCATGCTGGGTGGAATATGCACAACGGCTTCCCGTCCAAATAAATCAACGGCAGCTTGTTCGACAACACGCGTAATTTCCTGTTCGTTCAGCACTGGACTATAGCCATATTCATATTCCAGCACGTATTCGGCTCCATGCGCCTCGGTAATCCCACGTAGAATCCTGTGAAAATGCTTGGGAGCCGCGCTGCGTATATGGGGATCAAAACTGCGTACCGTACCTCCGAGCTTGACCGTCCCCGGAATTACATTATTGGCTGAGCCGCCGATAAACTGCGTTACGGATACGACCAGCTGCTCCATAGGATCAATATTGCGGGAAACGATATGCTGCAGGTTGATAACAGCCTGGGCTCCGATGATAATCGGATCGACCGTCAAATGAGGAGCAGCCGCATGTCCGCCTTTTCCGCGAATGGTGATGGTGAAATTATCGGGTGAAGCCATCATCGCACCATATGCGATACCGATCCGGCCAATCGCAAGCTTCGAGCTGAGATGGCTGCCGACAACGAAATCCACCCCTTCCATCACTCCCGCATCCACCATTTCCTGTGCTCCGCCAGGCGGCATTTCTTCAGCATGCTGAAATATGAATCGGATTTCTCCACTCAGCTGCTCTCGCCTCGAAGTCAATAACTTGGCGACGCCCAGTACCATAGCCGTATGGCCGTCATGGCCACAGGCATGCATGACACCTGGCACGGCGGATGCGAATTCCAGCTCATTCTCCTCCTGGATCGGCAGCGCATCCATATCGGCGCGAATTGCCAGCACCTTGCCGGGACGCGGCCCGATCAGCCTCGCCAGTACGCTGGTCGGTGTTGGACGGCTGATTTCGAGTCCACCAAAACCTCGAAGTGTTTCCTCAACGAATTCGGCCGTCTTGAATTCCTGAAACGAGAGCTCCGGATTCCGGTGCAAATACCGCCGCCATTCAATCACCTGTGCCTTGAAAGCTTCAGGCAGCTCATAGCCCGCTTGCAAAGTCGTACTCATCGCAGCTAACCCCCTTATTCCACATCATCGATGTGAATCTGTTTTCTGGTTTTGCATAACGCAATAATAATTCATCCAATCCGATATGTATAATTGGAAAAACTAATCGTTCTGTTTATAAAATATAAACTGACCGATTATCCATACTTTTAACAGAAAAGCCTCAGTCAATTTATAATTACTAAATTTGCTGTTTGCTTTTTTCAATTTTACAAATCATGACCTATGTTTTATGCTTTTGATACGAAATTATTTATTATTCCAATCGGTTAACTCAATTTAAATACAATGGATAAAGGTGGAATCCCCATGAAGCAAATTCATCTCGGCGTTTTTGAAGTCAACGGCATCAATCATTTGACCCAAGGCATCTGGACACATCCCAATCAAAATCGGGTGAACTACAAGGACATCAACTACTGGATCGAGATTGCGCAAATTTTGGAACGAGGTAAATTTGATTTTATGTTTTTCGCCGATTCGTACGGCTATCCGAAGCAAAAAGAGGAGCTGGCATTCCGCGAAGCTTCCGGCTCCCCCTCGAACGATCCCATGCTGATCATCCCGGCTTTGGCTGTTTCTACCCAGCATATTGCGTTTACGATGACAACCTCAACAACCTATGAAGCGCCTTATGCCAATGCACGCCGCTTCTCTACGCTTGATCATGTAACCAAGGGAAGAATTGGCTGGAATGTTGTAACGACCAGTAGTAAAGCCGCTGCCGATTTGTTCGGACGTGATGTGTTTGTTCCCCATGATGAACGGTATGATATCGCTGATGAATATCTGGAGCTGAGCTACAAGCTGTGGGAAGGCAGCTGGGACGATGATGCTGTACGTATGGACAGGGAAAACCGCGTCTACACCGACCCTGCCAAGGTTCACAAAATCGTCCACGACGGCAAATATTTCAAATTGACCGGCTATCACGGCACAGAGCCGTCGGTACAGCGTACCCCGGTCTTATTTCAGGCTGGTAGCTCTGCCCGCGGAAGAGCCTTTGCGGCACGGCACGCCGAAGGTGTTTTCCTTAAAGCACCGACAACACAGGTGCTGCGCGATCAAGTCAAGGATATCCGCAATATTGCCCAATCGTACGGCAGAGATCCAAGCTTCATTAAAGTTTTCACCGGACTCTCAGCCATCGTCGGCCGTACAGAGGAAGAAGCGCAGCGCAAATATAAGGAATACGAGCATTACAAAAGCAAGGAAGCGACCCTGCTCAGCTACCAGAGCGTAACGGGAATCGATTTGACGCAGTTGGACCCGCAGTCATTTTTTGAAAATATCCATACCGAGCAGGGACAAACCCATACCGATCGCTTTACCAAGCACAGCCAAAGCCGCAAAACGGTTCAGGATGTGATCGACGATTTTTCTACCAAAGGATTTCGCGGGCTGACGGTCATCGGCACACCGGATAAAATAGCCGACCAAATCGAGCGTTGGGTGGAAGAAACCGATGTTGACGGGTTCAATCTGGAGCCTTATATACTGCCTGACTCTTATCTCGACTTCGTCGATTTGGTTGTGCCTATTTTGCAGGAAAGAGGAATTTTCAAAAAGGATTACGCACCGGGCACGTTCCGTGAGCGCTTGTTCGGCCAAGGCGTAGCCAAGCTGCCTCATCATCATCCAGGCGCGGTCTATCGTGACGCCAGCCGCTTGAGTTAATGCTCTTGGGTCGATAAAATCAATGAATGTACCCGGAGGGAAGTCACATGTTCAGCTTTGATGATCACGCCAGCCGTGTCGAACAATTCGAATATACGAACGAGCAGTACGATCTCGTTCAGCGAATACGCAGAATCGGGCGCACACAGATTGGACCCGCAGCACGACAAACCGATCGCGACGGAACTTTTCCGACTGTTGGTATCAACGCACTCAGGCAAGCCGGTTTAACAGGCTTGTGTGTACCCAAAGCCTCAGGCGGTTCAGGGGCAGGCGTATACGGTGACACCTTGATGCTCGCGCTCGCATTAATGGAAATTGCTTCCTGGTGCTCCTCGACCTCGCAGGTGTTTACGCTGCATCATACGGGTGTGCAGCTCGTTCATGCCATGGGCAATGAGGCGCAGCAGAGATACTTTTTCCAGGAGGCATTGGATGGCCATTTGTTTGCCAGCTTCGGCAGTGAGGCCGGACCGAATCGCTTTCAGCTTGACAGCACGCTTCGACAAGCCGACGGCAGCAGCGGCTATCGACTGACCGGCAGCAAGCAGTTCGCCACCTCGTCTACCGGCTCCAAATGGGCATTTTGGCGCTCGGTGTCCGGGGATGTGGGAGGCACACAGGATGACCGTTATGTCATGCCCATTGTTCAGTTGTCCGCACCCGGCGTTACCATAACCGATGACTGGAACGGGATCGGACAACGGGGTACGGGCAGCGGCCATGTGACGGCAGACAACGTATGGATTCCGAACGAGCATTTATTCGGGAAGCCCGGCAGTTACCAGGAATGCGCCGATTATTTCGCGGCTCAGTTCCAGATCAACTTCGCAGCCCAGTTCGTCGGCATGGCTCAGGGCGCTTATCGTGACGCGCTGAATTACGTTAAAGACCGCGCTCGTCCTTGGGGCGAGCATGCGCATGCTTCTGAAGATCCTTTTATTCAGCTGCGCGTAGCCGATATGGCGACCAAGCTCGCCTCTGCACAACAATCGGTCATTCGCGCCGCTCGAATGCTGCTGGCATATATGACGTATCCCGACCTGCGCAGCAGCATTCATATTGCCGCTTCCCATGCCAAGATTACAGCAACCGAGGTCTCGCTAGATGTAACGAATTCGATTTTTCAGGTTATGGGAGCTTCCTCGGCAACGCAAAAATACGGTTTCGATCTTTATTACCGCAACGCCAGAACGCTAACCCTGCATGATCCGGTCGATCGCAGACGGGAAGCTGTAGGCAAATACGAGCTGGGCTTGGCAGAGCCTGTCCCCCTTCCAGACAAAGCTCGCTAATATACAAAAAGTTACCCTCATTCTTCGGAATTGAGGGTAACTGGCATTTACTTTATTTATCGGGAAAAGGAACTAGGCGCTTGTGTGACCTACAGTTTTACGGCTGGTGATAAGCAGTTGTACTCCGATCATCGCAACAATAATTACAAGCATGGCGAGAAGCGCAGCCATATAGCTTCCACTGCTGTCATAAATCACTCCAATTAATAATGGACCCATCGCACCTATAAGGTACCCGCCGCACTGAGACATCGCCGACCATGCCCCAGCTTCCTCCGGGGTATCCGTCTCGACAATCGGCAGCATAAGGGCTAGTGGAAATAATCCTCCTGCTCCAATTCCGAGGAATATTACAGCTGGCAGCATTGGCAGATGGAGTAATAGCATAACAATCCCTACCAGCTCAGACACACTGCAAAAGATTAGAAAAAACCTTCGTTTACCCGTTCTGGATACTAAAAAGGGAATCGTTAATGATACAGGAATTTGAATAATAGTAAAGACCGTAAGGAGCATAGCCGAGCTTGCCGGGCTGTACCCAAAGCTATGTGCTATCGGTGAAATCCATGCCGTAAGAGAATAAAATATGCTTGCCATTAATCCAAAAAATATCGTTAACAGAATAGCTCCTTTATTACGGATAGGAAGCTTGGAACGTACTAAGCTTTCTTTATTAGCTCTATTTCGAAGAAAAACCGACCACACGATTACTGCAAGAACGCCTAAAATGGCCCAGCATGACAAGGTCAACGTTAAGCTGTGATGACTTCGATTGTATATAGGAATAGAAAATGCAGAAGCCAATGCGGCCCCTACGGTCATGGATGCGGAATAAATACTCACAATACCGGGCTTTGTGGGGAAATACTTTTTAATAAATCCGGACAGCAGAGGTCCTGCCAAGCTGATCCCGATTCCGCCAACTAGAGCACTTACAACCAATATAAAGACTGAGCTAACTACGCCCCGCAATGCGGTTGCCCCAGTAATTAGTATTAAAGCAATAAAAATGGTACGCTCAAGACCTACTCGATCACGTAGTGCGGTTGCCGCGGGTGCAAAAATCCCCATGCATAACACAGGAAATGTAGTTAGCAGACTTGCTGTTAGTCCACTCATTCCCAGATCACTTTGCATAGTACCAATTAAAGGGGCAACAGATGTAATAATCGGTCTTAGATTTAAAGCTGCGATAAATATGGCTAACAATAAATAATAATTCTTCATATGCGCTGCCTCCCTCCTTCTTAGCTGTGTAACACTCAATCAAGTATATCGACTCAAATATCATTGTTCAATCCTATAATTTATATTATTATGATAGTAAAAAACTATCGATAAAAGGAGTCGTTGCATGGACTCTCGAAATATACAATACTTTATGGCCGTATTTGAGCATCTTCATTTCACAAAGGCTGCCGAAAAGCTTGGAATCTCACAGCCTACATTAAGTCAGCAAATTCGCATACTTGAAGCGGAATTGGGAACACCGCTTTTTGATCGCATCGGTAAAAAGGTTGTCGCAACTGAAGCCGGCAACCTCCTGCGGCTGTATGGAGTGAAGATGCTCCAAGCCGAACAGGATGCCAAAGATGCTATCAAAGAACTCCTGTCTGGCGAACGGGGAACCATTCGGCTAGCCGTGCTGCCCTCTGATTTGGATTTTCAGCTTGTTCCACTGTTCGTTCAATTTAAGATGAAATATCCTGACATCCAGCTGCAAGTTTTCTCTACTATACATGTACAAGAAGAGGTCCTTAACCATAAAGTCGATATCGGTATTGGAATACAAGGTCCACCTGATAAAAGATTAATACAAGTTCCGCTGAGATCAGAGCCCTATTATCTATACGCTAATTCGGCAAGCGAGCTCGCTAGCAGGAAGGAGATCACGCTGCAAGAACTGGAGCAGCATTCATTAGTTATGTATCCGAAAGGCTTTCTGGGTCGTGATTTGGTTGATAAGGTTTGCATAATTGAGGGGATTGAATTAGCTACAGTTATGGAGACCAGTTCAGCCATTTCACTGTTACAATTAGTTTCTGCTGGTGTAGGTGCTACTATACAGCCTAAAGAATTGCTTAAACAGCATCCAGAACGCACCGATATTGTAGCTATACCATTTACAGGACCAACGCCTGTACGTCATCTGGAGCTCATCTACTGTACGGATCGATTTATTAGCAGCTCTCATCGACTATTAACGGATGGGCTTATTGACTTCTTCGATGGAACAAATAGTACAAATAAAAAACGTCCTGCTCTCTATTAAGAGAAGGACGCTTTCGTTTTAATATCATGTAGGGTGCGGATAGCAGGACGGAAAAGGATGAATATCCTGAACCTGTGCAAAAGTATAGTGCATGGTTGCAAATTGGGAGTGGTACATATATTGAAGTACAAATATTTGGCCATTATGCATTCCGCATAAAATACCGGAAACCCCTTGGCCGGTCGCCAAGGAAACACCTACCGGTCGGCCGATCAAAGACATGGCTTTCTGCTGCCAGGGCACTGGTGATCCCTCCTCGAATCAGCATATGAGAAAATCGCCCTGAGTGTTACCGGTGTCCTGTGAAAATAAAGCCTTAAATATTAATTCGAACTATCCTGTCCTTTCATGACCCTGACTCCGTGACGCGCTAGCACTTCCTTTACTTCTTCACTGCCCGACGCTTCGTTGGGCAAGGGAGCGCCGGCTTGAATGAGTTGCTCCGCCACTGCCGAATAATCCCCAGCCAGATCTCGAAAGTGAACGGATCCCCACATGCAGCTGTCCAATGCTTTGCCTCCGTAACCGTGGGTTAGATGAACGGATGCGCCGTAGGCAAGCAGCAACTGTACCACTTTGTTGTTTCCTCGCATAGCTGCGTTATGAAGCGCCGTAAAATCCTTGTCATCGCGGCGGGAATCGGCAGGGAACCCGGCTTCGAGCATCGTACGAACAGCTTGAACCTCATTGTTCCATGCGGCATCGGCAATTAAGCTTAGATCCTCGGGCGAGAGCGACTGTACCAGTTTTGAATCCTGCTCAAGCAGAGTTTGCACAGCCGCCGGATCGGCCTGCATGCAGGCAAGTAGCAGACGCTGATTTGAAGGACTATGCTTCGAGATCAGATCCACAATCTCGGGATGATTGATGCGCGCCGCAAGATAGAACGGTCGCGTATTTGCGCCTATTTTGTACGTGTAGATGTGTCCCCCGTTTGAATCGCCGGACGTGAAACTACCCCGTCCGACTTGAGCTTGAAGGCACTCGGGGTCAGCACGAATGAAAGAGCGGACCAGCTCCGGATCTCCGATATGGATCGCTATAAAAATATCCGCTGCCGAGCCACGCTCAATGAGAAACCTGCATTTTGCCGTGTTATCGATCGCCCATTGAGCTGGTGTGCTGCCATGATCGATATCGCGCCTATCGATATCGGCGCCGTGAGCGAGCAGAAAATCAATGATTTCAGGTTCAGTTGCAAAATGAAGTGGAACCTGTCCATCGGGTCCGCGCTGATTGACGGCGGCGGGATTCATCTCGACCATTTCTTTCACAGTATCCAACATGCCCAGCGCTGCGGCCGCGTGTATATCAACGGGAGCTCCTCGTTCAATCAAATATCGGGAAAGCTCATGATGGTCATGATGCAAAACCCCGAATCCTCCAGCCCACCAGCTGCTTTTTGCATGCAAATCAGCGCCGTACGCAAGCAATACGTCCACGGCTTCTCGGTTCCCGTTTGCCGCTGCGGCGACGATCGCGGGCGTATCGAAGGCAAACCACGGCTCGTTAATTTGCTTGACGAGAAAGGGATGCTCGTTTAGGCATCGGCTCGTCGCGACCGTATCATTGCTCATGATCGCCTGTTTGAACTGTTCAACGACCATCTGCTCGTTCATGTCTTTAGCCTCCAATCAACTTTCGTATAGGCTCCCCTGTACCGCCTATCTATATGATCTTAAGTAGGTCTTGCGGTTTAACAAACTTATATTTTGCAGGTATATGCTCATGATTCTTGCATCCCCATAAAGCTAAACCAAAATCAATGCCAGCATCGCGAGCACATTCATAATCATAAATAGTGTCTCCAATATAAATTGAAGCCTCGTGATTAGCGTTTGAAATCCCTAAAAATTTTAGTAATGGATCTGGATTAGGCTTATGTTTTGCAGTATCATCTGCACAAACAACATGTGATAAATATTTCATCAGATCAAACGGGACAAAATCGTTTTGTAGTTCAATCTTTGTTTTTGAAGTCACAATCCCTTGTTGTATACCTATATTACCTAGCCTGTTCATTAAATCAATAATACCATCGAATATAGTAACTGTATGAAAGAAGTCCTTCATGAAATAATTCCATCTCTCATTTGCTTCAGCAATGTCAGTAATTCCGAGTTGTGGTAATGCAATAGCGCCTGGAATTCCTAGTACAAATTTGAGATCTGATTGATCAATATCTTTGTTATAATCTATGCTTAACAATTTCTGAAGCGAAGCTAAGACCGCTTTTTCAGTGTCAATCAATGTACCATCAACATCAAATATTACAGTGTTATATTCAGGCATTACCAACACTCCTCTTCATTTACTTTTAGAAACCAAAACTGATCTATTCTTTGTTCACGACTTTAATCTCTATGCCATTTTTCGAAATAACTTTATTAAGATTATCTGGTAGCGTTTTGTCCGTAATTATTGTATGAATTGAACTATATGGCAGCCCTTTATATTTATGATGTTTATTAAACTTCGTGTAATCAGCTAATAAAATGACGTGATTCGCATTCTTTATTAACTCTCGCTTAAAGTAAATATCTTCTTCAAAACCATAATAAATGCCATCTTCTGTAATTCCAGCAGTTCCAATGAACACTTTATTAAAGTTAAAGTCACTTAACTTCTCAATAGCAGAGTAACCAGAAACATGTCGTGATGATTTGTTCACTATACCGCCTAAAATATGAATGGTTGCTTTATCTGATTGCACCAGTTCGTACACACAATCAATTGAATTTGTAACAACTGTAACTTCTTTTGATTCCAAATATTGAGGTATAAAGTTTACCATCGTAGAAATGTCCAAATATACCAAATCCGAGTCATTTATCATATTTGCAGCAGCTTTACCAAGTAAATTTTTTGAAAATGGCTCGATTTGAAGTCGTTCCTGATAATCCTCAATTTGCTTATGAAAAGAGGGTATTGCAATTCCACCGTATGTCCTGGTTACTAAATTTTGATTAGTCAGATTTACAATATCTCGTCTGGCTGTATCCCGAGAAACGTTGAACTTCTCACATATTTGTTTAATATTAATCGTTTTATGCAGTTCTAAATAATTTAAGATACTTATTAATCGTTCCTCTTGATTCATAAATTCCCTCCTTAACATAAATATAAGTTAGTTTAAGCGATAACTCAACAATTATCACTTAAACTAACCTAATTTGTGATGACTTTTTTATTCTTATAACAATATTGGTGGGAATTTAATTTCTGATGGATGAATTGCTCTCTTGCAGCGTCTCCATCATGGTATAAAAATATTTACAGTCGCCAGTATTGAAGTAGTTATACCACGCTTCTAACGTTTCATTTTTAAATAGATCCAGCAGCGCAATAACCTCACGCGCTAATAGAAGTCCGCCGGCAGCACCGGTTGTGATAAGATTGCTGCCATCTGCAACGATCTTCTCGTCTTTATAACAGGCAGCGCCTTTGTATGTGGGGCAGAACAGAGTCAAATACTCCAGACTGTTGCTCGTGTGTTGACGATCATCCAATAAACCGGAATTGGCAAGTGCGGTGGTCGCTCCGCATATTGCTGCAACATTGCCGCCGACGTCCAGCAGTTGTTTTGCTTTTTCGACAACTGGCGCATGTTCGGGATCATTCCAATTGTCTGCCCCCGGCAAGAGCAATATCGCGGATGTTTCATGCGTGATCTCATCTACCGTCAGATCCGGTAGGATCGTCATGCCGCCCTTTGTCGTGATCGGACGATTGGAAGCCCCAACCATTTTGACAGGAATACGGCTCCCTCGACTTTTGAAATATTGACCCGAGTTGAGCTCTGCAATTACAAAGCCAAGCTCCCAATCCGCCATCGTATCTAGCACATAAGCATAAGCGTATTTCATGGACTCCTCCTTGATTATCTATATTTTCTTCACTTGAAAGGATCGTTCGTTTCCATATGCCGTCGACTTGACTGTCGATTAGTACCGCTCTCCTTTCCTACAGCTAATGGTAAACGTATAATGTTGACAACAGTATGTCAGTAATATAATAATGAGCAATTCAACAAACTCCATTATCGCGACATCCCAAGTGTTATCTTCACCTCCGAGAAGTCAATTGTCTGTCCCTGCTTATTCTTAATAACAATAAACAGCCGTGCTTTGGAAAGCTTCGATTGTCTTGCTTATTTTACTAGCGATTAAGGCGGTAATGTATAGCAGAAAGTAACCGTCCCAAACAATACAGAAAGCCGCCTCTAAATCCATAATGATCCTGGGATTGGAGGCGGCTTTTTATACTTTAATACGTTGTTTGATTAATGTCTCGACAATTTCGGGAATTGCTTTTCTACCCGTAACTCTTTGTTTTAGAAGTTTTCTCGGCAAATTTATTGAAATAATTGTGGGTACAAAGAAGAAATTTCTCCAGATAGTCCCTCTTTCACTTTTTTACTTACATCATCAGCAATAATTTCATATAGATCTAACTCAACTCCATCTATTGCGATTTTCGCAATATCCCTTGGATCTGCCTTCGGTGCTTTGACGTTGGCTGTCATGTCCGTATCCATGAAAGCAACGTGAAGTCCTGCAACTCTAATATTATTTGAGGCTAAACTTAAACGTAATGCATTCGTCATTCCCCACTCGGCTGATTTAGCAGCAGAATAAGCTCCTTCATTGCCAATACTGAACCAAGATAATACAGATAAAATGTTTAGTATCGTCCCCCCTCCATTTTTTTCAATTATCGGTGCGAAGGCACGAATCATAGATAATGTGCCAAAAACATGCGTGTTGAATTCCAAGTTAATATCGTCAAACTTACCCGTCAAAAGGTCAGCTCCTGTTGATGTACCGGCATTATTGATCAGAAGGGTTACATCGCCAGCAGCGGCTGCAGCGGCGGCCACGGATTCGGGATCTGTAATATCGAGTTGAAGCGGCATAGCGCCTGGCAAATCAATTGAAGCTGGATTCCTCGCTCCAGCATATACTTTAGCTCCTCTTTTAAGAAGCTCCTGGGCCAAATTCTTGCCAAGACCTCGGTTAGAACCACTGATAATTGCAACTTGTTTAGAAATATCCATGTCACTACTCCTTTTTTGTTTGTTCTTTAGTGTACTCAATTATTGCTTTTTATCGTCACCAGCTTATTCAATCTTGTCTCAATCCTTTTGAGAACTATCGTTCTCAAAAAGTTAAAAAAAATTAAGTTAATTTAAAACGAAAAAATCCAGTACTAACAGCCATCTTCCCTTCTAGTAATTTTGTCATGAGTTGATACTCCCTCGAAATGAATTTTGAATGATGCTAGATCCCCCTGCTACAGCGAATGATTACAATGGAAATGTCATCCCAGCTGAATCAAAATGTGTATATGCACAGTTTGAAGTAAATAAATCATCGGGAGACGTTTCACAGTGCTCCCGTGATCCTCAACAAGTCGTTTCGAAGAGCGCGTGCGTGCTCATAACCAATTTCAGTTTCATATTCATGTTGCGCTGCTTCCCATAAAGGCATTGCTTCTTCGATTTTGAGGCATCCGCTCGGCGACAGAGAGAGCAAGTGCCGACGCGGCTCGTTGAGATGACGAGTGGTCAATACATAACCTTGAATTTGCAAAGGCTTCAGGGCGCGCACTAAAGTTGTGCGATCCATCAGCAGCATCTCGGCCAGCTCATTCATTGTCAGTTCCTGATGGCGCTCAATGAAGTTTAGTATCGCTAATTGAGTCGAAGTTATTCCAGACGGTTCAAGATGACGTTCATACAGTTTTGTTACGTACCGGGTCATTTGCCGCGCGACTAAACAGTGACAGGATAAAGGTCCAAGATCATTCATGTATTCAATATATATGTGTATATGCACAAAAGCAAGCTTTTTTTATGACATACAATTTTTTTGCTCTAATAATAAGCTCCCTTCATAGTTTATTTTTGTGGTGAAAAGGATATTACAATGACTAATTTGGCCAAGGTTGCCGAGGCCCTTGATATGTAAGTCCTTAACAATGGCAAGATGAAATAAAGATGTTTAATCATATGCTAGGTTTTGTTTGAGAAAAAAGAGAATTCATTTTCCTGAAAAATAAATAAAGTTGTTTAATGGAGGTGTTACGGATTTAATTGATTATTAATTTTTCACGTAAAAACCTACATTGCCCGTTCCTTCGAACGTCACTTCATACATCCCTTTTTGCAATAGGGAAATTGGACGCCCTGAGTAGAGAGTTTCAAACATCAAAAAAAGAGAGCTCTAAAGCTCTCTATAGGCTGGCTGCATCATCCCTTGAGTGGGCTGATCCTTGGTACTCATAATATTGCGACTGAACCGGCGCATGTATTTGTGCTTCCACTGGCACTGGCGGCTGCTGATATGGCTCATCCACATACATGATTCTGCGCTGAATTTGCATGAGCCCATTCACAACGCGAAGCGCGATCCAGAAAAGTACAAGGCCAACGCCTACGTACAGCATATATTGCTGATTATAGGTCCAATCTATATGAAAATAACTAAACAAGTTATTCTCTAATATATCAAGCTGCATTTCATTCATCAAAATGATATGCACGACTGGAAGAGCAATAAGTCCTAGTCCTAGTGAAATCACCGTTACCATAATAACAAAAAAGACAATGCCTGTTACAAATTTTAGTAATACGAGCAGCAGATTTCGAATGAATAGCCCACTGTCAAAATCTCTCACCATTCGCATCAACCAGTTCTGCCCAGCCTCAGACTGTTGATTGTAGGTATACGAAACAGGAGGAGTCGGTAAACCTAAAATTTGTCTAATCATGCTTTGTTCAAAATTTACAATCCCATTCATCAGCTTAGCTACTCCAAAAAACAGCGGTATTCCGATAAATATTGGAGTTAAACCGATTGATAGTGCAAGTCCCGTTATCGCTACTGTAAAATAGATAATCCCTAACGGGAGAGACAGCAATAAAAAGAGGATCGTTGCATAGGTTTTTGGATTAAAAAGCACCCAACTCACTCTACCTGTTGGCGCTTTTGCAGTCGCTTCTATTGTTTTCATATTCAAACACTTCCTTTGGTTTCATAAGTCACGCTCTAAGTTATAAATCCATTATATCCGTCTTATTTGCCTGACATAACCGTCTTAGGGAGGGTCTGAACCTAGGCTTTAGACTAGGACTGATCCTGTTCAGATAAACTTATTGAAGCAAAGACACTAATTTTCCGCGATCCTTTCGCTCTGATCTCTTCATTCTACTAGCCCTTATTTTTCTGTCTAAGTGAGTCAAAATGTGTAAAAAAAGAACCTCCTCTTTAGGAAGTTCTTGGCATAGGACCTAATTGTCAACTCTATCTATTCCTGAACGCTAGTAACTTTACCTGACACATCGAAATAAACGAAATCGTACTTAAATTCCCTATTTCCTTTGTAAATCCACTGCTCGATATAGCTATTTTTATTAGAATATTTTTTTATATCATTTGGATTTCTCCAAGTGAGAACAACCATTTCTTTTGTCATACCAACTTTTACATTTTCATGACGAATAGCTGATTTAATACTTTCAGACCAATTATAATCACCTAAAGGATCGCTCGTCAAAAAGGTATCTTCAATTGATTTCATTGAAGCAAAAGTGACTGTATACTCTTTTTCATTATTAACTAAGGTAACAGTTGATCCATTATAACTTATTATAGTTTGTTCATTAAATTTTTCTTCCATCAAAGCATTACCAATCGGTCTATACTTATTCCATAATGTTGGATTACTCTTCCAAAACGCCTCTGCATCAGCATCTATATAAGTTGAACTAAAATTGTTCAGGAAGTTGGTTGGTTTCCAAGCGAAGACATAGAC